>CAZWFY010000007.1:0-75192 GCA_964633415.1 uncultured Clostridia bacterium | reverse complement strand
TTAGTGAAGATTCTTGATAATAAAAAATTTATTAAAAATCAAAAAATTAAAGGAGGAGTTAAATGAAAAAAATTAAAATAATTATTACTATTTTTATTAGTTTTATGTTTATTGCTGTAGTTTATATAACAATAGGACAAAATATATTTGCTTCGGAACAGGGATGGACTTGTAATTCCTTTCCGCAATGTTCCGGATCTCATGATTGCATGCAAAGACCGAGAGGAAATGTATTCTGTACACTCATTGATTGTGATGGTCCGGGGGAACATTTTCAGTGTGGTGATAATTAACGGTTAATATTATCAAGGAGATAATTTATGAAAAAAAAGTGTGTAAAGTTAATTGTTTTTTTAATGGTTTTTTCGCAGTTTTTAAATATTCAGGGGAGAATAAAAAAAGAGACTTTGGAGTTAAAGGAACTTGTTTTGATTGATAGTAAATATCTGTATAAAATTCCGTCCGGATTAAGAGTAAAGGGAAATATTCTTTATGTTTTGGATAATGTTAGAAGTGTTCTATATTCTTATACGATTAATCGTGATACTCTAAAATATAATATTAGTATTGGAAAATTCGGACAGGGACCCGGTGATTTGATTTCTCCGTTTCTTATTTTTTTTTCTGATAAGCAAATAGTGATACAAGATAGTAATGCAATTTCCTTTTTCTCTTATTCGGGAGCATTTCAAAGTAAATTCAGAATATTCGGAATGATTCATGATATGACCTTAAATAAAAATATGATATATACCTTAAATCCTGATTTTAAATCTCAAAAATTAATTCATCGGTTTGGTAAAGACGGTAAAAAAATCAATTCGTTCGGTTCTTTTTTTGTGAAAATAAAAAAAGATAACAGAAAAAACACTTTTTGGATTTATAAAGGTTTTCTTAGAAATGATGGTAACGATTTATTATATTTTAGCAAGTTGTATGGACAAGTAATAAGATTTAACTCCAAAGGTGAAAAAAAGGGAGAAAAAAGCTACCTTCAGTTCATTGGAAGTAATAGAAAAAGGTTATTAAACATCAACAAAGAGTTGCTCGAAACCGGAACTGAAAAAAAGAAAAGCAGAAGTTTTTTTACAGGGTTGAATATTCTTGGAAATATAGTTGTTGGTGAAAAAAACATTTATCTTTTAAGTTTGGAAGAATACTATCCGAATGATTATTTAATTAACAGAAAAAAATATGTGCCACCATTGAAAGAAACGTTAATTATTAAGGTTATTGATAAAGAAAAGTGGAAGTTGGTAAAGGAATATAAAGTGCAAGCTGATAAATTCTATTATAGTACATTTGATGTGCAGGAAATTAAGGGGAAAGCTAAGTTCTTTTTCTGTTTCAGCAATATAAATGGAAATAGTTATGGATATGCCGGAGAGACCGATTAAAAACAGAAAGTATTCTATATCGGTTATTATTATATCATTGCTTTTTTTTATTTCTTTTTTAATCACAATATCCCCTTACTTAAGATTAAAGCTTTCTCCAATTCCAAATTTATTAAAGACAGATTCCTTACACTCAATAATTATTATTATGAATGGGAAAAGTCCCTGTTTGTCCTGTCCCGATGGGAAGTACATTTATTCAATTAGGAATAGGAAAGATGTACTTTTTGTTTTTACAAAAAAATACTCTAAAAATGATATAGAAAACTTTGGTGATGTTTTTGAAATTAAAGGTAAAATGATTTTGGCAGACGATAAAATCCAAAACTTTGTTAATATACTCTTTAAATGTAAAATGAAAAAAAGGTTTCATAAAAATAATTTAGTAATTAAATCTAATAAGATAATTGTTTTTTAATCAGTATATAAAAAGTTTTACACTCGGAGTTTTGATAAATTTAAATTGTATAAGGAAGATATTATTGTGAGGGAAAGGAAGGGGAGATTTTAAGCTATATTTTAAGTTTATTTTTGTAAAATTTATATGTTTGAAAACAAAATAGGATTATTCATTGTCTGATTTCTTGACAAAACCTCTTTTTTTTAATATATTATCACTTAATATTCATGATTGAGAGGAGTTATCGGTGAAAAGAACTTATCAGCCAAATAATAGAAAAAGAAGTAAGACTCATGGTTTTCGAGTCAGAATGTCGACAAAAGCCGGAAGAGCGGTTATTAACAGCCGGAGAAGAAAAGGAAGAAAGAGACTCTCTGTTTAATACTATTACGTATGCCCGGTCTGTCGTCACATCAGCGTATAAGCAGTAGCAGCGATTTTGTATTCATGCTGAGAAGAGCCAAGAGGATTAAAACGGAATTTTTTTTTTATACAATATTAAGAACGGTTTACCCTATAACAGATTTGCAGTATCCGTAAACAGGAAAATAGGAAAATCGGTTGAGCGTAATTATATTAAAAGAGTAATGCGTGAACTTTTTATGAAAAACAACTTACGTTTGGAAGAGAGTTATGATATCTGGATATCAATGAAAAAAAAATTCGGGAAAGATAAATTTCATTTGATAGAAAAAATTTTCTCCGGATTAATAGATAAAATAGATAACGATGCTAAAAAAAGGTATTCTACTCCTGATTAGGGGCTACAAAAAATTTATTTCCCCGCTACTCGGGAATAATTGCAGATTTCAACCGACATGTTCGGTATATACAATGGAGTCAATAGAAAAGTTCGGTGTTTTAAAGGGAATATTTCTTGGGACAAAAAGAATCCTTAAATGCCATCCTTTACATCCGGGCGGTGATGATCCCGTGCCGGAAAAATTCGAGGTGATAAAAAAATGGAAACAAAAAAATTAATTCTTGCTATTGCATTGTCTATTATAGTTATTGCGTTATATAAATATTTTTTCATGCCGAAACCACAGATTCAACCCGGGAAAAATATTGCAAATGAAGCTGCTCGGCAAATGGGAACCGAGAGTCGGAAAAAATCCGAACCTGCAGAGACAGAGAACATTGCTTCCGACCAAAGTCTTTCTGAAATTTTTGCAAAAAAGAAAAAGGTTGAAGAGGTTAAAGAACCTAAACTTGAAAAAGTTACAACTGCAATTTCGGACTCGACATCAAGAGATATTGTCGTTGAGACAAATCTATACAGAGCGGTTTTTACAAATATCGGAGCAGGACTGAAATCGTTTATATTAAAAAAATATAAAGATGATAAAAAGAATCAGCTTGATTTAATTTCTTCAAAAGTTTTCGATAAATTCGGAGATGATATCTATCTTCCTTTCTATTTTTCAACATTTGAGGGAGAAGATTATATAAAGGAGATTAACAAGAAAAGATTTCATTACAATCTCGGAGAAATAACCAATATAAAGGTGGAAGGGAATTCCGGAAAGATCATTGAGTTTGAATTTGCGGATCCTGCAAAAAATGTTCTCGTAAAAAAAAGATTTGTACTTAATAATAATAGTTATATTATTGATGTTCAGATAACTTTTATCAAAGATGGTAAGAAGCTTGATTTTCCTGTAATGTTCGGTCCGGATCTTGCAAATAATATACTCCCTGTCAGAACTCCGGAAAGAACACTTATTTTGAAAGGATTTGACGGAAATAAAGTTCAGGAGGTTAATCTTTTTAAGGTCAAGGGGAAAAAAGTAAATGAATCAATAGGACTTGCAAGGGGAATAATGAACGGCTTCTTTAGCTGGATAGCTTATGAGAGACAATATTTTGCAACAATGATCAGGAACAGAGATCGTGAAGCCGAGGTGAAATATTTTACAGTCAGCAAAAAAGGGAAAAAAGGCGGAGTTAAATCATATTCGTATATAACTTTTACAAATCCATCGGATATTTATATGGGCCCCAAAGATGAGGAAGAGCTTGCAAAAATTGAGAACAGATTCCCCGAAGCTAATAAAGTTATTGATTACGGATGGAGTATTTTCGGAGTAATTGCAAAGCTAATGTTAAAGGGTCTTCTTGCAATCCATAAATCAATCCCAAACTACGGCTGGGCACTGATTTTATTAACTCTTGTAATAAAAGTGATTCTTTTCCCGTTAACATATTCGTCGAGTGTCTCAATGGCAAAGATGCAGACACTTCAACCAAAGATAAAAGCAATAAAGAAAAAATATAAAAATCTTAAAGATCCGGAACAACGGAAGCGTATGAATGCCGAAACTATGGCTCTTTATAAAACAGAGAAGGTCAATCCCGCCGGCGGTTGTCTTCCTCTTCTGCTTCAGATGCCGGTTTTCTTCGGACTCTTCAGACTTCTTCAGACTTCTATAAATATAAGACATGAACCCTGGATATTATGGATCAAAGATCTTTCGTTAAAGGATCCTGTCTATGTACTTCCGATACTTATGGGTGTAACTCAGATAATTGTTACAAAAATGTCTCCCACGAGTGCAGACAGTTCACAAAAAAAAATGACATATATAATGCCGGTTGTTATGGTCTTTCTCTTTATGAATTTTTCATCGGGATTAAACTTATACTGGTTTATGTCAAATCTCCTTCAGATAGGGCAACAATATATTATTAATAAAAAAATATTTGCAAAGAAGAAGGAAGAGGATAAAATGCGTAAAATTCTTAAAAAGAAAAAGAGAGGGAAGTAAGATGAAAAAAGAATTCCAATCTTTTTCTTTGCGGGAGGCTTTAATTCTTGCTGCTGAAGAGTTTAATGTTGAAGAAGAGATGCTTAGGTATGAGATAAATACGGAGAAGACAAAATATTTCGGACATAAGCAGAAAGAGATTCATATAGTTGCATGGCCGATTGATGAGAATAATGATAAGGAGTTATCCGATTTTATAAAAAAACTTATAGAAATGATGAAACTTGAGTTGGATTTTTCGCTCACACAGGGGAAGGGGTTTGTCTCCGTTAATTTTTCCGGGGAAGACTATAAACTTCTTTTATATAAGAACGGGAACCTTCTTAATGCGATCCAATATCTTTTAAATCGGCTTTTCTCTGATACTGTGGGGAAAAAAATATTTTGTGAAAGTGAAAATTTCAGGAAAAAGAAGGAAAAAGAGTTAAGCAGAATGGCACACCAGTATGCAAAGAATATACGGAAAGCCGGAAGACCTATGAGTTTAAGAGAGATGAATCCGTTCGAAAGAAGAGTTGTTCATATGATCATAAACAAATATTCCGATCTCGAATCTTTAAGTGAGGGCAACGGATTTCTAAAGACAATAACTATAAGAAAGAAGTAATGGACCGGGATACGGTTGCCGCTCTTTCCACTCCTCCCGGAAGAGGAGGAATTGCAGTGATAAGAGTATCCGGAGCCGAGACAAAAAAAATTCTCAGCCGAATAATTGAAAAATATCCGAAAAAGCCGATTCATGCCAAAGCTTTTCACTCATATATAATTGAAGGGGAAAAAAGAATAGAGGAGTGTCTCTGGACACTTTTTAAATCCCCAATGTCTTATACGGGAGAAGATCTTGCCGAGATATCAATCCATTCCAATCCGTTTTTAATAGAAAGGGTTTTGGAGCTGATCATAAAAAACGGAGCAAGGCAGGCGATGCCGGGAGAATTTACATACAGAGCTTTTAAGAACGGTAAAATGGACCTTATTCAGGCCGAGTCTGTCAATGAACTTATAAATGCAAATTCCGGTTATTATGCTGAAATGAAATTTGGTAACTTAGATGGGATTTTTTCTGAATTTCTTTATGATATAAAGGAGAATCTTGTTCAAGCCGGAATAAAGATAGAAACTATACTTGAGTTTCAGGAAGATCAGAATCTCGGATATATTGAATTTTCGGAAAATCTAAAAACCTCATCCGAATATCTTGAAAAGATAATTTCCAACCGCCGAATGAATGAGCTTTTCGATAAAGGCCGAAAAATAGTGATTGTCGGTAAGGTTAATGTAGGAAAATCATCTCTTTTTAATCGTCTCCTTTTGGAGGACAGATCGATAACTTCTTCCGAACCGGGAACTACAAGAGATTTTATACGAGAGAAGATCTATCCGGACGGAATTCCTTTAGAGTTAATAGATGTAGCCGGACTGAACAGCAACAGCTCAAATGAAATTGAAAAGGATGGAATTGAGAGGGGAAAAGATATTATCGATGAATCTGATATGGTTGTTTTTATTCTCGATGCCGAAACGGGAATTGATGAAAATGATATTGAATTGTACAAATTAATTAAAAAAAAGGAACATATCATTGTTCTTAATAAAACTGATCTTTCCAAAGCAAAGTCAGTTAAAGAGATATCGGTGTTTTTTAATAGCGAAGAGATCATTCCTGTCTCTGTGTTGAAGAATAAAAATATTGAAACTGTCTTTACGTTAATAAAAGATAGGTTTAAGATAACGAATACGGGTGATATTGCTCTGTCGATTAATTTAAGACAGAAAGATCTTTTATCAAAATTAAACATAGTTTTGCAAACTATTAGAAAAAATGTGGATATGAATAAAACAGAAGTTAATCCGGAAATTGTTGCCGAAGAGATAAGAGAAGCACTTTTGATCATTGGAAAACTTTTAGGCAAAGTTACTGATGATGATATTCTTAACGGGATATTTTCCGGTTTTTGTATAGGCAAATGAAAATTATTGTTATCGGAGCGGGTCATGCGGGAATAGAAGCTGCAGTTGCAGCTGCTAAAATGGGTACGGATACAACACTTATTACCATTCATCTTGAAACGATCGGACAGATGTCGTGTAATCCTTCGATTGGAGGTATTGCCAAAGGACATCTTGTTAAAGAGATTGATGCCCTCGGGGGGGTTATGCCGGGAGCGGCAGACAGGACTGGTATTCATTTTTTGACACTTAACAGAAGTAAAGGACCGGCAGTCAGAGCAACAAGAACTCAAAATGATAAAGTGATGTACCGGCATTATATGAAAAATTTTCTTGAAAATGTCCCTAATCTGACGGTATATCAGTCGATCGTTTCGGGGATAATGATAAAAAACGGAAGAGTTTGCGGAGTAAAACTTCTTGAGGGTAATTCGATAGCTTGTGATTCGGTTATTGTTACATCAGGAACGTTTCTAAACGGAAAGATATACATAGGTGATACGGTAATCAATGCCGGCAGAAGCAATGAGCCTCCTTCAATTAAACTTGCGGAAAATATAAAATCTTTAGGATTCGGAACGTTGAGGCTGAAAACCGGAACTCCAATGAGAGTTCATGCCGATAGTGTTGATTTTTCCGAATTCGTTCCGCAACCCGGAGATAAAGATCCCGTACCCTTTTCGATGTTTACCGATTTTGAAGTGAAAAACAGTATCGTATGCTATGCGGGATATACAAATGATGATGTTAAAAAATTGATAGAGGACAACATTCCGTTTTCCCCTCTCTATTCAGGGAAGATTGAAGGGATAGGACCCAGATATTGTCCTTCTATCGAGGATAAAATCGTTAAATTTCCTCATCGCGGCAGACACCATTTCTACCTTGAACCGGAAGGGCTGAACAATAAGGAGATTTATGTGAACGGATTATCCACAAGTCTTTCGGTTGATGTTCAGAAGGAGATCCTTAAATCTATAAAAGGGCTGGATCATGCTGTTATTATGAGACCTGCCTATGCAATCGAATATGATTCGATAGATCCGAGGCAATTGAAAACCAATCTTGAAAGCAGAGAGATCGAAAATCTTTTTTTTGCGGGCCAGGTAAACGGAACATCCGGTTATGAGGAAGCTGCAGCACAGGGATTGCTTGCCGGGATCAATGCGGTTTTAAGTTTGAGAGGAGAACCGGTTTTTATACCGGGAAGAGATGAAGCTTATATGGGGGTAATGGTTAATGATCTGGTAAATAAGGGTGTTGATGAGCCATATCGTCTATTTACATCAAGAGCCGAATACAGACTCCAATTAAGAGAGGACAATGCTTTTGAGAGGCTGGGAAAATTCGGAGTAAAATTTGGTCTGATCGACAGAGCTGCTTATAATAAACTGGAAAAAGAATTCAGGAAAAGAAAAGATGTGATAGAGTCATTGAAAAAAAAGAAGAATAAATATGATGGGAAGTCACAAACTCTTTACCAAATGCTTAAAATACCGGGAGTGGATCTGGAAAAAATTGAAAGTATGTTCGATACAAAAATAACAGATGATCTTAATACAAGAGATATTGCATATATTGAAGCGGAGATTAAATATGAGGGATATATAAAAAAACAGAGGTCGGATGTTGCAAGATTAATGGATCTTGAAAAGATTAGAATTCCGGATAATACGGATTATGAAAAAATAGACGGACTTTCAACTGAGATAAGAGAAAAACTTAAAGTTAAAAAACCGAAAAATTTAAGGGAAGTCTTAGATATCCCGGGTGCCACTCCTGCATCGGTTAATGCCATATCAATATTTCTGACATTGAGAAAAAAAAGAAATAAAAAGTAATCCTGCAAGAAAAAACAGAGTGAATTGTTTTACTCCATGAAAGACAAAACGGAGGTTAAAATGAAAAAATTACTATTTGTATTACTGTTGGTCTTCTTAGTTACGGTTACCGGAACAATTTTAAATGCAACTCCCGCTCCATATTTACAGAGACATATGCAGTTTGGGAATAATATAGCTTTAAAGAATTTTTATGCCGGTAAACTTTTGATAAGACTAAAGGATCAGATCGGTTTGAATACCGAACAGGTTGCAAAGATAGAAAAGATGAATTTGTCATTTCAGGAATCGGTTATTAAAACAACCGCCGATCTGAAATTGACCGAGCTAAGATTTGCAAACTATTTAAGATCCGATAAAGTAAACAGAAAACAGGCTGAAAATATGTTAAGAAGCATTGCGAAGATCAAGACCGGAATGCAAGTTAACAGATTGAATTATATGCTTGATCTCAGAGATATCCTTACTCCCGAACAGAGGGTAAAGGTGCAAAACCTGAAAAAAAAGGCGGGAATGATGATGAGAAGACGGTCAAAAAGAATGAGAACATCGAAAAGAGGAAGACCGCAAATGAATAAATAATAATAACACTATTTTTCAAATAATTCTTAGAGGGGGCTTATGCCCCCTTTTTTTTTTCTTCATTTTTTTATATCATTAAATTGTTAAAAAATTTTTTGTGGAGGAAAAATGCATAAAAAAACGGGGAAAATCTTTTCAATCTTAACTATTTCTCTTTTTTTACTGTCTTCATGTTCTACCGTTCCTATAACAGGTCGCAAGAGAATAGCTCTTTTACCGTCTTCCAATCTGACCACTATGGCTTTGCAAAGTTATAGAACGCTGTTAAATAAATCCAGATTGTCGAATGATTCCCGTAAAATTGCAATTGTCAGGAGGGTCGGAAGAAGAATTGCCGTTGCAGCAGAACAGTTTATGAGGGAAGAGGGATTAACTAAAGCACTTAAAAACTTTCATTGGGAATTTAATCTGATCGATGATCCGAAAACCGTTAATGCATTCTGTATGCCCGGAGGAAAGGTTGCGGTATATACGGGTATTCTTCCCGTTGCAAAAAACGAGACCGGTCTTGCCGTGATATTGGGACATGAAGTTGCTCATGCAATTGCAAAACACGGTAATGAAAGGATGAGCCAACTACTTCTTGTCCAACTGGGAGGGATAGCTCTGGATGCCGCTTTGAAAAGTAAACCGGATCAAACAAGAAGTTTTCTGATGCTTGCCTTTGGTGTTGCCGCACAGGTTGGAATTCTTTTGCCGTTCAGCAGAACACATGAGAGTGAAGCTGATCATATAGGGCTTATCCTTATGGCAAGAGCAGGATATAATCCGGTTGATGCAGTGTCATTCTGGCAGAGAATGGATAAACTGGGAGGTGCGAAACTTCCTCAATTTTTATCTACTCATCCGGCGAGTAAAACTCGTGTTAAAAGACTGAAAAAGTTACTTCCTGAGGTTATTAAGTATTACAAAAAATAGTTTTTTTAAATAAAAACCGATTTGATCTGCTTTTCTTCAAGTTGATTTCGTTTGTAAAATCTGTTATATTAAACTCTATGAGACTAAACAGACAGCAGGTAGAACAGATGGCATTTCAAATTGTCAAGGAATTACTGTCTGAAAATCTTATTATTACGGAAAATAAAGAGAAGACCGTACTTGAGATTGAGAATATAATTACAGCGGAATTGTCGAAAGAAGATGCACTTGATGAAAAGGTAAGAGAGATTCTTAAAGAAAAATTGAATGAGATCAGAAATACAAATATAGATTATTACGAAATGTTCAAAATGGTAAAAAGTAAATTGGCGGAGAAGGAGGAGATAATACTATGACTCTGAAACTGTCAAGAAACAAGGTGAATTATCTTGCATCACTTATCAATGATTTTATCAAGAACAATGACGAACTTGATTATAATGGTGATATCGGAAATATAAGAATGAAGATTTTTCATATAATCATGGATGAGTTGAGGCTTTTTAACCAGATAGAGGATACAGCTAAAGAGAGAGTCAGGTCACAGAAAAAAAGTGTTCCGGAAGGGTCGAGAGAGTGGGAGATCTTATTTAGAAAATATGCTCAGGAAGAGTTGGATCGTCTCGGTAAGATCTGGTAGTAATATACTCGAAAATTCTATCAAAATATCATGAATTTCAGAAATTCAAACATTATTGTATTTTGAAATTTTTTTTAAGTTAAAAAAGCTTTTTATATAGGTCTTTTGCATGGTTTATACGCAAAGTTTTTTTTATTGTTTTTAAAAAAATTATATGATATTATGTTTTTTAAATAAAAAGGACATGAAAAACAATGAGAACTATTAAAATCAAAAATGGTTTGGATATCCCTATCAGCGGAGCTCCGGATCAGGTCGTTTCAAAAAAAAATGATGTAACAAAGGTTGCTCTCATAGGTTATGATTATCCGGGGATGAAGCCGACACTGAAAGTTAAAGCCGGTGACAAAGTCAAAAAAGGGGAAGTACTCTTTACCGACAAAAAGATGCCCGATATTAATTTTACATCTCCGGGCAGCGGTAAAGTTATATCGATAAACAGGGGTTTGAAAAGGATCTTTGAGTCTATAGTGATAAAACTCGAAGATAATGATGAAGTCAAATTCAACTCATATAGCGGTAAAAAGATTGTTTCCCTTAAAAGAGAAGATGTTTTATCTCTATTGATAGAATCCGGACTTTGGACGGCTTTTCGGCAAAGACCTTTTGGCAAAGTGGCTGATCCTGCTGTTAATCCTCACTCAATCTTTATTAATGCAATGGATTCAAACCCATTAGCTCCTTCCATGGAAAAAATCATCGAAGGACAAGAGGAGGATTTTAAAGAAGGGCTTATCATAATTTCAAAACTGACCGAAGGTAAACTCTTTTTTTGCAGGTCAAAAAACAGTAAGATCTCTGCTCCGGATATTGATAATTTAGAGACGGTTGAATTTTTCGGACCGCACCCGTCCGGAATTCCGGGGACTCATATACACTTTCTCGATCCTGTCGGAAGGAATAAAAAAGTTTGGTATCTCGGGTTGCAGGATGTAATTGCCATTGCGAAATTGTTTAAAACAGGATCTCTATTCACAGACAGAATTATTGCGATAAGCGGTCCTTCGGTAATAAAACCGCGGTTGATAAAGACAAGATTGGGTGCTGATATTTCCGAGCTTTTTTTGGGAGAATTAAAGGAAGGAGATAACAGGATCATTTCCGGTTCAATTCTGAATGGAAGAAGTTGTTTTGGCTCTCTTGGTTTTTTGGGAAGATATCATCAGCAAATAACAGCATTAAGAGAGGGAAAAGAGAGGAAGTTTTTCGGGTGGCTTAGTCCGGGATTTAATAAATTTTCAGTTGAAAAAATAGTCGGTTCATCGCTGTTCCCGAAAAAGAAATTTGATTTTACAACTTCACTTGAAGGGGGTTATCGTCCGATTATCCCCATAGGTAATTTTGAGAAAGTTATGCCTCTTGATGTTATTCCCGCCTACCTGCTTCGATCAATTGTAATTGAAGATATTGAAGAGGCTGAAAAGCTGGGTTGTCTTGAAATGGTCGAGGAAGATCTTTCGTTATGCACATTTGTTTGTGCCTCAAAAAATGATTACGGGGAAATACTCAGAAGAAATTTAACAATTATTGAGAAGGAAGGATAATGAAATTTTTAAGAAAATTTTTAGACAAACATTCCAGACTTTATGAAAAGGGAGGAAAACTGCATTTTTTTGAACCTCTTTTCGATACCGTGGATAATTTTCTTTTTACTTCAGGAAAAGTAGCAAATAATCCATCTTTTGTAAGAGATGCTTTAAATCTTAAGCGAATGATGATGATGGTTGTTTATGCACTCATACCTGCTGTTATTTTTGCTTTTTACAACACCGGTCTCCAGGCAAATATTGAGATGGCAAAGATTGGGAAAACAGCTCTTGACGGTTGGAGGGGCGGAGTAATAAGTTTTCTCGGCATCGGTTATGATCAAGCCGGTATTTTTTCAGATATTATTATCGGTATGCTTTTTTTCCTTCCTGTATATTTTGTATCTTTTGCAGTGGGAGCTTTTTGGGAAATACTTTTCGGTATTGTCAGAAGACATGAGGTAAGCGAAGGTTTTCTTGTGACGAGTCTTCTTTTCCCCATGATCCTCCCCCCGAATATCCCCTTGTGGCAAGTTGCTCTCGGAATCTCTTTTGGGATTGTAATAGGAAAGGAGGTTTTTGGCGGTGTTGGAATGAATATAGTTAATCCTGCGTTAGCAGGGAGAGCATTTCTTTTTTTTGCATATCCGGCTCAGATATCAGGGAATGCGGTTTGGGTGGCAATTGACGGAGTGACAAAAGCAACCCCTCTTTCAAAATTTGCTGAAGTTTTTCCTCAGCCTGATATCTCATGGAGTAAGGCATTTTTCGGAACAATTCCGGGATCGATGGGAGAGACCTCCACTTTAGCTATACTGATCGGGGCTTTAATACTAATTATTACCGGAATCGGATCGTGGAGAATAATGGTAAGTGTATTTGCCGGAATGGCAGGAACTTCCTTACTCTTTAATATGATAGGCAGTTCTACGAATCCGATGTTCTCTCTTCCTCCTTATTGGCATCTGGTTCTCGGAGGTTTTGCTTTCGGTATGGTCTTTATGGCAACAGATCCGGTAAGTGCGGCAATGACACGCCGGGGAAAATACTTTTACGGGTTATTAATAGGAATTCTTGTCGTTATGGTAAGGGTTGTAAATCCGGCATTTCCGGAAGGAATGATGCTTGCTATTTTGTTTGCGAATGTTTTTGCTCCGATAATAGATAGAATTATAATCAATAAAAATATAAAAAGGAGGTTACTCCGAAATGGCGGTTGATTCAATTAAGAAAACTATTGGTGTAGCTTTTGGAGTATGTCTGATATCTTCCATTCTTGTCTCTTTGGCCTATGTGAAATTGAAACCGGTTCAGGATATGAACAAGAAGATGGATAAATTAAAGAATATTTTAATAGCAGGCGGAATAAAAATTGATGCTCGGAATGATATTATGAAATTGTATAAGGAGAGGATTGTACCTGTTGTTGTAGAACTTAAAACAGGAAAAATATTAAAAAAAATAGATGATGAACAGTTAAAACCGGAAAATTTTGACATTGAATCACTTGCAAAGAATAAGGAATTCAGTTCATTGATACCTCCGGATAAAGATATAGCTTCAATAAAAAGAAGACCTGATTACATGGTCGTTTACAATGTCGTCGGAGAAAAAGGGTCATCGGAAGTTGAACGAAGGATCTTTCCGATATACGGAAGAGGGCTATGGTCGACAATGTATGGTCTTCTTGCTCTTGATAAAGATATGAAAACAATAAAAGGGTTCACTTTTTATAAACATGAAGAGACTCCCGGACTTGGTGGAGAAGTCGATAATCCGCAATGGAAGGCACTGTGGAAAAATAAAAAAATATTTACAATTTCCGGAAACGGTGTTGAGCTCAAGATAAAAGTGATAAAAGGGAAAGTTATAAAGGGAAGCCCGGGATCGGATTCAACCATTGATGGTCTTTCCGGAGCGACTTTAACAACAAGGGGTGTAAATAATCTGGTAAGGTTCTGGATGGGGTTTGACGGACAAAATTGGGGAGATTGCGGATATGGACCGTACATTAAAAAACTGATTGATAAGATAGAGGAGAATGGCAATGGGTAATTTGAAGAAAACACTTTTTGATCCGATACTGAATAATAACCCGATCCTTCTCGGAGTATTGGGGATTTGTTCGGCATTGGCTGTTACCTCTAAACTTGAAACTTCTCTTGTAATGTCATTAGCGGTTCTTTTTGTCCTTGCTTTTTCAAATCTGGCAGTAAGTCTGATCAGAAATTTTATTCCGAGCAGTATTAGAATTATTGTGGAGATGACAATAATTGCTTCTCTCGTAATAATTGCCGATCAATTCATAAGAGCATTCTTTTTTGACGTTTCAAAACAGCTTTCGGTATATGTCGGATTGATAATCACAAATTGTATCATTATGGGAAGAGCCGAAGCTTATGCCTTAAAGAATCCACCGTGGATGAGTTTTCTCGATGGGATAGGAAATGGTCTCGGATACTCTTTCGTACTTATTGTTGTGGGATTTGTCAGAGAATTGCTTGGATCCGGAAAACTCCTCGGACACACCATATTGCCGCTTAATACCGAAGGCGGGTGGTATGTACCAAACGGATTGCTTCTGTTGCCGGCAAGTGCATTCTTTTTGATCGGAATACTCATCTGGATCGTTAGATCCATTAAAAAAGAACAGATAGAAGAGGAATAAAAAATGTTTGAACACTATTTAAGTCTATTTATTAAGTCAATTTTTATAGAAAATATGGCCCTTGCATTTTTTCTCGGAATGTGTACTTTTCTTGCAGTATCAAAGAAAGTTGAGACGGCATTCGGACTTGGAGTGGCAGTCGTAGTTGTGCAAACTATCACTGTTCCGGTTAACAATCTTATATACAACGGTGTTTTAAAGGAGGGAGCTCTTGCATGGGCGGGATTGCCTCATGTTGATCTCACATTTCTTGGATTGATCACCTATATAGGTGTTATCGCAGCTATGGTTCAGATCCTGGAAATGGTTTTGGATAAATATGTACCTAAACTTTACAATGCACTTGGGATTTTTCTACCGCTTATAACCGTTAATTGTGCTATATTAGGCGGCTCTCTACTGATGGTTCAGAGAGATTATACATTTTCGGAGAGTGTTGTTTACGGAATGGGGTCGGGGATAGGATGGGCTCTTGCTATTGTTGTTCTTGCTGGAGTAAGAGAGAAGATGAAATACAGTAATATTCCTGCCGGACTTCGAGGTTTGGGTATTACTTTTATAACGGCTGGTTTAATGGCAATGGCATTTATGCTGTTTTCCGGAATTCAATTGTAGGAAGGAAATAAATGAGCGGATTAAATATTGTATTACTTGGTGTTTTTATGTTCACATTTATAGTTCTCGCACTGGTAATTTTAATTCTAATTGCAAAATCAAGATTAGTTGCGAGTGGAAATGTTAAAATTATTATCAATGATGATCCCGAAAAAAGCCTTGAAGTTCCTGCCGGCAATAAACTTTTAAATACTCTTGCCGAAAACAAGATATATATTCCTTCTGCTTGCGGTGGGCAGGGTACTTGCGGACAGTGTAAAGTGACCGTTCATGAAGGAGGCGGTGATATTTTGCCGACCGAAACATCAATGGTTAACCGTAGGGAAGCTCGTGAAGGCGTTCGATTGTCATGTCAGGTTCCAGTTAAGCAGGATATGAAAATAGAGATTCCACCGGAAATATTTGATGTGAAAAAATGGGAATGCACTGTCAGATCCAATAGAAATGTTGCTACTTTTATCAAGGAACTTGTTCTGGAACTTCCTTCCGGTGAAAATGTAGATTTTCGTGCAGGGGGTTATATCCAGATCGATGCTCCCGAGCATAAAGTTAATTATCGTGATTTCATTATTGAAGATAAATATAAATCAGACTGGGATAAATTTGATCTTTGGAGATATGAATCCAAAGTTACCGAACCCATCTCCCGTGCTTATTCAATGGCAAATTTTCCTCTTGAAAAGGGTTTGATCATGTTGAATGTAAGAATTGCATCTCCACCTCCGTCTATGCCGAATGTTCCTCCCGGTCAGATGTCTTCTTATATCTTTAGTCTTAAACCCGGGGATAAAGTCATGATATCAGGTCCGTATGGTGATTTTTTTGCAAAGGAGACCGAAGCCGAGATGGTTTTTATCGGCGGAGGTGCGGGAATGGCTCCTATGAGATCTCATATTTTTGATCAGTTAAAAAGAATTAAAACAAAGAGAAAGATCTCTTTCTGGTATGGAGCTCGAAGCTTTAGAGAGATGTTTTATGTTGAAGATTTTGATCAACTTGCCAAAGAAAATAGTAATTTCAATTGGTATATAGGGCTGTCGGAACCTTTGCCGGAGGATAATTGGACAGGATACACGGGATTTATTCATCAGGTTATTTATGAGAATTATCTAAAAGACCATCCTAATCCGGAAGATTGTGAATTTTATATGTGCGGTCCTCCGATGATGAATAAAGCCGTTATAGATATGCTGGATAATCTTGGTGTTGAACCTGAAAATATTATGCTTGATGATTTTGGCGGGTAATAATTTAAGTTTTAATTCAGAAGATGAAATATTTGAAAATTTTCCTCCTTCTTTTTCTTCTTTTATCAAATTTTTATTGTAATAATTCTTCCGACAAATCAAATTTACTTCTGATAAACGGAAGCACAATGGGAACTACTTTCTCAGTGAAGATAGTAAAAAATAATTTCCTTCTTCTCGGTGATTCGGCAAAAAAAATTCATGAACTTGATGCGGGAATCAATGCGGTTTTGGAAAAAGTTAATCGTCAGATGTCAACATATAGAAAAGATTCGGAGATTTCAAGGTTTAATTCTTATAAAAAAACCGACTGGTTTAAAGTTTCTTTAGATACGGCTAATGTTGTTTTGGCTTCGATTAAGGTAAGCGAAAAGAGTGGTGGAAAATTTGATATCACGATCGGACCTCTGGTCAATCTCTGGGGTTTTGGGAAGGATTTTTTCTCCGGGAAAATTCCGTCTTTAAATGAGATTAAAAATTTAAGAAAACGGGTAGGATATCATAATCTTGAAGTTAAATTAAATCCACCGGAATTAAGAAAGAAAATCCCGGAATTATACTGTGATTTGTCGGCAATCGCCAAGGGATATGGAGTAGATAAAGTTGCTCAATATCTAAATGAGTCGGGTTTTTACAACTGGCTGGTTGAAGTCGGGGGAGAGATACGTGTCAGGGGTAGGAACGGAAATGGCGAGTTGTGGCATCTCGGAATACAGTCTCCCGGAAATGAATCGAAGATTACAAGAGTAGTTTCAATATCAGATTCTTCAATGGCTACTTCAGGAGATTATCACAACTATTTTGAAAAGAATGGAGTGAGATATTCTCATACGATAGATCCTTCGACAGGTTATCCGATACGGCATAAACTTGTTTCCGTAACGGTTATGGAAAAAAATTGTATGATGGCAGATGCTCTTGCAACTGCAATTGATGTTATGGGTCCGGAAATCGGATATAAGTTTGCCGTAAAAGAGGGATTGGCGGTTCTATTGATAAAGAAGGATATATCGGGATTCATAGAGAAAATGACGCCGGATTTTAGAAGATTATTGAAGAAATAGATGCTTTATGTTAATTTCATAATGAAAACAGGAGAAAAAAATTAACCTTTTAGGATTGTTTTTAATAGTTTTTTTTATTTTCATATTTATGCTTACGACTATTTATTTTGGTGATTATAAAAGAGTCCGAAGCAGGGTAAAAAGAGAAAAGGAGATGCTCTCTTCAAAGATTGTCAATTTGAAAAGTGACTCATGCGATAATTGCGATGGTAACTGTGCAAAATAAAAATATTATTGTTTTTTTATAAAAGCAATAGAAATTTGATCGGTAAGTCTAAATATAGGTTTTAAAGTTTGTGTCCTGACCAGGTTCCGGTTGATGTTCCTTTTAAAAGTGTTCCGCTGATCTTACTTGCATCGGTAAATTCACCCCAATATCTTGTTCCGTCCGAGGAATAGAGAGTAATATTTTTAGTCCCGGAAACAGAGAATGAACCCTTTGCTTCAGATTTATTGCTTGTATAGTTGTATATGACGAAGTTTCCTGAAGTTCTTGTACCGACAAATGTGATTTTCTGTTTAGCTTTCGTATCTCCATTTACAGTTCTTGTAAAGCCCCATGATCCTAATAGGTTATACTGATCACTGTTCAGGATTCCTTTTTCAAAGACATATGAGCCTTTTTTGGAAATAGTGAATTCCTCTCCGTTGTCGTCAATCATCGTTATCTCAACAACTATTGAATTAGGAATATAACTGTTAAAAGGGAGTGAACTGTTGTCGATAGCATTTTTATTAAAGGGTAAAGGTGTATTGGCATAAAATTCAAGAACACCTTCGGGAGGTATTACCTTTGATGCCGATAATTCAAGTTTATATTCCGAATAATTATTGTTGTTAATTTCCAGCAAAGTAACAATATTATGCATTAGTCGGAAATTCCAAGATTTGATAGTTCCCGAATGAGTACCCGTATTTTTTATGGAGAAAAAAAGGTTGATACTTGTTTTTCCGTTTGTCCCTGAATCCTGGAGAGAATACCCTGAAACCGACAGAAGCCTGAAGTCATCCGTTACGGAAGTTGAAACTTTGCAGCTTAAATTTATCAGCAATAATGCTATGGATAGTATTAAAAGAGTTTTCTTCATGAAATTCCTCCTGATTTATTCATTTGGTTAATACTATATATTACGTTTCCTGAAAAAAAAGGTTTTAATTAATCTTTCCGAAACTAATTTAACATCATTTGCGTATCAAACTTATTAAATAAAGAGGTGTAGCTGATGAAAAGAATACTTGTCATATTTTTTATTATTATTTTTTTTTCAATTTATCTTATTTCATCTGAATTAGCAGTAAATTTTAACGTTAATTACAATATCGGAAATTCATCCTTTTTCAACAATAACATCGCTCAATTCTGGACAGCCGGATATAATTATACAGAGAAGAGCAAAAATGGAATGGGAATGGGATTTAGTGCAAATGTAATTGTTCGGATTTTAAAAAATTTATCGGTTATTCCCGGTGTCTCAATTGATTTTGGAAATCAAAATTATGAATTTAAAAGAGTTGAATCCAAAAGTGAAACTGATGTAAAAGACAACTATTATTTTCATCTTATCAGGACAGATGTTAAGTTAAATTATGATTTTCTTTCTCTGGAGAATGGGTGGAAATTTGGGGTTATCTTTGGAGTCGGCTATAATATAGTTAAATCGGATAGCGAGATCAATGTTGGAGAAAGCAAATACTGGAATCTGCTTGCAGGTGTCGGGTTGAAATTTTTTCAACTGAAGCATCTGGGGTTCTATGTATCATCAATTTACAATTATCCGCTTCAGAATAAAAATTTCGAATATCTTACCGTTCAGTCGGGAATTATTTACAAATTTTAAATAATTTTTCTATTCGATATTTCCTATCTCTTTTTCAACTTCATTTAAGATTTCACATGACTTAACCAATTCTTTCATTCTTGTATGATCGGGATATAGCGGTCTGTCTATTTCAAGAAAATCAACATATTTTCTGATTATCTCTTTTGCCTTTGTTACACCCTTACCAAATTTGAATTCTCTGAAATCCAAAGCTTGTGCCGCAGCCATTAATTCTATACCTAAAATACCGTATGCATTGTCAAGTATCTGGAAGTTTTTTATTGCGGTATTCATTCCCATTGAGACAAAATCTTCCTGATCGGCAGCTGCCGGGATCGATTGAATAGAAGCAGGCATTGATAGAATTCTCTGTTCAACGATCTGCATATCGGCTGTATACTGGCTTAGCATTAATCCCGAGAACATTCCGGCTCCCTTGGTTAGAAAAGCGGGAAGTCCGACATTTAGAGCAGGATGATTAAGTCTATTCATTCTTCGTTCCGACATAACACTGACCATTGTGATCGCAGCTCCTGCCATATCCATGGGAAGCGAAACCGGTGTTCCCTGGAAATTTGCACCGGAAATCTGAAGATTTTTATCAGGGAAAAATATCGGATTATCACCTACGCCGTTAAGTTCAATTTCAACCTGAGAACGTGCAAAATCCAATGCATCACGGGCAGTACCGATAACTTGGGGTGTGGATCTCATTGAATATGCATCCTGCACTTTGCACTTTATTTTTCCTTCAACGAGATCTCCGCCTGCAACAAGTTTTCCTATATTTTTTGCACTTTTAATAGCTCCCTTAAAGCCTCTTACCTCATGTAAGAGCGGAGTGTAAGGTTTCATATTTGCCTTTAGGGCTTCAAGAGACATCGATGCTGCAATTTCAGCCTGTTTTAACCAGTTGATAGCATCATATAGAAAAATTGCCGACATTGCCGTAAGAACGTTTGATCCGTTTATAGCAGCAAGTCCATCCCTTGCCTGAAGTCCCGGGATTTTTATTCCGGCTCTATCCATAGCAACTTTTCCATCAAGAAGTTCTCCCATGTAATATGCTTTGCCTTCTCCCATTAGAAGAAGAGCTATCTGAGACATGGGAGCCAGATCACCTGAAGCTCCAACCGAACCCTTTTGACAGACATACGGGGTTACTCCTTTATTCAGCATTTCAACAAATGTTTCTGTTATTTCAGGTCGACATCCAGAATTCCCATGAGCATGAACATTTATTCTTCCGACCATTGCTCCTCTTACATATTCGATCGGTGCGGGATCACCTATTCCTGCAGCATGATTATATATGAGGTATTTTTGGAAATCTTGAACCTGATCATCGTCTAATACAACTTCTGAAAATTCACCTATACCGGTATTGACACCATACATAATTTCTTTATTCTCTATCTTCTTCTCAAGCATGGCTCTACATGTTTTAATCCTCTGCAAAGCTTCCTGAGAAAGTTCAACTTTTTCATTATTTCTTGCTATTCTTACAACTTTTTCGATCGTTAATCCTGATCCGTCTAATACGATTGACATTTACTCCTCCTTAAATGCTGTTTGATGTTAAAATTTAAATTAAAATCAATTATACAAAAAAGTTTTGTAAAGTAAAATAAATCAAGATATTTTTTTTATTTTATTTTTCCAAACAAAGCTTTTAAACTTATTTTTCAGAGCGTTCTTCTTTAGCGGATTTTTTTAATTCAATAAATTTTTTCCTGCATTTATCCGAACAGAAATAGTAGTATACACCCCCGCTCTTGACTTTTTTCGCTTCGGATTCCGGAATATATATTCCGCAAACCGGATCTTTTTTCATATCTTTGACCGGAAGTTTTTTGCTTTTCGCATTTTTACGATCTTTTTCGAAGAACCACTCCTTATTGATTAAGAGTTTATATAAATAATAAAGAATGAGTGCCGGAAGAAAAAAACGAATGAGAAGCCTTATAAAGACAGCCATCTTTAATCCTACATCAACCCGATATTTCCTGAAAAAGATTTTTCATCTATCATTTTAACTATATCATTAAACAGAATATCCATTCTTTCATCTTCTTCGAGAAAAGGTACTTTTTCTCTTACGATATTCTTTATCCTTTCAAGAACAGGAGATGTTTTGTATTCGTAAAAATCAAGTGCTTGAAGTGCCGAAAGTATTTCAATCGCAAGTATATATTTGACATTATATATGATCTCAGAGGCTTTTCTTGCAGCGAAATTGCCCATACTGACATGATCTTCCTGGTTTGCGGATGTGGGAATGTTGTCAACGGACGCCGGGTGGGCCAATGTTCGGTTTTCAGAGGTGAGTGATGTTGCTGTGACATGGGCGATCATAAATCCCGAATTAAGACCGTTGTCCCTGATCAAAAAAGGAGGGAGATCCAGATTTGTAGCAGGATTGATAATACGGTCAATCCTTCTCTCGGAAATATTTCCCAGCTCTGTCATCGCGATGGAAAGATAGTCCATTGCAAATGCAACCGGTTCTCCGTGAAAATTGCCTCCTGAAAGTATTGTCCCTTTATCAGGAAATATCAGAGGGTTTTCCGTAGCGGAATTCACTTCCGTTTCAAGAGTTCTTCTGACAAAACATAGAGTGTCTCTGACTGCTCCGTGAACCTGTGGAATACATCTTATCGAATATGCATCCTGAACTTTTCTCTTCCCCTGATGGGATTCCCATAGAGGTGAACCGCTGACAAGCTTCATAATATTATTTGCAGTTGTCAACTGACCGGTATGTGGACGGACATTTTGAATTTCTTCAAAAAACGGAGAAATATTTCCCAGTTGTGCTTCAAAGGTTAATGCTCCCGCAATATCTGCAATTTTTATAAGAGATTCACTTTCAAGAAGGTTCATAACCGCTGTTGCCGTAAGAACCTGTGTGCCGTTTATAAGTGCTAAACCCTCTTTTTCAACAAGCTCAAGAGGTTTTAACCCGGTTTCGCTGAAAACATCTGATGTTTTTTGAATTTTCCCATTATATTTTACTTCACCTTCTCCGAGAAGAATTGTAGCGAGGTGTGCCAAAGGTGCAAGATCTCCCGATGCACCGACAGATCCCTTTGACGGTATTAGAGGAAGAATATCCCTGTTCAAAAGTTCAAGAAGAAGTTGAACAACTTTTAATCTCACACCGGAAAATCCCTTTGCAAGAACGTTTGCCCTAAGCAGAATGGTTCCACGAACTATTTCGTCGGAAAGAAGTGGACCAACTCCCGCAGTATGACTTTTTATTAGATTTCGTTGAAGCTTCTTCAGATCTTTGCTTTCTATTCTTTTACTTGCAAGAGCTCCGAATCCGGTATTAACACCATAGTATGCTTTACCTGTTTTAATAAAATCTTCAAGTGTATTTCTAGCTCTGATAATTTTTTCTTCAGCTTCCTTTGAGAGAAATACCGATGCTCTTTTTTTTACAATATTGTAAAACTCTTCCAGTGTAAGTAAATTTCCGTCTATATTTATATGCATATTCTATTCCTTAAAAAATGGATTATTATAATTCCTATAAAAATAATGATAGCCGTAAGCATTCTAATGGTTTTATCGGGGATATTAAGAATCTCTCTTATCATTTTTTTTACTCCGGATGGAGAAATAAAAAGTATCAGAGATTCAACAACAAGGATAGAGGCAACTATTAGAAATATAAGATTGAGTTTCATCACATCACTTCATAAGTTCTTTTCTAGAAAAGTCTCTGTCTATCCTGAATTCATTCCATGCGAACGGATATTTATCATTCACAATAATGTCGGATAAAAATCTTCCTGCTGCCGGTCCGAACATAAATCCGTGTCCCGACATTCCAGCGGCAACAAAATAACCTTTGATTCCGGTTTTATCAATAATAGGACTTCCGTCAGGAGTCATAGAGTAACTTCCTCCCCAGTGTCTAAGTATATTAAAAGTTTCAAGTGCGGGAATAAGACGAAGGGTTCTTTTAGACATCTCCAGAATAAATTCCGAAGATGATTGTGTGATTTTCCCCGGTTTATTCGGAACAGGTGTATAGCATCCTATTATTTGACCTGTAACCATCTGCTGGAAATAGCATCCGTCCGGTCTGTAGTCAACAACCATAGGATCAAATTTATGTTCATTTCTGTCTGTGATCAATGCTTCGTGCTCTTCAGGTGCGATAGGAAGCTCAAGCCCTGCCATTTTTCCGATATCTTTTGCATAGGGACCTGCCGCATTTACCACTATATCCGATTTGATATTTTCCCCCGATGAAAGATTAATCCCTTTAACAGAACCGTTTGAAATGTCCAACCCGGTCACTTCCGTATAAAGAAAAACTTTGGAACCCATCTTTCTTATCCCCTCCAGATATCCTCTTGTTACTTTGAAAGGGTAAGCTTGACCGTCATCAGGTGAAAAAACTCCGCCCTTAAGATCTTCAGTGCTAAGTCCCGGGATTTTCTCTTCGCATTGCTCAGGGGTAAGTATTTCAATATTCAGCCCGAGGCTTCTTTGCAATGTTGAGACCGATTTAAAAGCATTGAGTTTTTCTTCCGAATGTGCAAGGAAAAGATATCCTCCTCGGAAAAGCTCAATAGAAAAACCGAACTCTCTCTCCATCCCGGAAAACAGCGACATGCTCTCTTTCATTAGTTTTATAGATGATTCTGTTGAAAATTGCATTCTAATGCCGCCGATACATCTTCCGGTTGAACCCGACGCCGGGTAATTCTTTTCAATAACGGCTATATTCAAGCCTTTTTTGGCGAGATAATATCCTGTTGATAACCCGACAATTCCGGCTCCTATAATTACCGCATCAAATTTTTTTTCCACTTTTTCAACTGATATTTTTTACAGATCCGAGTATCTCAAGGGATATTACATGTCTTTGGATCTCGTTTGTTCCTTCATATATCTGCAGCAATTTTGCATCTCTCATCATCTTCTCAACAGGGTACTCTTTCATATATCCGTATCCTCCGAAAATTTGAACCGCTTCTGTTGTAACCTTCATTGCTACATCCGTTGCGACAACTTTTGCCATTGCAGACTCTTTAGATGCTTTCATTTTATTGTCAAGCATCCATGCAGATCTATAGACAAGAAGTCTTGCTGCATCTATCTCCGTTGCCATATCGGCTAATTTAAATGCATTATATTGAAATGATGCGATAGGTTTCCCAAACTGAGCCCTTTCCTGTGCATATTTCAACGCCTCTTCATAAGCAGCTCTTGCAATCCCCAAACCCCCGGCACCAACCGCCGGTCTGGCAAAATCAAGTGTTTTCATCGCTATAATGAAACCGAATCCTTCTCTTTTAAGAAGATTTTTAGCGGGAACCTTAACATCATCAAAATATATTTCTGAAGTGTTGGATGCACGATGTCCCATTTTATTCTCATGCTTTCCGACCGTAACTCCCGGCAGGTCCATGGGAACTATAAATGCCGAAAGACCTCTGGCACCTCTGTCTTTGTCGGTTGAAGCGAAAATTACACCTAAAGAGGAAATTCCCCCGTTAGTTATAAAAGTTTTTGATCCGTTTAAGATATAAAAGTCTCCGTCTTTTTTTGCAGTGGTCTTTATTGCGGAATTATCAGATCCTGCTTCTCTCTCGGTCAGACCGAAACAGGCAAAGGACATTTTTTTCGTAAGGGGTTCGAGAAACTCCTTTTTTTGTTCATCATTGCCAAAAAGAACTATTGGAGTTGTAGCAAGAGTATTTGCCATCATTGAAGTGTACATTCCCCCGCAGCCCCATGCAAGTTCTTCACAAACAACAGCATTCTGCATAGTATTGAATTCCATACCTCCATATTCCATGGGAATATTTGAGGTCAGGTAACCGATATCAAATGCCTTCTGCATCACATCGTAAGGAAATTCGTTTTTTTCATCATATTCCGGTGCAACCGGTCTCATTTCGTTTTTTGCAAACTGATGCGTCAATTCTTTTAGCTGCAAAAGTTCTTCATCCAAAGAAAAATCCATATTAAAACTCCTATATTTTTATTGTTTTGATAGCATTCAGAACGTCTTGAGCACTCTGAAACCTGTCTTCTCTCTTTTTTTCCATACATCTTTCCACTATCTCCACAAGTTTATCGGGAACAGTCGGTTCCAGTTTCTTAATTGAGGGAACCGGTTCGAAAAGATGCTGGTAAAAAACATTCTCTCCCTTAAAAGGGACTCTCCCAGTAATAAGGTGGAAAATAGTGACTCCGGTTGAATATATATCCGTTCTGTGATCAGCACTTACTCCCTGAATCTGTTCGGGAGACATGTAATAAGGAGTTCCCGTAACGATTCCAGAATCTCCTTTTTTCTGTTCGCCCCTGATAACGGCCAGACCAAAATCCATTATTTTTATCTCCTTTTGTCTTGTTATCATAATATTATGAGGTTTTATATCCCTGTGAATAATCCCTTTCCTGTGTGAATAATCCAGTGCTTTTAGAACTTTAATTGTAACGAAGAGTATTTGAGGAATTGTAAATTTGTTCTTTCTTCTCAGGATTGTCATAAAATTTTCACCTTCGATGAACTCCATCGAGATAAAATAGTCATCGTCTATCTGACCGACATCATATACGGTTACAATATTTGCATGTGAAAGAGATGCGGTAGATCTTGCTTCCGTAAAAAATCTTTCAAGATTTCTTTTATCTTTAATAAGGCTTTTATTTAAGATCTTAAGAGCGATTATTCTCTTCAGCACGGTGTCTTCCGCTTTAAATACAACTCCCATTCCGCCCTCTCCGACTTTTCTTATAATTTTATATCGTCCTGTTGAATTGTCGGCTACAAGATCCATCTCTTTATATTTTTTTATAAGTTTTTCCACTTCCTGTATTTTCTGATGGACATCTCTAAAAGAGTAATCTTCAGTAAGGATCCCCTGATATATTTCAAAGGCTTTCTTAAAATTCCCAAGATTTTCTTCTGCCTGCCCCAATAGATAGAACCACTCCAGATTCTCTTTATTGATAGTCTGATTACGAAGCATTTTCCCAATTTTTTCCACAACAAGTTGAGGTTTTCTGTTTGTCAGGAATATATTTGCCATCTGAGTGATGGCTTTTTCATAATTTTCCGAATTAAGTGGAACTTTTTGGAAATTGGAAAGAGCACGTTTTTCATCATCAATTCTTAGAAAAGATATTCCGGCATTATAAAAATCCCCGGATTTTTCAAAAAGTTCTCCGGATTTTTGATATTTTTTAAATTTGAATGAAATATCTGCAGCCATTTTCCACTCTTTGCCAAGTTCAAACATTTTAGCTGCTTCTTCCTGATTATCACTTTTCATATAGTTGTCTGCTGCCGAAAGGTAGTTCTGATTCATAAAATAACAGTGAGCAGCTTTATCGAACAGCTTATTCCATTCAAACAATTCCGCTGCTCTTATGTAATCTTCGCCATTGAGGAACCACTCTGCGGCTTCGGTTGTATTTCCTCTTGCAAATGCATCTTCCCCTCTAAGTTGACAAGCGGATTTATCATCTCCTATCTTCTCATACAGTGATGCAGCTCTGATAGGTTGTTGAGCTTTTTCATAGAGAGATGCAGCTTCTTTCAGCTTATTTAATTTAACGGCAAGTTCGGCAGCTTTTTCAAACTTATGATTTTTTAACAAGAGTTCGTAAGCATGTTCCAGATCACCTGTTTCCACCCACATATCGGCAGCTTTTGTAAGGTCATCATCAATTTGAGAGTTACTTTGATATCCTATAGCGGAATCTGCAGTTGAGTGAAACCACTTTTCATAATTAATTGCTGCTTTCTTTTTATCACCTGATTTTTCGTAAATAATTCCGGCTTTTTTATAAAATCCTTTCCTCTCATATATCTGAGCGGCTTTTTCATATTTCCCATGATTATAGTATAATTCGGCAGCTTCCTGATGACGGCTGCTGTTTTCAAGAAGCTTTCCCGCTTCATCTACATTTTTTCTTTTTATGTAAAGTTTCACAAGTCCGTCAAGATTTCCGCTTTTTTTATATACTTCAATTGCAAGTGTATCTTTATTCAGCTTTTCGTATAACTCTCCTATTTCATTAAACTGTTTTCCATCCTGATAAGCTTTTATTGCTTTTTTAAAATCACCTATATCTTCATATATTTTTCCCGCTTTAAAAAAATTACCCTGTCTTATAGCACGTTTTGCCTGAGAGGCGATATAGGATTTTTTAAATAAAATTGAATAAAATGCGTCAAAAAAAGATTTGTCCTGAATGTTGAGAACTTTTATGATTTTGAGTATTTCATAGACAAGTTTTAATACTATTGCTATGATTCCGACAATTAGGACCAGTTTTAAAATTGGATAGTCCTTTATCAGTTCGGTAACTTTATCCATTTAAAAAAATTATAGCAGACAAATATATAAAAATCAATTTGATAATCAAACTGCAAATTGACAAAATTTCTTTTAATGACTATAATTTTCAGCATATTATAAGCTTCCTTTTAGGTTGCAAGGAGAAGGAATTAGCCTTATGGCAATTGAGATTACCAATCCGGAAAAATTGAAATCCTTTCTATCTGTTTTCGGGTGTGAGGATGTTTTCCCCATAGAGAAGATCGATCGTGAAAAAACCGAAAAGATAACGATTTGCTTGATAACAATAATTGCGACGCTTTTAAAAGGGGAAAATCTTAGTTTTAGAAAAAACCTCTATTTTAAGAATAATCCGAACCTTTCCGGTCATGATACGGGAAGCATGACCGAATATATAAAAAAATATCTTAAAAGTTTTAATACGTCGATTTTTAAATTTAGCAAGAGTGAGAGGCAGACATTTCTTTTTGTTGTGGAAAATATAGAAGAATATTTTGAAAATATAGAATCTTTCAGACTCAAAAAAGATAAAAATGCGTTCTTTAATGATTTTATATTCTGGTTTGATAATTTTATAAAAGTATTTTGCGAAAAAATTAAAGGTGGAATAGAAACAGTACCGGATGAGAATACTAAAGAAGAGCTTGTAGAGTTTAAATCTGAAGAGATGAAATTCAAACTTTCACCTTTCTTAATTGTCAGAAATGGATCTGTTATTATCTTTCGCGGTATAAAAAAAGAAGGGCTACTTTATTCTGATGTTTCAGGGAAACATTCGATGATCATCAATGAGAAAAAACTTAATATCTCCCTTTTTCTGTTTTTTCTTAGCAATATGAATATTGAAAATGCAGAATTACTATCACGGTATCTGGATAATGCGGTCAAAATGGATCTTGGTGATATAAAAATAGCTCTGAATAATTATTCGGACGGAAGGTTCGGGAAGAGTTATGAGCATATTAAAATTCTGAGGTCATCATTAAAAGATCTTCCGCAGCTTATTATTTTAAGCATGAATATACTTGAAAAGGCAGGGCAGACGGATCTGTTGAAATTGACTGTTGATAAATTCATAAAGGAATATCCCGGTTATTATCAGGGCTATGAGATGAGAGGTCGGATATATGAGAGTGAAAAAAGATATAAACTTTCTATAGCGGATTATGAAAAAGTTCTTAAAATTATTCAAAATAGAGATCTCTCCGAAACTATTAAAAAGATTAAATCCTATATTGAAAAGGGGGAAAAAAGATCTGAAACGGCTTTAAACGGCAAACTTTTAATTGATATTTTACCGGAAATCCGGGATAATCGGGATTTTTTTCTTCCAAGAGAGAATGAAATAAGGCAGATATTAGAAATACTTAGTTCCGAGTCGAGAAACAATCTTCTTCTTCTCGGAGATAGCGGAGTTGGAAAAAGTACGCTGGTACGTATGTTGGCAACAAAAATTATCGGCAATGATGTCCCGTTGTCTCTTCGTAATAAAAGGATAAAAGAGATCAATTTTGTAGCACTTCTAACCGGTACAAAATACAGGGGGCAGTTTGAAGAAAAAGTTGTAAAATTATTGGATGAATTTAAGTATCAGAACAGTATTTTGCTTTTGGAAGACATCCATCTTATGATATCTCAAGGAGTAGCCCGGGGAACTTCAATGGATCTGGTCAATATTTTAAAACAGTTCCTGCGGGAAGGTAGCATTCAGGTTATTGCAACTTCCAGTTATGATGAATTTAAAAATTCGCTTGAGAGAGATAACTCATTCCTTTCATATTTTCAAAAATTGAATGTTGATGAGATGTCTCCGGAGCGGACGGAAAAAATATTAAAAGAGTATTCAAGACGAACTATGGAGAAAGAGGATATAGTAATCCCGGATAGTCTTTTAAAAATTATTACCGAAAACAGCAGAAAAGCTCTTCCTGACAGAAGACTTCCGGATGCAGCACTCTTAATATATGAGCGGTGTATTTCAAAGATAAAATTAAAATTGTCAAAATCGGACGGACCTGTTTATGTTGCAAAGGAGAGTGATGTCTTTGAAGTAGTTGCGGATATTTTGAATCTTCCCGAGTCGGGTTTCTCCATCTCTTTGAAGGAAAGACTTTCCGGTCTTGAAGAAAATATTAACAGTGAAATAATAGGTCAGTCGGGGGCTGTGAGAAAGCTTGTTTCGGGAATCATCTCTTCAAAGCTCGGTTTTGAAGTGAACAGCCGAAGACCCGATGGAGTTTTTCTTTTTGTCGGACCTACGGGAGTCGGGAAGTCGGAAACCGCACTTGTTCTTGCGAAATATCTTCTCGGTTCGAGGGAAAATGTTATAAGAATCGATATGTCCGAATATATGGAAAAATTTACATATTCAAGATTTGTAGGTGCCGCACCGGGTTATGTAGGATATAATGATGCAACCCAGTTGACGGATAAGATCAGAAGAAATCCTTATTCGGTTATCCTTCTCGACGAGATAGAAAAAGCCGATTATCAGTTGCTGAATATATTTCTTCAGGTATTTGATGCGGGACGAATGACAGACGCACGAGGAAATGTGATAGATTTTTCACATGCTACAATAATAATGACTTCAAATATAGGAACGGCTCTCTATTCAAAAAGAAAAATGGGATATGGTAGTGTTGAAGATGATGAAGGGATGAGCGGGTTTTCGTTGCAGAAAGCTCTTAAAAGATTTTTTTCACCCGAATTTCTTAACAGGATAGATGATATTGTCATATTTAATATGCTGGAGAGAACGGATATCGAAAAAATTATCGATCTCCAGTTATCTCATGCTGTTTCCAAACTAAGAAAAGAGGGGAAAAGCCTATATATCCCCGGTGATGTAAAAACTTTTCTTATAAATAAAGGATATTCCAGAGAGTATGGAGCAAGGAACATTGCAAGAACCATAAAAAAGAAGATACTTGAAAAGATAGCACTTCTTTCTCTTACGGAAGAGTGGAAAAGTTGTAATAGAATCGAGTGTGTTTTGTCTGATGATATTGAAGTCAAAATTGACTCGGAAAGTATGATGTCAGAGGTCGGATTATCGATTCAAAGGATAGAAAGTGTTGAAACCCAGGAGATAGATGAATGAAGAAAATTCTTGTAATAGATGATGAAAAAAACATTCAGGTGTCCATTGCATCTGTATTGGAAGATGAAGGTTATGTTGTATATTTTGCATCGAGCGGAGAAGAGGGGTATGAAAAATTTGTGAATTTAAAGCCGGATATGATCTTTCTGGATATTTGGCTTCCCGGAATGGACGGACTTGAAACTCTTGATAAAATACTCCGTATAGATCCTACCCAAGTCGTTATAATGATCTCCGGTCATGGCAATATCACTTCGGCGGTTCAGGCTGTAAAAGACGGTGCATATGATTTTCTGGAAAAGCCTTTAAGTCTTGAAAAGGTGCTTCTTGCGGTTAGCAAGGGGTCCGAGTATAAGAAAGTACTTGACGAGAACAGGAGATTAAGAGATCTGATCAAGGAAAAGCTGGACAAGGAAGCTATTCAAAAGGAGATAGTCAGGGAAAATACCGGGGTTGAAGAGTTTCAGATAGAAAAAAACGGATTCGCCAGAAAGCAGAAGACAGTTGCAAAAAGTAATGTTTTTTACGGTATAGGACTTCATTCCGGTGAAAGGACAGGTATGTCGATAAGTCCTCTTCCTCCGGGTAAAGGGATAAGATTTGAGAATATATCGGCAAAGGGTTATGTCCCTGCAAGAATTGAATTCCTTGATTCGACCAGTTATGCAACATCTATTCAAAAAGACGGTGTTGTTGCAAAAACAATCGAGCATTTTCTTGCGACACTTCATGCTTACGGGATCACAAATCTGCTTATTAAGATAAACAGGGAAGTTCCTATTGATGACGGGTCTGCAAGCAGGTTCTGTAAATTTATAAAGGACAGCGGTATTGTTGAACAGGACGAATTTATTCCGGAGATTGTTATTGAAGATGAATTAATAGTCGGGAAAGAGGGTAAAGATGAAAAGTATATAAAGATTGAGCCGTATGATCGTTTAAGTATTAAGTATACTGCAATTTATCCTGAACCTATGGGAAGGATCAGTTATGAATTTGAAATGGAAACTCCGGAGGATTTCGAAAACAATATTGCTCCTTCCCGAACTTACGGGTTTGTTAAGGAGTTTAACAAACTTTCTGAAATGGGACTTGCCGAAGGCGGTAGACTGAATAATTTTATTCTGATTGATGACGGCAGAGTTTTAAATACTGAATTAAGATTCGAAGATGAGATAGCGAGACATAAAATCCTTGATATTATGGGGGACATATACCTTCTGGGGAGACCTATAAGGGGGAAAATAGTGGCTCAAAAAACAGGTCATAGTGAAAATTCAGTCCTTGTAAATCTGATTAAGGAAAAATATTTAACAAAGAAGTATTCTCTGTAAGTCAGTTCTTTATTTCGGGAGTTATTTCCCCTGCAAGTGATTTGCTGAAATTTTTCTTTATTTTTGATATATCCGAATATTGTCCGAGTAGAAACATCATTTTTGTTATGGAAGCTTCAAAAGTCATATCACCCGAATCAATTGCTCCCATCTCTAATAGTTCGCGTCCGGATTCATAAATTGAGGGAGCGAGGGTTCCGCCTTTCACTTCACTCATAAGTACCACTATTTTCTTTGAATCGATCCAATTCGATATCTTATCTTTCAGTTTTTTATTATTAATGGGAATTGTTCCCGCACCATATGCAATGATTATTATCGCCCTTATATCTTCTCCGGGAGAAAAATATGTCGGATCTATTCCCGGAAATATCTTTAATACGGCAACCGAATTATCAAATTTATCAAATATATAAAAAAGTCCGGTCTGCTTCAATATGTTTCTACGGTAAACCTCAATGTTTATCCCTGTCTTGGCAAGAAGCGGATAGTTCGGAGATGAGAAGGCGTCAAAATTATTAATATGACTTTTAACTGTTCTATTACCTCGCATCAGTTTGTTATTGAACATAATGGATACTTCATTTATACCCATAGTTGACAATTCGATCGCATTGATCAGATTTGATCTGGCATCACTTCTGATTTCGCTTAAAGGTTTTTGTGCTCCGGTGAGAATTACGGGGAATGTTACATTCATCAGCATATAGGAGAGAGCAGATGCCGTATAGGTGAGTGTATCGGTTCCATGCGTTATTACAACTCCGGCATATTTGTCACCGTTTTCTTTAATGATGGATACAATTTTATTTAAGTGCTCGATTGTCATTTCGGAGCTGTCTATTATAAAAGGAATCTCTATATTAAGATCTGCAATCCGGTTTAATTCCGGAATGAAATTTAAAAGGCTTTCGTAAAATATATCCGGTTTAAGAACTCCACTCTTCAAATCTCTGCTCATACCGATAGTACCACCGGTATGGATCAACAATACTTTTTTGTTTGTCACTCTTTATTGCTCTTATTAAAAGATTTTTTAAAGATATCCTCCGCTTTTTTCTTTTTAGCCTTTTCCAACTCTTTTGCCGAAAGAAATCTCTCTTCTGTTTGTGATTTTTTTTCTTTTTCTTTTTTTAAAAGATCATCAAAAGAGTGTTTCGGTTTCTCACTCTTTTTATGCTGAACAACTTTTTTTGTTTCTACATCTATAAATAGAACCGAATGACATTTAGGACAAATAACTTCAATGATTTTTTCCATAGGACAATTTTAGAATATGATTTAAATGAATTCAACAAATATTCTTTGTTATTGTTTTTTTATAAGTTTTTCAAGAGCATCTATTCTTTTTTCCTGCTCTTTAACTTTTTTTACAAGCGAAGGAAGATTTCTTATATGGATCTCCTCTTTGATTGCTTTCATATGCTCCTTTGCCGGATATCCCGATACCATAATTCCTTCGGGAACATCCTTAGTGACTCCTGCCTGACCGGCAATTAATGCTCCGTTCCCGACTCTTATGTGTCCGCTGAATCCCGACTGACCTCCGATTTTCACTCCATTACCTATAACCGTTGAACCTGAGATTCCTGCCATTGAAGCTATAACCGTATATTCACCGACGGATACGTTGTGTCCTATTTGAACTAGGTTATCAAGTTTTGTTCCTTTTTTTATTTTTGTAGCACCCATAACAGCTCTGTCAATACAGGTGTTTGAGCCTATTTCTACATCATCTTCAATAATAACCCGACCGATTTGAGGGATTTTTTCAAGCCCGTTTTTCCCGGGATAGAATCCAAACCCGTCAGCACCGATAACAACTCCCGAATGTAATATTATCCTATTACCCAAAATTGAATTATCCATAATTGAAACATTCGGGTATATGAGGCAATTATCTCCGATTTTTGAATTATTCAGAATGGCGGTGCCTGATCCGATTATGGAGTTGTCACCAATTGTCACATTTTTTCCAATAAAGGCAAATGGTGCAACGGAAACATTTTCCCCTAACTTTGCACTATCATCAACAAAACAGAGGGAAGAAATTCCCGAAGCGACATCCTCCGGAATTCTCGTATTAAAAATGTGAAGAACTTTTACGAAGGATTCATAAGGGTTCTTTACGAAAAGAGGAATTATTCCTTCCGGTACCGGAAATTCTTCCGAAGTTATTACTGCCGCAGCTTTTGTGCTCTCCAGATATTTTAAATATTTTTTATTGGAAAGAAATGTCACCTGATCCTTTTTTGCCGTCTCTATCGGAGCGATTCCGGATATCTCTATTTTTTCCGAACCTTTAGGAATAGCACTTCCTATTGTCTCCGCCAGCTTATTTAAATTTATGTTCATTTTAATAACCTCCTTTATGAAATGATATATCCGGGCAGCTCTCAGCTGATTTTTTTAATGCTTTAAAGAGGGTCCGCATCAAGTTCCCTTATATAATCAAGAAGTATCTTTCCGGTTCTGTTTTTAAAATATTTCCCGACGGCATCCTTCTGGGTTTTAAGCAGCTTATTTCTGAATATATCGTCATTTACGATTTTATCGATCAGAGCGGCTGTTGAAAGATGTTTTTTTTTCTTTAATAGAAGACCTCCTCCGTTCATAGTCTCTTTTACTGCTCCTGCGTCAAAAGCTATAACCGGAATGTTAAGAAAAAAGCTCTCCGGTACGGGAGCACAAAAACCTTCATGTTCGCTCATGTGAAGATAGATATCCGAAAGTTTGAAATATGAGACAAGTTCATCTTCGGGAATATGACCGGTAAAATGGATGTTTTTTACATCAAGAGTTTTAACAAGATTTATCAGAGCCGAATAGTATCTTTCAAATCCCCTGTTCTCTCCCACGATAAAGAGTCTTGATTTTTTATTAAAAACTCTGTTATAGATATGAAATGTTTTTATTACATCTTCTATTTTTTTATTTGGAATAATCCGCCCGACATATAGTATATTTGTTTTATTATCTTTAAAAAGCTCTTTTAAAACCGGTACCGGCTCTTTGTTAAATTTCGGGAAATTCATTACAAGCGGGAGAACTCCTGTTTTGGGAAATCCTGCCTCTTTTAACTCTTTTTCATTATAGAAGGAATCTCCTAATGCAAGGTCCACTTTGTCGCTGAGGCTTCTAAGTTCAATTCTTCCCTTATAACAGTCTTTAGCAAGAATTCTGTGATAATCAAGAAAAAACTCATGCGGTGTAATATTGTGGTAAATAATAACTTTTTTATCAGGAATCCTTAAAAATTTTTTTGTAATTTTTGAACCTATGGAAAAATGGTATATAACTATATTATCTTTGGCAGCATAGCTGTCATATTCAAGATAGTTAATAATCTGATTTGAATATTTCGGATGGTAAAAGAGAGCGAAAATCTCGGATTTATATCCGTTCTCTCTTAAATAATTTCTGATTTCAAGTGCTTCATTTCCTATGGCATCCCCGTAAGAATAGGATGTTAAAAATTGGTGAATTTCCATTATTTATAGATCTTCTTCTCTATTGCTCGTTCCCTGTTTTCGATAAATTCCATTTTATCTTCCAGAACTTTTATTTTCGTTTTAAGAAGTTCCTCTTCAATTTTCAGTTTTGATAATTCAACAATAAGATTGTTTGCAGTATTATGAAGCAGTTTTATATATTCCACTCCGGCTGCAAATTTGTGGATACTTTTTCTATCTTCGTTTATTTCTCTTTTAATTTCGTTTGTAAACGGCCTGACCATACTTCTTAAAAAAGGCGTAAGAGGGAGTCTTATCAATCTGAATATTCTTTTCATTATTCCCTTAATACCCTGTCCTTTGTCTGACTCCATATCGATAAATGCAGGATAGTAATTTTTCATTATTTTTTCATCGAAAAGGTGCTGTTCATAAACATTGGGGATCTCAAGGAAATCAGGCAGGGGCTGGAGTTCCATGTTTTCTATCTCTTCTATCTCCTTGTCTTTTAAAACTCCCGATTTTTTTTTCTCTTCTATCCTTTTTTGAATGTATTCCATTATTTCTTGTACATCTATACCTTTCCCCGCCGATATGAAAGGTGCTTCGTTGCTGTTCGATCCGTCCATTGAAAACTCCTGTAAATAAAAAACACGCCTGGAGGGAGTCGAACCCCCAACCTTTCGATTCGTAGTCGAGCGCTCTATCCATTGAGCTACAGGCGCACTCTCATTAAATTATATATTGAATTATGATAACTTTCAAGGTCGAGAAGAAATGAAATTTACCCGATTCTTTTATCCGGAGCTAAAAAAAGGAAATAGTTATTTTAATAATTGTTGTTCTTGCAATTGATTCTTTTTTTCTATACTATTTTTATTGAAAAAAGTAAAAATATAATGGAGTAGTTAAATGGATAGAAGAGATTTTTTAAAGAAAACATCGGTTATCGGGACGGGAACTATTCTGCTCGGAGGTTGTGCTGTAAACTCAACCGGGATCAACACCGTTCCCGGGGTAAAGAAAGCAAAGGCGATAAAAGGAAATGTGAAGATCGGATTTGTCGGTGTCGGAGGTATGGGTTCGTGGCACTGTAAGAATATTACTAATATCAAGGGGGCTGAGATAGTAGCCGTTTGCGATATTGTTGAAAGTAAGGTTGAAAGAGTTCAAAAGATGTGCGTTGATGCAGGATTTAAAAAACCGGCAGGATATTCAAAGGGAGAGTATGATTTTAAAAGGATGATTGATAATGAGGATCTTGATGTTGTTATGACCGCAACTCCGTGGCGGTGGCATATTCCCGTTGTTGTATATGCCATGGAAAACGGAAAGCATGCTGCAAGTGAAGTACCGGCAGCAACTACTATCGATGATTGCTGGAAGATGGTGGAGACAGCGGAAAAGACAGGAAAATATTGTGTGATGCTTGAGAACTGTAATTATGATAAAGCCGAACTGACCGTATTGAATATGGTCCGCAAAGGATTGTTCGGAGAATTGATCCACGGAGCGGGAGGATATCTTCATGATCTAAGAGCGATAAAATTCAGCAACAAAGGTGAGGGATTGTGGAGGAGAGAACATTCAATTAAAAAGAATGGTAATCTCTATCCCACTCACGGATTGGGTCCCGTTGCACAGTATATGGATATAAACAGAGGAAATAAGTTTGAATATATGGTGTCAATGAGTTCAAAATCAAGAGGATTGAACGAGTTTGCATCTGAAAAATTTGGTAAAAATGACCCGAGGGCACTTCAAAAATATGCTTTGGGCGATGTTAATGTAAGTTTGATAAAAACTTCCAACGGTGAAACTATAACCGTATATCACGATACTAATCTTCCGAGACCTTACAGCAGGATAAATGAGATACAGGGAACAAAGGGGATATTCCAAGATTATCCTCCCAGGATATATATAGAAGGTGTCAGTGAAAAACATGACAGGTGGGAGTCGCTGGATAAATATTATTCAAAATATCTTCATCCTCTATGGAAAGAGATGGAGGAGAGAACAAAGGGTGCTGCCGGACACGGGGGAATGGATTATCTTGAAGATTTCAGATTGATCGATGCATTGAGCAAGGGAAGGCTCCCCGATATGGATGTTTATGATGCGGCGGCTTTGAGTGCTGTTGTCGGACTCTCTGAGAAATCTGTTGCAGAGAAAGGGAAACCTGTAGATTTTCCGGATTTCACGAGAGGGAAGTGGAAAACTAATGAAAGAATATTTCTGACCGATTATCAATATTGATAATAATAAATAAGCAGATCGGCAGAATGATTTTCTTTAGTTGTGTTACGGTCTGACGCTTAGCTGAATTTTAAAAACTCCAAGGTCCTGCATAGGAAAAAATCTTGATATCGGATCCCATCGGCGTTCCCAACTTTTGTTGTAGACTAGATAAACAGTATTACCCGGAGATATTCTCCACTTTAATCTGATATTGGCACCGAGTTTTCGTGACTCGTCATCATACTGAATAAATGTCATAAGCCCCATATCCGGATTCAGGAAAAAATCACCTTTTACTCTGTAAAGATTCGTTTTGTATTTTCCCTGGGGGAATGTTCCTCTGACTATTATTGCATCAACGCCGAGACTTATATTTCCGTTATGTTTGAAGGAAGTTCCAAGTTGAAGTTCTCTGAGATTTCCACTGTAAAAACCACCGAACTTATAACAGAGATCAAAAGTGACCTTCTTATATGAAGCGGAATTGAATTCAAACCTGTATCTTGTATACTGATATGAACCGCTATGAAAAACAATTTTATCTGAAAGTGCAAAATCTTCAGCAAGAACTTCTTTTGCTGGTATTACATTAAATTCAATATGTTCACCGTTTTCGGTTCTGAAATTTATTGGTGCTGTGAACATCCTTCCCGACTCAAGGTTTCCGTTAAGATCAAGATAAGCCATTGCGTAGAGTTCATAATGAAATTTGCGGACAATTTTACCGACTATTCCTTTTTGAGGTCTCGGGCTATACTGCAATCCTGTTCTGAAAACTTGTACGGAATTTCTGGGGAGAAATCCCAGCCCGGGATTTAGTGAATCACCGAAATAGTTATATGAGAATGACAGATCAAGCAGATCGTTAGGGTAATCAAAGTTAATACCGTATCCGTAATGTTTGCCTTCTTTTTCCGAATTTTTATTATAGACCCACCATCCTCCTGCAGCAAAATTTTTGTTCTTTAAAAATTTTGATGTTGAATATTTGAAATCCGTTCCGAAAAGAGAATTGGAATCATCTCCTCTCGGGTCACCTTTTGTAAAAATAATCCCGACCTTACTCTGCTCAAAAATATTCTGACTTATCCTACCGACAATAAAATTTCTGCTGTCTGTCAGATCTGTGCTTTTTGTCCCTACATTAAGAAGACCTATATTTGTCTTACCGATCTTTCCGTAAACTTTCACTCCATAGTTTATAGGAACCTGTTCACCATTATATAAGCCTATTTTTCTGCTGAAAAAAGGCACAAAAGATCTGTGGATCCCGGATCCGAAGGAAAAAATTTCGGAACCTTCGAGAAAAAACGATCTCTTCTCAGGATAATAAAGGGAAAATCTGGTCAGATTAAGTCTTCTTTCATCAACTTCGGTCTCTGCAAAATCTGTGTTATATGTAAAAACTCCTACGAGATTTGGAGTAAAGTTTTTATAAAGATCAAATCCTGCATCTAATTTCCAGGATCTCTTCTCTCCGGATTGAAAATCCTTTGAGGATGTGACTGTTGAATAGGGTTTGAATGTGACTCCCAAACCCTGTTTTATTCCTTTGATACTACCAAGAAGTGCTGCCTGATTGGGGTTGTAAAAAAAGATATCTTTGCTTATTCCTTCCATTCTGATCGTTTCTATTTTTCTTGCTATATATCTCTCAATATTTATTCCCCATTTGGTTAAAGCCGAATTAAAAGAGATGGTTTTAAACGGGATCCTGATCTCGACACTCCAGCCTTCTTTGTCTATATGAGTTTTAGCTTCCCAGATACCGTCCCAGTTAGTGCTGAAATGTTCGCCGAATGCAAGTCCGTCTGTTCTTGCTCCTTTGGGATTAACGATGAAAACATATGCATTTCTCTTGTCCTGAAACGGATCAAGAAGAATTTTAATTAAGTCATCTCCTGTACCTTTTCCGAAATGATCTTTTTTTAATGATTTTATAGAGATCTTATCCGGTTCGGAGGAAAAACATTTTATTCCGAAATAGATACTGGATTTAGAATAGAGTATTCTGACTTCGGTTTTCTCGGTCGGTTTTATATCCGTATCCGGATATATCATCTTGAAATCGGAAAAGACAGTTGCTTTTTCCCAAACACTATCCGTTAAAAATCCGTCTGTTTTAGGAGGGTTATTAACCTTAATAGCCTTGATTAAACGATTTTCAGGTAGAAGTGTTGATGCTGTAATAAGTAAAATCAATATAAATAGTTTTATTTTAATTTTTGAAAATATCATCAATTATTATAACATAGGAATTATTATAACATAGGTTTTACGTTGGATTTTTGAAAATGTTTACTTTAAATAAAATTTAAATATTTTTATTACAATGTTAGAATATTTCGACAGAATGTTTGTTTATTTGTTATAAAACAACGGAGGTTACAATGAAAAAAAGAGCTATATCCCTGCTGATATTTTTAATAATCATATTTTTTAATACGGCGGAAATATTTTCCAAAGAGAAATTCTCGATAGAAACATTTGGTAAATTTATGAAAAGCTCTATGAAATCGTGGAATGTTCCCGGGGTTGCAGTCGGAGTTATTGATAAAGGATATATAATACTTGCCAGGGGTTACGGATACAGGAATGTTGAAAAAAAATTACCGGTTACCAGAAAAACTCTTTTTGCCATAGGATCTGCAACGAAAGCATTTACATCATTTATGCTTGGTCAGCTTGTTGACGAAGGAAAACTCGAATGGAATAAACCGGTAAGAACTTATCTTCCTGATTTCACTCTTTATGACGAATATACTTCAAATCATATGAGAGTTATTGATCTGCTGATCCATAACTCCGGATTGCCGCGGCATGATATTGTCTGGTACGGATCCGATGTTTCGAGGAAAGATCTTTATCATGGATTAAAATATCTGAAGAATAACAGAGAGTTCGGAACGACATTTCAGTATCAAAATCTCATGTATATGACTGCCGGATATCTTCTCGGGAAATTATGCGGTTCTTCATGGGAAGATCAGATAGGCAGAAGAATATTCAAACCTCTTGATATGACGGCAACGAATCTGTCCGTTAAAACTTCTCAAAAAAGTGAGAATTATTCCCTCCCTTATAAAGTTGATTCCGGAAAAATTGTAAAAATCCCGTTTTATAAAAGAATCGGAGGCATTGCTCCGGCAGGTGCCGTTAATTCCAATATAGATGATATGTTGAGCTGGATGAAATTGTTGTTGGATAAAGGGAAAAGGGAGGGGAAAAAATTTGTTTCCGAAAATACATTAACGCAGATATTGTCTCCCCATATGATTGCCGGAGGAACAATAGCCGCTGTTTTTAACAGATTTCCCGAATTTTCATATCCGACTTATGGAATGGGATGGTTTATCAACCATTACAGGGGACATAATCTCATTCATCACGGAGGAAATATTGACGGTTTCTCGGCACTTGTCTCATTTATGCCCGATATGGAGAGCGGTGTTATTGTTCTTACAAACAATAGCGGAAATTTTCTCACCTATTCTGCTGCTTTAATGGTATATGACGGATTGATGGGAAAGAAGCCTCTTCCATGGAATGAAAGGTTTCTTAAACTTTTTAAATCCGGAAAAGAGAAAAATGATAAAGAAAAAATTGATAAAGAGAAGAAAAGAGTGAAAGGTACTTTGCCGTCTCACAAATTAAAGGAATTTGCCGGGAGATATGAAAATCCTGCATATGGGGTTTTCACCGTTTTATCGGGGGAATCGGGTTTGAAGTTTAAATACCATAAGTTTGAAGGTGAATTAAGTCACTACCATTATGATTTTTTTAAGATTGAAAATACAATATTTTCAGGAACTAAAATTCATTTTCTTACAAATCCAAAAGGTGATATCTGCAAATTATCCGTGCCTTTCGAGCCGGCTGTTGATGATATTGAGTTTAAACGTATGATCTCCTCTTTTTTAACCGAAAAAAACTATTTAAAAGAATTTACAGGATCCTTCCGATTTACTGCGGGGAATCTCACTGCAAAGATCTTTTTGAAAGGAGAGAATAAGCTATTTCTTCAAGCAACCGGACAGCCCGAATTCCGTCTTGATCCCTATAAAAAAAATATTTTTAATTTAAAAGGTCTTAAAGGTTTTAGCATTGAGTTTGTCAGGAATAAATCGGGGAAGGTAATCTCATTTATATCTCATCAACCGAACGGAAGTTTTACGGCAAAAAAGGTAGAGAGTAAATAGCGGGAATGATCTTTTTGTTGAAAATAAATTTTTGATTATATAAAATGCTCTAAGTCTTAATTGAATGAACCGTGGAAAGAACGGAAAAAATATGAACGAAAGTCCCAAAAGATTCGGTACGTTTGACGGAGTTTTTACACCTACGATCTTAACCATAATAGGTGTGATCATGTATCTTCGTCTCGGCTGGGTGGTCGGTAATACCGGTTTTCTCGGTGCACTTCTGATAATCCTGCTTGCTCATGTAGCGACACTTACAACCGGTCTTGCAATGGCTTCGATGACAACAAATGTCAAGATCGGGGATGGAGGGTTCTATTCTCTTATCTCCCGTTCTCTCGGTTTGGAAGTCGGCGGTGCTATAGGGATTTCTCTATATATTTCTCAAACTCTTTCCGTGGCACTTTATATTGTCGGGTTTACCGAGGTTTGGGTGTCGATATTTCCCAAACACTCTCCCCGTATCGTCTCTTCGGTCGTTTTGATCGGAATTCTTGCTCTTTCCATGATAAGTGCAAAGGTAGTAATGAAGTTTCAGTATATCATCATGCTCATCATACTGTTTTCTCTACTTTCATTCTTTCTCGGAAAAAGCAGCGGAGAATATAATCCTCTATTGTGGAGTAGTCATTCTTCCGTATCTTTCTGGGTTGTGTTTGCAGTATTTTTTCCTGCGGTTACCGGAATAAGTGCCGGAGCTGCAATGTCGGGGGAGTTAAAGAATCCAAGAAAAAATATTCCTATTGGTATGCTCTCCGCAATCGGAATAGGGTTTCTGATATATGTTGTATCTGCATTCTGGCTTAATACTCACGCAACACAAGCTCAACTGATTTCCGATAATCTTATAATGGGAGATTTGGCAAGATGGAAATGGGCAATTATTGCCGGAATAATGGGAGCAACACTCTCTTCAGCCCTCGGAAGTATACTCGGGGCTCCGAGGATTCTTACCGCATTGGGACAAGACAGGGTTATTCCGTTCTCTTCCGTATGGGAAAAGAGAAGCAGAACAGGAGAACCGAGATATTCTCTTGTTATGACTGCGGTTATTGTTGAAACAAGTATTCTTCTCGGTGATCTTAATTCAATCGCACCTCTTTTAACTATGTTTTTCCTGATTACATACGGAATGATAAATATTGCTGTGTTTTTTGAAAAAGTAATCGGAATAACCTCTTTTCGTCCAAGTTTTAAGGTTCCTGCGTTTGTGTCTTTTGTCGGCGGAGCATGGTGTTTTACAATAATGTTTCTGATTAATCCTCTATTTGCATTCCTTTCATTCGTGGTAATTGCTACTTTTTATTTTATTCAGGTTAAACGTGAACTGAAAGCTCCCTGGGGTGATATTCGGAGTGCTCTTTTCAATTCAATTTCGGAGTGGGCTGCGAAAACTTCGTCAAAAATGCCTCAGACTGCTAAAAACTGGAAACCGAATCTGATGATTCCGGTTGAAGAACCGAAAAACTGGAATTGCCTGATAGGTTTTATCAAAGATATAGTTTTCCCTAAAGGGACGGTTAGATTATTTTCGGTTATTATCCGAGATGAAGAGATAGGGACCATAACTAAGAATATTGCTAACTTTTTTTTTCATAGAAATGAAGATTCTTACTATCCGGGCGATCCGAAAAAGAGAAAAAAACTTGAAAAAGAGATGAATGAATTGATAGAACCTATAAAAAAAGTGGGGATATTCTCTACATCAATGGTTGTCGAGGCACCCGGTTTTCTGGACGGATTGCATATAATAACTCAGGTTATGAAAGGAATGTTTTTTCCTCCTAACATAATGTTTTTGACAATGAGCAGTAACAGGGAAAAGGATAAAAAGCTTGAACAGCTTATAGCAATTTCAATAGAAGAAAGACTTGGACTTCTTGTTATGGGCGTACACAAGACGGTAAGACTCGGAAACGGAAAAACAATTAATTTATGGCTCAGAGATAAGAGTCCTAATCAAAATCTTGCAGCATTAATAACAATCGAATTGAACAGGACATGGGATAAATTGCGGCTTATTAGAGTTACTCCTAACAAAAAGCGTCTGAAATATGAGAATGATGATCTTTTAAGAATTAAAGATGAGGCAAGGCTTCCTTCCAATATTGAACTGATAGTTCTTGTCGGAGATTTTTTTGAAATATTGGATAAAGAGGCACCTTCGGCGGATATAAATATTTTTGGTATTTCAGGCAAGATGGATCTTGATAATATGCACAAAATTGTCAATTTGACCGGAACATCTTGTCTATTTGCAAAAGATTCCGGAGCGGAAGATTTTCTTGTTTAGATTCAGAATATTATGATCAATATGGCGATAACAGCTATTATTGAAGCGATAAGAGTAAATATTTTTTTGAAACTCCATGGTCTTTCACCTATGATTTTTCCGGTGGAACCGTTAATTAAAAATCTATAGGTCTTCTTTTTAAACTTATAGGAACTTACCCAAAGAGGATAAAGTATATGTCTGAATTTGATCTTATCATAGGAGGTTTTCATTGAACTGATCTTCTGATGTTCTCCACCGATATCCTCTCTTATCAAATCTTTCACCATTGAACCTGTCTTGTCGACAGCTTCCGAAAATCCGTCAACTACATCAACGGTATAGCATTCCGAAATAAATCCGCTTAAATACTCTTCTCTGAAATTTTCAATATTTTTTATATTCCAGCCTGCCACCTGATCAAGCAGGTTGTTCGGAACAGAATGTGTTGCGGGAATGGATATATTGTTGAAAGAATGAAATATTACTCCTGATGCCGGCGACCAATCGGTAACGGTAATTTGATTCGATTTTGTAACTTCTTTACCTTTTTCAAAAGTTGTATAGTTTTCTGTTTCCGTATGATCATCACCTCTCTCTCCGTCATAATAGGAGATAACATTCATATCAAAACTCCAATAAGGGATATATATTCCTTTTAGTTTTCTACTGAGTATAAGCATATCTTTAAGCTCTTTTGGTGCAAACCAGAGTTTTTTTATCCATTTGGAGAATTGTCCTTTTGCACTCTCTTCGGATATTTTAAAAGGGATCAGTGACTTTGGTTTTATCCGTCTTGTTGATCCGCCCTCAACAACAACAGGAGAGGCACAAAACGGGCACTCGGTTGATGATATTCCTGCTTCCACTTCAAAAAGCGAACCGCATGTTTTGCATTCCGCAGTAAAACTTTCCAAAATATCTTCTTTCTCTTTTTGCTTAATAAGGATCTGCCTATAATCTTCTTTTACTTTTGGGATATCTTTTGTTTCATCATCTGTTATTTTGTTAAGAGTTCCGCAAAATGAGCACTCTACAGAGTTTGTACCCGGTGAAAAAGTAAGGTCTGCACCGCAGTTTTTACATTTAAATTGAACTGTTTTTAAATTAGAAATTTTTCCCTCCATATATTAAATAATATTAGAGTCCATAATCTGTGAGCATGGTTCTGGCGATTGTTAAGATGTTCTTTAACCATTTTGTCTATCTCCGGAAAATTGAAAAGCCCTGTTTCCTTAACTCGCTTTTCAGACAGATATTCCATCATAAGGTTTTTCAGGTCTGTTTTTAACCAGTTCTTAATGGGTATTGAAAATCCCTCTTTTCTCCTGTCAATTATATCGTCAGGCAATATGCCTCTCATAGCCTCTTTTAAGAAATACTTTGTTTTTTTACCTTTAAGTTTTAATTCCGGTGGAAGTGAAAATGCAAATTCAACCATTTTCAGGTCAAGAAGAGGTACCCTGGATTCAAGAGACGTTGCCATGCTCATTCTGTCAACTTTGACGAGAATGTTATCCACCAGATATGTTTTAAGGTCTAAATAGAGATCATTGTTTAGTCCGTTAAAATTTTTCCCGATTTCAAAATAGTGTTTGAAAGGGTTTCTCTCATAAAGCCCTGATAAAAAATCATCTTCCATAAATTCGTCTGAATAGAGACGAAGTTTTTGATAATTGGATAAAAATATCATCCATCTGAAATGTCTGTTTCTGAAATCATTCCCGAGTCCCTCACTATATCTTTTTATCCTGTTTACAAAACCTTTTTTTAGTTTGGACGGAGGGAAGAGGTTTGTGAATTTTGAAAATGTTTTGTGAAACGGTCTGATAAACGGGAGGTCTATTGATCCGGAGATCTTCTGAGCAATATAGTGTTCATATCCTCCGAATATTTCATCTCCCCCGTCGCCGGATAGAACAACCGTTACTTTTTCTCTTGCTGTTTTTGATACAAGATAGGTGGGAAAATTTGAGAAATCTCCAAGTGGTTCATCGAGAAATTCCGAAAGGTGCAACACTAATTCTTCAATATCCGGAGATAGATTCTTTGTATAGTGATCGGTACCGAATTGTTTTGAAATAATAGCGGAATATTCCAGCTCACTGTATGATTTTTCCTCGAATCCTATAGAAAATGTTTTTATCTGTCGGTCGGATATTTTTGACATAGCAGCCACAATTGAACTTGAATCGATTCCTCCTGACAAAAATGCTCCGAGCGGGACGTCGGATATCATTCTCATTTTCACCGATTCGGTCAGAATTGAATGAAAAATTTCTTTAAGCTCTTCCGGGTCATTGGAAAAATGTTTTTTTTCTACATCCCAATATTTTTTTATTGATAGTTTTTTCTTTTCAAATGTTAATATATGCCCCGCCGGAAGTTTTCTGATATTTTTAAATATTGAAAAAGGGGCGGGAATATATTCAAGTGTTAAAAAATAGTCCAGTGCCTTTCTGTCAAGAATTTTTTCTATTCCGGGATATTCGAGAATGGATTTTATTTCAGAGCCGAATATCAGATTTTTTTTATCATTTAAAAGAGAGTAATAGAGAGGTTTAATACCTATATGATCTCTGACGAGTATAAGTTTATCTTTTTTAATATCATAAATTCCTATCGCAAACATTCCCCTGAGTTTATTGACGAATTTTTCACCGAACTCCTCATAGAGATTAACAATGACTTCGGTATCTGTTTTTGTCTTAAACTTATAGCCTCTGCTGACAAGATCTTTTTTAAGATCCGGAAAATTGTATACTTCTCCGTTATAAGTTATCCAGCATCTCCCGGATTGGGATGAGAGAGGCTGATGACCGGTATTGAGATCAATAATACTAAGTCTTCTTGCTGCAAGTCCGACCTTTCCCGAATAGTAGAAGCCTTCATCATCCGGACCGCGATGAATTATCCGGTCATTCATTTTTTTCAGGATATTTTTGTCGGCAATCGCAATATTTTGATAAAAACCGGTTATTCCGCACATTTAATATTCTATTCCTATATGAAGTTTAACACCCAATATTCGTTTGTCATTTTCATCTGTTCCGTCAAAATAGGGAGAGAATGATTTTTCACTCTTAATTTTTATCAAATATATATATCTGTTATTCATTCTGAGACCTCTTATATTTTTAAAGTATTTTAAGGATGTCTGGTTTGGTTTAAGAAATATTTTCCTTGATATATCTGCAATTTTTATCTTTACACTGTTTTTTGTCGGGGAATTCATTATGAGAAAGGCAAATTTTTTTATCGGCTTTTCCGTTGCCATAAAAAGTTCAAGTTTTTTGTTGCCGTAAGTCCAGAAGGAATCTTTGTTAACGGGGTGGTAATTATCATTGAGAAAGTAGACCCAATAATGTTTTTCTCCATCTCTGATAATTTTTCCAAAGGCTCTTGGGTTTTCATTTGTTGGGAGTTTGTCATATTGTGTTTTTTCCGGAGGGAAAAGATTTATCGGGAAAGATATCCCTGCATATCGTGAAAAAGCCGAGTGATAATTCATATCCATGTAGACTCCCGAAAGGAATATTAGAGAAATGATAACGGGGATATGGAGAAATCTGAAATTTCTATTTTTAAATCCGAGGAAAAAAAAGAACGGATATAAAGTTAAAAAATATCTGTTTCCGACCGAACCACTGCCGCCGAAATAGTTTACAGGATCAAGAAATAATATATATACGAGTATTCCGAAAACTATTGCCGCAAGAATAAAATGGTCTTCAGGCTCTTTTTTTCTGAAAAAATAGAAAAACAGAATAAATACAGCCGGAAAGAAATAGATGAACATACCTGTAAATCTTCCGAAAAAATAATAAAACAGGTTTAAAACGGCTACTTCCGTAGTCAGGAAAAATCTCTTTTTATAATTGTCAAGACTCATTTTAAAACCGTTTTCAAATGTGTAATCGGACTTTTCGTAAGGAAATTTGGCGTGAAAACTTCTCCTGTCTCCACTCATCGGGTTTAATTCACCTGATTGGGAATAATAGAATGCAAGAAAGCCGGAGCAGATTAAAATGGAAATTATTGAAAAAACAACAAATTTTTTCCATTCTTTTCTCCAAAAGAGAATCAAAAAAATTAATGCTGCCGGCAATATAACCGTGGGTTTTGAAAAAACCGCTATGCTGAAAAAAACCGGTGATAAAAATGTCCATTTCTTATTTTGAAAAGGATAGAAGAAGAAAAAGAGTCCTGTAAATACCATGAAAAAATTAAACAGATCTGCCGTCATCCACCATATATATACTGGAATAGCAGTTGCGAGAACAAAGACAAGCGTAAAAAGGAATGACTTTTTTTCGTCATGAAATTTTTTTAAGAAATAGAATCCTTCCAAAAGTGCAAAAAATATCATAAGCCCGTTAAACAGAAGAAATCCGTTTACTCCGAAAATCCTAAAAAACGGAGCGGCAAAAAGTGGGTATGCGAAAAATTTAGCGAATGTCAACACACCGTTTTTTGATCTTTTTAGATAAACTGCTTCAGGACCTGTAGCAAAAATTTTTTTTATTCTGGAAATGTCTTCTTTGGAATATTTAATATCCAGATCGTATGCAATACTTTGAGTTATTGAAAAGTAGCTGGACTCATCTGAAAAAAATCCCCCACGCTGTCTTGTAGGTATATTTGTTGATAGTGAAAAAAAAACTATAAATATAAAGAGTAAAATGAAAAATAATTTGAATCCTTTGTTAAATTCCGTCAAATCCGGATTTTAAAATCAGTTTAATTTAAAAACTTTCTACAGCTTTGCTTTCGTCTTCAAAAGTTTCAAAAACCGTTATAAGTTTTGTGACAGAGAGTAGGTCTTTCACTTTATTTGTAAGGTTGACTATTTTCACAACGCCGCCTCTGTTCTTAACAGAGGTATATGATCTTACAACTTCTCCAAGACCTGTTGAGTCAAGGTATGGTACATTCTCAAAATTCAGCAGGAGTTTGTTCTCTTTGTTGTCAACGGATTCGTTTATAGCTTCTCTTAATTCTGCAACTCCGTCTCCAATCAATATTTTACCCTTGATGTCCAAAACCGTAACATCACCGTTCTTTCTTTTTTCAATTTTCATTTTATCTCCTCTTTGAATATTTTTATAGCATAATAAAATTGAATTTTCAATAAAAATATTTATAAAAATTTCGGATTTTACCGATTAAATGAAGGAACGCTTTCGTCTTTCATATTTCCTATTTTTTTTTTCGCTTTCTTTTTTAGTTTTTCGAGAAGTTCATTAGAAATAGAGATGGAAATTGTCAGGTTTTCAGGAGATGCGGAAATATTTATGCTGTTAACCAATTCTGCAAATTCCGGTCCTGCCATTGCACCGAAACCTTTTAAGCCGTCAAGACTTGTTTTCATTTTTTTATTTCCATCTTCATTCTGAGAGATCAGTATGATATTTCCCGTCCAATCGGTGCCTGAATAATTTGCATGACCAATAACAGCTTCGGCTTTAGAGAGATCCATCCGGAACATTCCAGAACCCTTAACCGCTCTCAATTCAGGCGGAATAGGGAAAACGAATGATAGGATCGGATCACCTTTGATTCTTTTTAGGAAACCCATTATTTTTTTATTTGTTTCAAGAGATTTTATTTTCCCTTTTGATAAATCTAAGGTTTTTTTCAGTGCAACCGGAGTACCTGCCGAAATAAGATCGGGAGCGATGAAACTCATAGCAATATCTTTTTCTTTTTCATCTTTAAACTTGTAGATAGTTGAGCCGAGATAGCTTTCCTCTGTTAAAGGTTTTACTTTTTCTTTAAGAATCGACAATATTTTTGTTTTGTCATATTTAAGATTTGCAATAATTGAAAATTCCGGAGATTTTGCCTTCATATCTCCGAAAACAGCTATCACAACGGAATAGAGGTCTTTTTTTGGGTCTATACCTGTTTTATCAACAAAATCCTCATAATTTTTAAAAAATTTATCTTTTCCCGTAAAGTCATCATTTGCAATATCCTTTTGCATTTTATCAAAAACAGAAAGGGAGGAGAGCTTTTTTATATTTAACGTAAAAACTCCCGATGCATCGGCAGGAACCATTTCATACAAAGATACTCCCGATGAACTTGCAGGACCTGTTGTTTTATTTCCGCAACCTGTATTAACGGCTAAAAAAGCGGTAAGCATAAGCGATAATGTAATTGTTATTGTTTTTTTCATATTTCCTCCTTGGGAAGTATTTGTGAAAACCGAATGCAGATTCTACCACATCGACCTGTTTTTAAAAACGACCGTTTAGGATTCAATATCATCTACTTCCAAGTTATTTTTACGAAATCCTATTAGATAAGTTTATAAATCCGTTAATCTGCATCATCTTCCGGAATTTCTTCATATCCGATTATCATAGCTTTTATATTTGAAAACCATGTATGACCGGTTGTTGTCATGTATACGTGAATAATAAAAAAAATGACTATTGAAAAAGCTCCGATAACATGAAAAATGCTCACTGTTTTAACAGGATTCACATCTATTCCCATGTTAATAGTTGCGAAGAAGTATACTATTCCCGTAATAACCATAAGCGGGATCAATAGAAATCTAAATGTAAAGTAGGTTATCCTCTGAAGTGGGTTTAATTTGCTTAGCTCTGTTTTTTTTACGGGGTGTGGTTCGTTTCTAAATATGCCTCCCGTATAATAGAGAATCATATTTTTTAGGTTTTTACTTGTCAGTATGTATTGTCTCCATTCACCTGTTACTGCAAACCAGAAGAAGATGAATGCATATAAGATTATCAGTATCAATGCTGAAATATTATGAATTTTTACCGCATGATCAAATCCGAAAAGTGTATAATTACCGTGGATTTCAAAACCTGATAAACCGAGTGTTAAAATAAGTAAAAATTGGAACCAGTGAGAAAACCGTTGAAATATTGAATATAGATTTATTTTTTTCATTTTATATCTCCTATTTCCTGAACTTTTTCCCAAGGAAAATTCTCAGTAAACCGTGAGTGAAGACTCCGAAAAGTGAAAATAAAATAAAAAGAAATCCCAGGGTTTCCACGATATCAATTTTATCTCTTCCCGGTATCCAGCAACTTTTCATATCTTTTAGCCTACCGTTCCTCGAATGACATTCGGAACATTTCAAAGCATCTTCCTTAGGAGCGACCATATGGGTAAGCGGCCAATACATTTTTGTTTCTACAAATCCCACTTTTCCGCTGAAAGGTTTCCCCGCATATTTCATTCCTTCTTCAGCTGCTCTTTTCCAATCAAAATCCGACCAGTATGCTCCGGAACCTTTAGGACCGTAAAGTTTCGGGTAGATAAATGTTTTATTGACCGGATCGTAAGGTTGTTTCCCTCTCATCACTTTCATCGGCCATATTTTTGTGTTCCCCATGTTGCAGAATCCGTACATATGGTTTAACTCTATAGGTTGTTTATTCGGATCAATTTTGTCATCGATCATGACATGACCTGCAATTCCGCTGAACAGAAAGTATTCCGGAATGATATTTTTTGCCAGTTTAAACTCACCTTTCATTCCGTTATATGTCACATGACCTTCTTTATCTTTGATGACCAGAGGTTTGCCTTTATTCGGACCGGTTGTGAATTTTTTCCCTGCCTTTGACCAATCCCAGAATACTTTGGTCTTGTAGGTCTTTGAATAGTAGGGGATGTGGCATGTCTGGCAGGCAATGTTTTTGCTGTGTCTGTCAAGTAGAAGATGGTCAAATGTAACTTTAGGTTTTTTCTTGTTTAATAGTTTTTTGTTATATCTTTCGTCAAATTTTTCTACAAATAGTTTTTCCGTATGAGGATTTTCAGTATGACATTTTTCACAACTAATTCTGTTCCTATTTTCGGATTCCACCGAATAGAGCTGTCCTTTAATATCATGATTTTCCGAGTAGTGGCAGTCGATACATTGCATATTTGCACCGTCAACAGCCATATGGACATCGATTTTCTTTGAAGGATTGACGAGTGATTTATCTAAATCTCCGTGTTTTACGTCATTACCGCCGCCTCCGTAGAAGTGGCATACCCCGCAGTTATTTCTTCCGGGTTTTCCTATATTCTGTGAAATTTTTCTGTAGTCCGGTTTGTTATATGTTTTTCCGTTGCCTATAAAAAAGAGAGAATCTTTTCCTTTTAGGTTACCGAAGTTTCCTCCGACAGGATATCCTGCACCCGAGGGGAATTTTTTATATGTTCCGGTTGTGTCATGACAAATCAGACAATCTACTTTGGATTCATCTGAAAAATCAAAATGTTTGTCTTTCCATCCGTATCCTATATGACATGAGGTACATCTGGATTCATTTGCTTGAATAGAGATGCAAAAATTATTCAGTGCATTTTTTTTACCCAGTTTCACTGTTTTTCCTTTTTTACCGGGTACTTTTTTTGATTCAGAACTCCATGTCCAATGGGAAGTTTTCATTATCTCACGGGCGGCTTCGGTATGGCACGAAAGGCAGGCTTTCGTTACATCTTCCGGGTTTTTGAAATCCTGATTGAGAATTGCAAACTTTGTGTGATCGGCAGAGGGTGAAACTCCTTTTCGATCAGTTGCCTCAAGATTAAAGAACAGGATGGAAATCAGTAAAACCATTAAAACGAATCCGGTCTTTCTTATCATCTGTAACCTCCTGAATAGTTTTATACTCAAAATTATTAAAATTCAAGTTTATTCTACCGGAAAGAGAAAGGTTTCATCTTTCAAGTAAGCAAGTTTAGATGTTGAAAAGATGTTTGTCAATAGATAAAGTTAAAAAAAAACAAAATTATTCTTCAAAATTTTTCTATCGGTATTTATTTTTTATTATCAGACTATGATAAACCTTATCTCATTTGATTGACTTTTTTATTATTATTAAAGTATAATCCTGTTTTGTTCTTTCAAATTCAAAGCAGGAGTTGTTTAATGAAAAATAGAGGTTTGTACATATTTATATTAATATCAGCTATATTCTTTCTTAGTGGTTTCGGAATTGCACAGGCGACGGGAAAGAAAATGGGGGTTCGGGAGTTTGTTGATTTTTTAAAGAAAAATAAAGAAATCCTGAACTATGAATCATTCGGTTCATTTGAACATGAAGATCAGGTTGAGGTCAGGATTTATTGTAATGACGAATCAAGAAAAAAGATTGAAGAGAATATCTATTCATATAAATATATAAGTGCTAACTATAAGGATAATTTAGGTTCGACAGGTGTTTTATATGTTCTTTTTGAAAAAAAGAGTGTTTCAAAGAGCAAGAATGCAGATGAATTATCAAATAAGAAAATAAAATGTCCAAGAAAAGTTAATGTGAAAACAGGCACTGTAAAAACCGGAGATGTCAAAGAGTATAAGAAATTTAAAGGACTCCTTAAAGACGGCGGTAAAGCCGCTGTAGTATCTCCGGTATCCGGTACTGTTAGTTCCGTAATGTTTAAATCAGGAGATAAGATAGAGAAGGGGGATGTGATTTTAAGATTTGACACATCTGATATCGACCGGTTGTTAAATGATGCAAGAACTTCTCTTCGGGATTGGAAAACAAAACTGAAAAAGAGAAGAGGCTGGAAGGTCAGAAGTCCGAGAGCAGAAAAACAGGCGGAAAGAAAAGTCAGTGAGTTTGATGCCCGCATCTCAGATCTTATGGAAAAAAAGAGAAATTCAGCTCTCTCTTCAAATGTTTCAGGTCAGATTTTATCCATTATTACAAACGGCAGTAAGATTAATGCAGGAGATGAGATTGCTGTAGTTCTCGATAATTCTGTGATGAAGATGGAAATATCTTCAGAGGATATAACTGTTTTTGAAGGGTTGGAGAATGCAAAAATAGAGATTGAAGGTAAAGGTGAATTCGAGGGTGAATTAAAAAGAGAGGGAAGTAATATTTTTGTTTTAATAAACAATGAAGGTTTTAAACTTACTGCATCCGATAAAGCAAGTTTTACAGTTCTTTCTAAAGTGTACAAGGATGTCCCGGTTTTGGATAATAGTTTGTTGTTAAAAGATGATGGCGGAAAATATGTTTACACTATTGAAAAGAAAAGAGCCAAAAAAATATATATTAAGACCGGTGTTACGGACGGAAAGAAAGTTGTGATTGTTTCGGGAGCGGTAGCCGGTGATATTATAATATTAACAAAAAATGTCTGCCTTAAAGACGGAAAGAAAATTAAAGTTATTGAAGGTATTATTCCCGTTAAAAAGAGTAAGAAAAAAGTTAAAAAACACAAAGTAAAAAAGCCTAAAGCAAAAAAGCAGGAAAAACCTATAGAAAAAAAAGTTGCAAAAAAGGTTTATAAACAAAAACCTGTGCAGATAATTTCTAAAATTAAATTTGTTGGTAAGAAAAAGAATAGTGAATGGGGAGAATTTGATAATTGTCCGTCCGTTGTAAAGGTAATGACAAGAAAATTGGTTAAAGGTTCTATATATGCCGGAGAAGAGTATAAGTCTCATGTTGAATCCGGGGTTGCGGATATTGAAAGATCCGGGATTTCAGGAAAAATTGCAAATGTCTATCAATCCGCAGGCAGTATGATTCAAAAAGGAGAATTATTGCTTGAATTTGATGTTAATGATCTTGAACAGAAAAAAATTGAAAAGCAGAGACAACTTGATCAGTGGAAAAAAGTTCTTTCCGATGTTGAGGTTTGGAGTGATAGAAATCTTCAGCTGGAAAATGAAGTAAAAGATAAGATAAGAATTATTTCCAAGCAACTTGCACTGATTCACGGAACTATAAATGATTCAAAATTGTATGCGAAAGCATCGGGAACATTGACTTTTATTGTAAAATCCGGTGATGATGTAAAATCCGGTGATGTTCTTGCTAAATTGGTTGAAAAGAGCAGGGTTAGGATTCCGGTTGAATTCAAAGGCAAATTGAAAAAAATCTCTAATCTCAAGGTTGAGGTGACTTTTGAAGGAATTAAAGGTAAATATTCCGGGAAACTTGTAGAATCCAATGGAATAAGAGAGGTTATCGTAGAAGATTCCTACAATCAGATCACTATAGGAATGAAGGCTGTTGTAAGGGTATTCGGAAACTTTGAAAACAGGATAATTCTTTCCAACAATGAATTGCTGAGAGATTCCAAAGGCTATTTTGCTTTTATTTCCAAAGGTAAAAAAGCGGAGAAAAGATATTTGAAAATACTCTCTTTCGGGGAAAAGGGTGTTGCGGTAGCATCAGGTCTTAAAGAGAACGAGGATCTTATTGTTAATAATCTGCTTTGTCTTGATAATAATAAAAAAATTAAGATTTATACATATGACAGTCATTCAGGTAGAAAAGTTTTTATCGGAAAGAAGAGTCCTACCGATATTAAAAGAGAGAAGATAGCAAAGAAAAGATTTGCGGTTGGTGCCGGTGGATCTTACTTAATGGTTTCAGATGATATATTTAAAAATGTTTACGGATCGGGAAACTTTTCTGCAATGTTTACTCTATCCTACAGAGTTTCAAAAAAACTGGAAATTCTTTTTGACACATTGTATCTTGCAAAAACCGGATCAACTTTATCGGTTTCAAAAGTTAATCTTTCAATGTTTGAGTTTAATCTCGGTTTAAGATATCTTTTCGGGCGAAGTGAAAAAATGCTTCCGTTTGTAGGAATAGCTTTGAATTCACTTGCGGTTAAAGAGAAGAGTGATGAGATAAATCTTAATACGAAATATAAAACTTCAACAGGCGGAACCGTACTTGCCGGTGTCTACTATGAAATCACTCCGGGACTGGATTTTCTGATTGATGTCAGATATGACCTTAACAAGATGAAAGTCGGAGCGGAACTTGAGGATATAGACTTCTCCGGTGTAAGAGCTTTGATAGGAATAATCTTCAGATTTTAAAATATAGAAATATACCGAATAAAGATTACCGATCTTCTTCGTAGATTGAAAGAGATTCGGTTTATTAATAATTTGATGATCAGTTAATATAACTCTATTTCTCAAATTTCGTATATAATGTTTTATGTTTAAATCAGTTCCCCAAAATAATTCAGTTATAACGGAGGTTAAAATGAGATTCAAGACAATATCTATATTTATAGTGCTTTTTGCAGTTTCTGTTTTCGGTTCGGATATTAAAAACAATACCGACAAAGGATTTCTGATAAATTCATGGCTTAAATTAGGACCTTTGAAAATTACAGCACTTGAATCGGAAAATTTTAAATCCGATAGAGACAAGGCTAATCAGCGTTATATTGATGAAAGGATAATAAAACCGATTGCCGGTAAAAGTATTGAATGGAGAAGGGGAGTTTTTTGCAAATGGAAAAAATCCGGAAATATCTCAACCGGGAACAGTAAAAATTCAGTCTACTATTTTGCTGTCTATCCGGATGCATTCAGAAAGATAAAGGTCAATCTTGCTATTGAAAATATCGGTGAAAATCTGATCGATATCTATCTTGATGGAAAATTGTTGAATAAAAATTATAATAAAAAAAACAGGTCGCTGAAAATAACGCTCGATCTTTTAAACGAAAAACATATACTTTTAATTAAACTGTTTTCAACAGATGGAATCCCTGTTTCACCCTCAGTATATATTCAAGACAGAAATCTTATGAAAAGAGGAGATTTGAAGTTTTCAACCGATCTTAACAGAAGAGTTAATTTTAGAAATATTCTGAATATGGTGTCTGTAAGCGGGATAAAAATATCTCCGGACGGAAGATTTTCAGCGGTAAGTTTGAAAAGAACCAATATATCAGGCAAATCCGAAAAGTGGACGGAAATAGTGGATATAAGAACGGGGAAGACTGTTTTAAATACGGAAACAATAGGAAATATAAAGGGATTACAGTGGATGAAAAATTCCCGAAGTTTTTCTTTCTCAAGATCTGATAAAAATCGTGATTCCATATTTGTTTTTAATTTAAAAAATATGAGTGTGAGAAAAATTCTTGGGAATATTGAATCCCTATCTGATTTTAGTTGGTCACCTGACAATTCTTTTATTGTATATTCAAGATTCAAAAAAAAAGATATGGGGAAATCGTTTAAATATATCTCGGAGATACCCGATAGGTCGAAATTCGGAAGTTATGAAAATTCTATCTATATATTTTTCCCAAAAGGCGGTGTGACTCACAGGATAAGCGGTTATGCTAAGAATCTCGGCAATTTCATGATAAGTCCGGATTCAAATAAAATACTTTTAATAAAGGATATATCCGATGCAAAAAACAGACCTTATTTCAGATCTGTCTTCTTTCTTCTTGATGTAAAAACATTAAAAAGCAGAAAGCTATTCGAATCAAATTTTGCGACTCCTGTAAGCTGGTCACCTGATTCGGGAAAAATTCTTTTTTCCGGAGGTCCTTCCTCGTTCGGTGGTATTGGCAGATCACCGTCTCTGAATAAAGGAGTGATCCCGAACGAATATGATAATCAACTGTATATGTATGACTTGAGTTCTACAAAAGTCACTCCTTTAACCGTATCTTTTATGCCTTCTGTCTCATCTGTATTCTGGAATAGAAAAGATGGTAATATATATGTAAAAGCTGAAGATCGTTCTTACGTTAAGTTGTTTAAATATACATTTAAAAGAAAGAATTTTTTTGAAATAAAAACTCCTGTTGATGTTATCGGCAATATCGGATTTTCTTCTTTTGGTTCAACCGCCGTTTTCTGGGGTTCCGGTTCAACAATGCCGTATAAGTTGTACAGTGTTGATCTTAAAAGAGGAAAAGTATCCCTTCTTAAAGATTATAATAGAAATGATTTCAATGGAGTTAAATTAGGAAAACTGGAAAATTGGAATTATAGAAAACCGGACGGGAGTATGATAATCGGCAGGATATACTATCCACCGGGATTTAATGCAGCAAGAAAATATCCTTGCATTGTCTATTATTATGGCGGCACTTCACCCGTTGAGAGAAGTTTCGGAGGAAGGTATCCTTTTAACTGGTATGCTGCGAACGGTTACATTGTGTATGTTCTACAACCAAGCGGAGCCACCGGCTTCGGACAGAAGTTTTCTGCCGTGCATGTTAATGATTGGGGTAATACAACATCTAAGGAGATCATAGGAGCAACAAAGGAGTTGTTGAGAACTCATCTCTTTATAGATCCGAAACGTGTCGGTGCAATGGGTGCTTCATACGGAGGGTTCATGACACAATATCTTGCAACACAGACGGATATTTTTTCCGCATTTATTTCCCATGCGGGAATCAGTGCTTTATCAAGTTATTGGGGCGTAGGAGATTGGGGATATACTTATAGCGGGATTGCCACAGCCAACAGTTTCCCATGGAATAGAAAAGATCTTTACGTAGGACACAGTCCTCTTTTTATGGCTGACAGGATAAATACTCCCCTCCTCCTTTTGCATGGAGATGTTGATAACAATGTTCCCCCGGGTGAAAGCTATCAGATGTTTCTTGCTCTTAAACTTCTGGGTAAAGAGGTTGCTTTAGTAACATTTAAAGGGCAATCACACTGGATCCTTGAATATGGGAAAAGAGTAAGGTGGATGAAGACGATAATAGCATGGTTTGATAAATGGCTTAAAGGTGATTCCCTTTACTGGGATTCATTGTATAAAAAATTTGAGCATAGTTCTTTAAATAATTAGAACATACCCAGTAGAAATTTTGCCTCTTCGGACATCATCTCCTTACTGAACGGCGGGTCCCAAACAAGTTCAACTTTTACAGAAGTAACTTCTTCAATTGACCCGGTTTTCATTTCCACTTCGAAAGGAAGAGAGTCTGCAACGGGGCAATTGGGAGAAGTGAGAGTCATTTTTATATTTACACTGTTATCATCGGCAATATCTATTGCGTAAATAAGTCCGAGATCGTAAATGTTTACGGGAAGCTCGGGGTCATATACCGTCTTTAGTGCTTTAATTATCTCTCGTTCCAGTTTCTTTTTTTCATCCATATCCGTTCACTCTTATTTATTTTGATCTTCCTCTTTTTTCTCAAGTGCATTTTTCATTGTGTGCCAGATAAGAGTTGCACATTTGATCCTTGTCGGGAATTCCCGGACTCCCTTAAGGGGTTCAACAGTACAAATATCCTCCGGAACTTCAACGCAATCATCTTCTTTAGTTAACATGTCGTGAAATTCTCCGAAGATCCTTTTTGCCTCTTCAACTGTTTTCCCCTTTAGATTCTGGGTCATTAATGAAGCTGATGATTTGGAAATTGCACATCCGGCTCCTTCAAAAGTTATATCTTTAATTATATTATTCTCAACATTCAGATAGATAGAATAGTGATCACCGCACATCGGGTTATATCCTTCGGCTTTGTGTGTCGGATGATCAAGTTTCCCGTAATTTCTCGGATGTTTATTGTGTTCTAAAATTATTTCCTGATAAAGTTCATTTAATTCAGACATTATCCAAATACCTCGTGCAATTTTTTCAGAGCATCTGTGAAAAGATCAATCTCTTTAAATGTATTATAACATGCAAATGAGATTCGTGCAGTAGCGGGAACTTTAAAAAAATCCATTACGGGCTGAGAACAATGATGTCCGGTTCTTATTGCAATACCTTCCTGATCAAGAATAGTACCGATATCATGAGGATGAACGGAATCCATATAAAAAGAGATGACTCCTGATTTTTCCGATGATTCACCGATTATTCTAATGTCGTTAAACTCTTTAAGGCGGTTTGTTGCATAATCTAGAAGTTTTTTTTCATGCTTTACGATATTAGAGATCCCGATAGATGTAACATAATCGATTGCTTTACCGAGTCCTATTGCACCTGCAATATTCGGAGTCCCGGCTTCAAATTTATATGGTAGATCGTTGAATATGGTTTTTTCAAATGTAACGGAACGGATCATATCTCCTCCGCCCTGGTATGGTTCCATCTCCTCAAGGATGTTCTCTTTACCATAGAGAATACCGATCCCGGTAGGTCCGTAAACTTTATGTCCGGAAAAAACAAAAAAGTCACAGCCTATATCTTTTACATCTATCTTCATATGAGGAATCGATTGTGCTCCGTCAACAAGAACTTTTATTCCTTTAGAGTGTGCAAATTTTACAATCTCTTTTACATTGTTAATCGACCCGAGTGCATTGGAAACATGTGTTATCGAAATAAATGAAGTTTTTTCATTTATCATATTTTTAAATTCATCAAAAATAAGTTCTCCCTTTTCATTCATCGGGATGATTTTTAATTTACACTCTTTCTCTTTACAGATAAATTGCCATGGGACGATATTTGAATGGTGTTCCATTGCGGATATCAGAATTTCATCATCTTTTTCTACGCGGGTCTTTACATAGCTTTGTGCAATCAGATTTATACTTTCCGTTGTTCCTCTTGTGTAGATTATCTCTCTGGAATTTTTAGCATTAATGAAATCCTTTATTTTTTCTCTGCTTGATTCATAATTATCTGTAGAGAGATTGCTGAGATAGTGAACTCCTCTATGTATATTTGCATTTTCATTCTTGTAATATTTATATATTCTGTCAATAACCGAAGATGGTTTCTGAGAAGTGGCGGCATTGTCAAAATATACAAGTTGCTTTCCGTTAACTTTCTCTTTTAAGATGGGGAAATCCTCTCTTATTGTTTTCAAATCCATATTGTCGTTTGAATTATTCTCCCTTTCAATTCTTTTATTCATTTTTCATCTCCGATAATTTATCAGATAATATCTTTGAAACTTTTTCCTTTACAGGTTTTATCGTGAACTTTTCAATAATCTCATCGGCAAATCCTGATGTTAGTATTCTGACAGCATCCTCTTTTCCTATTCCCCGTGACCTCAAATAATATATGGATTCCTCATCCATTTGACCGACTGTTGCACTATGAGAGCATTTAACATCATCAGCATAAATTTCAAGAGCCGGTTTTGAGTCAACTGTGGCATTTTCCGAAATGAGAAGTGAATTATTACTCTGAGTTGAATCTGTTTTAACAGCTCCTTTTGCTACATAGATTAACCCGTCAAATACAGCTTTCGTTTCACCATCAAGTATTCCGTGATATTTTTCAGAACTTGATGCACCGGGCGAGTTGTGATAGATCTCGGTATGGTTATCAATATGCTGATGTCCATTCAGCATATAAATGCCGTTTAAGTGGCACTCGGATGATTCGCCGTTGATTGAAGCGGTTATCTCATTTCTGCTTATACTTCCTCCGAAAGATGAAAGATAGGCGTTGAAAATACTGTTGTCTTTTTGTGAGACGGAGAGATATCCGATATGAAAAGAATTTTTATTCTCAAGTTGAATCTTATGATGATTTAGAAAAGAGTTTTTTTCTAAAAGGATCTCAGTAACGGAATTTGTCAGATAAGTTGGGTTTTCCCTTCCGGTATATTCTTCGATAACTTCCATACGGCTCCCTTCTCCGGAGTGAATGAATATTCTCGGAGAATTTATAGTAAGTTCCGATTCTCCCGTACTTATCAATGTGATGAAGACGGGTTCTTCTATTATTGCCCCGCTTTTTGCACTGATAATAATATAATCTTCAAAGAGTGAAGAGTTAAGAGATAAAAAGCTGTTGTTTTTTACCGAGGCAACCGATCCGAGCATATCTGTTTTGGAATCAATGTTATTGTTATAAAGGAAACCGGAGACAGACAATCCGTTAGGAATGTTATTAAGATCGGAGAGTTCTTCTGAAAAATATCCGTCAATAATAACAATGTGAATTCCCTCTTTTAATTCACAAAACGTATTTTTAATTAAATCTTTTTTAACTGTTTTAAATGGCAGGCGTGATGCTGTTCTGAAATTTTTATCAAAGAGAAGTTTGAGATCCGTATATTTCCATTTTTCTCCGGAAGTATCTAAAAAACGTGAAATATTCAAGGCTTCCGCCGCCTTTACTTTAATGTTTTTTATATGTCTGTTTTTATAAACGGGGTTATTTCCCGCATCTGATATTTTGATTTTATTTAGAAAAAAATCCGATCTTTCCGTCAATTACAGTCTCCTTCGTGAATGTTCTCCGAGGGTATCCAATCATATCCCTTCTCTTCAAGTTCAAATGCAAGCTCCTTTCCACCGGACTTTATAATCCGACCATTCGATAGGACATGAACAAAATCCGGTTTTATATAGTCGAGAAGTCTCTGGTAGTGAGTGATCATAATTATCGCATTTTCATCTGTGTGATATCTGTTAACTCCCTCGGCTACTATTTTCAAAGCATCTATGTCAAGTCCGGAATCGGTCTCATCAAGTATTGCAAGATCAGGTTTTAATATTGAAAGCTGCAGGATCTCATTTCTTTTTTTCTCCCCTCCGGAAAAACCTTCATTGACGGATCTTTTTAACATCTCCTCACTCATTCCTATCCGTTTCATCTCTTGCTTTACCATTTTCAAAAAGTCCAGTGCTTCAATCTCCTCCAATCCTTTGTATTTGAGAATCGCATTTAATGCGGTTCTGAGAAAATAGGCATTGTTTACTCCCGGGATCTCAACAGGATATTGGAATGCTGCGAAAATTCCTTCCCTTGCTCTTATTTCAGGTTCCATTTCTATGATATTTTTCCCTTTATATATAATATCTCCCCGTGTTACACGATAACTGCTTCTTCCTGTTATTGCTTGTGTAAGAGTACTTTTACCGGAGCCGTTCGGTCCCATGATTGCATGGATCTCTCCTCTTTTAATTTTTAGGTTTATTCCATTGAGAATTTTTTTCCCTTCTATTTCAACATTTAAACATTTTATTTCCAACATATATCCGCTCCTGTAATTATTGTCATCCCACACTTCCTTCAAGGCTCAAACCAAGCAGCTTTTGTGCTTCTACCGCAAACTCCATCGGTAACTCGTTAAAAACCTCTTTACAGAATCCGTTCACGATCATTGAAACCGCATCTTCCTGACTTAATCCCCTTTGCTGAAGATAGAACAGTTGGTTTTCGCCTATCTTTGATGTAGTTGCTTCGTGTTCAACCTGAGAACTGTTGTTCTTTATTACTTCAAGATAGGGAAATGTATGTGCACCGCAATCATCTCCGATCAACAGTGAATCACACTGGGAAAAATTTCTTGAGTTTTGAGCCATTTTTGACATTCTGACAAGTCCTCTGTATGAGTTATTGCTGTGTCCGAGAGATATTCCTTTTGAGAGAATTGTGCTTTTTGTATTTTTCCCGATATGGATCATCTTTGTTCCCGTATCCGCCTGCTGATAATTATTTGTCAGTGCAACCGAATAAAATTCACCAACCGAATTATTGCCTCTAAGTATACAACTTGGATATTTCCATGTTATTGCCGATCCTGTCTCGACTTGGGTCCATGAAATTTTTGAATTATCACCTTTGCAAATTCCTCTCTTGGTTACAAAATTATATATGCCGCCTCTTCCCTCTTTGTCTCCCGGATACCAATTTTGAACTGTGGAATATTTTATTTTTGCATCTTTTAAAGCAATTAATTCGACGACTGCCGCATGAAGTTGATTTTCATCTCTGATGGGAGCAGTGCATCCTTCGAGATAGCTTACACTGCTTCCTTCTTCTGCAATAATCAGTGTTCTTTCAAACTGACCTATATTTGCAGTGTTGATACGGAAATAGCTGGAAAGCTCCATCGGGCTTTTTACACCTTTCGGGATATAGCAGAAAGTTCCGTCACTGAATACTGCGGAATTAAGAGTTGCAAAAAAATTGTCATTGTACGGGACAACGCTTCCCAAATATTTTTTTATCAGTTCCGGATAATCTTTGACCGCTTCTGAAAAAGAACAGAATATTATACCGAGTTCTTTAAGTTTTCCACGAAAAGTCGTAGCAACCGAGACACTGTCGAAGACTGCATCCACGGCTACTCCTGAAAGTTTTTTCTGTTCGTCAAGAGGAATCCCCAATTTATTAAATGTATCCAGAAGTTCGTCATCAACTTCATCCAAGCTTTTTAACTGTTTCTTTTTTTTAGGAGCTGCATAATAGACAATTTCCTGAAAATCAATAGGTTTTATCTTCAAATGTGCCCATTTCGGCATCTTCATAGTCTTCCAGTGTCTGAAGGCTTTGAGTCTCCATTCAAGCAGAAAATCAGGTTCCTCTTTTTTTTTTGAGATAAGTCTTATAACATCTTCATTTAATCCTTTCCCGACCGTATCCATCTCGATCTTTGTATTAAAGCCATATTTATACTCTTCGGCTTCCATATTGCGAAACATCTCTTTCTGCTTAATTTTTTTTTTATCTTTTTCTTTACTCATCTATCTGTATATCCTGTAGTGTAAGGCTTTTCATAATGTGTCTGACTTTATCATTAAAAACAAACCAGATATCTTTAACTCTGCATTTTTCCGAAATATCACAATCGTTCTTGTTCCCCGGATAGCAATTGCTCAGCCAGTTGTCATTGGATTCTACCGATGTATAGACATCCCACAGAGAGATATCCTTCAATTTTTTTGAGACTATAAAACCTCCGCCGGGTCCCATAACGCTTTTGACGATATTATTCTTTTTTAGATCGAGGCAGATCTTTTCCAGAAAATGTTCGGAAATCTTCTGCCTGTCAGCAATTATTCTCCTGCTTATCGGTTTGCCTTTTCCGCTGTTTACGATCTCTTGTAGAGCTCTTAAAGCATACTCGGTCTTAAGCGTTATATTCATAAATGAATTTTAGAATAGTTTATAATATTTGTCAACTATTCTCTTCAAGAAAAAAATATTTCGGGAGTATTTCTATTTCACTCCGTCAATCGCAACTTTTAGTGCATCTTCGAGAATTGAAATATCCGGTTTTTTTATATACTCTTTATCCATCAAAGCTTCAAAGGATTTTCTTGCATGCATAATGCCTTCCAGAGTTTCTTTGTAAACGGATTCTCTGTCAGGGGTAACTCTTGCGACGCCATCTTTTATAGCTTGCATTGCTACATCTGCCGCTTCGTGGGCAAAGACCTCCGTCTCATCCATTGTCGGCATAATATAATCCGGAGAGATACCTTTTTTCTGGGCAAAATCAGCAACCGAGTAGGATGCTGCTACTGCCATATTGTCCGTAACTTTTTTTGCTCTTACTGAAAGTGAACCCTTGAGAATTCCGGGAAATCCGAGGGAGTTGTTTACCTGATTAGGGAAATCACCTCTTCCTGTAGCAACAATATAGGCACCTGCCTCTTTTGCTGCATACGGATAAATCTCCGGAACCGGATTTGCACATGCAAATACGATAGGCTTTGTACCCATGCTCTTAATCCATGCCGGTTTTACAACATCTGGACCCGGAGTACTCAGAGTAATAAGTACATCCGCACCTTTGATAGCCTCTTCAATGGTTTTGATTTTTCCCGGATTTGTTTTCAGGCAAAGTTCCCATTTGCGATAAAATCTCGGATCTGATTTAATGTCATCTCTGTCACTATGGAGTGAACCTTTTGAATCAAACATAACCATTCTTTCGGGGTCTCCGCCCGCTTTTATTATCAATCTTGAGATTGTTGTGTTGGAGGCTCCCGCACCAAGAAAAACTATGTTTATTTTATCGATATCCTTATCCACAATTCTCAGAGCATTTATTAATCCGGCAAGAGTTACAGACCCGGTTCCCTGGGCATCATCGTGCCAAACCGGAATGTCTGCTTCTTCTCTTAACGTATCAAGAACTTTATAGCAGTTCGGTTGAGAAATATCTTCCAGATTTACCGCACCGAAACTGGGTTGTATCATCTTTACGAAATCAATTATTTTATCGGGATCATGCTCGCCCTTTTCATTATAGCTGTCAATACAAAGAGCTACTCCATCCACTCCTCCGAGATATTTCATTAAAAATGCTTTTCCTTCCATTACACCAAGTCCTCCGGAAGGAGTGCAGTCTCCGTCACCGAGAACTCTTGTCGAATCTGAAACTACAGCAACAAGATTTCCTCTGTTTGTAAGATCATATGAAGAGATGTTATTGTCTCTGATAGTAGTTGAAACCTTGGATACTCCCGGAGTATACCAGACGTTAAACCAGTTAAATCCGTAGACACCTGCCTTAGGCATCGTCTGAATCTTGCCTCCATAAAATTTATGAGTTGTACCGGCAAGTTCCTTTAAAAATAGTGTTTTTGCTTTTGCAAGCTGTTCCTGAGTAAAGTTCTCCGGAAAGATCTCATCCAAATTTTTAAGTGAAATATCTATTTTTGACATTTAACACCTCCGTTTGTGTTATTTTATTTAACAAACATACAATTTATAACTTTAGGAGCTACAAATCAATATTAAGTTTGAAAAAAAATTTTTTTACATGCATAAATAGGAAAAATAAAGTTTTTGAGAAATGAAGAAATTTGTTCCGGCTGCGAAATGTGGGAATTTTAAAGAATATTAAATTAAAAAACTATTTATACTATCTGCATATGTTTTGACAATATTTTTTGAGTAATATAAAATTATTATCGGGGAAAGATGAGATTTAAAAAAAGGCGATATTTTTTAATACCTCTTTTAATAATTATCTTTATATTCCTCTTTTTATCAATTTATTATGATGTTGAACGACAAACTGTTAAAAAAGCATATTCACAACTTAATATTTTGACAAAGCAGACAGGTAAGGGGATCGAGCTTTTTTTTAAAAGATATTATTCCGAATTAAGACTGCTTGCATATTTGAAATGTATATCAAATATGGATAGTACCGGGGAAAATATTATAAAAGATTTTTACAATATTTCATCAGGAGATATTTCGGGGATCACACGGGTAAATAAAAACGGTGTTATTGTATATACGTTTCCGTATGCTAAAAATGCAATAGGAAAAGATATCCGTTATCAAGATCATATCAGATATATTTTAAAAGAAAAAAAGCCTGTATTAAGTGATGTGTTTATGACTGTTCAGGGGTTTAGGACAATAGCATATCATGTCCCTATCTTTGATAATGGAAAGTTTAATGGGACTATTGCCATATTAATACCATTCAAAACAATTGCAGATAATTTTTTACAGAGTCTGAAGAGAGGAATATCCGTTTCCGTATGGATGATAAGCAGAGAAGGAATCATTCTCTATTCAAATGAAAAAAAAATGGTCGGAGAGAAGATGGTCGATTTTGTAAAATCCGATTCACAAAAAAAGATCATAGAAAAAATGAGTTCCGGATTTAAAGATGATTCATCCTATATTATCGGGAAGAAGAGCTATCTTGTATCCTACTCTCCGGTTAATTTGAAAAACACATATTGGTCCATTGCAGTTGCAATATCAAGAAAAGAAGCTCTTGCAACAATGAAGAGCTTTAAGGATAAGTGGACTCAAACTATTGTCTTCCTTGTGATTATCGGTTTTCTCTACATTTATTTTATGATCAAAGCCGCAACGGTATTAAAAGAGAGAAGAAGAAGAGAGAGGATAATAGAAGCTTTGAAAGAGAGCGAAGAAAATTTCAGACTTGTTGTTGAACAATCTCCGGTTGCAATTGCGTTGTTTGATCAGAAAGATAGAATAAAATTTTTAAATAAAAGATTTATGGAAATCTTCGGATATAAAACAAATAAAATAAAAGATTTGAACCATATGTGGAAATTGATGGTTCCGGAATTAAAGACCAGAAAAAAAATTGTTGCTCAATGGAAAGAAAGAATTGTTGAACCTAATCAGGAAAAAACTGCGGAATGGAGCAATATAAGATTTTTAACAAATAAAAAGGGTTCAAGGCGAATTGATATCATTGCCGGCAATCTTGAAGGTAGAAAAATAATTATTTTTAATGATATAACTGGAAGAGTCAGAGCATTAAAAAGAGAGGAAAAGTTAAGAGAAGAATTAAACAGATCGAAAAAAATGGAAGCATTAGGGCTTTTGGCCGGAAGTGTTGCACATGATCTGAATAACATTTTATCACTGTTTGTGACCTATCCGGAGTTGATAAAAAGGGAATTCCCCGAAAATAAAAAGCTTAAGAAGCATATTGAAAAATTGGAAAAAGCGGGAGAAAGAGCTTCGGCAGTTGTTTCCGACCTTCTTACCGTTACAAGAGGTGTATCAAGTAAAAAAAAAGTTGCGAATCTTATAAATATCATATCTGATTTTATTTCATCGATTGAATTTTTAGAAATAAGAAAGAGATTTCCGGAAATTAAATTTCAATTTAATTCAAAAATTGAAAAGGCCTACATAAACTGTTCGCAATTTCATATAGAAAAAATGGTTATGAACCTGATTCTTAATGCGTTTGAGGCAATTGATAGATCAGGTGTTGTGAAAATCGGGGTTGATGAAGAAAATCCGGATTCGATCATTCACGGTTATGAGAATATTTTTCCGGGAAAATATATTGTTCTTTCAGTATCGGATAACGGGATCGGATTATCAAGAAAAGATAAAAAGAATATTTTTGATCCTTTTTACTCTGGGAAATTGTTGGGGAAAAGTGGATCCGGGCTTGGATTGACAATTGTATGGAATGCCGTGAAAGATCATAAAGCTAAGATCGATATAATGAGGAACGGAGGATGGACGACATTTAAAATATATTTTCCAAAAGTGAAGAAAAAGGTGAAAATAGAAAGCAGAGAATTATCTTTAAAATTTTTAAAGGGAAGCGGTGAAAGTGTTTTAATTATTGATGATGAAAGAGATCAGAGAGAGATCGGCAAAGCTGTTCTTGATTCACTCGGATATAATGTGGTTACAGTTCCCGATGGTGAATCGGCATTGAGATATCTTAAGAAGAAAAGCGTTGATGTTATTCTGCTCGATATGATTATGAAATCCGGAATAAGCGGGGCAAAGATATACAAAAAATTGTCGGAGATCAATCCGAGTCAGAGAGTATTAATTGTCAGCGGTTTCTCAAGGAGTGATGAAACGGAAAAGATACTTCAATTTAAGAATACCGATTATATCCGGAAGCCCTATACGATAAAAACCCTCGGTCTTGCTTTAAAAGATCTTCTTGAAAAATCTTAGATTATTCGTGACTATTGATCACATTCAAATAGTTGTAAGGAATTTCAATTCCGTTTTTGTCAAATTCATTTTTTATTCTGATGTTTAATTCTCTTCCGATTCCCCACTGTTGTCCGGACTCGGTTTTAGCAATTATTCTGTAGTTTACCGCCGAGTCCCCGAAAGACAGTATTCCTTGCGGGGAGGGTTTTTCAATAAATTTTCCTTTCCAATCAGGATCATCGTAGATCTTGTCACAAATATTCTGTAATACGGAAATAACTTTTTCATGGTTGTCGTTATAGGAAACTCCGATGTTAACGACAGCTCTTGACCACTGATAAGTAGAGTTGGAAACAGTTGAAATATTTCCGTTCGGAATAGTATGAAGCGTTCCGTCGAGAGATCTGAATTTTACGGTTCTTAAAGAAATTTTTTCTATTGTACCTGTTTTTCCATTTATCTCCACAACATCTCCGAGAGCAAACTGTTCTTCCATTAGGAGAAAAAAACCTGTGACAAGGTCTTTGACAAGAGATTGAGCACCAAAACCGATAGCAAGTGAGATACCTCCTGCTGCCATCAGGAAAGGACCATAGTTTATATTAAGAATGCCCATCACCCAGATTGCTGCAGATGTCCAAAGCACTATTTTAACAAAAGAGAGTATAACCGAAGAGAGAGTTTCATATCTTTGTTTTTTATGGGGACCTATCTTTTTGCTGGATTCTATTCTTTTCAGTGTTTTACGGCTGACAATTCCTGCAAGTCTTATAAGAAGTAAAACTGCAATAATAGCGAAGAATAGAACAATTATTGCTTTGACTATTCCGGTTCTAATGTCACTCACTCTTCTTTTTTTCAAAATTTCAATATCCTGATCCAGAAGGTCTATTTTTTCTTTTAGTGTGGATATTTTTGTGTTTGTCATATAGATCAGGGTTTTTGTTGTATTAAGAAGAGGGATCTCAAGTCCGTTGACCCTGAGATTTATCGAAGATGACAAAATTTCATTTATTTTTCCTTTTACAAGAGAAGAGTTTTTTCGTTCGGTTTTCAGTTTTTTTACTTCGAGAATCTTTTCCTCTATCTTTTTCTTTTTTTCAGATTCTTTAAATTTAAGTTCAGTGAGTTTTTTTACCTGGAATCCATGTTCCTTCTCTAACTCTTTTTTTTCTTCTTTGAAAAGGCTTATTCTTACCGGTATGGGGAGAGTTGTGTCGCTGCCTGAAGATTTTTTTAAATCTTCTTTCGTAAGTTCCTTTTGTCTGTTATTTAGCCTTAACATATCCAACTCTTTTTCGAGTCTTGAAATTCTTAAGAGAAGATAATTGAGATTTTTTTGTATATGAAACAGGCTGTATTTACCTCTTTTTTCAAAATTATTCAATTCCTTTAATATATTATCAGTTTCAGATCTATTATTTTCGGAATAGTGTTCAAGCAGCGGAAATATCTCATCTGTAATTATGTTGAATTCATTAAGTGATAATTTGAATTTCCTTTTAAAAAAATCAATCTGTTCTATGATTTGATTAGCTTTCCTAAGATCTGAAAAACCCGGAAATTTTGAAGGTGCAAATTCCTCAAGAGTTATTGCTTTTGCCCGCTGATCCTCAAGTCTATCTACGAATGGTTTTATTTGCTGGAACAAATTACTCTTCGCAATTATTAAAACCGGAAGAAATGATAAAAATAATATAATTGTTGCTGTTTTTCTCATATGCATTTCACCTTATTCGGTTGTATAGAATATTTTAAGCTGCCACTTGACTATCTTTCCGTTTTTTCTGTCGCCCGAATTTGTTACTGCGATCTTCCATAATCCGTTAGGAGCAATTGAGTTGAATATCTGTGTTGAGCCGTTAAATGTTTTTCCGTTATCCTGATGATTTCCCTTATTCCATATGTTAAAGATGGTTCTGTTATCCTGGGCAACAAGATTGATTGCAAGATCTTCTATCTTTGGATGTTCAACAACAACATTATACTCTATCCGCTGTATCTTACCTGTAATTCCACTGACTTCGAGTGAAGAGTATGAAATTATTCTACCTATGACCGTACTGTCTTTTTGAGCAAATGTTTTTGACTGTATATTACTTCCATTTTTCTTTTTTAAAAGAAGCAGAATAAGAGCACCTGCAACTATAGCTCCGCCTGCAATAAGCAACACCGGAGATCTCTTTTTTTTCTTTTTAATCTCCTGTTTCTCTATGACTCCTTCATTTTTAACCGTACGGCCTTTTTTTAGAAGGTTTAGTAGAAAGGTGTTGTTGTTATTCTCGGTTATTTTGATTTTTTTAGTATAGAGTGTGTAGCCTTTTAATGAAGCAGTCATGATATATTCACCTTTATTAAAGTTTTTTATTTTCAAAGGTGTTTTCCCGTATGATTTATTGTCTATCAAAATTTCAGCACCCGGAGGAGTGGATTTTACAAATATACTTCCCAGATTATCTCTTCTTACTTTATCAAAGATTTTAATAAAATCCGGAGGATATATCTCTTTGTCCAACTCTTCGTTAGGATTTAGGGAGATCAATTTTTCAAGTTGAGATTTTGCCTTTTCCGTCTGTTGAATTGTAAATAGGGTCAGAGCAAGTGAAACCATTGTTTTAAATAGTTTTTGCTTTGTCTTTGCAAGTTCCTTTTTCTTATTCAGATTGTCAATGATCTGTTCATATATTTCTATGGCTTGATTGAAATTACCATTTTCATACATTTCTTCAGCTTTTTTATATAGATTGGATATCTCTTTATCTTCATCTTTTGTTTTTGAGTACAAGCTTGTTAAAGAGCTTGAAAAAATAAAGAAGATAAATAGAAAAATTGTTACTGATGTTGAAACTTTATTAATTCTCATTTTTCTCCTCCTTTTGCATAATAAAACTAACAAAACTTTTTTTCATTGATTTTATTTCAACTGTTTTTTCTTTTGTTTTATAGCCGGATTTTACGGCTTGTATCCGATAAGTTCCGGTTGAAAATTTCTTTTTAAATATAGGGTTGCTTCCATAATCTTTACCATTGATTATAAATTTTGCAAACGGTTTGGCTGTAAGTGTAAGAAATCCGAAAGGTTTAAATTTATAATGAACACTGGTTTTTCCCCCCGAAGATATTTCAACTTTTTTTGTTCCCGAGTCATACTCGGGGATTTTAAAAGTGAAATTGTAGATTCCGGGCGGGAATTTTTTCGCAAACACCTGAGTTGTATTCCCGAGCTTAATACCGTTCCAGTAAACATCTGATGGCGGGAATGAGCTGAAGAGAATTTTTACCGGAGAAAAACTTTTTTTTTCTTCCGGATTTTTTAATACTTTAATACCGTTCTCATTTTGTTTTTTTTTAATTTTTGTCTCTGTGGGTGTATCTTTTTTTTTATCTGCAAAGACCGAACTCTTTCTTGACACATTGTCACTTTTTTTTATTGCTTCCTTTTTATTTTTCAAGCTATTCTGTATTTTTTCGTGTTCGGTTTTTTTAGTGACAGATTTTTTTAATTTGGAATTGGAGAGATTTTCACCCTTTTCAGTTTTAATTTCAGAACTTTTTTTTTGTATACCAAAGTAAAAAATAAAAAGAGCGGCAATGACAATAACTGCGAAAGCTGAGAATAACTTTTTTCCCTTTTTATTTTTAGATTCAACGGATTCAAGATATTTGGTTATTTTCTGAGATTTTTTTCCGTCCATCAATGAAGCAATTTCAGAGGCATCGCCAAATCTTTTTTCCGGACTTTTTTCCAAACATTTTGATATGATATATTTAACCTCTTTTGAAAGACCGTAGGCGATTTTCCCTATGGGTTCGGGATTATCATTAACATGTTTATAGAGAACTTCTATTGATGATTCTGCAGTGAAGACGGGTTTCCCGGAAATAAATTCATATAGGGTTGCTCCGAGTGCATATATATCCGCTTTGAAATCTACTTTTGTTCCCTTTATCTGCTCCGGAGAAATATAGTAAGGAGTCCCCATTATTGATCCGGATTGAGTCAGGGTTTTGCTGGATATGGAACGGGCAATTCCGAAATCCGCGAGATAGATTCTGTAAGTGCCATCCTCAATGAGAATATTTGCAGGCTTGATATCTCTGTGAATTATACCATTCTTATGTATGTAAGAGAGTACATTCCCCATATTTTTAATAAGAGGCTGAAGTATTGTATCTCTTGTCTTTTTATCTGAGCCGATATAATGTTTCAGGCTTTTGCCTTTAATATATTTCATTACTATGTAGGCATTTTCTCCTACTATACCCGTGTCGTATATACTGATAAGATTTTTGTGTTCCAGTTTTGCGTATAGTCTTGCTTCACGTAAAAATCTTTTTACCATTTCAGGTTCATTGGAATGTTCGGTCAGAAGTATCTTTATTGCCACTTTTCTTTCAAGGATAATGTCTATTGCAAGGTAGACTTCCGCAAATCCTCCTTTACCGAGAAGCCCGAGGAATTTATATTTCTTTGCGAAATGTTTTTTTATCTCTTCAATGTTCATTTTATATAGAATCCAACTTATATGTTAATTATTTTTAATTATAGTATGTAAAAAAAAAAATGACAATATAACTCTCAGCCATCAGCAGAGTTCACAAGTCTATTTTGGATTTGGGATATAGGGGATGGGATTTTGTGGGCTTACGGTTATTAAAAGTCGGAAGCAAGAAGTCGGAAGTCAGCCGGAGTTCACGAGATACAAGATAAAAGTAAAAAGATAAAAGTAAAAAGTAGCAAGAAGAAGTCGGAAGAGATCAAAAGAATTCACTTAGAACTAAACACAAAAAACTTCCCTCTAACCTCTGACCCCTCACCTCTAACCTCCCAATTAAGAATTAAGAATTCAAAATTTAGGATTAGTAATTTATCTTTTGGGGTGGGGGGTGGGAAATTAGTGTTCAGATTTCATGTGTCAGTGAGGGAAATCGGAAATATATTTTTTGTGAAAATTTATCATTTCCGAAAAATTGTTCTTATCTGCTTTTTGCAGAGCTTTAATGTAAGTATTCCTTATCTTATTTGATATGATAAGTTCGTTTTCAGGAAAATTTAAAAAATAGTTTGAATGGTCTATAAGAAATAAATTTACGGCAAGTCTCGCCCACCTTCCGTTTCCATTGTTAAAGGGGTGTATAAATACAAGCCTGTGATGAATTCTAACGGAAATCTCAATCAGATCCATTGAGTTTTTCAACCAGAATTCAAGATCATTTAAAAATCTATATATCTCAATATCAATTTTAAAAAATTTTACTCCTATATTTTTTTCCGTAACTCTTTTCTCTCCAGCCCACCTCCATATTTTCCCGAACATTTCTTTATGAAGATTGAATAAATTTTCGGAAGTAAATTTAAATTTTCTCACTGATAATAAATATTTGTTTGTTGCTTTGGTAATATTTATAAATTCGGCATCATTTAATTCCGATCTGGTTGTGATATATCTCGGAATTAATCCTTTTAGATCTTCGGAACCGAGTGGTGTCGCTCCGGTGGGAAGTTTTGACTTAGTTATTTTCTGTTTTTTTTGTTCCATAGTATGGATCTACGTTTTTGAAGAATCTCATTTTTTAACTTTCTTATCTGACGTTTATTTTCTTCATTTGATGGTGTTTGGGTCTCAAGAGTAGAATTTACTCTGCTTATTTTTATCAGCTCTTTAGCTTTTTTTCCGGAAAGTTGATCAAGATAATCAATAATGTTCTGACGGGGAATAAGAGAAATTTTTAATTCGGTATTCAAAGCATCTGCAATTTTAAAAAGAGTTGATATCTTTGGCATAGCTTCACCGTTTTCAATTTGTTGAATTGACCTCAAAGATCTGTTGACCTTGATGGAAAGTTGCTTCTGGGTCATTCCGAGTGTTTCTCTTAATACCTTTATTTGATCTTTAAAATCCGGATAATTTTGCAGCCATTCCGGTAAGAAATCGGTTGATTTAAATTTATT
>CAZWFY010000006.1:0-77295 GCA_964633415.1 uncultured Clostridia bacterium | reverse complement strand
AGTGGGGAGCTTGTCATTATATTTTAATAGAATAAAGAGAGAGGGGATAAATGCTTTTGACTCTGCAAATTCGGTAATTAATAAATATCCTTACGGTTACAACAGGATAAACTTAAAGCGTTTTGAGAAGAAGGATCATAAGGGAGAGCGAATCTTCTATTGATGTGATTATCGGAGTTTTTATTTTTTGATTTTTAAAAAATAAATTAAGAAAATTATAAAAGTACTTGAAATATACTTTAAACAATACTATATTAAGGTAGGAATACGGGACTAAATATGGAGGTAAATATGAATAGACTTAGTGTGTCAGATGGAATTATTCCGATAGGAGAGTTTAAAACCGGTTTGTCAAAATGGATAAAAAAAGTACAGAATACAGGTACTCCGCTTGTAATTACTCAGAATGGAAGACCTGCCGGAGTATTGATATCACCGTCTGAATATGATGATATTGTCTATAAAAGAACATTTTACGATTCAATAAACAGGGGGGTTTCCGATATAGAAAAAGGCGATATTTTTAGTACAAAGGAATTAAAGGAGGAATTAAAAAAAAGAAAGAAATGAAGAGTTATAAATGATGCTTATTTGGACAAAGGAATCATTAGAAAGATTAAATGAGATTGGAGAATATATTGGCGTAAATAATCCGGAAAGAGCAGAAAAATTTGTAAATTATCTAATTGAAAATGCTGAAAGTATATTGGATAGTCCTAATATTGGGAGGATGGTTCCTGATTTTGCAGATACAAGAATAAGAGAAATAATTGTAAAAAAATATAGAATTGTTTATAGAGTTAAAGCAAAAACCATTGAAATTTTAACAGTTTTTGAGGGGCATAAATCACTTAACTCCGATTCTTTTAAAATTTGAGAAAAACAGGTGTTCGCAATGGGATCAAATCTGAGTTTGACTTTTCGTGCTAATGGAAATTAAAAAGCTTGTCATTTATAGTCATTGGTTCACTTCGTGAACGTCATTAAGAAATTACGAAATCTGTCAATTCAATTTTGAATTTTTAATTTTGAATTGTGATGTTGTCTGTGTGACCGGAACATAGATTAAATTATATCTTTTGAATTTTTGATTTAATTTTTTTTCCGGATTTGTTATTATTAATAACAGATGAGAAAGTATTTTCAAAAAGATATCAATTTTTAAAGAATTTCGAATCGGAAAAATAGAAGATTACGGTTGATGGATAGTTTTTCCCATAATTGATTTTTAAACGGATTTAAAACATATTATTAAAGAGAGGGAAAGTGAATAATTCGATCTTAAAAGAGTTAGACTCGGTTGAAATAAGCCTGAAATCATTTAAATTACTGAAAATTCTTTTAAATGAGAATCCGCGTTTAAAAAAAATCCTGAAAACATCGGATAATTATGAAGATGTTCTGTTGAATATGAAAAAATGGGCTCTCTCTGAGCTTAAAAAGAATATTTATGCTCAAAAATTTTATGAAGAAGAGGATTGTGACAAAATCAATTGTTTTAAACATTTGTCAAAAAAAGATCTCTCAACAATAAGGATCCTTGACTATATTAAACACTCGGGTGAGATCTATATTGATATGAATCTCGGGGGTGAATATGCAGTTACCAATCCTTTTAAGTTTTTATGGCTTGCCGTAAACAAAGGAACGGGAGGTGCTAAACCGGATTTCTTTATTGATATGATAGAGCTTTTCAGACAATTCAGGGGTTTGAAATCTTTTAAAAGAACAAATAAAAAAAAGGTTGAAAATTGGATGAAAAGATACTACACCGGCTTAACTAAAACCATTATAAAACAGCGGGAAAAGAATAGAGAAAGGATCATAAAAGTGTTGATAAAAAATATAGATAAAAAAAGATCAATGAACACTAAATATAAATTTACAAAAAATATGAAATATAGTGATAAATATAAACAGGTTGTTAAATGGTGGGACGACTGGAAGTTTCATTTACATTTTGCCGCAAGAAGTCCGGAGGAAATCAATGAAATGTTGGATAATTCTCTTGATCCGGATACTATAAAATTATTAAATAGAGCAAAAAATAAAGGAATCCCTTTTTTTGTCAATCCATACTATTTGTCACTGCTTCAAATAGAGGGGAAAGGAGTGTCATTCGGATCAGACCTTGCGATACGGTCATATGTCATATACAGTGAGAAGTTAATCGAAGAGTTCGGAAAAATTGTAGCATGGGAAAAAGAAGATATAGTAAAACCCGGAATCCCGAATGCTGCCGGATGGATTCTTCCTTCATATCATAATATTCATAGACGTTACCCCGAAGTTGCAATTCTTATTCCCGATACCGTAGGAAGGGCATGCGGAGGACTTTGTGCATCATGTCAGAGAATGTATGATTTCCAGAGAGGAAACCTTAATTTCGAATTAAAAAAGCTTAAACCGAGAGTAGGCTGGAACACAAAACTTGAAAGCTTGATGAGTTATTTCAGAAATGATTCACAACTGAGAGATATCTTGATTACCGGCGGCGATGCTCTGATGAGTTCGGATGATTCATTAAAAAATATTTTAAATCATATTTTAAAACTTGCCGAAAACAAGATCAAAGATAATATGGAGAGACCTGACGGGGAAAAATTTGCAGAGATATTAAGAATCAGAATCGGAACGCGTTTACTTGCATATATTCCTCAGAGGATCACTTCCGATTTAATAAAGATTCTTGCTGATTTTAAAAGCAAAGCGGTGAAACTCGGAATTAAACAGTTTCTTATTCAGACTCATATCGAATCTTCCATGGAAATAACTCCGGAGATGAAAAATTCAGTTGAAAAAATTCTTGATTCAGGCTGGATGGTAACCAATCAACATGTTTTTACCGTTGCATCTTCGAGAAGAGGTCATAATGCTAAATTGAGGAAGTCACTTCTTGAAATCGGGATTCTCCCTTACTATACTTTTACAGTAAAGGGCTATATGGAAAATTATTCAAATTTCGCTCCGAATGCAAGGATGGTTCAGGAGATAATTGAAGAAAAATATTTAGGGAAACCTAAATCCGATATTTTCTTTTATTCGACAAAGTTATCTTATGATCCTCATTTTCTACTTAAACATATGAAAAAATTTAAGAGAGAGAAAGGATTACCTTTCTTAGCAACCGACCGTAGTATTTTAAACCTTCCGGGAGTTGGAAAAAGCATGACATTCAGAGTAGTCGGGATAACTCGCTATGGAAGAAGAATACTTGAATTTGATCATGATACAACCAGAAAACACAGTCCAATAATAAAAAAAATCGGGAAAATAATTATAATTGAATCAAAATCCATAAGTGAATATTTAAAACAATTGGAAGAGATAGGCGAAGAAGTTTCGGATTATGACGGAATCTATACATATTCTGCATCCGTAACTGAAAAAAGAGTAACGGTTTTTGATTATCCGGGATATGATTTTAAAATTACAGATAGATTGACCAACTTGAAAATAGATTGATTACCGAATAAATATCTTTTTCATCATAGTAGTGTAATGCAAAAGCTGTTCTATTAATTACTATAATTAATAGATTGTATATTTATTATCCTTTAAAATAGTTTTTTTGTCTCCATCCGGATAATTAAGTATAATTGATTTAACGGAAATTCTGGGTTGAACTTCTTTAATATAAATCCTGTCGAGATGAATAACCTTATCAGGAGAAGAAAAATCCGAAGGGGAGACATCACCACCGAAATGATCACTTCTGCCGAAAGCAACGTGAAAACCCAGTTTTTCATCAAGCAATATCTCATTTATGGGAATGAGACCGAAATCTCCGAGAACACCGAATCCGAGTTCCGCCATATTTCCATAGGCAGGTTCATTGAATAAATATTCTTCTTCATATTTAAAATTTTTTCCACTTCCCATCACCTCGATCGCTTTATTTTCAACAATCGAATATAATAGAACTTCATCTTCAATCTGAACGGGAAGTGTTCCTGTGGTCATACTGCGTTCGTCCAGCTCTCCTTCATACGGGACTATATAGGTCTCTCCGCTCGGGAGGTTTCCGGCAACTCCTTTATCGGGGAATCTACCGCTGCTCAAATGACTTTTTCTGAATCGCAGGTCAAAATCCATTCTATAATCGACTTCATTGTCGACATCAAATATCACTTCCGCTTTAACTGCCGGATCAAGAAGATCTTTTAATAATTTAACTCTTTTAAAAACTTCTTCATAATCTATCCTTAATGCAGGGATCATTTCGGGTGAAAATCCGGGCATTGTTGCCGCACGAAAATTGAATTTTTTTGCAGCATTTTTCAGAGGTGCTGTTGTTGAGAATTCTGTGGGAGCGATAAAGATTGAATAATTTTCAAATATTTCATTAAACGGTAATGAGATCAGGGATTCATTTTCAGCTGAAATTAAATCGGGAATAATACCGGAGCATAAAAATCCTCTTTCCGGAAGGTCGGCATTATTTGAACCTACATCAGGATAGACTATAAGCTCTACTCCCTTTATTCCCAACAAATCTATATTTTTTTTAAAAAGCACGCTCCATTCATATGCGATCTTTCTTCTTATCTTCCAGTTTTCATTATCATTTATCTCTTCTTCGGGAATATCAACGAGTATTCCTATCGAATCATTTCCGTTTAATCCGGGAAAAACAGATTTTATTAATGCTATCAGCTCTTTATCCGATAAATTTTTCATTATTGCTCCTTGACTTTTCTTTATAATAAATCACTGCTTTTTTGTCAAATCCGGATAAATGTGGATTCTTGACACGTATTGTAAATTTGATAAAATGCTAAGTTATAGCACAGAGGTGATCACAATGATAAAAGTCGAAAATTTAACAAAATTCTACGGCAGCATTCTCGCTGTTGACTCAATTAATTTTGAGGTTAAAAAAGGTGAAATTCTTGGTTTGCTGGGTCCGAACGGAGCCGGAAAAACAACAACTTACAGAATCCTTACCGGATTTCTAAAACCGTCTTCAGGGACAATCAAAGTTAAAGGAATGGATATTAACAGGGATATCGATGAGATAAAAAAACTTATCGGTTATCTTCCCGAATCAGCTCCTATTTATAAGGATATGATCGTATATGACTATTTGAATTATATTGCGGATATAAGAGGAGTTGCCAAGAGTGAAAAACTTGCTCACATTAAAAGTCTTGCCGATCTTTGCAGTTTGAATGAAGTGATGCATAAAACAGTTGATGAATTATCCAAAGGATACAGGCAGAGAGTAGGAATTGCTCATGCATTGATGGGTGATCCGGAAATCCTTGTTCTTGATGAACCGACTTCCGGTCTGGATCCAAATCAGATTGCCGAAACAAGAGATATCATAAAGAGAATCGGAAAAGAGAAAACCATAATATTTTCCACACATATTTTAAGTGAAGCGGAAGCGACTTGCGACAGAATAATTATTATGAGTCATGGAAAAATTAAAGCCGATGATACACTTGAAAATTTAAAAAAGAGCATCGGAATAGATTCTTTTGAAGAAATATTCAGAAAGATTACAAAGGAGAATTAGAGATGGGAAATGTAAAGAACATATTTTTTAAAGAGTTAAAAACATATTTTATAACGCCGATTGCATATATCGTCATTTCGATCTTTCTTCTGATAGTCGGGTGGCTTTTCTTTTCGACACTATTTCTGAACGGTCAGGCAAATATGGTTCAATTCTTTTCTATATTACCTATAACATTTGCTTTTGTCATTCCTGCAGTTACTATGAGGCTCTTTTCCGAAGAGTTAAATGTTGGCAGTTATGAGATCATTCTGACACTCCCAGTAACATTTAAAGATATTATCCTTGGAAAATTCCTGGCGGCAGTTGCATTTATATCAATTATGATCTCACCGACGATCATTTATGCAATTTCGATCTCTTTTCTCGGGAAATTAGATTGGGGACCGGTTGTAGGAGGATATATCGGAGCAATACTTTTAGGGGCGACATTTTCGGCAATAGGAATATTTGCATCTCTTTTGACGAGGAATCAAGTTGTTGCATTTATTATCGGAATGGCTATCTGTTTTTCACTCACACTGTTAACCGATTTTATTCTCTATTTTATTCCGAATGCTTTTGTCGGATTTCTTCAATATTTCAGTGCTAATTTCCATTTTCGGAATATTGCAAAGGGAATAATAGATTCAAGAGATTTACTTTATTTCATTACAATAACTTTTTTTGCTTTATATGGTGCAAAACTTGTAATGAGCAATAAAAAATAGGGAGCTGATAATGAAAAATAAAACTCAAAATAATTCAAACAGGGCAAGTTATTATAAATTTGCTTTGTATATTGCTGTTTTTCTGTTGATTAACCTTGTCGGAGTTACTCTTTTTTTCAGAATTGATCTGACTAAGAACGGACTGTATTCTCTTTCTGATGCTTCGATAGACACCATCTCAAAATTAGAAGAACCTCTTACGGTTAATATATTCTTTACGAAAAATCTTCCTTCACCATATAACAATGTTGAAAGATATCTCCATGATCTTATTGCTGAGTATGAGAGATATTCCAAGCATCATCTCAGCTACAGATTTTACGATGTTATGGCTAAAGAGGGTGATATCAGTAAAGAGGCTGAGAAAAACAGAAAGATAGCCCGGAGTTATGGTATATATCCTGTAAATGTCCAGAAGATAGAGCAGGATGAAGCAAAAATACAGAAAGCATATATGGGCATGGTGCTTATCCACGGTGATCTCGTTGAAAAAATTCCGGCAATCACTTCTACCGAGGATCTCGAATATAAGATAACCACAACAATAAAAAAGATGTATAACAAGATCTCCGCTCTTGTAAATCTTAAGGAAAAAATTAAAGTTCTTCTTGTTAATTCGAGTTCTATAAAAAATATCGATAAAATTTTAAAACTGAAAAAATATGATACGCTTGAGAATAATATAAGATCAATAGTCGATAAGGTTAATCTTAAGACATACGGTCAACTTGAATTTATCTATGTTGACCCGACAAAGGATCCGCAAAACGGATATATTACAAAAGAGTATAAAAAATTCGGTTTAAAATGGCCTGATATCAAGACAAGTGAAGGGACAAATGTACCTGCCGGAGAGGGAATACTTGCTCTCGGTCTTGAATATTCCGGGAAATCTTTTCAAAAATCACTTATAACAAAGAGTCTTTCGCTTTCAGACAAAGGAATAGGGGAGGTTTACTCGATAATTGATAATAAAGCCATTGAATCTTTCATCAGCGACAATATTGAAAATTTGATAAATATAAACGAGGATATAGGTTATCTCTCTTCACACGGAACATTGAAGATAAAAAACAATCTTCCTCCTCAGATGCAGATGATGAATAATCAACAGGAAGCTCCCATATCGAACTTATACCGACTTTTGCAGGAGAATTATAATGTTAAAGAAATTGATCTGAAAAAAGATCCGATTCCGGATTCTATTGATACTTTAATAATTGCGGGTCCGAAAGAAAATTTTTCCGATTATGAGTTGTTTCAGATCGATCAGTTTTTAATGAAGGGGAAATCGGTTGCATTTTTTATGGATTCATTCAGGGAAATACGCAGAAATAACAGACAGCAGATGTTCGGTTATAATCAGCAGCCTGTCTATCTTCCTCTTAAGACAGGAATTGAAAAACTATTGAAAAGTTACGGTATTACCATTAACAGTTCATACCTTATGGATGAGAGCTGCTATATAAACAGAGACAGAAATAACAATGAAATGCCTATCTATTTTGCTCCTGTTATCAAAGATGAATATATTGATCATTCTAAAGATTTTATGCGGGGGGTTAAACAACTTGTTGTAATAAAGATATCACCGTTACAACTGCTTGATACGGTTATTAAGAAAGATAATATTAAGGCTTTAAAACTCTTTTCTTCATCCGACAAAGCATGGGAAATGAAAGGAAGAATTACACTGCTTCCATATATGATAAAACCTCCTGCAGCCGGAAAAGATGAAAAAAGCTATCCTTTGGCTTATCTGTTGAACGGAAATTTCAACAGCTATTTTGCAGGAAAAGATATTCCTGAAAAACCGGTTGAGAAGAAAAAAAACGATGATAAAAAAGAAAATTCCAAAGATAAGATATCAATGGAAAATAGTGCTAAGGTCACTCGGAGAAGCGAAATAAGCAGCGGTAAAGATATTATTACAAGAAGTAGGGGCGGCAAGATATTCGTAACGGCTTCTTCGGAATTATTAAAGAACAATCTTATAGATGAAGAGGGAAGGTCGGTTAATGCTCTGTTTTTCCTGAATTTGATGGACTCTCTCAATAACCGTGAAAATATTGCAAAATTAAGAGGTAAAAAGCAGAGGTTCAATCCTCTTAAGGAGAACTCTTCATTTGTAAAATCTTTTGTTAAAATGCTAAATATTGCCGGTTTACCGGCTCTTTGGATTCTTTTTGGTGTATTTGTATTGTTCAGAAGAAAAAAGAGAAGGAAAACGATACAGGCAATATTTAAGAAGGCAAATAGAGAGGTATAAAATGAGTAATAAAAAATTTAAAACCGAATATATAATATTGATTCTTGTTGTTGTTTTTTCATTGTTCTATCTTATATTCAGACAGAATAACCGTATAAATTATAAATTACCTCAATTAAAACCGTTGAAAATTTCAAAAATTGATAAAATTGTTATTAAAAACAGTGAAAATTCCATAATATTGAAAAAAGAGGGTGAAGAATGGAGAGTAGGGGATGAAAATTATAAAGCTGATAAAGATAGTGTAGATAAGATCATAAAGGATATCTCCGAACTTAATATTGTTACTCTGGTTTCGCAGAGAAAAAATTATAATCTTTATGAGCTTGACGGATCAAATAAAATTGATGTTAAAGCTTTTTCCGGTAACACTTCAATGCGTGAATTTTTGATAGGAAAGGTTGCTTCAACATATGATCACACATTTGTAAAACTCGCTAAAGATCCTAATGTTTATCAGGCGGAGGGCTCTATAAAAGATGATTTCAGCAAATCTATTGATGATATGCGTGATAAAACGATTTTATCCGTAAATAAAAATGACATAACATCTATAAAAATAGTTAAAGGGAACGATGAATATCTTATAAAAAAAGAGATTAACAGCAAAATAGATGCAAAATCAAAAGATAAAAAAGAGAGTGTTGAAGTCAGTTGGAAATTAGATAATAAAAAACTTGATAAGGCTAAATTAGAATCATTGTTGAACAGATTTGTATCATTAGACTGCTCTTCATTTATTTATGATAAGGATAAAAATGATCTTAAATTGGAAAACCCTATATATTCCGTTGAGTTGATTACACCGGGGAAAACATTCAGCGTAAAAATATTTAAAAGGAAAGAGAAAGATAAGGGAGAATATCCTGCAATAACATCTGAAAGTAAATATTATTTCTTTTTAAATGCTTACAGTGCAGAGCAAATCATGAAAGATCCCAAAGATTTTATAGTTAAATAAGAGAAAAGGAAAAAATTAAGAATTAATGGTAAGGAAAGTGTTAAGAAAATGTATTTACAGGTTCGGATAAGATATATTATGTAAACTTTGACATACAATGACTTTAAATATCGAGATCTTTAATATTTCCTACTTTTATATCCTCTATAAGTTTTTCCAACATTTTTAATATAGAGTCAATATTACTGTGTTTATCATCTGTTTTCTTTATTTTGAAATCAATTCTAATGTTTTTATCTTCAGATACAAATTTGAATTTAATCGGTTTAACTGTTTTTTCTGAATTACCAACAGCTTTTTTATCTCCGGAAGCTATTTTATTTCTAAGAGCTTTAACTTCCTCTCTCGAAAAAGGATTTTTTTTATACTCTGCAACAATTTTTATCATTTCGTCATGGTCTTTTAATTTAACCATTTGCAAAAGGAAAGATTTAGATTCTATTTTTGCCTCTCTGCACATATCCACTATATCTTCCGGTAACTCTGTAATTTTTATTAATTCAGAGATCGTTACCCTTGATTTTCCTAAGTTTTTTGCTATATCTTCATGAGTATATCCATAAATTTCTGAAAGTGATTTTAAAGAGTATGCTTTTTCAAATACATCCAGATCTTTTCTCTGTATATTCTCAATTATTGATATTTCCAAAGCTTCATTATCAGGAACATCATACTCTATACATGGAACTTCTGTTAAACCTGCAATTTTAGCAGCTCTATATCTTCTTTCTCCGGCAATTATTTCAAAATTTCCCTCTTTAGGTCTTACTAATAGTGGTTCCAATATCCCTTTCTCTTTTATTGAGTCGGAAAGTTCATTTAGGTCATTAAAATTTTTCCTCGGTTGTAACAGATTAGGAACTATTCGGGATAGAGGTATTTTTCTTATTATTGAAGTTTTTGTTCTTGCTGAGATTTCATCAACAAAATGGTTGTCATATCGGGACTTTACAAATTCCGGAAGGCCTACTTTTCTTGTCATATCTTTAATACTTCCTCCGCTAATTTTTTATAATCCGAAGCACCTTTTGAATTAGGTGCAAAGGTAAAAATTGATTCTTTATACGCCGGACTCTCCTCAAGTCTTACATTCTTAGAAATAACAGTCTTGAAAACTTTATTTCCGAAAAGTTTCTTGATGTGTGCGAGACTGTCCTTTGCTATCACCATTCTCTTATCAAACATAGTGACGAGAACTCCGAGCAGTTCAAGATTAGGATTACTTCTCATTCTTACTTTTTCAAAAGTTTCAAGAAGATCATCAGTTCCCTCAAGTGCATAATATGATGATTGGATCGGAATTATCAGATGTGAAGCAGCTACAAGAGAGTTTATCGTTATTAAACCCAATGTCGGTGGAGTATCGATTATTATAAAATCAAAGTTATAGCGAATCCTCTCAATCTTATCTTTAAGACGAAAATGGCTGTCTATCTCCCCTATCAGCTTTGATTCAAGCTTTGCAAGCGATATTGAAGCGGGAATAATCGAGAGATTAATAATTCCGGAATCTCTGACAACTTCTTTATAATCTAATTTATCATCCTCAAGAAAATCATAAGAAGATAGTGAAACATCATGAGAATTTATAAATGACACTGTTGAGTTGGCTTGGGGATCCATATCAATTAAAAGTGTTTTATGCCCCATAAATGCAAAAGCAGCAGCCAAATTAATGGAAGTTGTTGTTTTTCCAACCCCTCCTTTCTGATTAGCAATGGTAATAATCAATATAATCTCCTGACAAAAATACTATATAGTGTTGATTTAATAGTATGAGATTTTTTTATAATTGTCAAGATAAATTCAGATCAATGTCGACATGTCGACATTTTTAGACAATTAATTAAGAGCAATTAATAGAGATTCATAAAGATCATTATAATTGTTAAAATAGAATATTCCGTTCTCTTCGATGATTCCCCGTATTCCTTTCCTTTTTATATATATTTTCCCTATTCCGGACTCTATTGATGATATTATGTCAAAATCGCTGTCTCCGATAGAGATAGTATTTTTGGGACTGATATTCAATTTTTCAAAAACATATTTCATAGCGTCCGGACGCGGTTTCCACATTTTCATTTCTCTTGTAACCACGATATCAAAATCAAGAGAAAACTTATTTAAAAGATAGTTTGAGTTTGATAAGTTGTTGTTTGTGATCAAGGCTGTTTTAATATATTTTTTTTTTAATCCGGCAAACAACTTTGAAAAACCATTAAAAGGAGAGGTTTCCAAAGTATTCTTCCTCTCAATTCTCTCGAGAATTCCTATTTTCTCTTTATTATAGGTGCTTTCAGACATAATATCTTCAAGTATAGTCTTGCCGATTGAAATATCCAATTTTTTCTTAACTTCTCTCCAATCAATATTACTCTTGAAAATGGTTCCATCCATATCAAATATAACCATTTTTAAAGATTGTTTCATTTGGGGAGAACTTTAAAGAATATTGGGATTCCCAAAAGACCTAACTCTTCTAAGATCCTTTTTTTTAAATATTTTTCATCGGACATTTTAATACGAGAACCTTTCCCTGAAAAAAATTTAATGAAAAAAGGTCTATATGACTCTATGGAAATGAATTTCGGGTTAAATATTTCTCCGGACTGAGATAAAAACTTTCTTTCCGACAAAATAGAACGAACTGTTTTAATCAGGTCTGAAGTCTTGAATTTTCGGTTAAGCTGTTTATAGATTTCCTCGGAAGTATGAATAATTTCCCGAATATTTTTTCCCTCCAGTGCGGAAGTTATTAGAACGGGAGAAAAATATAAATAGTGAAATCTACTTCGGATTTTTTGCATCAACTTTTTTGCATCTGTTTTTTCCTTGATCAGATCCCATTTGTTACATACGATAATTACGGGTTTAAAAGCTTTACCTATTTTTTTTGCAAGAAGAAAATCATTTTGATCCATTTTTTTAGAAGAATCCACGATAAATATAATTATATCGGCATTAATAAGATCTTTTTCGGCTCTGATCACAGCAGCACTTTCAGTACTTTCTTTAACTTTTTTTAATTTTCGTATCCCTGCATTATCAGTTAAAATAAAGCTGTTTCCATGAGATTTGATTAGAAAGTCAACCGAATCCCTTGTTGTTCCGGGGATCGGTGATACAACGGCTTTTTCGTCATTTATAAGTTTATTTATTATTGAAGATTTTCCTACGTTAGGTTTTCCCATAAAGCTTAATTTCATTAAAGCTTTTTCAACTATTTCCGTTGAATCTCCGTTTAAATACTCTTTGAAAAATTCCGAAATATGATCTTCTATCTTTTCAACATTTAGGTTATGCTCTGCCGAAATAAATATAAAATCAACTTTTAATGCGTAGTAAGAAGAAGGTAAAATATATCTTTCAGGATTATCTATTTTGTTAACCACGGCGAGTATATTCGGATTTGATTTTTTTATATCGAGGAAAAGATCTTTTTCGTATCCAAGCAGATCCCTTTTTCCGTCAAAAAGAAAAATGACAAGATCCGATCTGCCGGTTTCCCCTACTACCCTTTTATTTATCTCACTTGAAATATAATTATCTTCAGGGAAAAATCCTCCGGAATCCTGAATATAAAAGAATTTTTCATTTATTTTAAACGTTTCCTTATATATATCTCGTGTCATTCCGGGCATTGAGTGGACAAGTGCTTTCCTTTTTCCTGTAATTCGATTGAATAGAGTCGATTTTCCTGTATTAGGAACACCGGCGATTGTTATCAATGGGATCTTTGCCATTTTTTGTTACCCCTCATTTAACTCCTAACCATGCAGATGCAGTAACATTCGATAGCTTCTCCCCTTCCGATATCACCGAGCCCTTCACGGGTTTTTGCCTTCATATTAAACCTATCGGTAGATATATTTAAAATTGAAGAAATATTCTCTATTATTTTTGATTTAAACTTAGATAGAGGAGGTTTCTGTGCAATAATTACCGAATCTATATTGATGATCTCAAAATTTTTCTTTTTAAGCAAAGAGTTGACTTCTTTTAACAATTTAACTGATGAAATATCTTTATATTTTTCATCAGAATCGGGAAATTTTTCTCCTATATCTTCTTCACCTATTGCTCCTAGAAGAGAATCGATAAGAGCGTGAATCAAAACATCACCATCAGAATGCGCAACAAAAGTAAGTTCGTCTGAAACCTTGATTCCACCGATATATAGCCCTTTCCCACGTTTTAAAGAGTGAATGTCATATCCTATTCCCGACCGGATTTTGAGCACTGATTTTCTCCTTGTTTAATAAAGTTTTTTACCGAAAATCATTTTGCCTGATGTTGTCTGAAGAACGGAAGTAACTTCTATATCCTTAGTCTGACCGATATCGGATTTTGCATCATCAACTACGATCATTGTTCCGTCTTCAAGATATCCAATCCCCTGATTCTTCTCTTTACCGTCTTTGGCAATTTGAACTTTCATTCGTTCTCCCGGGAAAACTATCGGTTTGAGAGCAAATGCAAGTTCATTTATATTCAATATTTGAACATCCTGAAGTTTTGCAATTTTACTTAAATTAATATCATTTGTAATCAATTTGAAATTTTGATCTTTGGCAAGAAGAATTAACTTCTGATCTACCGCTTTAGCTCCCTGAACATTCTTGTTTATTATGGTTAAACTGATATTTCCGGTATTCTTAAGTTTTTCAATAACATCAAGCCCTCTTTTACCTCTCATTTTCTTATTAGGATCATTTGAATCAGCGATATTTTGGAGTTCTGCAAGAACAAACTGTGAAATTATTATTTCTCCCGAAATAAACCCTGATTGTATTATCGGAATTATTCTTCCGTCTATTATTGCACTGGTATCAAGTAAAAAAGAGTCTGTAAAAGCACTGCTGCCCCTGAAAAACTCTTTGATGTTCAAAGGTGAAAAAAGATTCGGTTTAAGCGTTCCGATAAAAAATCCGGTAATTGGAAACCCGATAAGGAATAGAGATTTAAAGAAAATATATGCAGAAAAAGACAGAGCTATTATTTTAAACAGCTCAAGCATTACAAATCCTACAATAGCACCTCCTAAAACACCTACAGTAACACCCCAAAGGTATTTAAGCTCGGTCCTTTTTACCTTGATTGCAATTAAAGACAGACCTGTTGCAAAAGCAGCTCCGAGAGCTGCACCTAAAATATGTGATGTCCCGGGAAACGGAGGATAATTATACCCGATAAAACCAAATCCTATAATGAAAATTAATTTATATATATATATTACCATTTGAAGACTCCTTAATATTAATATAATTATAACAGATAAAGTTGCTTTTTTCTATATGACTTATGAATGGAGTCTATTCAACCGCAATTAATATTCTTTCATTTTTAAATTTTTCCTTTTTAATAAAATGTATAAAACCGACTCTTCTGTTCTTTCTGAATTCTACCGTGAAATCCAAGCCTTTTTTATAAAACCTTGGGAATATTGATATTTTTCTTATTTGTAAAAGTGAAAATTCGGAATTATCAATTTTAATATAATCCACATCTCTGAGATCAATGGATTTTGAAAACCGGTCGGGAGGAATTTCCTGCATTTTTAATCTTTTAAAAAATCCTCCTTTAATAAAACCTGTTTTTTTTAATACGGCCTTCTTTTGACAGATATAAAATACGGAGTTAACGGATTTGATGATTTTTTTGTTGATATCGGATAGTTCCCCTACCCTTTCAATAAGAGATGATTTTTCACTCTCAAGATTTCCAATCTGGTTAATTATCTCTTTTCTTTTAAGATAAAGTAATTTTAAATCCTCTGCAAGTTTATCTCTTTCACTGACTGCAATATCACGTTCATTAGTTATCTTTTTCTTTTCAATCCTGTTAATTTCATTTGGAGAGATAGATGCCAAACCTTGAGTGATAATACTGCCGAACTCTCCGTTCGAGTAAAAGTTCCAAACTTTAAATCCGGGAATAAGCGGATCGAAAAGAAGTGTTCTTTCCACAAGTTTCAATGCGGTTTCTTTATCAATTTTTCTGTTGTTGATTAAAAAATCCATTGCAATTCCGAAATGATTCTCACCTTCTTCGACTATATGGGGTTTCGGAAGAAGATTCTCAAAATATTTTACTTTATTTTTCAGATCTATTATTTCATTTTTTCTATCAAGTATTTCTCCGAGAAGGTTCTTAATAGAAATATTCTGTTCTCTTCTGATCCTCTCTTGTAAAAGTTGATCCTCACCTCTGTTAAGGTCAAATATTTCCGAACTGTTAATATATTTTCCGGTTTTTTCTCTGTATTTATTAACAATATCTATTATTTCATCCTGATTGGATTTTATATGTTTTTCAAGTGTTCTAATGTTCTTTACAACTTCAAACATCTGTTTCTTAGAAGAATACAATTCGTAAGAATCCTGAAAAAAAAGAAAATATGAAGCTGAAATTATAACAAGAATAAATAATGAAATGTATAAAAATAACTCTTTTTTATCAATAAGTGTAATATTTGATTTATTCTTTTTTATGTTTTTGTTTTTATCCTTTTTTCTGTTTAAAAATTTTCCGCTTTCCATCTTGAGCTATGTAAATCTTAGCACAAACAAAGGATTATTAAAAGAATGAAAAATATTTGTTAAATAACAAACATATTCCTTGACATCTATATTTTTTTTTATTATATTAGATTATATAATATATATAATATATATTAGATAATATCGTTAGAAGGGAAAATGTTAAAATGACCGTTACTGAAATTAACTATTATGATCCGGTGTTTACAATTGGTATTGCTTCCGAGAAACTCGGTATTTCCACACATTCATTCCGTCAATATGAGAATGAAGGACTTATTCTCTCTTATAAAACTAAAACCGGAAGAAGAAGATATTCTCAAATGGAACTTGATAAGGTGAAATGTATAAAAAAAATGATTAAAGAACAGGGTTTGAATTTTGAAGGAATCAGGCAGCTCATGGCAATAATCCCATGCTGGAAATTGAGAAAATGCGGAACAAAAACCATGGAAAAGTGTAGATTTTATGAGAACCGGTTAAGGCCATGCTGGAGCACGGAAGAAAAATGCAGTAACCCTTTACCGGATTGCAGGGATTGTGATGTATACCGGAAACTGATTTCCTGTGAAGATATAAAGAAATTAATATATGATATAAATTTGAAGGAGATAAGATGAAAAAAATTGTTATTCTCGGAGCTGGATCGGCAGGAACAATGATAGCCAATAAAATTATTAAAGAGTTGCCTGAGAATGAAATATCTCTAACAATTATTGATCATTCTGATATTCACTATTATCAGCCGGGATTTTTATTTATTCCATTCGGTATCTATTCACAAAATATGGTATATAAACCGAAACGTGATTATATTCCGAACGGTGCTACTTTTCTTCTTGAAAAAGTTAATTTAATCGAATATGACAAAAACCGTGTAGTGCTTGAAGATAACAGGAAGATTAATTATGATTTTCTAATAATAGCTACAGGCAGCAAAATTGCTCCTGAAGAGATAGAAGGTTTAAACGGTTCAGGATGGGAAAAAAATATTTTTGATTTTTATACTCCCGAAGGTGCTTCTAACCTTGCCGGATTCCTGAGATATTGGAAAGGCGGGAAGATGGTATTAAACATTGCCGAGATGCCGATAAAATGCCCTGTTGCTCCTCTGGAATTTGTATTCCTTGCAGACTGGTGGTTTACTGTTAACGGATTAAGGGATAAAGTCGAAATTGAATTTGTTACTCCATTATCAGGCGTCTTTACAAAGCCGATTGCTTCAAAATATCTTGGAGAAATAGTTGAAAAGAAGAATATCAATGTGACTTCGGATTTTAATATTAGTTCTGTAGATTCTGAAAAAAACATTATTAAGTCCTATGAAAAAAAAGAGATCGATTATGATCTGCTTATTTCCATTCCGACAAATATGGGTTCTTCGGTAATAGCAAGATCGGGAATCGGCGATGATCTTAATTTTGTTCCGACTGAGAAGCACACACTTCTATCAAAGATAAAAGATAATATATTTGTTGTCGGTGATGCTACAAATTTACCGAGTTCAAAAGCAGGGTCAGTTGCCCACTTTGAATCCGAAATTCTTGTGAACAATCTTATAAGAAGAATGGATGACAAAGAACTATTAAATGAATTTGACGGACATGCAAACTGTTATATCGAATCCGGATTCGGCAAGGGAATATTGATCGATTTTAACTATGATACGGAACCTCTTCCCGGAAAATTCCCTGTTCCGGGTTTCGGACCGTTTTCACTTCTTGAAGAGACAAAAATGAATCACTGGGGAAAAATGATGTTCAGATGGATATACTGGAATATTTTAATGAGAGGAGGAGAACTTCCGTTGGAAGCTCAGATGTCTCTTAAAGGGAAATGGAAGGTTTAGGAATTAAAATGAAAGACGAAATAAGGGTGTTAACGGAAAAAGTTGATTTTTTGACGAAAGAGATTCTTCTCCTGACTTCCAAGCTTAAATCTATAGATGACATGAAGGAGGATGTCTCTCTGTTTACCAAAGATGCATTTAATGAATTAGTTGAATTTATGTCTGAAGTGGATTTTCATTTCCGGAGTAATGATCTTCTTTCAATGATAAAGAAGCTGCTCCGGAACATTAATAATATGTCAAAAATGGTTGATCAGTTACAGAGCGTCAATGAATTTCTTGACGATTTAAGACCGCTTTCAAAAGAGATATTCGGTGATATCACGGATAAAATTTATGCTCTGGAGCAGAAAGGTATCCTTGCATCATTAAAACAGACAGTTATAACAGCCGGAGAGTTAAGTGAGAGTATTAACCCTGAAGATGTGGATAATTTCGGCAAAGCTATAGCTTTAATAATCAGAATAGCAAAAAAATTATCAAACAGGGAAAATATTGAAAGACTTACTAGTATATATGATGAAATTGAATCATATAAAAAAGATAAGAATAAAAAAGTGTCATTATTTAAAATTTTTAAAAAAGCCAAAGATCCAATGGTTTTAAAAAGTCTTGATTATGCATTGGATATGGCAAAAATTGTATCAAAACATTATACTGAAAAATAAAATATTAATAAGGAGGTAATGTAATGGCAACAAAAGAGATAGGCGGATTCACTATTGATGTGGATGAAAGCGGCTATATGACTGATTTTGACCAATGGAGCAAAGATCTGGCAATTGCTCTTGCAAAGGAGAATGGGATCGGTGAATTGACCCAAAAGCATTGGGAAGTGATTGAATATATCCAGAAAAGTGTAAAAGAAGGAATATCACTCTCAATTAGAAAAGTGGGTAAATCCGGAGTGGTTGATATTAAAACATTTTATGAGCTTTTTCCCGATGGACCGTTAAAAAAAGCCACATTAATATCCGGAGTGCAGAAACCTTCCGGATGTGTTTAAAGGAGATGAAATGTCTGAAAAAATAAAAAAGGTTTCTGTTATTTGTGCAAAAGGAACACTTGAAGATGTTTATGCTTCTCTTGTAATGACAAACGGTGCAAGAATGGAGGGGATTGAGGCCAATATTTTCTTCACGTTTTTCGGACTGGATGCGATCACAAAGAAAAAGATGAATAAGCTTCATACAGCGACAGTTGGTAATCCTTCTATGGCAATGCCCGGAGGACTTCCTTTCCCTACTCTACTCGGAATTTTACCCGGAGTTGAAGCCGGTGTATCTGCAATGATGAGAAAAGAGATGGAAAAGCTTGATATTCCTCCCGTTGAAGAATTCCTCGATATGATCCATGCATCAGGTGCTAAAATGTACGGATGCAAACTTGCAGTTGATATGTTTAAATTAAAAAGAGAAGATCTGTACGATGATCTTGACGGTATTCTTACGATCGGTGAATTTTATGAGAAAGCCGGTGGTGGTCAGATAATTTTCACATAATTTTCTTAGGATAAAAAAAACCGTCCGTCTGAAAACGGGCGGTTTTTTTTAAACTTAACTTTTTTTTGAACCTGATATTTTTACTATCAATATACTAAGAAGATATAAAAGAATCATTGGAACCGCAAACATTGATTGTGTGGCAATATCCGGTGTCGGAGTAATTACAGCAGCTATAATAAATATAATTACTATTGCATATTTAAAATATTTAATCATAAATTTTGCAGAAATCAAACCAAGCTTAGCAAGTAAATATGAAAGAACAGGCAATTCGAAAATGACTGCAATTCCAATTAAAACCCTAAATGCAAGAGAAAAATATTCATTTATTGTAATAATTGCTTTGAAATCAGAACCTATATGAAGAAAAAATTTGCATGCCCATGGGAAAACATAATAATATCCGAAAGCTCCGCCTAATGTAAAAAAAAATGTCGTTGATAAAACAAATGGGAAAACCATTTTTTTTTCTTTCTTATAAAGACCCGGAGAAATAAAAGCCCACAGTTGATAAAATATAAAAGGAGATGCGAGAAATAATCCTGAAATAAAGGATATTTTTATATACATCATGAAAGGCTCGGTAAGCGAAGTGAAAGCCAATTTTTCTCCTTTAGGTAAAAATTGTAGAACCGGAACGGATAACCATTGATATAATTTATCGACAAAACTCCATGAAACGAGAAAAAAGATAAAGATAAAAAGAAATGAAAATAGAATCCTTTTTCTAAGTTCCCCAAGATGTTCGAAAAAAGTCATATCACTCTTTTTTCTTTTCACCCTTTTTCTCCTTTATATCTTGAGGTTCAACTTCATCCTTTGTCGGATCAGGGATATCTATTCCATCAATTATATTTTTTGTTATTGTATTTTTTATATTGGAGATCTCTTTGAGATCATCTTTTAGGTTTACCAGATCTTCGGATATATCAGTTTTTTCCAACTCCTCTTGTATTGACGCTTTGGCATCGTTAACGGTCTTTTTGAATTCTCTGATTGTTGATCCGAGCAGTTTTGCAATCTCAGGTAATTTTTTCGGACCAAAAAGCATAAGAATAACAAGCATAATCATAACAATTTCAGGGAAGCCTATGGATCCGAGCATTATTTAAAACTCCTGAAAAAATGTTATCACATATATTTCTTCAAAGCAAAAAAGATAATAGAATTAGAGTATCACACTTGATGAGTCAGATTAAATAATCCACACAAACCGGTAATCGGATTTTTCCAGCCCTACGGGGAGTCGAACCCCGGTTTGATGACTGAGAATCACCCGTCCTAACCACTAGACGATAGGGCCATAAAAAAAAATGGCTGGGAAGCAGGGACTCGAACCCCAACTCTATGATCCAGAGTCATATGTCCTGCCAATTAGACGACTTCCCAGTCCAAAAAAATTATACAAAATTTTGAAAATATGTCAATACTTTTTTAGAATACAAAAAAAAAGCCTCCCCGAAATCGGAGAGGCTTTTCTATTTAAAGTGATAATTTACATCATTCCGCCCATTCCGCCCATACCACCTGCGGGAGGCATTCCCATCGGAGCTGATTCCTCGGGAATTTCCGATATCAACCCTTCAGTTGTTAGAAGAAGACCTGCAACTGATGAAGCATTCTGCAAAGCGGTTCTGACAACCTTTGTAGGATCAATGATCCCGGCAGATAACATATCAACAAATTTTTCCGTCAAAGCATTATAACCGAAATTTTTATTTTTCGAGCGTTTTACTTTTTCAACTATTGTAGATGCTTCAACTCCGGCATTCTCAGCAATCTGTTTAAGCGGTGCTATAAGAGATTTTTCAAGAATATTTATCCCGTATTGCATATCTCCGTGAAGTTTCATCTTTTTTAAAGGAGCAACACTCTTCAATAAAGCAATACCGCCTCCGGGAACAATACCTTCTTCGACAGCTGCTTTTGTTGCATGCATTGCATCTTCAACTCTGGCTTTTTTCTCTTTTAACTCGGTTTCAGTTGCAGCCCCTACTCTGATTACAGCTACACCACCTGAAAGCTTTGCGAGTCTTTCCTGAAGTTTTTCTTTATCATATTCGGAAGTAGAATCTTCGATCTGATTTTTAAGCTGTTTAATTCTTGCTTTAATCGCATCATCGGTACCGTTTCCTTCAACAATAGTCGTATCATCTTTATCTACTCTGATCTTCTTTGCTGATCCGAGATCATCAAGTGATACGGATTCAAGCTTTTGACCTGTCTCTTCGGAAATAACTTTTCCTCCGGTCAGAATTGCTATATCTTCAAGCATTGCTTTTCTTCTGTCACCAAAACCGGGTGCCTTTACCGCAACTACATTTAGCATTCCTCTTATCTTATTATAAACTAATGTAGCAAGAGCTTCACCCTCAATATCCTCGGCAACTATAATGAAAGGTCTTCCTGATTTTGCAATCTGTTCAAGCAAGGGAAGCATTTCTCTTAAATTCGATATCTTTTTGTCATGAAGAAGTATATAAGGATCTTCAAGAACAGCTTCCATACGATCTGCATCGGTCACAAAATAGGGAGATAAAAATCCACGATCAAACTGCATTCCTTCAACGAAATCAAGTACCGTATCAAGAGATTTTCCTTCTTCTACGGTAATAACTCCATCTTTTCCGACTTTGTCCATAGCTTCAGCTATAATTTCTCCGATCGAAGGATCGTTGTTTGCTGAAATCGCACCAACCTGAGCTATCATTTTTCCTGAAATATTTTTACTCAAATTTCTTAATTCGGAAATAACGGATTTCACACCTTCATCAATCCCTTTTTTGATTAATGTCGGATTAGCACCTGCTGCAACCATTTTAAGTCCTTCCTGATAAATACTCTGAGCAAGCAGAGTCGCGGTAGTTGTTCCGTCTCCCGCTACATCAGATGTTTTTGATGCTACTTCTTTAACCATCTGAGCACCCATATTTTCCAACGGATCTTTCAGATCAATCTCTTTTGCAACAGTTACACCATCTTTAGTTATTGTCGGTGAACCGAATTTCTTATCAATTACAATATTACGACCTCTTGGCCCCAATGTTGCTTTAACGGTATTTGCAAGCTTATTGACGCCCTTTAAAATCGACTGTCTGGCATCTTCGCCTAACGTAATTTCTTTAGCCATTTTATTCTCCTTTATCAAATTAATTTTGAACTGATATTTTATAAAAAGTATCTGTTTTTGTCAAATCAGAATTTCACCATATATGGGATGTTAAATGCGTATTATATGTTTGTTTCTTTTATATTCTTTAATATACTACTGTTTTCTCTTCTTTTCTTTGATTTTCAAAATTTTCATTTTATTTCTAATCGTATTTCTATGTATTTTTATCCCGAGAGACATTCGAGATATATTATTTTCATATTTATCAAGATATGACTGTAAAAGTGTTTTCTCAAATTCTTTTAAAATTTCTTTATAAAAAATAGATTTTGAATTCGCAGCTTTGTAACACAATAATTTCATCTGCTTTTTTAATGTAAGATCATCAAATCTTTCAGCTAATTCTATTATTTTTTTATCTTTCATATTCCCTTTAACAGATCTTCAAGATTTTCAGGAAGATAACCTTTAATAATCTTAACTATATCATACAAATAAGGAGATAATTTCGAACCGATAATAATATCTTTTTTTAAAGGTAGATAGACAATTGCAAAAAGAATTACAGCGGAGATTAAAATCCCGCGTATCACACCGAAAACTCCACCGAGTAGTCTGTCTATTGATTTAATCGGTCCTATCCTTAAAACTTTTCTAGTAAAATATGTCAATATATATCCGGTTATCAAGACTAATGATGAAACGGCAATAAATCCTGCAATATTTGAAAGTTGCTTGCTTTTAAAAAAACTCTGAAACAATCTCCCGGCATCCGAATAAAAAACAATACCAAGTAAAAGTGAAAGAATTAGAAAGATCAGTGAAAGAACCTCTTTGATAAACCCTCTGAAAACCCCAAATAAAGCAGAAAACAGCAATACAGCTATAAAAATAATATCAAGAACATTTAATCCCGACACTACAAGTTTTCTCCCGTGAGAATTTTGTAAATCTCCAGATATTTTTCCCTTGTCATATTGATTACATTTTTCGGAAGAGGAGGAGGTATGGATTTTCTGTCCCATTTAGAATTGAGAAGGAAATTTCTTACAAACTGCTTATCAAAAGATGGTGGTTCTTCTCCTTCTTTATAATCTTCCAGTTTCCAGAACCTTGATGAATCGGGAGTAAAAATCTCATCGCAAACGACAATATCTCCGGATTCATCCATTCCGAATTCAAATTTTGTATCGGCAATAATAATTCCCTTTTTAATAGCAATTGAGCTTACCTCTTTAAAGAGAGAGATCGACAGTTCTCTGATCTTTTCCGCATATTCGGATCCGATCTGATCTTTCATCTCTTTAAAAGTGATATTCATATCATGTCCTTCTTCGGCTTTTGTTGTCGGAGTAAATATCGGTTCTCCAAATTTTTGTCCGAACACAAGACCTTCCGGTAGTTTAACGCCTGATATTTCTCCCGATTTTGTATAAGATTTCCATCCCGAACCCACAATATAATTCCTGACAATTGCTTCAACCGGAAAAGTTTTAAGCTTTTTTACAAGCACGGATCTTCCGGACAATATATCTTTAAATTCACTGAATTCAGCCATTCCGGAAGGGTTATGATCAACTATATGATTGGTAAACTTTTCAGATGTTAATTTAAACCAAAAAGAAGAAATTTTGTTTAAAATTTTTCCTTTATCCGGAATTATGGATGGTAATATAAAGTCAAAGGCTGAAATCCTGTCAGTTGAAACTATTAAAAGCTTATCTTCAAACTCAAATACATCTCTTACCTTACCCTTTTTAAATAAAGTAAAAGGCAATACAACATCTTTTACTCCCTCCATTATTAATCTCCTAAATATTTAAAACTCCGGAGGGTTTTTTACCCTCCGGAGTTATTCTATCATTTACATAAGTGAATATCCAACAATCAATCCTGCTACAACAATTGAAATCATACTCATTAATTTTATAAGTATATTTAATGACGGTCCTGAAGTATCTTTCAAAGGATCACCTACTGTATCGCCAACAACACCGGCTTTATGAGCACTGGAACCTTTTCCTCCATAATGACCCTGTTCAATATATTTTTTTGCATTATCCCATGATCCGCCGGCGTTTGCCATAAAGATCGCGAGAACGAATCCGGAACCGAGAGCACCGACAAGAAGTCCCATCACACCTGAAACGCCAAGTATAAGACCTGTGATTATAGGAATTGTTATTGCCAAAGTCGAGGGCAGAATCATCTCTCTCTGTGCACCCATTGTAGAAATAAGAACACATCTCTGATAATCGGGAGTAGCTGTACCTTCAAGGATTCCCTTTATTTCCCTGAACTGCCTTCTGACTTCATCAACCATTGCACCGGCAGCTCTTCCAACTGCAAGCATTGTTAAACCTGAGAATAGAAAAGCCATCATTGATCCGATAAAGATTCCGACAATTACTTTCGGATTCATCAGATCAACTTTAAAGATACCCATAAACTGATCAATTGTAATATGTTTTATTTTATCGGTTATATCCGTCGCACCGGAAACAACAAATTTATTTATTCCCGCAACTATTTTATCAGGTAACGCTTCGACACCACCGTTTTTAATTATATGAAGCATTCCCATTTTAATCTCTTCAATATATGCTGCAAGAAGAGCAAGAGCAGTAAGAGCAGCAGAACCGATTGCAAATCCTTTCCCAGTTGCAGCAGTAGTATTGCCGAGTGAATCAAGAGCATCGGTTCTCTCTCTTACAACTTCATCAAGTCCTGCCATTTCAGCATTACCGCCTGCATTATCAGCGATCGGTCCGTATGCATCGGTCGCAAGAGTAATTCCGAGAGTAGAAAGCATACCTACGGCAGCAATTCCTATTCCGTATAGACCCATCATTACCTTTGTGAAACCTCCGGCAAAAGCGAATGCACCGATTATTCCGAAAGCGATGGCTAAAACAGGGATTGCTGTAGAGATCATACCGGAAGCAAGTCCCGTAATTATAACGGTTGCCTCACCTGTCTGAGCACTCTCGGAAACTTTCTGAGTAGGTTTATACCCGGCAGAAGTGTAATATTCAACACTTTTACCTACAATAAGTCCCACAATCAAACCTACAACAATCGATCCGAATATTCCCATATATTGAGGAAGAAGCATTTTTACGGAAAAGAAAGATCCTATGATTATCAGAAAAGAGCTTACATTGATTCCGAATCCAAGAGACTTTAAAAGCTGCTTTTGCGAAGCACCCTCTTTTGTTCTGACAAGGAAAATACCTATAATCGAAGCAATAATTCCTATACCTGCAATCAGCATGGGAAGTATTACTGCATTAAACTGCAAATTTTTGCTTATCGCAAGAAAAGCCGATGCACCGAGTGCTGCCGATGCCAGAATTGATCCTGCATAGGATTCATACAGATCAGCTCCCATTCCGGCAACATCACCAACATTATCACCTACATTATCAGCAATTGTTGCAGGGTTTCTCGGATCATCTTCAGGAATTCCCGCTTCAACTTTTCCCACAAGATCAGCTCCGACATCTGCTGCTTTAGTAAATATTCCGCCACCTACTCTTGCGAAAAGAGCTTGAAGTGAAGCTCCCATTCCAAAAGAGAGCATTGTAACCGTCGTAACTACAAGGCTGTTCTTCAACCATATATGAAGAACCGTAAACCATATGGCAACATCAAGAAGTCCGAGTCCGACAACAATCAAACCCATAACCGCACCGCTTCGGAATGCTACTTTTAGAGCTTTATCAAGTGATTCTCTTGCTTGATTTGTTGTTCTTGCAGAAGCAAGAGTTGCCGTTATCATTCCGATAAAACCGGCAAGTCCTGAGAAAAATCCACCTGTCAGAAAAGCAAAAGGTGTCCATTTTGATTGAACGCCAAGACCGAAAGCAAGAAATCCGAGAAATACAAAAGCAATAATAAAAAATATTGCAACAATCTTATACTGCTGTCTCAGATAAGCTTTAGCTCCCTTTCTTACGGCTTCGGCTATCTCAATCATTTTGTCGGTTCCTTCTTCAAGTTTCATTATTTTTTTATAAAATATATATGCGAAGAGAAGAGCGACAACTGCCGAAACCGGAGCAATTAAAAATAGAACAATATTATCCATATTAAATCTCCTTATGAATTTCCCGTTTTTGAACGAAATATACTTCTAAAGCCCGGGAAAATTTAATCTGGAATTTTATTAAATTTTAACCATATTGTCAATTAAAGGAAATCTAAATCAAATATTAATAAAATAATCCGAAATTAACAAACTGTTTTATTAATTAAAAAAGATTAAATTTTCATGGAACAGGAGATCTTGGTTTTTCCCTTTTTAACAATGAATCTGTATAAACCGCTTTTAAGCTTATCCTTTTTCTTGTTAAAACCGATCTTAATGGTATTCAATCCCTTTGTTATATTTTTAAGGATCTTATTTTTCATTATTCGTCCTGCTTTATTAAATAATTTGAAAGACATTTCTCCCGGAGAGTTTGAATACAGTTCTAATTCAAGAAACTTTTTCTTTGAATAGAAACCCTCGGATTTCATAACAAATGTCTTTTTACGGTTAAAAATATAAAGATTGCTATTCATTATTTCTTTATTCAGTTTTTGAATTGTTATTAAAGGAAGTATATATATTCCCCTTCCGTGAGTTGCAATTATCAGTTTCTTATCTCTCGGATGAACTTTCAAATCATAAACCGGTACGGAAGGCAGATTTGCCCTTAAAGACTCCCAGCTTTCCCCTCTGTTTAAAGAAATATATACGGAAATATCGGTTCCTAAATAGAGAATGTTTTTATTTACAGGATCTTCCCTGATAACATTTACCGACTCATCCGGAAGATTTGACTTTATCGAAGTCCAGTTTTTACCAAAATCATCCGATATATATATATATGTTTTGAAATCATCATCTCTATATCCGGTCATTGTAACAAAAACTCTCTCTTTTTTATACTTCGAAGCAACAATTCGTGTGACCCATTTTTCGGGTACTCCTTTATTTATCTTTTCCCAATCAGACCCGCTGTTTTTTGTTACCCATATATTTCCGTCATCTGTTCCGGCATATATGATTCCCGGAGTTATCGGAGATTCATCAAGGGAAACAATTGTTGCATAGGGAACATCTCCGTCAATATGCTTCTTATTCGTAAGATCAGGAGATATTTCAATCCAGTTTTTTCCTCTATCAACACTTTTTACGATTTTATTTGTTCCCATATAGATTATATAAGGATTGAAATGTGAAATTGTGAATGGAGAGAGCCAGTTGAATCTGTATGGAGATTTTTTATTCTTTGAAACCGGTTGTATCTCCTTCATTTTCCCTTTTTTCACATCAATCCTGTAAATATTTCCAAATTGGAATTCAGCATAAACCGTATCGGGATTATCAGGCTGAGGTGATACAAATGCTCCGTCTCCTCCGAGGATCCTCCTCCAGATATTAACCCTGTCACCAAACCTGAAATCACTCGGTCCTTTTAAAACTCCGTTATCCTGCAAACCCGTATAAATATTAAAAGGTTGTAACATATCATAATTCACAGTATAGCTTTGAGCCAAAGGAAGATTTTTTATTTTAACCCATGTTTCACCTGCATCATAACTGATATTTAAGCCTCCGTCATTGCCGAGAAATATTCTCCTCGGATCATTTTTATCTATCCACATTGCATGCATATCGGCATGTACACCGTTTTCGCCATAGGTACCACCCTGAGTTGAAATATCCTTAAATGTTTTTCCTCCATCCGTAGATTTCATCAGGGGAACTCCCATTATGTAAATAATATTATCATTTTCAGGAGAAATTCTAATTTGGCCGAAATAGTATCCGTAAGTTGAATATATCCATTTTTTCAAAGGTTTTTTATGCGTTTTTTTCCAACTATCCGCCCCATCAACACTCTTGTACACTTCCGCTCCAAGTACATTCGAGTTAAGAAGTCTCGAATTTGCATCGGTCAGCATTTTGGCTATCATCTGCGGATTAAGATTTCCCGCTTTTACCATCCCCTTTACCATCTCGACGGTAATCGAATCGGGAGCTTTATTCTCTTTCAAGAACTGCTCAAGTTTAGAATCTCCAATTTTCAGAAACTCCTCTTTGTTCATTTTCATCAGAGCTTCGACGGTAATTCCGCTTTTACTCTTCATTTTACCTTCATTTTCAACAGGTCTTAATGATTGATTGTCAAGTATTGCATAAAGAGTATTATGATTCTTTTGTGATATGGAAAGGCCTATCCTTCCCGTATATTTGCCGGTAGGAAATCCATTCACCTTTTTTCCCCAGGTTTTGCCACTGTTAATAGTTTTATATATTGAACTCTCTTTTCCACTCTCAACCATATTCCATGCTCTCCTTGATTTTTCCCATGAAGAAGCATATATCACTTTATGATCCTTCGGATCCATTACCATATCAATAAATCCGGTTTCATCATTCACAAAAAGTATATTTTTCCAGGTTTTCCCTCCATCCGTTGTTTTAAAAATCCCGCGTTCCTTATTCGGAGTGTAAAGATGACCTAAAACCGCAACATATACCGTCTCATTATTCAAAGGATCAATGATAATTCTGCTTATGTGATGAGAATCTTTTAATCCCATATTTTTCCATGTTTTTCCTGCGTCAATCGATTTGTAAATTCCGGTTCCGGCATATGAACTTCTTGAAGAATTCGCCTCACCGGTCCCTACCCAAATCAATTTTTCATCTGTCTGAGAAATCGCAATATCCCCTATTGTTATTGATGATTCATTGTCAAAAATCGATCTCCATGTTGTTGCATTGTTTTCTGTAATCCACAATCCTCCCGATGCCGTTGCAATCAGAAATTTATAAGGAGAGTTATCATATCCTTCAATATCAACAATTCTGCCTCCCTGAAAAAACGGTCCCACATTTTTCCAACTCAAATTTTTAAATATCGATTCCTTTGCCATTTTTTTATGGTGAATGAATGATGGTTTTATTAAATCATTCCCACTCATATTAAAAGAGAAGAACACGAATACTGATAATAAAATAATAAAAACTTTGACTTTCATAATATCTCCTTATATTAAAAAACTTTCTATTTTATCCTTCGATTATCTTAACAAATATTTTTCTTTCCCTCGGTCCGTCAAATTCGCAAAAGAATATACCCTGCCATGTTCCGAGAACTATTTCACCTTTATCGATTATCAGCGTTAAAGACGGTGAAAAAATTGAAGAAAGAATATGTGACGGGGAATTACCTTCAAGATGTCGAAAATATGACTCTCTTGTATAATTTTTCATTAAAAAATTCGTAATGTCCGATTTGACGGAAGGATCTGCATTTTCATTTATTGTAATTCCTGCGGTCGTGTGCGGAGTAAATACGATCGCAATTCCCGATTCTTCTGTTGATGAACGTACAATTTTTTTTATTTCAGCTGTAATATCAATAAATTCAAAATAGTTTTCCGTCCTGATGTCTATTTTAATAATATCTGTCATTTGAAATCTTTTTCGCTAAAAACTTCCGCTTGAAACGTTTCAATCATTGCACCGTTTTTCCATAAATCTTTAGGAAGCCCTGCCTTCATACATCCGTAAGAAAGATATTCATCAAGGTCCCAACCCTGTTCAACCGGAACTTGAGGAAGAAGAAGCCCTCTATTATGACCATTTGAAATAATGATTCCGTCTTTTCCGACATTAACTTCATTAGGATCATTTACTCTCTGCGGAACAGTCAGAACAGATATTTCTATTTCAATATCATTTATCTCATTCAATAAAACCGGAGGAAATCTCGGATCTTCAAATGCAGCTGATATCGAATTATCTATTACAGCCGTTTTTAAGATTTTTATAGGAAGAGGGTAACCTATACAACCTCTAAGAGAAGAAGATTTGTGAAGTGTAACAAACACTCCGCGTTTTTCAAGAAATTTATTATTATCCGTATTAAAATCCGATATTATTCCATCTTCAATATATTTAACAATTGTATTTCTTGCAAGATCCAGAAGGATCTTTCTCTCTTCATTACTGTAATATCCGGTCATTTCAAATGAATATATATTTCATTTTTTCAATTTTTCTTTTAGATTTCTCATTACAATCAATTCTGCAAAAATAGCAATCCGTACCATTTTCATTAATTTCCATTATAATTTTTTCATAAAAATAATCATCAAACAACACATTGGTATTACGGTAAAAAAACCCTTTTAGTTTAAATCCCCAGTGTTTATAAACAGATCCGTATGCATCGGATAAATCATCTTTATTAAATCCGTATAATAAAAGATCACTTATTACCGTATATTTTGCAATTTTCGTACCGATCAGAAAACCGTTTATTTTTTTATCTGATTTTTGCAGAAGATCAATCTTTTTTTTTGCTTGAACACCGACAATCAGTTTCATTTTCTTCTATTTTTTACGAAGTTGCTTTCTCCAATTTTTTCAATATGAGGAACATAAAACCTGCAGAGATCAAAGAAGTAATAACAAGAAGAGAAAAAGTTTGCCACAATTGAAGAGAAGCATAAGGTCTTGCAATCTGTCCGGAAAGCATATTTCCTATAGCTGTTGCGGCAAGCCAACCACCCTGCATCATTCCTCTGAATTTAGGCGGCGAAACCTTTGCAACAAAAGCAAGCCCCATCGGGCTAATGAAAAGTTCCGATATTGTCATTGTAAAATACATGGTAATAAGCCAGTAAGGTGTTACGAGAGTTGAAGATACACCACCTGTTGCTGCAAGAGATTTCGGACTGGCTAGTCCGTGTGCTGCAACGACCATTACAAGCCACCCTGCTGCAAGAAGCAGCATTCCGATCGCAATTTTTTTTGGTGATGACGGCTCTTTTTTTCTTTTATTTAACCATGCAAAAAATGCAACTACAAGAGGTGTCAGAAAAACAACAAATATCGGATTAAAAGATTGAAACAATTCTGGAGAAATGGGGTTTGAATTTGAGAATGTATTATATCTGACTCCTAATATGACGGCACCTGTAAGAGTTATCATTAAACCGGATAGCTTTCCTTTTTTTGTTGAAGATCTTTTGATAAGAAAAACAAGCCCTATTATTACGGCAATAATGGAAAGAAATGCAGGCAGATCGAAAAAGATCTTTGTGAACGGTGAAACGGAATTTGCAGTATAGTCTCTTGCAAACCAAGTTAATGTAAGTCCGTTCTGATGAAAAGCCATCCAGAAAAATATAACTACTGCAAATACCATAACCAATGCAACCAGTCTGTCTTTGACCTGTTTTGCAGTCAGTTCGATGCTCTTCTCCCCGCTTTCTGGCATTTTAGAATGTATATAATCGGCATGTTTATAATATTTTCTGAAAGCTATAAATATTATAAGAGAAATAATTATACTGACACCTGCAAGTGCAAAAGCCGCATGATATCCTTTGCTTAAGGCATCAATATATTTATGACCGAAATCGGTTAAATTGGTAAATCCGTCACCCATCTGTGCACGGGCAAGTCTTTCAAATTCACTGATATTTTTTAATGTTCCTTTATAATATTGATGAATCATTGCCGGCAGACTTGCCACATAGGTGAAATCTCCTTTTGATAAGAGCCAATCCCTTAAAGTTGTTGCTGCATAAGGAGCAAAAAACGCACCTATATTTATTCCCATATAAAAAATATTAAAAGCAGCATCGTTGAGCTTCTTCAACCCCTTTTCCTGATAAAGGTTTCCCAATATAACCGCTAAATTCCCTTTAAAAAAACCTGTGCCCATTGCAATAACAAAAAGAGACATATAAATAAACAATCTTGTCTGACCGGGTATACCCATCAAGCCATATCCGGATATCATAAGAATTATCCCTATTGTTATTGTCTTTCCATAGCCTATTCTATCGGCAAGAATACCCCCGAATAGAGGAAGAAAATAGATTCCGAATAGAAACCAGGACCAGATATTTCCTACACTTTCAGGCGAGAGTCCGAATTTAGCCTGAAAAAAAAGAACAAATATAGGGATCATTGTATAATATCCGAATCTTTCGCCCATATTTGCAAAAAAAAGCACTATTAAACCTTTAGGGTGATTTTTAAACATAAATACTCCTTTATTACTGAATTTTAATTTTAAGAAAAAAATAAAAAATAGTAAAGAAAAATTCATCTCAAACTTGAATTTTTCCAAAATCTAAACTATTATCTTAAACCGAATGTAATATTTCATAAAAGAGGTGCAAAATGAATGGAAAAATTGAGTTAAGTCCTAATAATTTAGTCAATTTTTTGAACAAACCTTCTTCTGATTTTACAAAAAAAGATATAATTTACTATATAGAAAAAAATGAGATCAAGATGGTCAATTTTCGATATATCGGAGGAGACGGCAGACTTAAAACTTTAAACTTTGTAATAAATGATAAAAACCATCTTGATTCTTTTCTTTCAAACGGAGAGAGAGTGGACGGATCAAGTCTTTTCTCCTATATAGGAGCATCAAGAAGCGATCTTTATGTAATACCGAAATTTAAAACCGCATTTTTAAATCCTTTCACCAATATTCCTACAATAGATATATTATGTTCATATTACAAGGGAGACGGAACTCCTCTTGAAAGTTCTCCCGAAAATATAATTCTGAAAGCTCATAATCTTCTAAAAGAAAAGACCGGTTTTACATATGAAGCTCTCGGAGAACTTGAATATTACCTTCTTTCCGAAATTGATTCCATTTATCCTATTATTGAACAAAAGGGTTATCATGAATCACATCCCTTTTCAAAATGGGGCTCCATAAGAAGAGAAGCGATGGAAGTTATCAGTCAAATCGGAGGCAGGATCAAATACGGACATGCCGAAGTGGGAAATATAATTGCAAATGATCTTGAAATGGTTCAACATGAAATTGAGTTTCTTCCAACACCTGTTGAAGATGCGGCGGATCAGCTTGTCCTTGCAAAATGGGCAGTCAGAGAGATAGCGTATAAATATGAGATGGAGGTCAGTTTTGCGCCGAAAATAATGGTCGGTCAGGCTGGAAGCGGACTTCATATTCATTCAAGACTTATGGATGGAGACACTAATCTTTTAATTAAGAATAAAGCTTTAAGTGATGAGGCAAAAAAACTTATTTCCGGATTGCTTGAATTATCTCCTTCATTAACAGCTTTCGGTAACACTGTACCCACATCATTTTTAAGATTAGTTCCACATCAGGAAGCACCAACAAGTATATGCTGGGGTGACACAAACAGATCTGTTCTTGTGAGAGTCCCTCTTGGTTGGGTAAATGCCGGTGATATGGTAAGAGACCAGAATCCACTCGAAAAAGAAAATCCTGAAAAATATATAAATAATCAGACAGTTGAGTTAAGAAGCCCTGACGGGAGTGCTAATGTTCATCTTCTTCTTGCAGGAATGACTATGGCTGCTTTACACGGCCTTGAGGATCGGGATGCTTTGGATAAATCCGAAAAACTCTATGTTGAAAAGGATGCTTCCAAATTAAAAAATCTAATGCAACTCCCCTCTTCCTGTAGTGAGTCTGCAGATTTACTTAAAAAACAGAGGGATTTTTATGAAAGAGACGGGGTTTTTCCACCGGCAATAATCGATTATATTATCAATGAACTTAAAAATTATAAAGATAGTAATCTAAGTGAAAGACTTTTCGGAAAAGCTGATAATCTTCAGGCACTTGTTCAGGAATTTCTGCATTGCGGTTAATAATCAGTTATAGAATCAGTAATATTCAACCAATTCATCCAAACTCTTTCTAAAGGGCATTTTAGGTTTAATCCAGCCTTCTTCCGGATATCCGAGAGGAGTCATGCATAAAACCGTTTCTTCCTGATCAAGGTTTAGTGCTTTTTTAATAATATTTTTATCAAATGCTATTATCCAGCATGTTGATACGCCCTCATATTCTGCTGCAAGTATCATATGATCCATCATAATAGAAAGATCAATCTCTAAAGAGTTAAAGCCGTCATACGGTCGTGTCCATGCATATTTCTTTCTACCTGTAATAATTAATATCGTAGGAGCTTTCTGAAACCATTCTCTTTTATAAGAAGGACGTATCTTTTGCAAAAATTCATCTCCCGTTACTACTATTATTTTTGCAGGCTGATTATTGTTGGATGTAGGAGCCATTCTCCCTGCTTCAACTATCCTCTTAATAACTGTTTTATCAATTTTTTTTTTCGGATCATAATTTCTTATGCTCCTTCTATTTTCAATTAGTTTGTAAAAATCAAAATTTTTCATTATTACCTCACAATGATCTTAAAAAAATTATATAATTTATTAAAAATTAAATCCAAAAAGAATTTTACAAAAAAAGATTGACTTTCTTTTTAATTAAATTTTATAATTATATTTAACTTGAAACCGTTTCATATTGTAATTATTTTAATAAAAATATAAAATTTTATTTTCAGGAGGTTAAATCATGGATGCAGTTTTGTTGGCAAGAATTCAATTTGCTCTAACAATCGGATTCCATTTTATTTTTCCACCTATCACAATCGGACTTGCTTGGATGCTTGTCTATTTTGAAACGGTAGGTTGGAAGAAAAAAAGTGAAATCTATCAAAAGATCGCTAAATTTTTTGCAAAAATTCTGGCAGTTACATTTGTTGTAGGTGTAGCAACCGGAATTGTTATGGAATTCCAATTCGGAACAAACTGGTCTGAATATTCAAAGTTTGTCGGTGATATTTTCGGTGCTCCGTTAGCAGCTGAAGGTGTATTTGCTTTTTTCCTTGAATCGGGATTTATGGGATTATACCTTTTCGGGAGAAATCGAGTTTCAAAGGGAGTTCACTGGTTTTCATCATTAATGGTTGCTGTCGGTGCAACAATATCGGCATTCTGGATAATTGTTGCAAATTCGTGGCAGCAGACACCAACGGGTTATATTGTTCAAAACGGAAGAGCCGAACTCACAAATTTTTATGATGCTGTCTTTAATCCTTCTACCCTTCACAGATTTTTTCATACTGTTGATGCGGCACTGATTACCGGAGCATTTTTTGTTGCCGGTATCTCAGCCTATCTCATTAGAAAAAACAAACAGAAAACTATTGCAAAAACTTCTCTTAAAGCTGCGGTTATTGCAGGGCTTATTTTCTCAATTCTTGAACTTTTCCCTCTCGGTCACGAACATACAAAACAGGTTGCAAATACACAACCTGAAAAGTTTGCAGCTATGGAAGGTCTTTACACTACACAAAAAGGTGCTCCTCTGATTGTCTTCTCTATCCCGACTTTAAGCAACCCGCCTAATTTCATGCTTAAAATTGAGATCCCGAAGATGTTAAGTTGGCTTACTTCCGGTGATCCCGATATGGAGTTAAAAGGAATTGATGCTTTCCCGAAAGAGGAACTTCCCCCTCTTTTCATCACATTTGTTTCATATCACAACATGGTAATGCTGGGACTCTATTTTATTTTTATAATGGCATTGTCCGTTCTTATGCTCTATAGAAAAAAACTTTTCGACAGTACTTTTATTCTCAGAATACTGACATGGTCAATTCCTCTTCCTATCATAGCTATTCAATTGGGCTGGATAGTTGCAGAGGTCGGAAGACAGCCGTGGATAGTTTATAAACTGTTAAAAACAAGAGATGCAGCTTCAGTCACGGTCTCTGCAGGTGAAATATTAACTTCGATTATAATTTTCACCATAATTTATATATTACTTGGAGCAATATGGTTTTATCTTATGATTAAAGAGATTAAACACGGACCTGAACCATTAGATGAAAAGGAGGTGACGGTATAATGGACCTAAACATAACTTGGTTTATACTTTACGGCGTTTTAATAACCGGATACGCTATTCTTGACGGATTTGATCTCGGAGTCGGTGTAATTCATCTCTTCACAAAAAATGAAACTGAAAAGAGAATAAATATTAACTCAATAGCTCCTGTTTGGGATGGGAATGAAGTGTGGCTTTTAACTGCCGGCGGTGCTTTGTTTGCCGCATTTCCGATAGTTTATGCTACTGTATTCAGTGCTTTTTATATGGCTTTAATGCTACTTCTTCTTTTTCTTATAATGAGAGCGGTTTCAATGGAGTTCCGTGGAAAAATAGAATCTTCACGCTGGAAAAAAATATGGGACATCTCTTTCGGATTGGGAAGTCTTTTCCCGGCAATTCTTTTCGGTGTTGCCGTCGGAAATATCCTTAGAGGTATTCCCCTGAACGCAAAAGGGATCTTTACCGGTAACTTTTTCACTCTTCTTAACCCCTACTCCATACTTATAGGAATACTCAGCTTGGTTATGTTCACACTTCACGGATCAATCTATCTTGCAATGAAAACGGAAAATGACCATCAAAAAAAGATATTAAACATTATTCCCAAACTCTGGATAGCTTTTGTTTCAATATTTTTTCTTGCAACAATATATTCATTTTTTGAAGCAGGTTTTCTGTTTGAAGGGATACTCGGAAATCCACTTTTCTGGATAGCTTTCATCATTCTGTTTATTGCAATCATGTCCATTCCGATAATGGTGAAATCAAAAAGACTAGGTTGGGCTTTTTTATCTTCGGCTGTCTCTATAAGCGGTATGATATCTATTGCGGCAATAAGTCTATTCCCCCGACTCGTTCCCTCTTTGACCGACCTTTCATATTCACTTACGATCTATAACTCTTCATCTACTCACAGAACACTTTTTACAATGCTTATAATTGCTCTAATAGGTGTTCCGATTGTATTAATTTATACAATATTTATTTATAGGAAATTCAAAGGTAAAGTCGAACTTAACGAATACAGCTATTAACTCTACATCAAAACCCCGCTGCTTCTATAGAGCGGGGTTTTATACTTCTTTTTAATTTAAAAATTTCCCTTTTCTTTCTTGACTTTTTTTTTATTAGACATTATTATCCGCTTTTAGTTGTAAACAATATTTTGAAAAAATATTTGTATAGTATTAAAAAATTTCAGAATATAGTTTGCGGTTTTAAGGAGATTTTTATGGCTAGAGGTAAGGTTAAATGGTTTAATGCCAAAAAAGGTTACGGTTTCATTTCAACAGAGGAAGGCAACGATGTTTTTGTTCATTACAAAGAGATTAAATCCGAAGGATTTAAAACACTCGAAGAAGGAGAAGATGTAGAGTTTGAGATCAAATCCGGTGATAAGGGTGATCAAGCTGTAAACGTTACTAAAGTTTAATAAAAGATTCAATTAAATTTACAATCCACTTCTATATTTAACGGTAGAATTGTATAAATTTTATTATTAAATTATTAAAATCTCAAAGAGAGACAACTTAATCCTCCGTCAACTTTTCTAAACTCCGAAACATCTGATTCAATAATCTTAAATCCCCTTTCCTCAACTTCATTTTTAACATTTTCACTCCGTCTTCTGAAAAATTTCAGAGATATTTTGCCAATTCAAGGACTCTAGGTGGATTTTTTTGATTAAGGAAATATTTTGGTAAGAAGTCAATTGAACGCAAAGCATCAAGATCCGTCTTATATCTCCCGTATAAAACAAGATAACAGTTTTTTCCATTTCTCGTGTGATTAATTATAAAAAAATTGATCTTATTTTTAATTTTTCTATACGCATATTTTACCGATTCCTTTTGACAATCAAGCTCAAGTAAAACGGAATATTTATAATCGGAATTAAGTAAATCTTTTCTCCAGAGATTTCCGGCTTTAACAAATCTTCCACTATTAAAATAGTCAAACGGAGTTCTACTATCTATTTTAGAATTATCTTTTTTAAGATTTTTTACAATAGCAGAAGGTTTATCACTTTTTTTAAGAGACAGACCTGTATCTGCCTTAACTCCTTTTACATTGTTTTCTTCATTAACACTTTTTATTAAAGATTTTGAAGTAGACAATTCGTTTTTCTTATCAGGGTTCCTATCCATTCCTTTTGAATCAGCACTCTTTTTAACCGGTTTGTTAATTATAGTGTTTTTTGCAATATTGTCTCCTTTATCAAGTACAAAAAGCACTACACCTGCAATAATTATCGCAATAACAACTAATATAAAGAAAATATTAAATATTTTACTCTTCTTTTTTGTCTCTTCTTTATTAAGATCCTGTAACATTTTATCAGTTATTGAAATATCCTCTTCAATAACATCCTTATTATCTAAAACAGTTTTCTCTTTTTCATCTATATCTTTTTTAAATTCCTTTTCATAAGAATATGACTCTTCTTCATTAATATCATCTAGATCAATCTGTTCTATTTCGGAAATTTCATTATCTAAATTTATTGGGTCTTTCTTTGACTCTGAAATAAGATTATCCGGTACTTTTAATCTTTCATCCTCTTCAATATAATCATCTTTTTTATATAGAAGTCCTGCAAGTAGATAAAAGTATATGGTCTTTAAAATTTCCTCTTTTGGTAAACCGACAAAATTAAGAGAAATAACCTCAACATTTACTTCGCCTGTAAATTTATCAAGCAATTCAAGTTCAGCCTGTGAGAGATCATATTTTTCTATCTTTTTATTATCTTCCGATTTTAAAAATAGTTCTTGAAAAGAGCCGATGCCTTTCCAAATAAATCCCATATCCAAATCAACTTTAACAAAATCAAATACAAATTTTTTCAAATCTATTTCTAAATTTATAAAAGTATTCGCAGGAACATCTTTTGAAAAATAGTAAACCCCGTCACCCCATTTCAAAATACTTTTAACTATTTTTCTCATTTGAACTTTTGAGAATTCTATCAGTTCCTCCAAGGTCAGCATTCCTTTTTCAACAAGATTTTTCCCCAGCTCTATCTCGTTTTTAGAATTCATTTTTATCTGATCAATATTTTGTTTTTCAACTCTTTTATGAAGTATCAACATATTCTCAAGCGTATCAACTTCGGAGTTTGATGCTACCCAAACTATTTTTCCTCTGTCAATATAAAGCTCTTTTAATATTTCATCACGTTTAAGGTACAGAACTCCGCTTTTACCTTCTTCAAAAATTTTTAATAAAAGAGCTCCTGCAGGAGTTTCTTTTAACGATCCCTGATCAATATTCATTAGTACCTCATATGAATTATATAATATTATTAACTAATTTCAAACAATGTTTTTCATAGAAAATCAACAACCTGCTCTTTTTCTATCCTCTATTTTCTTATTTATAATTATTCCTGAAATAATAAACAGTAATCCTACAACAGAAGATATTAAATTTTTTAAATAGTAAACACAATATTAACGATACAAAATGAAAGGATTTATAAATTCATATAATTTTTTTTTATTTCCCAATTGACATGGAAATATAATTGAATTAAAATTTATTTTTAAGGTTTAATTCAAGGGAAGAGGGTTTAAAACCCCACAGCCCCCGCTGCCGTGACCGGGTCTTTTTTAAAGATATGGTCTTTGAGATTAAGCCACTCTTCATATTTTTGAAGGGGAAGGCATCTAAGATTCCCGGGAGTCGGAAGACCTATTAATCCTTAATAATATCTTAACGTGCGGAGGGCGTGTTTAAGATAAAATTTTACCCTCCATAAAAAAAAACAGGAGGATCTTTATGATCAAATTATTTACAGTTGTTTTATCTATTTTTCTATTATCGTTTTCTACTTTTTCAAATGAAAAAAATCCCGAAGAAATTTCAAAAGAAAAAGTTGAATACATTGAAGTTATAGGTCACATCCCCATCGGTAAATCGATTCAAAGTATTTCGGTTGTTGAAAATGATGAGATTCAAGCATTGAAAATGGTTAACTTAAAAGAAGTACTCTCTATGTCTCCGGGAGTTCTTACACTTTCCAATGGTAAATTCGGTCAGTCATCATCAACTTTCATCAGAGGATCGAGGAACACTCAGATTCTCTATCTGATTGACGGTATCAAAATAAGGGACGATTCCAGCATAGGAGGAATAAATCTCTCTCTTCTACCTGCTTTTCTTATCAAAAAAGTTGAAGTTGTTAAAGGACCGTTAAGCAGTATCTACGGTTCGGATGCAATGGGAGGAGTTGTTAATATCTCTCTCGGAGGGAGCAACGGTACAAAAGTGCTGTTAAACACCGGAAGTCACGGGTCATATCAGGCAAATTTTTCAACAAGCAATCAAAAAAACGGGATTTTATACTCCGTCTCTTCTTCTATCCAAAATTATAAAGATAATTCAATAAATGATCTATTTAAAAACATAGGATTTCACGGAAAGATTGATTTTAAAAGTGATGGTTTCTTAAATGGCGGATTACTCTTTTTTCTTAACAGTGTCGACTCGGGAATCCCATTTAACAATTCCGGCAAATCTTCACCTAATAGAAAATTTAAAAGTAATAATTTTATAGCTGCAGTTCCTCTAATATTTAATCTCGGCGAAAATTCAAAAATAAGAACAACTTTATCTTTTAACGGAAATTCCTACAAATTTGAGGATAGCGATGATAAATGGAGTCCCTATTATACCAACAGATCAAAAAACATTGAGATTGATACTGTTTTCAACTCATATTTAAGCAAAAATATTGATATTAGTGTAGGATTCGATTATTCATCTACAAAAATTTTTTCCGCAAACAGTACCAAGACTGTTATAGATAACAAATCAAGAAACTATTTTTCATCTTTTATTAAAGCAGATGCCGACCTGGGATTTATATTTTTAACATCTTCAATCAGATTTGATAAATATAAGAGTGTAAAAGCTAACTTTTCGCCACAGTTGGGAGTTGCATTTAAAATCAATAGCAATATAAAGATCAGAACATCATATTCCCAAAGTTTCAAGGCACCTCTTCTTCTTCAGCAGATAAATCCATGGGGAGCTCCGAATTTCAATTTACTACCGGAAAAGGGAGTTTCAGGTGAAATCGGAGCTGATATTTTTTTAAAAAAACATATTTTAGGTCTTACGATTTTCAAATCTACATACAAAGATATGATTGATTGGGTTACAATTGATCCCGTTACATGGCGAGGACAATATCAGAATATTAAAGAGGCAAAAATCGACGGTATTGAATTTTCCTTCTCTTCTTCCATTATTAAAAATACTGTTTTTGAACTCTCATATACACATTTGAAAAGCATTGATGAATCAACAGGACTACCTCTTAAAAGAAGACCGAAAGATTCTCTTACAGCTTCAGTCAGATATTCAAGCCCTCACTTCACCGTAGGTTTCAATACAATCTATGTAGGTAAAAGAGGAGATTATAATTTCATGATATACCCGCCCGACATAAATATGCCTTCCTATAACGTTTACAATCTGAACATCACCATCCCGGTTAAAAAGAAATTTAATGTGTATGGAAAACTTACAAATCTTTTCAATTCAAAATATTCCGAAATATTCGGATATTTAACGCCGGGAAGAAGATTTGAAATAGGAATTTTATATAATTAGAAGATGAAAAGATCGATAACTCCTCCCTTTTTATTAGGACTGTTATTCTTATGTTTTCAGATATTTCCACAGAGACTGATTTCTCTTGCACCAGGAATTACGGAAATAATTTTCAAACTGGGCTCGGGAAACAGACTTGTAGGAGTTACAAAATTTTGCGATTATCCGAAAGAAGCGAGACATATTAATAAAATCGGAGGATTTATCGATCTTAATATTGAAGAAATAATTTCATTAAAACCGGATATAATATTTCATTATCCGGAACACTATGAAAAAATAAAAATTTTTAATAAGAAAGTCAAACTTATTTCTCTTGAGCATAAAAGTTTAAAAGATTTATATAGATCAATTGAGACAATAGCTGTTGCTTTAAACAAAAAGGAAAAAGGAAATCAAACCGTTAAGACCATTAAAAATAAATTATATAAGATTTCTCTTAAAACAAAGGGTATAAAAAAGAAAGTACTTATAATTATTTCAAGAGATCCTTTTCATCTTAGAAATATGATAATCATCGGTAAGGGAGACTATCTCAATGAAATTCTAAAATATTCCGGAGGAATAAACTGTTATAAAGGAAAATTAAACTATCCAACGGTTTCTATAGAATCGGTTATCAATATGAATCCGGATATAATCATTGAATTTATCTATTTCTTAAAAAAGAGCAGTTCAAGGGACATTATTAAGCAATGGAATAAATTCAACAATATTTCAGCAGTTCTAAATAAAAAGATTTTTGTTGTTAAAGATCAATTCTGGCTGAGACCCGGACCGAGGGTAACTTTAATTTCGGAAAAACTTTTTGATATTATTAATAAAAAGGAAAAACATTAATATCTTTCTATTATTGAAATTACATATTTCATTTTTTTAATCCAATATCCACTATACTTTTCTCTTCTTATATAACCTCTTCCGTTCGGAGAATGGATAAAATATTTTTCGTTAATATAGATTCCGGAATGCCATTTTTTACGTGATATTTTAAAAATCAGAATATCACCGGGCTTAGCTTTGTCAAATCTAACTCTATGTTTTATTTTTCCCTGCTTCTTAGCAGTACGCGGTATATCAATCCCGAATGATCCGTAAACATATTTTACAAACCCTGAACAATCGAACCCATATATTTCAGAACCGCCATATTGATATTTTATTCCTTTCAGCGATTCCGCCAATTCTATGATTTTCGACCTTAACCCCCAAACTTTTTCGGGTTCGCTTTTATAATTACAGAAATGAACACCAAAAGCTATAATAAGAATTACAACAAATCTATTTGCATTTTTCAAAACCAATTATTAATACTCAATGCGAAAGGGGGGACTCGAACCCCCACACCTTTCGGCACCAGATCCTAAGTCTGACGCGTCTGCCAATTCCGCCACTTTCGCATTAATAAAAAGAAAATTACATTAAGGTGTTCAATTTGTCAATATAAATCCTTTATAATTCCAAATTAAAACAGATTAAAAAATAAAGTTTAAACGTATCAATCCATTTTAAACATATCTGAATTTATTTTCGGGTTTATCTCAATTTTTTTAACCGTAATTCCGACTTTTTTCTTTCCTTTTAATAAAATATCCGTTTTGAAAGCAAAATATATATTTCCGATCTTCTTAAATTGAGAATTTACTATTCTTGCAACACCTTTTTCTCCGGCAATATTATCTATTTTTTCTTTAAATTCAATCAGATGACTTTTTCTATTAATAAAAAATTTCACCCAGTTATCTCCGGAAGTAAATATATAGATAATATCATAAACAGAATTGCCGATCTTTTCTGTCTTTAAAAATTGAAACTTATATTTTTTATAATTTTTGTAAATATCATATATTGAGGCAAAATCCCCCTTTTTTATCTCTTTAGACGAAATCGGTTTACTCTGCCCCATCTGTTTCATAACTCCTTTATTACCGTCAATAATCCTTTCTATCTTCATACCCATAACTTTTGTTAGAGTATAAGATCTATCCGGATACTGTGTATAAGAGTCGGTCTCTACAGAGAAATTTCTACCCATCATTTTCAATTCTACATTCGAAAGAATCCTTAATGAACGGATATTTTTATATCCTCTGTAGCATTTATTCAAAGCATTAAAAACAATTTTCTTTCCCATTTCAAGTGTCTGTTCGGTAGCTGCAGGTATCTTCTCTTTTAAAACAGGTTGTTTTATCGATATATCAATATTTTTAACTTTTCCAAGTTGGGATAAATCACCTTTGATCTTTTTTTTGTTACCAACTACCATTGCAACGATTTTATTAGGTTTCAGATACTTCTTTGCAACTTTAAGAACATCATCTACCGAAACTTTTTTGATATTCTCCATCAACCTGTCATATTTTTTTACATCAAGACCGTAAAATTCCTTTTTCATATAATCATAAAGGATCTTTTCGGGAGAACTAAATTTAAAAACATATGAATTCAGAAAATAATTCTTTGCATCTTCCAACTCCGTCTTTGAAACCTTTTCCCTGCGAATTTTTTCAATCTCATCATTTATAGCTTTAAGAACATCAATAGTAGATTCCGATTTGGTAAATGTTGAGAAAAAAACTTTTCCCGGATGAAGATAGGAGTTCATAATTCCACCGCCGATTCCATATGTAAGTCCCATTTTCACTCTTAATCTCTGCATTAATCTTGAATTAAATCCCTGGGAAAATATAGAATTAAATACCATGATCGCAGCTTTTTCATCAATATTCTCAATATATCCGATATGACCTAAATTAATATAACTCTGATTAAGATTGTCCTTTTGAGCAAATCCGATTTGAAATTTATTATCAATATTTAAGACTTTAGGATAATCGGGAATTACTGCATTTCCCGACCATTTGCCGAAATATTCTTCTATATCACTTTTAAATTCTTTAATCGATATAGGACCTGTAATACCGAACACGGCATTGGAAGGTTTAAAAAATCTTTCAAAAGTCTCTTTAATATCTTTGATTTTTATGTTATCGATTTTTTCATACTCAAGCTGAGAAGCAAAAGCTGATTTGGACCCGTAAATAATCTTTTCGAATTCTCTTGCTGCAATAGACGCCGGGTCATCATTTCTTCTTGAGATTGAACTTGCCAATCTCGTTTTAAGCTCATCAAATTTATCTTTGTTGAATAAAGGTTTTTGAAGTATAAGTGATAATATTTTCAGAGATTCTTTAAAATTTTCTTTTAAAGAAGAAAGCGAAACAACATAATAATCATCATTAGAGTATATCGATATTGAAATTCCTTTTGAGTCAAGAACAGTATCTAATTTTTCAGAACTATATTCACCGGCACCCCCTATCCTCATAAGACTTGCTGTCATTGAAGCTAACCCCGTTTTATCCGAAGGATCATACACATCTCCACCCTTAAAATAGGCTCTTAGTGTAATAATCGGGAATCTTGTTGTTTTTATTAAACGTAATTTTATTCCGTTGTTTGTTATATCCTTATCAATTACGGGTTTTACGATCTTATTTAAAGGAGGATATTTGATTTTATCAATTTTACTCCTTTTTGCATTCAAAGCCGACATTCCAAAAACAAAAAATATCAGTGAGATCCATATTGTTATCTTTTTCATTTTTTAACCTCCTTCTTTTTTTCGATCTTTATAAGCACCTTGTTGTTGTCGGTAAAGTAGGTTTTTGCAAGATTCATAATATCATCGGCAGTCACTTTGTCGGTTTCAACAATAGAATCAAACAGTTTTTCCCATCCTCCCTGAACAACTTCAGCTCTTAAAAGTCCGTTAAGTAATCCCTGATTAGATTTCATACGTTTAATTGAATCAACCTTGATCCTGTTTTTTGCAGAGATCAACTCTTCATCACTAATCTTTTCGGTTTTCAATTTTTCTATTTCGGAAGATATGACTTTCTCCATTTCGGCAGTTGAATGTTTCATATTCGGTAGAGCAAAGATAAGATATAATGAAGGATATTTTGACCCGGGGAAACCGGCAAACGATCCTACCGCCATAGCGGATTTATCCTTTGAAACCATTTTTTTATTGAGTCTTGAACTTCTTCCGTTAGTAAGAATATAATTCAAAACTTCAAATTTACTAAAATCCGGACTTAATTCGGAAGGACAGTGATAAGCCATTAAAACCCATGGCTGAGAATCCTCATGCAATGTCATCCTTTTTTCACCCGGTTGTTTCGGTTCTATGGTGAAAACTCTTTCATTTTTTTCTCCACTGCGTATTTTCGTGAAATATCTCTTTACAAGTTTTTTTAAATTACCGGGAGTTACATCACCGGCAACACCAATCACGAGATTTTTTGCAGTATAATGTTTTCTGAAATAAGCTTTTACATCCGATCTTGAAATATGATTAATATTACTCATAGGACCTATAACACTGACTTTATAAGGATGATCTTTAAATGCAATAGCTTGAAGCTCTTCAATAAGTTTTCCGATAGGAGAGTTTTCAGTTCTTAATCTTCTCTCCTCTTTAATAACCTCACGCTCCTTGTAAAATTCACGGAAAACAGGATATGAAAATCTTCCCGATTCAAGATATGCCCAGAGCTCGATTTTATTAGACGGAAGACTGTAAAAATATACCGTTGAATCACTGCTTGTACCGGCATTCAGTCCAACCCCTCCGTTTCTTTTTAAAATGGTATCAAACTCATTTGATACAACAAATTTTGAAGCTTCATTTCTAACTCCATCCAAATCCTTTTTAAGTTTTTTTATTTTCTCATTATCAGGATTGATTCTGCTTCTTTCAATTAAAATCTCATTAAATATCCGGTCCATTTTATCAAGAACAGCTCTCTCTTTTGCAGGATTCCTTGTTCCCACTTCAGTAGTACCTTTAAATGCAAGATGTTCAAGGAAATGGGATATTCCGTAAATACCTATTCTTTCATCACTGCTGCCGACATTCGCATATGTAACAAATGATACGATCGGAACCGAATGATCCTCAAGCAATATAAACGTTAAGCCGTTTTCAAGTTTAAATTTTGTTATTCTTTTCTTAACAGAATCAAAATTAAAACTGTTTCCGGATAAAAAAGATATGGAAAAAACCACAATAAATATAACGATCAAAAATCTTTTCATTAATTCCTCCTCCTTTTGAATATTACCATATTTTTTGATTCAAATATATTATTGATTACGTGAATAAATTATAAAAGTTTTAATAATGTTATAATAATTTTATGAAAAAAAAACTCCTGATTTTCGGATCCGTTTTTACTCTTATCTTAATTACGATTTTAATGATTTTCATTTTATCAAAAGAAAAAAAATGGACAAAAGAAAACTCCTTAACTATCACTCTTTCACCACCGATTTATGATTCCGGCAATTTAAACACTCTTACCGATGCTGTTGAAAATTCCATTGAATATTTTAAGAAAAAAATTAATTCCGATTTTTTTTACAGTGGGAAAAAATTTTCCGGTTATAGTGTTTTAAACTCCCTTAAAGATTTTAAATCCGAATTAAACAAATCCGGACTCACTCAAAATTTTTTTTCATATATCAAAGAAAATTATCTTTTTTTTGAAAGTCAATCCGGAAAAGTTCTATTTACCGGATATTTTGAAGCTGAATTAAAAGGTTCCAGAGAACAGGATGATCAATTCAGATTTCCTCTTTATAAAACTCCCGAAGACCTTGTTAAAATAGATCTTTCAAAATTTAAATTTTATAAAAAGTTCAACTCTCTTCCTTCTGTTTTAAGAGGAAGAATAACGGAAGACAAAAGAATTATACCTTATTACGGGAGAAAAGAGATAGACAACGAGAATGTACTCTCGGGAAAAGGTCTTGAACTTATATGGATAGATAACAGAGTTGATCTTTTTTTTCTACAAATTCAAGGTTCGGGAATTGTGACTCTTAATGACGGTAGTTCTATCCGTGTCAATTATTCCGATAGCAACGGTCATCCATACAGATCGATAGGGAAATATTTAGTTGAGAATAATATCTGCTCCTATGATGATCTTTCAATGCAATTTATAAAAAAATATATCTCGGATCATCCGAGTGAAACCGATGAAATATTAAACTACAATCAATCCTACGTTTTTTTCAGAGAAGTTGATGAAGGACCTGTAGGATCTCTCGGAGTTATAGTAACCCCGTTCAGAACTATTGCAACCGACCGTAAAATCTTTCCAAAAGGAGCACTTTGTTATATTGAGACAAAACTTCCTGTTTTTAATAAGAACGGCTCTATTTCCGGTTATTCCGCATTCAAAGGTTTTATGCTGAATCAGGATACCGGCGGTGCAATTAAAACACCGGGAAGAGCAGATATTTTTTGCGGTCATGGCAAAGATAGTGAACTCATTGCAGGTCACTTGAAAGAGTATGGGAAACTATATTTTCTAATAAAAAAAGATTTAAACGGTTTTAGATCAGATGAAGATTAAAATCCGATCTTTCCGCAAGAGACTCATTGTGTGTGGCAATAACAGCAGTAAGATTATACTCTCTTATCAATTCAAGAAATAGTTCAAAAACTCTATTTCCGGTTCTTCTATCGAGATTTCCGGTAGGCTCGTCTGCAAGAAGAAGTTCAGGTCTGTTTATCAAACTTCTTGCAATTGCCGCTCTCTGCCTTTCTCCTCCCGAAAGATCCGAAGGCATATTTAAAACTCTTTCTCTCAACCCGACCTTCTCAAGTAATATTTTTGCACGCTCTTCAGCCTTTTTCCTGTTAAAGTCTTTAATTAACATAGGGAATGAAACATTTTCAAGAATAGTAAGTTCAGGCATTAGATAATGAAATTGATAGATAAAACCTATTTCGGAATTTCTATATTCCGTAAGTCTCTTTTTATTAAACTTATTTATGTCTTCTCCTGAAAAAAAGATATTTCCGGAATCGGGTTTTTCAAAACTTCCCATGAGATGTAACAGCGTACTCTTCCCGGAACCCGAAACTCCTGTAATTGAAAATATTTTTCCTCTCTCAATTGAAAAATTTATGCCTGACAGTACCTGTAACTTTGTTCCGTCAGGTTGTATAAAACTTTTCCCTACATCCTTAATTTTTATTATCGGTTCGTTTTTTTTCAATTTCCCTGCTTCTCAAGAAAAAATGCAATACCTTTAGAATTTAAATCTGCATCAAGAAATAGATAATCCCTGTCTTCTTTTGTAAGATGCTTGCCGGAAAAGTTGAAAATCTTTTTATCAAAATATACCCAGATTTTTTCAAGAATAGAACTGCTTAATTCGGAATGTTTCAGTCCCTTTTTTAAAAGTTTATTTCCTTCCGATAAAAACAAATCAATTGCTTCTAACAATTCATTTTCTATTCTTTGAATATCTTCGACGGAGCCGAAATGAGTCAAATATATATTTACCGGATTCAATCTTACAATTTTCTTATAGGTATTCACTGCGGATTCAGGGTCGAACTGGACGGGAGAAGTTGACGGGAAGATAAGAAACCCCTTTTCAAAACCGAATCTCGGATATCCTATTCCAAAGCTGTCACCGGTGAAAACCGTTCCTTCGGTTTTATCAAAAACGATTATATGATGTTTTGCATGTCCCGGAGATTCCAATATCTCAAGATCTTTTCTTCCAAGATTTAAAACCATATTCTCATAAGAATTAATAATTTTATCTTCTTGGACCGGGACTATATCTCCATACATTTCTCTATATTTTTTTTCACCATATACACTCTTAACACTTTCAATTAGTCTTTCCGGTGAAATCATATGCCTTGAACCTCTCGGATGAACTATCAATTTAGCATTGGGCAATAACTTCATAAGTTTTCCTGCTCCGCCTGCATGATCAAGATGAACATGTGTAAGTATCACATATTTTACACCTCTAAGATCAAGACCTATTCCCTCAACCGCTCTTAAAATATTCGGAATTGCAAAATTCGTATTTGTTTCAATTATTGCAGCCTCGCCTTCCGACTGAATTATATAGCTTGCGGCATACTCTTTTCGGTTTAGATATTTTGTGTCGATAGTAGTGACACCATAACTATCCGTTATATATGAACTCATAAATATAAAGGGTTGATTACTCCTCTTCTTCCTTTACCCTGCCCTCTTTTACAGCTTCTGCAATAATCTTTTTCTGCAATTGAGCGGGAACCTCTTCATAGTGTGATAATTCCATAAAATAGCTTCCTCTACCTCCGGTAATCGAAGTGAGATTGGGTTCGAAATCAAGCATTTCAACCATAGGAACCATTGCTTTAATAACATGATTTTTCCCCTTAGCTTCCATTCCCTGAATACGCCCTCTTCGACCGCTCAGATTTCCATTGATATCTCCCATAAATTCTTCCGGAGTAACAACCTCAACATCCATGATAGGTTCAAGAATAGTCGGTTTAGCTGCTTTTATACCTTTCTTAAAAGCCATAGAAGCTGCAATTTTAAATGCCATATCCGATGAATCAACATCATGATAACTGCCGTCGTAAAGATCTATCTTAAAATCCACTACGGGATAACCGGCAAGAACACCTTTATCTTTTGATTCTCTTATACCTTTTTCAACAGCCGGAATATAATTTTTTGGTATTGCTCCTCCGAAAATAGAATCAACAAACTCAAAATCTTTTCCTCTCGGGAGAGGCTCGATCTTTATTACAACATGACCGTATTGACCTCTTCCTCCACTCTGTTTTTTATATTTATGATTTATATCGGCTTTACCTTTGATTGTTTCAAGATACGGAATTTTCGGAGGCTTCATTTCAACTTCAACACCATATTTCTTGTGAAGTTTGTTAACAATAAGTTCTACATGCAGTTGACCGTTACCTGAAATGACCAACTCCTTTGTCTGAGTGTCCCTGTGAGTTTTCACAGTGGGATCTTCCTCAAAAATACGGTGGAAAGCATTTGAGATTTTTCCTTCATCCGCTCTTGATTTAGGCTCTATTGCAAAAGAGATTGACGGAACAGGATATTTGAACTCTCCGAATTTTATTTTCTGACCTTTAATAGTAAGAGTATCTCCGGTCTGAGTCTCTTTTAACTTTGCAACCGCAACAATATCTCCCGGAAAAACTTCTTCGGCAGGTTCCTGGTTTTTCCCCTGAAGATAAAACATTGAACCTACTCTCTCATCAGTCTCTTTATTGGAATTATAGTAAGATGAATCAGGTTTAAACATTCCTGAAAAAACTCTTATAATCGATATTTTTCCTGTAAAAGGATCGGATATTGTTTTAAAAACAAGCCCTGAAAACGGTTCGGATGGATCAGGTTTTACAACTCCTTCAATAGCTTTTACCTCGCCTGAATCCAAGGGAGACGGATTATATTTTTCAATAAAATCAATAACCCTGTCAGCTCCGATATTTAAATAAGCATCAGTTATCAAAACCGGAAAAATTTCCCTGTTTAAAACAGCTGTTTTTAATCCTTTTAAAATATCTTCATGACTAAGATCACCAGATTCAAAATATTTTTCCATTAACTCTTCATCGTTCTCTGCAATCTTTTCTATAAGTTCTTCTCTTTTTTTATCAACTTCCTCTTTAATATCGGAAGGTATATCAGTGATTTCCGGAGTTCCGGATTCATCTTTAGCATAAAGGAATGCTTTCATCTCAATAAGATCAACCACACCTTTGAAATTTTCCCCTGATCCGATCGGATATTGGACCGAGATTACATTTTTCCCAAAAGACTCGGATAGAGATCCTAATGTTTTATTAAAATCGGAAAGTTCCTTAGACATTTTATTTACTACAAATACAACAGAACGATTCAACTCCGAAGAAGCATCAAAAACCTTCTCTGTCTGAACTTCAACTCCCTCAACCCCGTTTATAACGATCAGAGCGGTTTCCGTAGCTCTCAAGGCAATTCTTGCTTCCCAAATAAAATTTGCATATCCGGGAGTGTCAATTATATTGATCTTGTACTTTCCGTTTACAGCATATGCAAGAGAAGCTTGGATCGATATCTTTTTCTCTAACTCTTCTTCCTCATAATCTGTAACCGTATTACCTTGATCGACTTTTCCGAGTCTGTTAACCATTTTCGTATTGAATAAAAATGCGGAAACAAGACTTGTTTTGCCTGACTGTCCATGCCCTACTACTGAAACATTTCTCAAATTTTCACTTTTTGTACTCTTCATTTTTCCTCCGAAGTAAAATTATTTATATGAAAAAATTCACCCTTTGTCAAGAAGCATTCATATTGTATATTGAGGATAAAGTTATAATTAGGATAATCTTATTGAATAAAAAAAGACGGCTATATCATTTGATTTGCAAAATATATATAACCAATCAGAGTCTAAATTGTTTTTTATTATCATATATTTTAATAAACGCTTGAACTCTTTAAAAGAAATAATTAAAATGGATTATGTTATATTCCAAACAAGGTATAATTAATAAACAACTATGGAGATAAAATGGAACTTTATTTTATTGCACTTTTAATACTCGGTGCTTTAGCCCTTGCCGATATTATTGTCGGAGTAAGTAATGATGCGGTTAATTTTTTAAATTCCTCGTTCGGATCTCTTGTTGCATCAAGAAAAAAGATACTGATAATTGCAAGTATGGGTCTTCTTTCCGGTGTGATTTTTTCAAGCGGAATGATGGAAGTTGCAAGAAAAGGAATATTTCATCCTAAATTCTTTACAATGCCGGAATTGATAATTATCTTTCTTGCGGTTATGCTCACAGACATACTTCTTCTTGACACATTCAACACATTCGGTCTTCCTACATCAACGACGGTCTCAATAGTTTTTGAACTACTCGGAGCTGCAGTATCAATCTCTATGTTAAAGATCATTCGTCTCGGAGAATCTTACAACAATCTTGTTAAATATATAAATTCAAGCAAAGCACTTACAATTATACTCGGTATTCTTCTCTCCGTAATTGTTGCTTTTTTCATAGGTGCTGTATTTCAGTATATTACGAGGTTAATATTTACCTTCGATTATAAGAAGAGAATAAAAAGGTATGGAGCATTATGGGGCGGAATTGCATTAACTTCCATTACATATTTTATACTGATAAAAGGTGCGAAAGGTGCCACATTCATCACACCTGAAACTCTTTTCTGGATAAAAACACACACATTTAAAGTCAGCCTTATCTCTTTTATCTCCTATTCCGTTCTTCTCCAAATAATTTTATTCGTTTCAAATATTGATATTTTGAAAATTATTGTTTTAATAGGTACTTTTGCACTTGCAATGGCTTTTGCGGCAAATGATCTTGTAAATTTCATAGGAGTTCCTCTTGCCGGATTAAGTTCTTATAATGTTGCTATAAAAAGTTCATCTCCCGATTCCGTTCTAATGACCCAACTTCAAGGTAAAACTCCGTCCCACACTCTTTTACTGATAATCGCCGGAATTATAATGGCTTTAACTTTATGGTTTTCAAAAAAGTCAAGGAATGTTACAAAAACCGAAATCAACCTCGGCAGACAGGATGAAGGATTTGAGAGGTTCGGGTCATCTCCTCTTTCAAGATCGGTAGTCAGAATATTCTCAAATTTTTCCGAAGTTTTCAGGAAATTAATTCCTTCAAAGATCAATGATATAATGAACAAAAGATTTCTTCAGGTCGGTTCGACATTGACCGTAAATGACGATGAAAAGCCGGCATTTGATCTAATAAGAGCTTCCGTTAATCTTATGGTTGCAAGCATTCTCATATCAATCGCTACATCTTACAAACTTCCTCTTTCCACCACATATGTTACATTCATGGTCGCAATGGGTACCTCCTTTTCCGACAGGGCATGGGGACTTGACAGTGCCGTTTACAGAGTCGCCGGAGTTTTTGCCGTTATCGGAGGATGGTTTATGACCGCATTCGTTGCTTTTCTTGTTTCGGGATTTTACGCCTTTATACTTTTCAAATTCAGAGTATTCGGTTTTATCATATTACTATTCATAAGTCTCGGTATGATATACCGTAATCATTCCATACACAAAAGAAGAGAAGCGGAATCTAAAGAGATGGAAATATTCAATCTAAAAAAAATCAAAGATATTTCATATGCAACGGATACAACTCTAAAACATGCGGGTCTATTCTTAAAAAAGGTTTCTGAAGTTTTAAAGAAAGGATTTGACGGTGTTGCAAAAAAAGATCGTTTCATACTTAGAAAAGCAAAAAAAGAGGCGAAAAAAAACAACTATACTGCAAATATAATAGCTGCAAATATCTTTAAAACATTAAGGTTGCTTCAAAAAGAGAAGGAAGGATATTCAAAAGATTTTGCCCTTGCAATAAATTCACTTCAGGGAATTGCCGAATGTCAGAACGATCTTATAATAAGAGGATATCTGCATGTGGAAAATAATCATATGGGTTTGATGGAAGTTCAACTTAATGAATTAAATGAAATTAGAGAAGCTCTCTTTAAATTACTCGATGATTCATATAATGCATTGATGAATAAAGATAAAAAAGTTTTAAATAAAATAAAATCAAACAAATATAAGATTGATAAATTAATTGATTTATTTGATAAAAATCAGGTTGAGAGAATAAAGGATGAATCTTCCAAAACACGTCTTAGCATACTTTTTTACGGTTTCACGAGAGATCTGTTAAGGATAAAGAATCATACTATAAAACTTATTGAAGTTTTTTCCTCCATTCTAGACAGCCGCAAAAAACAATGATCTGTTTTTATTTTTATTTATTAAAATATCAAACATAACGGAGACAAAATGGGAAAAGTAATAGCTGAAGTAACGGTCGTTCCGTTGGGAACATGTTCCACATCTTTAAGTGATTATGTCGCTGATGTTGAGAGAATTCTTGAAAAATATCCGCAAATCAGAAAACAACTCACACCAATGTCAACAATACTTGAAGGAGATCTTAACCTTATATTAAAGGTTGTTTTGGAAATGCATGAAAATCCTTTTCTTTCCGGAGCGAAAAGAGTGTCTACAAGAATCTCCATAGACGATAGAAGAGATAAAAACGCTACAATGCAAAAAAAGATAGAATCGGTAAAATCAAAGATTTAAAATAGTGTCCCCGCCTTTTCTAATTAAAAGTTTTAAATCTTTTAACACTTAAATCAAAAAATTAAAGGGGAAGGATTCTCATCCTCCCCCAGTTTCACAATTAATATTAAATTTCGATTAGCTTAAATTTACTTGGATGGAAGTATCTTATACATTCCCGTTCCGCATTTTGAACAAACACCTTTCATAGCGGGTCTTCCGTTCTTCATAGTAACTCTTTGAGCATCTTTCATCTCTGTCTTTGCTTTACATTTTACACAATATGCAATTTCTGCCATTTTTCACTCCTTTGTTTTTTTTAAGAATATATCAAATATTTTCTATAATTTCAAATTTTTGTAAAGTATAAATAAAATATTTTCAGCTTAAAACATAAATATCGTTATGAAATTCTGATTTTAGGTCAAGAGAAACGAAATTTATGATATAATTTTTCCTATAAATTCAGGAGCAAATATGGCAACTAATTTTAACGATGAAAAAGAAAAATTTTATATAACAACACCTATATACTATGTTAATGATATTCCACATATCGGTCATGCCTACACAACAATAATGGCTGATGTCATAAAAAGATATAAGAAACTCAGAGGATTTAATGTATTCTTTTTAACCGGAACAGACGAACACGGTCAGAAAATCGAAGAAAATGCAAAAAAAAAGGGGATCTCTCCCAAAGCCCTCGCCGACAGCGTTGTTGTCAGATTTAAAGAGTTATGGAAAAAACTTAACATTGATTATGATAAATTCATAAGAACAACCGATGATTACCATATCGACGGAGTAAAAAAACTTTTTAAAAAGGTCATGGATAAGGGTGATATATATCCGGGTGATTATGAAGGACACTATTGCATATCATGTGAAAGTTTTGTTACTGATATGGCGGAGAATACTCAAAACGGAAATAAAGTATGCCCCGATTGTGGCAAAGAGACTAAAAAAGTTACCGAGAAATGTTATTTTTTCAAACTATCCGCTTATCAGGATAAACTTCTTGATTTCTATAAAAACAATCCCGATTTTTTATTTCCTGCTTCCAGAATGAACGAAGTGAAATCTTTTGTTGAAATGGGTTTAAGAGATCTCAGTATCACAAGATCAACTGTTGAATGGGGTATTCCGGTTCCGGATGATGAAGAACAGACGGTCTATGTCTGGTTCGATGCACTTACAAATTATATAACTGCCGTAAATTACGTTGATGAAAATGAAAATTTTAAAAAAATGTGGCCGGCGAATCTTCATATAATGGCAAAAGACATACTTAAATTTCATGCGGTTTATTGGCCGGCTTTCTTAATGGCTGCCGATCTGCCTCTCCCCGACAGAGAACTTGTTCACGGATGGTGGTTAAAGGATGACAAAAAAATGTCAAAATCCACAGGGAATGTTCTCGACCCTAATATCCTTTTTGAATTTTTCAATTCTGATGCAATAAGATATTTTCTCATGAGGGAAGCCCCGATTGGTTCGGACGGTAATTTTTCTCACCAGGGTTTTGTTAATCGTATCAATACCGACCTCTCAAATGACTGGGGAAATCTTGTCTCAAGAACAACCGGAATGATTGAAAAATACTTTGATGGAAAGATTGATATCAATCCTGCATTTGATAATAATGACAATAGAATTAAAGATTTGTATTCCGATACACAAAAGGATGTTTTTGATTTTTTTGATAATTATAAATATAACAGGGGAATTGAGAGGATTTTTGAATTTATTTCGGAATTAAACAAATACATTGTAAAATCAAAACCCTGGGAAATGGCAAAAAAAAGTTCTGAGAAAAATAAACTCGCCGCTGTTATGATCACTCTTGCAGACGCGATATTAAGTATAAATGCACTTCTCGCCCCCGTTATCCCCGAAACTTCCGGAAAAATAAAAAAGATATTTCCGGATAATATTGAAGGCTTCGGTTGGAGAGAGCTGAAAGGCACTATAAATATCGGTAAATCTTTACAGCTTTTTCCGAGAGTTGACTTGAAAGTTTTTCTCAATGAAACAAACGAAAATTCAGATGATAAAAAACCAGTAAAAAAGAAGGAGGAAAAATCAAAAATGGAAGAAGGATTGATCGGTTTTGAAGAATTTAAAAAAGTCCAAATGGTCGTTGCACTTATAAAAAGTGCGGAAAAGATAGAAAATGCCGATAGATTGTTGAAACTCGAAGTCGATACAAAAGAAGATCAACGCACACTCGTTGCAGGCATTGCCCAATATTATAAACCGGAAGATTTAGTCGGTAGAAAAATTATTATTGTAAAAAATCTTAAACCGGCAAAACTCAGAGGAGTGTTATCACAAGGGATGATCCTTGCAGCATCGGATAAAAACGGAAGACCTTATATCCCGATCATTCCCGATGAAACCCCTGTCGGAGCAATTTTAAAATAGGAGGTCTTATGACAGAAGCAAACAGTTATTACGATGGTAAAGTTAAAAGTCTCGGTAATAAACTTAACGAAAAACCTTTCACGGTTGGAGTTATGGAACCCGGTAATTATACTTTTAAAACTTCAACAATTGAGATAATGGAAGTTATTCACGGTGAAATGGAAGTAACACTTCCGGGGAAAGAAAGCAAATTATTTAAAAAAGGGGATACTTTCAGAATTGAGAAAGGTGAAGAGTTTAAACTTACAGTTTCAGCTCCCGTATGCTATCTTTGCCTATATCTTTAAACTGATTATTATTTAAACATCGGTCTGACAAGTGCTGAAAATGCAATTATCATAAGTATAATCTCCATAAAATACACAAGCTTTTTCTCACTTAATCTATCTCCGAGTATTAATCCGATCCAGCTTCCGATTAATACTGCAGGAATCATCTCTAATGAATGAATAAAAGGAATTATAAGTTTTTTCCCGAATACAAATCCCATAGTGATGATCTGGAAGGGAACAAAAGTCAAAGATAATGCTAAGATCATTGCTCTCATTTTTTCATTTTTCCATTTATGAGAGAGAACCCATAGAACAACGGGAGGACCTCCGATATTTGCAAAACCGTTTAAAATTCCCGATAAAAATCCGGCAAAATAACCCCATTTGGGAGATATATCCCTTTTCTTACCTGATAGCCCCGACCATCTTAATAAGAGTGTTATAAATATTGCAATACCGATTATCTGCTTTACTGTATCTCCGGAAAGAAAAGATGCTTTGTAAAGAAAAAAAATACCTATAGGCAATCCGGTTATTCCGAATAAAAAAAGAAACTTTATCTCCGACCATTTAAAATAATCTTTAAAATATTTTACCGCTATAATTTTTTGAATTGCCGATCCTGTCACAACCGTTATAACAGCAGAAGGAAAATCAAAATTAAAAAAAAGAAGAAGAGGAAGAACAAGAAGACCGAAACCGAAACCGGCATAACTTTGTAATAATGCACCTAATAGAATTGCAATAAAAGTTTTAATAAAAAGCAATAGACTCAAATTACCGGTTTAATCCTGTTTTTCTTTCACTATAACATCAAACCCTTTTTCCGATAGAATATTTTTTTGATTTTCCGTTAAATTCCTTGATATATAATTATCGGAAATAACTTTATAATAATCACCTTCAAATATGATCTTAAAAATATTATCTCCTGATATTTCATTTATTTTAAATAACAACGATTCTGCATTTTTTATATCTCTGAACGCACCAGCCTGCAAATAGTAGATCATCTTCCCTACTTCCTTCTTACCTTTAAATTCAATTTTTCCCGAGAGAGAATACTCTTCGGGTTTTACAATTCTTAATGCAACGGGTGCAGTCCCAAGCTCATCAATCCCAAGTATTCTTGCAGCTTCATTTGAAAGGTCTATGATTCTCTCTTTCACAAAAGGTCCCCGATCATTTATTCTCACAAGAACTTTTTTTCTATTATTCAGATTTTCCACTTCAACAATCGTATTGAAAGGTAGTTTTTTATGAGCCGCAGTCAATTTATGCATATCATAGATCTCTCCGTTGGATGTTCTTTTCCCATGGAATTTATCTCCATACCATGAAGCAATACCGATCTGATAAATATCATTCTTTTTTACGAAAGTACTATTTTGAGAAACAGATTCCGAGGATACACTTTTTTTTGGAGTGGTTTTTACTTTTTTTTCAGAAAAATAGCATCCGTATAATGAAAAGAGAAATAAAACAGGTAAAATTTTTAATGTTTTATTAATATATGTCATATTTTTATTATATCATTAATCAAATATGGTTTAAATCATATATTTCTCTTGACAACTCCGATTGCAGATGATAAATTTTTTTTATGGAAAACGGAGAGAGTAAATTTAAGGAGAACAATCGTATAATCAGGGAAGAGACAAAAAAAACGATTTTGATCAGCTTTGCAATGGTAATATCTGTTGTCATATATGCATTAATCCCGATTCTATTATTAAAAAACAGCACTGTTAAATTATTCGGAATTAAATATGCCACTATCACCAATATTTATAATGCTTTCAACATTCTTGCAATAATGATAGTCATCTCAATTTTAACGGTTCGAAAGACAATTTATTACTCTCCGAAGTTTGTTAAAGATTCAATGTCTTTAAAAGATATCCTAAAAACATGGAAAAAACTTGATATTATTCTTCTGGGACTTGGGGAGTCTGTTTCAATTTTAGGCATCATTATATCTTTCATGGGTGTCCCTTTCAACAGAACATTTCATTTTTTTGTAACTTCCGTCTTAATTATTCTTATTGTAATGCCGGTAAATTGGAAAGTGAGAGATAAATTGAAAATACTTGAAAAACAGCGTGATCTCTATTTTGACTTTTGATTTTTTACAAATCTTCGATGATTCTGCTGTGAAATTTATTAAAAGATATATTATAGTTAAATTCCTGTTTGAAAAGTTCCAATTAGTATTATATAATTTTTTAGGAGTATGAATATGAAAAAAAATGTATTATTGGTTGAATATGATTCTCCTACGATTGAGAATATTAAAGATATTTTATCTTCATCTGTTTTTGAAATTTCCATTGCTAGTGAAGGTGATGTTGCTAAAAAATTAATAAAGAAGAAAAAATTCGATCTTCTTATTTGTGCTGCAATGCTGCCTAAATTTCACGGCTTCGAGTTATCCAAATTCTCAAAAGAGACTAATCCCGATTCAAAAGTTATTGTAATCAGCGGTGTATATAAAGGTACCGAATACAGGAATAAAGCAATAAGTGAATATCAAGCGGATGAATTTATAGAAAAACCTTTCAACGACACAACGTTTTTTAATTCAGTATTAAATCTTCTTGAGATTACCAAAGACGATGTGGAAGGTAAAACTGATCCTGGCACTACACAGATTCCTGTTTTTGATACAAAAAAAATCAAAACTCCGTCCGGCGATTTTATAAAAAATCAAAATAAATTATCTTCAGAAGATATTTTCGGAGACTTGATTGACAATGTTGAAAATATTCCGGAGCATAAAATAGAGCTTGATAAAGAAGATTTAACTTCGGACAAAGGAATGAGCAACTCTGTCAAAAAAGAAGCTGATAAAAAAGCTCAGATAACTCAGATTTTATCACGTGAAGCCTTCGAAAAAACCTCCGGTAAAAATAGCATAAGAAAAATCAATGACGAAAAGATCAATATTGATCTTAAAGATATAATTAAAACTGATACCGGGAAAAAAGATAAAAAAGCAGAGAAAAAGATCGAAGAAGATATTATGAAAAAATTTGAAGAGACTCTTTCAGGTCTCGGGATAAAAGATCATAATGTTATAAAAAAAGAGAGTGTAGAAAAAACCGTTGAGCCTGAGGTTATTAAAAAAGATAAAAAACCGCAGAAAAATTATAAACCTGAAAAAGAGAATAAAGATCAGAAAAAAAATGAGATAGAAGGATATGAAATATTGGGACTTATTGCCAGAGGCGGCATGGCGGAAATTTATAAAGCAAAAAAGAGAGGAGTACAGGGATTTGAAAAAATACTTGCAATAAAAAAAATTCTTTCAGGTTACGGAGATGATGACAAATATATTGAAATGTTTGTTGACGAGGCAAAGATAGCATCCGAATTATCTCACCCTAATATTGTCCAGATATATGATTTCGGTCAAAAAGATAATTACTATTTCATAGCAATGGAATATGTCGAAGGGAAAGACCTTCGACTTATTCTTCGTAAATTATCCGAAAAGAAAACCAAATTAGAAGAATATATTTCAATTTATATTTCTCTAAAGATTCTTGATGCATTAAGTTATGCTCACTCTGCAAAAGACAAATACGGAAATAACCTTGAGATCGTCCATAGAGATATTTCTCCTCCGAACATTCTTCTTTCTTATACCGGAGAAGTGAAAATAACCGATTTTGGAGTTTCTAAAGCTTCCAACAAGCTTCATCAGACACTTTCAGGTGCTTTAAAAGGAAAACTTTTATATATGTCTCCCGAACAAGCAAAAGCCGATAAAAATATTGATAAAAGATCTGATATATATTCCGTAGGTGCAATTTTATTCGAACTGTTGACCGGACAAAAACTATTTAAAGGATCTTCCGAAATAGAAGTGTTAAAAAAAGTTCAAGATGGAAAGATAACACTTCCTTCGGAGTTTATTCCGGACATTGATCCTGATCTCGAAAGAATAATTCTTAAATCTCTTGAAATTAATAAATCAAAAAGATACTCAAACGCTGCGGAAATGAGCAAAGATCTTGAAGCATATTTATATAAAAATTTCAACCACATACCCACACCCATTCATATTAATGTTTGCCTTTATGATCTTTTCAAGGATGAAATATTAAAAGACGGTATAAGAGTCAATCTCAGTCAGATTCCTTTTGAAATAACAAGAATAACAACAAAAGAAGAGATCGAACATCCGGTAAAAGATCTAAAAAAGAGTCGGGAAATTAATCTTGTTTCGAGTGATAATCCACCTGAGCCTCCCAATATTATAAATTTACCTACCGAAGATGACGGAGATGAAGAGGTTTTGCCTGAATCAATTGATGTTAAATCAGAACAGAATGAACCTGAAAAGTATCCGTCGGATACTCCGGATGAAAAAGATGTTACTGAATCTACAATTGATTTATCTTACGATAACAAAAAAGTTAATGAATATAATAGTTCAAAGAATTCGATTTCACAGATCCCCGAATCACTTAATATTGAAAAATTTAAAAAAAAGAGAGTTGTCAGACCAATTTTAGTTCTCCTATTTATAATAATTGCAGTTGCTGCAGGAATATATTTTCTTTCCAATAGTTTTAATAACGATAATTCCGATTCGGTTGATCTAAATCCTCCTGAAGTAAAAAAGTTTGTAGTAGATAAAAAAGATGATAAACTTACTGATTCCAATGGTCTTCCCAATTCTTCCAACCCTGATATTAACAGCAGCGGACAAACCTTGGACAGTACTCTTAATACCGATAAAAACATGGGAATAATTCCTCCTCAGACGACTGATAATTTAACCGGAGAATCAGATAACAAATCGGTAATTAAAGATAAAAATCAGAATGAGATGACTCCTGAAGAAAAACTTAAAGAGGAAAAGAAAAAACAGGATGCAATAAAGAAAAAGAAAGAGTTGGAAAAAAAGAGACGTTTAGCCTTAGATAAGAAGAAGAGAGAAGCAGAAGCTGAAAGAATAAGACTTCAAGAGGAAGCAAGAAAGAAAAAAGAGGAAGACGACAGATTGCAAAAGATTGAAGATGAGAAGAAGAGACTTCAGGAAGAAGCTGATAAAAGAAAGAGAGATGAGGAAGCAAGAAAAAAACTCATAGCGGAACAAAACAGAGCAAAACCCGGTCAAATAGTTTCTTTGGGTGAAGTTGACAAAAAACCGGTTGCCATCTCAACTCCTGCTCCTGTTCTACCGAGAAGTATCAGAGCCGGTTCCCGTAGTAATATACTTGTCAGTTTCCTTATAAATGAGATGGGATCAATTGAAAAAGTGAAATTAATAAGAAAATCTGAAAAAAACAGTGTAAATAGTATAATTAAAAGAACAATTCTTAAATGGAAATATTCACCTGCGATTAAGGATGGAGTTAAAGTTAAGGTTTGGAGAACTATTCCACTAAATATAAAATAACATAAGGAGATTAACTATGGAAAAAATGAAAGAAGAGGCTAATGTTTTTTATGAAAATGCATTAAAGGAATCAAAAAAGCAGATCGAAATAATTGATGCAAAGATCGATGAGGAACTTGCCAGAGTTAAAGAGACGATAAACGGACTTCAGGAGCAGAAGAAGGCAATAAGACAGATATATGACGGTGCTGCATTGGTTCTTGGTGTTAATAATGAATTTGAAGAAGAAGGTAAAGATAACAGTTAGTTGATGAAATTTTATGAACTATGAAGAAGCCCTGCAATATCTTGACAAGATTAGAGAATACGGAGCAAAATTAGAGCTTAATAATATCCAAAAGATCATAGATAATTTCCCGTTTGACTTAAAAAAAAAAAAATTCATTCAAGTTGCAGGAACTAACGGAAAAGGTTCAACTTCACATTTCATTACATCAATTCTTATAAAGAACGGATATACTACCGGTCTTTTTACTTCACCCCATCTTCTTAATATCAGAGAAAGAATAACAATAAACAAAACTTGGATTACTAAAGATGATTTCGCACAAGCTCTTGGAAATGTAAAAAATCTGTCTGAAAAATTATTGGATAAAGGTTCCATTCAAAATCCCCCTACCTATTTTGAACATCTTTTTTTAACGTCCCTCTATTATTTTTGTATGAGGAATGCCGATTTCATTGTTCTTGAAGTTGGGCTTGGAGGAAGACTTGATGCTACATCAACGATCACTCCTGTTGTTTCAGTCATTACAAATATATCCAAGGACCATACAAAAACACTTGGTCCTAATATAAAAGACATTGCCGCAGAAAAAGCAGGGATAATTAAACATAATGTTCCGGTTGTTGTAGGTTCTCCTCCCAATTCGACTGCAGCAAAAGTAATTAAAAAAATAGCGAAAAATCTTAATGCACCTGTCTATTTTGTTTACGGTAAAAATTCAAATCTGGATTATATTACCGAGGACAATCACTACCTTGTAAAATATTCCTACAGAACGGAAACATTTACCTTTAAGGTATTATTAAACGGAAGACATCAGATCGACAATGCAAACACTTCACTTATGGTTTCCATACTCTTAAAAGAACAGGGAATAGATCTTAAGAAAAAAAAGATTTTTTCCGGAATAGAATCTAATTTTGTTCCGGGAAGAGTTGAAATATTTTCAAAAAACCCTTACATTATTATTGATTCAAGCCATAACGAAGAGAGTATTAAAGCCTTGAGTGAATTTTTAAAGGAGAAAGGTAAAAAAGGAATGACTCTTGTCTTTGGTGTATTACGCGATAAAAATTATAAAAAAATGGCTGATTATCTTAAACCATATGTGGAAAATATAATTCTTACCGAACCAGATTCCAAACGTGCTCTACCCGCGGAAAAACTTATCTCACATTTTAATGGGAAAAATACGGTTATTATAAAGAATTATGAAGATGTTTTAAAAAAGGCAAAACTTTTTAAAAATGATATTTTGATAACAGGATCTTTTTATCTTTCAGGTAAAATGAAAAACCTGTTATCCGGAGGAATAATCTAATGGATAAAAGTAAATTTATTGAAATTGAAGGTAAATATAATGATCTTAAATTACAACTCGAACAGGGATTAGTTGATCAAGAAGAGATGAAAACAAAACTGAAAAAACTTATGTTGAGAGATGAAAACGGCAATTACTGGATGATCGGAAGTAACACCGGGAAATGGTACATCTATGATGGTAAAGAGTGGAAGGAAAAGTTACCCTATTCCGAGGATAATGATCTTTCGATGACGCAGCAATTCTCCCATGAAGAAAGCAAACCGACCTTAGATAATATGGGAAATAAAGATGAAGAAAATATAGAATTAACCGAAGACTACAGCGATAAAGATGAATCTTTTACCAAGACCGATGAAAAAATTGATGAAAAAGATAACATAAATGAAATAAATCTTGAACTTGACAGTTCCGCAACAATTATTAAACAGGATGAAAAGGGTATAAATGAACTGAGATCAAAGATTTCAGATTCATCTGACGAAAGTGAAAAACAAGTTATCTCGTCCGAAACCGGTGAAGAAAATGACGATGAGAATGAAGATAAAATGTCGAGTTGTATTGTCTGCCAATCTAAAATACCGTCTTATTCTGTTTTTTGTAGTTTTTGCGGTGCAAATCAGAAAGAACTCGGATCAAAAAAGAAAAAAAGTATCAATATGATGACAATAACTTCAGTCCATTTAATCTCACTGATCTTTTTCATGGGAGGATTAGGACTTATTTTAGGAGTGATCTTCGGAGCGTCTTTCGGCATCTTTAATATATTCAATGATTTTCTCAGCCATTTTCCACAGATGCTGATTGAAACAAGAGGTAAAATCCAGGGTGGTTTAATATTTTCCGCACTCGGAGGAATAACCGGATCCCTTTTCTTTTCCATCTCCTCGTTGATTTTGGGATTTATCTATAACTCCATAGCATACTTTTTCGGAGGAATAAAAATAAAAACAAGGTAATCTGTTGCAATGGAAATTATAACTGATCTGAATTTTTATAAATTGATCGTCTCTATCTTTATTCCTCTTCTATTGATTTATATTGCATTAATTCTTATTAAAAAGAAATCAAAAAAATAAATTTTTCAATTAATTTGAGACTCTATCGCATTTACAGTCTGTTCAGCAATCTCAAGTTCCTCGTTTGTCGGTATAACCATAGTTTTAACCTTTGAATTTTCCTCTGTGATTACGCCCATTTTCCCGAAAGTATCATTATTTCTTTCTTTACTGAATTTTATACCGAGATAATCCATATCGGTTAAAACCTTTTCTCTTACCAGAAGATCTCTTTCTCCGATTCCTGCAGTAAATATAAGAAGATCCAGGCCGTTCATGGCTGCAATATAAGCACCGATATATTTTTTTATTCTATATGAGAATATATCAACAGCCAATATCGATCTCTTATCTCCTTTCTCAATCATCTCTTCAACATCTCTCATATCGGAAGATACACCCGAAACACCTTTAATACCACTCATTCTATTCATAATAATATTTACTTCTTCTGCACTTACCCCTTCGCTTCTTTGAATAAATAAGGGGATAGCAGGATCGATATCTCCACATCTTGTTCCCATCATAAGACCTTCAAGCGGTGTAAATCCCATAGTTGTATCGACAGAAGATCCTTTATTAATAGCAGCTATTGAAGAACCGTTTCCGAGATGGCAGGTGATAATCTTTAAATCAGAAAGCTTTTTTCCCAGATATTTTGCTCCCTCTTTAGCAACAAACATGTGGGAAGTTCCATGAAATCCGTATCGCCTTATTCTGTATTTTTCATAATATTCATAAGGAAGAGGATATATATAAGCTTTCTCCGGCATTGTCTGATGAAATGCCGTATCAAATACACCAGCCATAGGTATTCCGGGTAAAAACTTTTTTGTTGCTTCTATTCCGGTAATATTAGGTGGATTATGTAAGGGAGCCAGAGGAATACACTCTTTAAGCGCTTTCATCACATCATCATTTATAATAACTGTACTGCTGAATTTTTCACCTGCATGAACAACTCTATGTCCTACTCCGTATATCTCTTTTTTATCTTTTATTACGCCGTGTTCCTTATCAGTTATTTTTCTTATTATCAGGTCAATTCCTCTCTCATGATTTTCGATATCTTCCTCGATCACAAATTTTTCTTCACCTAAATAATAGGTCAGTTTTGAACCTTTCAAGCCTATTCTTTCGCATAGTCCCTTTGCCATAACAAATTTCTTCTTAAAATCTATCAATTGAAATTTTATCGAAGAACTTCCGGAATTTATCACAAATATCTTCATAAACACCTCTTAAAGTTAAACAGTTAATTATACAGCTTTATCTATTTAAATCAATGGAATTTTACTTAATTCCATAAAAATTTTGCATTTGAAACCCGAGTCTTGCACTTTTAATTCCCTCTAAAATACAATCGGTATAAAATTTGTAAGTGTTTCTAAATCTAAGCTCTTCAAAATGCTGAGGCTGTAAAAATATAGGGATATTATTAACGGAACTATAAAAATCTTTTACAATTTCAACTGTTAAATTTTTATTTACAATCAACTTTATTTCATTAATTTTTTTGTATATCAATGGATTGATTTTGTATCCGTTTACATCTTTCGGTGAAACAGTCATCCAATCTACATCTGTTTTTATATTATGTATTCCGTTGGTCTCAATAGCTACAAATATTTTTTTCTTTCTTAAAAAATTTATAATCGGAAAAATATCCTGCTCGAGAGGTTCTCCGCCCGTAATTACTACTTGTGATATTCCGGGATTCTTTACCATCAATTCTTCAATCTTATCTATTATTTCATCTATAGTGAATATTGATCCGTTTTTCCATGAATATTTTGTGTCGCAATAATCACATTTCAAGGAACATCCGGCCATTCTTAAAAAGACAGACGGAATACCGACCCTTTCGCCCTCACCCTGTGCAGACCAGAATATTTCGCTGATATAAAAATTATCCATTAATAATTTTTATCACTCCTCATATGAAGCCGCTGCATTTTCAGATTCCCATACAATTACTTTTATTACCGGATATTTTTCCTTGATTTTTTTAAAAAAATATTCGGAAAGATTTTCAGCAGACGGAGAAAAATCATATATTTCATTAAGAACCTTATGATCCGGTAAAATTTCTTTTAAAAAGATCTTTAATTTTGTAAAATCGATTGCAATTCCCGATCTATCGAGTTTTTCACCCTTAAAATGCACTTCAATCTCAAATGTATGCCCATGCATCTTTTCACATTTTCCTTCATAATATTCCAGAAAATGTGCCGAAGAAAATTTTTGCTTAACTATCAGAGTCCTTTTCATATTTGCCTTCCTTTTTAAGCCTTACAATAAGCGGATCCGTCATTCCTATCTTTTCAAAAGCTCTGTTTCTTATATCACAGGACGGACATTTCATACATGGAATCTCCTCCCCTCTGTAACATGAAATCGAATAGGAATAATCAGCACCCAACTCAAGTCCCATTTGAATTATCTCATATTTCTTAAGTTTAATTAGAGGAGTTTTGATGCTGAACTTATCACCGGTAATCGATGCCGATGTGCCCTCGTTTATTGCATCTTCCATTTTTTTTGAAAAAATTTCAGTTGTATCAGGATAATCCGGTGTATCAATAAGATTAAAACCGGTTATTATATTTCTTATATTTTCAGATTCTGCTATCCCTGCTGCAAGTGAGAGGAACAGACCGTTTCTGAAAGGAACGTATGTAAAAGGTATCCCGTTACTATCTTTTGAACTCGCAAGTGAATCAGGGATCGCCCTTTCATCATTCAGAAGAGCGGAGTTAAACAGATTCTTTAACGAAAATTTAACATGTTTATAAGGAATAGAGTTCATTTCGCAAATCCGTTTTGCAAACTCAGCCTCAATGTTGTGTTTCTGTGAATAATCAATTATCACTGCAAGAACATAATCGAATTCTTTTTTTGCCCAGTAAAGTGCGGTAGTTGAATCAATTCCACCGGAAAACAGAATTAGCGATCTTTTATTCATCACCATATTTTACTACTTAACTTTCAAATATCAAATACTAATCCATCATTTAACAAGATCTATTTACTTCTTATTTATATAAATGATTATAAAATGGTTTGATATTTTAAATTTTTGGAAAAATGGCTCCTCGGGCAGGATTTGAACCTGCAACCTAGTGATTAACAGTCACCCGCTCTACCATTGAGCCACCGAGGAACATTTTGTAAAATATTAATATCAAAATTTTACCTTAATGTCAATCTTTTAAACGATTTTCTCTCTTGACAAAAAATAACTTTTAGATTATTCTACTATTTCAAATGCGGGAATGGCTCAGTGGTAGAGCACGACCTTGCCAAGGTCGATGTCGCGGGTTCGAATCCCGTTTCCCGCTCCATTTTTCCGGCGGCGTAGCCAAGTGGTAAGGCAGCGGTCTGCAAAATCGCTATCATCGGTTCAAATCCGGTCGCCGCCTTTTTTTCCCTTATCAATATATCTTACTTCAAGATCAAGTTTCTTGAAATCAAGCCTTTTTAGGCCCCAAAAAGATACCCAGTGATAATAGAAGAAGAGTGCAGGAATATAGAAGAAAATATTAGGTCCCGGCAGAAGTGCCATAATCGGAGTTAAAGGCAATATCATCCCTTCGAATATCATAAATACGATCCGTTTCCCCAACTCCTTCTCAACCCAGAAAATAAATATCTTTCTAAGACGATCTTCACTTGTACTTTTATGACACTCAAGCACTATTTTAAATTTATCTATTTTTGAAATAGCCGACTGTTTTGATATATATTTAATGACACTTGGAAATCTCTTCTCGACTATGTTTATTCCTTTCTGTATCCATCCGGTTTTAGAGTTGATCTTATCAAAACCGACAAGATCAACGGTTAATTTTGCAAGAGATTTTACTTTAAAAGTAATGATCTTTTTTTTCTCAGTTAAGTCCATCTACTATAAATAATTTTCCTTTTGCTTCAGCCGCAATTTTTCCGTTATTATCTTCCAATCTTCCCTCCGCAAAAAGAATATTTCTTTTTTTTTCAACAATCTCTCCGTAAAGTTTATAATCTTTGCCTGTATAACAAGGCTTTTTGAATTTAACATTTATCTCGGCGGTTACGCATGCGATATTATTTCCGGAAGCAGCTTTAACCATCGCTTCATCAAGCATTGTTGAGATTATTCCGCCGTGTATTATCCCCTGCCATCCCTGATAATCACTATCGATATTTACCATCGAAAATGCTCTATCACTTTCAAATGAAAATTTAAGTTTTAAACCTACCGGATTTTTCATTCCGCAGGCAAAACAGTTGTTGTCATCAGTTACCTGTTTCATGATATATATATACAGTAATTCTTCATTCAAGTAAATCTAATGAGTCTTTAAATACTCTTATATTGACATATTTTTCATTAACAAATATCATTATCTTCATGAGTATAGAAGATAAAATAAGATCGGAACTTGTCGGTATATATGCCGACCTTGAGCTTGATGCACTTCTTGAAAATATTGCCGAAAAGATAAAAAAATATCTCGATTGTGAAGAAGCTTCGATATTTCTTTACAATAAGGAGCGGGAGGAGTTATATTTTGAGACTGCAACCGGTTCCAGTCAATCCGAATTAAAAAAAATTATTATAAAAAAAGGAGAAGGAGCTGCCGGATGGATAGCCGAAAACTGTAAAAATCTTATTATAAATGATCCGGGGAAAGACAACAGATTTGAAAATCTCATTGATGAAAAGACAAAATTCAAGACCAAGTCGATTTTGGGTGCACCGATCATTTCAAACAGTGAACTTATCGGAGTCGTTGAAGCTATAAATAAAAGGAGTGATATCTTCTCGGATAGAGACGAAAAAATCCTTGATATTTTTTCATCCTATATTTCTATTCCGCTTCAGAATGCAATCCTTTTCAGAAAAACCGTTCGGGAATCCAAAGAGAAAGGATTACTTATAAAACTGGGAAAAATCGTATCATCTTCATTTGATTATGAAGAGGTTTTTAACGTTTTGAAAAAGATTATCACTGAAAACATCAGTGCAAAAGAGATTAATGTGATGGTTAATTCAACGGGGAAATTATATAAATTATGTGAAAATTCTGATGAAGAAAAATCAGAGAATACCGGTCTTACAAGAATTGAAAAAAATTCGGCAATGTTTCCTTTACGTACAGAAGATAAGATCACAGGATTTCTTGAAATAAAATCCGAATCACCTATTCCGGAATCCTTTATTTCACTTCTTAGAGGATTGTCTATTTATACGGCAATTTCAATAAATAAATATGAGATGTATTGTGAGCTTATCGAAAAAGAGAGAATTGAGAAAGAGCTTCAGATCGCGAGACAGATCCAGCAGTCATTTTTATTGAGTGAAAAAAAAGAGTTGAGAAAGATGGATTACTGCTTTGTCAATATCCCTTCTTCAAAAGTCGGCGGTGACTATTATGATATTGTCAGCTTGGAAAATGAAGATGTAATATTTACTATAAACGATATTGCGGGACACGGCATTCCGGCATCTCTCCTTATGTCCGTATTCAGAACAAACTTTACATATAGAATAAAACGCGATCAGGATATCGCAAAGACAATGCAATATTTAAATGACCTGATTGCTGAAACTACCGAAACAAATCTATATTTAACATCTTTTACGGTAAAGATTAATAAAGAGAGAAAACAGCTCGAATATCTGAATTGTGGTCATAATCCTCAATTTATTGTTAGAGGAAAATCAATTATAGACTTGAACCTCGGAACAACCGTAGTTGGAATGTTCCCGGGTATAGAAACCCCTCTTTACGGTATTGATCTTAAAAGAGGAGATATAATTGTTCTCTTCACTGACGGTGTTATTGAAGAAGAGGATAGAAATGAGAAACAGTTCTCAACAAATAGATTAAAAGAGATTATTTCGAAAAACAGTAAACTTCCTGCCGACGATATAAAAGATATCCTGATCGAAGCTCTTGAAAAACACTCGAGAGGGGATAAATTCAACGATGATATTACATTTATGTTAATTAAAATAGTATAATAATTTAAAGAGAATCCATGGAGAATTATATGATAAAAGCAGTTATTTTCGATCTTGACGGAACATTGGTTAATTCGATCAAATCCATAAGTGATTCAATGAATTTCATTCTTGAAAAATATGGGTTTCCAACTCACAGTGATGAAAAATATAAAATGTTTGTTGGTGAAGGAATGGATGAACTCGTTCATAGAGCTCTCCCCGAAAATGAAAGAAAGAACAGAGATTTTGATGGTTTCATTAAAGAATACAGAGAAATTTACGGAAAGTTTTGGAGGAAAAGTTTAAAACCATTTCCAGGGATCATCTTAATGTTAAAAGAACTTAATAAAAAAAAAATCAGCTTATTTGTTCTCTCCAACAAGAGTGATCATTACACAAAACTTCAGGTTAAAGAGTTATTTGGCGATATTAACTTTCTTAAGGTTGCCGGAGCCGTGGAAGGTATACCGAGGAAACCCGATCCCTCGGCTGCTGTCAGGATGCTCAAAAAGAATAATATCTCTCCTTCTGAGACCGCTTTTGTAGGAGATACGTCAATTGATATTGTTACGGCTTTAAACGGCAATATGAAGCCGATAGGAGTCTCTTGGGGATTCAGGGCAATAAAAGAGTTAAATGATTCCGGAGCTGAAAAGATTTTAAAAAAACCCGCTGATATCTTCTCTATATTATGAATTTGCCATTTTAAGAATATCTTCAATATTCTCAGACTCTTTTATTTTTGCAAATATTTCAGGCCATTTTCCCTGAGCATCTAGAATAAAGTCGATAACTTCTCTTACCGCTCCTCTTCCTCCGTATCTTTTGGCAATATAGTGTGAAATACGTTTTATCAGAGGGTGTGCATCCCCTACCGCCGCGGAAAAACCTACCATACCCATGACTTCCGCATCTCCGATATCATCTCCGATATATGCGACCTCCTCTTTTGTAAGATCATATTTCTCAAGGAGTTCCATCAATGGAATTGTCTTATTAAAAATACCCTCATAATAATCATGAATGCGAAGTTCCTCAGCTCTCTTTCTTACCGCAATTGAAGTTTTACCTGTTATGATTGCAAGCTTCATTCCGGCTAACATGGCAAAGAATACTCCCGTCCCGTCCTTAACATCAAATGATTTTATTACTTCTCCGTCCGGAAGAACAAAAAATCTTCCGTCTGAAAGAGTACCGTCAACATCCATAATTATCAGTTTTACCTGTTTTGCAAGTTCTTTTTGATCCATCAGATCATCTCCGTTCTCCATAAATCATGAAGATGTATAAATCCGTTTAGTTTTTTATCCTTTGTAACAATCAGTGAAGTTATTTTTTTTTCTTCCATCACTTTTAACGCTTCGACGGCAAATCTATCCTCTCCGATAGTGAAAGGATCAGCCGTCATAAATTCGGAAGCTTCACTTTCTAAAAAGTTATCTCCCTTTAAAAAAGCTCTTCGAAGATCTCCGTCCGTTATTATTCCTAAAACATTCAAATTTTTATCTGTTATAATTGCAACTCCGAGTTTTTTCCCGTCAATTGTTTTTATTACATCCCTCATAACCGTATCGGGTGCTGATATCGGTAATTCATCTCCTTTCCTCATACAATCCTTCACTTTAAGAAGTTTTTTACCTATATTTCCACCGGGATGAAAATTATGAAAATCATCTTCGCTGAAATTTTTCATCCTCATAAGCCCCACCGATATTGCATCACCCATCGCAAGCATAAGTGTTGTTGATGCGGTTGGTACCATACCTATCGGACATGCCTCTTTTTCTATTTCACAATTAAGAAATACATCGCTCTCCTTTGCAAGAGTCGAATCAACATTTCCTACGAGAGAGACAATTTTGACACCTATTCTCTTTATAAAAGTTAACAGTCTGACCACTTCAGCAGTTTCCCCGCTTGTCGACAAAGCAAGAATTGCATCTTGTGAATTGATTATTCCGAGATCACCGTGCATCGCCTCAGATGGGTGGAGATATATCGAAGGTGAACCTGTTGAGGTCATTGTAGCAGATATCTTTTTCCCTATCAGTCCGGATTTCCCCATTCCCGTAACAACAATCCTTCCCTTTGTTTCACCGAGAATTTTTACTGCATTTTCAAAATGAGAATCGAGTTTTTTACTTGACTGCAAAATTGAGTTAGCTTCAATTTCAAGTACCTCTTTTCCGGTATCTATCATCTGCATTATCTTACATTATATAACTTTTTCAGCTTTTTTAACAGCGGTTTAAGTTTTTTTATATTAAGAGAATTTGTTCCGTCCGAAAGAGCATTGGGAGGATCGGGATGAACTTCAAGAAAGACTCCGTCTGCTCCTGAAACAACACCGGAAGCAGCAATATTCGGGATAAATTCCGGATCACCGCCGGAAACTTTCCCTTCGGAAGACGGTTTTTGAACAGAATGAGTTGCATCCATAATAACCGGATATCCGAATTTTTTCATAATTCCGATATTTTTAAAATCAACCACCAGATTTCCATATCCGAAAAAAGTACCTCTTTCGGTAAGCATAATTTTATCATTTCCGGTCGACCTTATCTTTTCAATTACATTTCCCATATCTTTTGCCGACATCATCTGACTCTTTTTAACATTGACAACAATTCCGGTTTCTCCTGCTGCAACGAGAAGATTAGTCTGCCTGCTTAAAAATGCCGGAATCTGAACAACAGATAGAATACCTTTAATCTCATCAGCCTGCCACGGTTCATGAATATCGGATATTACCGGAATGTTCAATTCATCTTTCACTCTTTTCAGGATTTTCATTCCCTCTTTTACTCCGGGTCCTCTGAATGATTCTATAGATGACCTGTTGGCTTTATCAAACGAAGCTTTGAATATAAACGGAATATCAACTTCCGCAGCTATCTCTTTTATCCTCTTTGCTATATCCATAATAAAATCTTCACCCTCTATCACACAAGGACCGAGGATGGCAAAAAGACCCTCTTTCGTATCAAATCCACCTATTTTCACAATTTATTCCCTCTCTGCCAGGAAATCTTCCAGATCGGTAAGCCCCATCAGGATTTTTCTCTGATTTTTTAAATTTGGAGCTGAAACAACTCCTGCATTTTCCAGTTGATCCATCAATCTTCCCGCTCTTGCATATCCAATACTCAATTTTCTCTGCAAAAAAGAAGCGGATGCCTGCCCTGAATTTATTATAGTTGAAGCGGCTTCAAAAAACTTATCGTCAAGTTTTTCATCTCCCTTCTTTTCACTATCCTTCTTTACCGGTTTTATAATTTCCGTATTAAATTTGGGTTTTGCCTTTTTAGACAGATATGAGACCACTCTTAGAGCTTCATCTTCAGAAACAAATGAACAGTGTGCTCTTATCAATGTTGCGGATTTCGGCGGCAATACAAGCATATCGCCATGACCGAGGAGCTTCTCGGCACCCATTACATCGATAATTGTCTTTGAATCATTTCTGGAAGGAACGGCAAGTGCTATTCTTGAAGGAAAATTATTTTTTATTGTTCCGGTTATTACATCGACGGATGGACGTTGAGTTGCAAGAATCAAATGTATCCCGACCGCTCTCGCTTTCTGTGCTATTCTTGCCACGTTATACTCTATCTCTTTTGATGATTCCATCATGAGATCTGCAAATTCATCAATTATTATTACTATATATGGAATTTTTTCGAAACTCTCTATCTCCTCGGGAAGTTCCTCGCCCGACTGTTCCATCAGAACAATTCTTTTATTATACTGTTCAAGATTTCTCACTCTTATTACAGCAAGTTTCCTGTATCTTTTCTCCATCTCAAATATTGCCCAGTCAAGAGCATTCTTAGCAAGCCTCGGATTTACGACAACAGGTGTCATCAGATGAGGAAGGGCGTTGTATATTGCAAGTTCCACTCTTTTAGGGTCAATTAATATTAATTTTACTTCATCGGGTGAAGATCGGTAAATTATACTCAATATTATCGTATGTATCGCAACACTTTTACCGCTTCCGGTTGCTCCGGCAATAATAACATGAGGCATGTCTCTTAAATCCATAATGAACACTTCGCCGCTTTTTGTCTTTCCGAGAGCAATTGTTAAAGGAGAACTTGCATTTCTGAACTCCTCCGATTCAATTATCTCTCTAAGATGAATTATCTCTCTTTTTTTATTCGGTATCTCTATTCCAATCGCCTTTTTACCGAGAATTCTGTCGATTCTGATATATTGAGCAAGTGCAACCATAGCAAGATCTTCTGATAAATTCACAACATCTTTTACTTTGACTCCCGAATCAGGAACAAATTCATAAGTGGTTATTACCGGCCCAGGAGTATATTCAAGGATTTTACCGCTTATCTTAAAATCCAAAAGTTTTGCCTGGAGCTCATTTTTCTTCTCTTCAAGCTCTTTCAGATCAATTTTACTTAACTGAGTGGCTGCATCAAGATATGATAAAGGAGGAGCAGAATATATTTCGCTCTTTTCCGAAAATTCACTCTCATTATTAAAAAGCGATAACTCCTCCGGCATTTTGCTCGGCTCTTTTATCTTTTTTCTCTTCTCTTCGAACAATTTTCTCTTTTTTTTCTCTTTATCTTTATCATCACCCTTTTCTACAGTAACCTCTCTGTTATATTTTTTTAATATTCTTTTCTGCCGTTTCCGGTTCATATAACGATCATATTCTTTTTTTACAATTTTACTGAGGAAGATATATATTTTCTTAAAGATATTCACAGTTATTGCAACTATTCTTTTTAAAGAAACTTTTGCCATCATTACAACTGAAATAAGAACAAGCAAAAAAAACAGTAAAAATGTAAGAAATCCTTTAATCTCACTCTGAAAAAACCCGCTCAAAAAATAACCGATAATGCCGCCGGTCTTTATTGAGGACTCTTTAATAACTGAAAGCGGGTGGATAACGGTTATCAGTGATGAAAATGATAAAAGGAAAAGGAGAAAACCTATGCTTTTCGTAAAAATATTATTTATATTACGGTTTAGAAAAAAATATACGGTCAGGAGAAGTGAATAGAAAACAAATGCCCAAGATGTATATCCGAAAAGGACAAATAGAAATGCGGAAATTTCCGAACCGAGTTTTCCGCCCCAATTTTCAATGGAGGTTTGAAGAGTTGAATGAAAATAGCTGGGATCATAAGGAGAATAGTTAAGTAGGCTGAAGATCAGGAAAACGGAAACAAAGAGAAAAACAATCCCGAAAATCTCATTTCTGAAGGAAAGCTCAAAGGATTTTAACTCTCTATTTTTCCCGTTCTTCATCTGAGACAGTATAATATCGGGCTCACCTTTTGTCAAGGAATCAAAACCCGTTTTTCAATTATGAAATTTCATCAAACTTCTTTAAAACAGTAAAAATTTCCCCTCAGCCTCCCCCGAATTCACAGTTAGAATAGTTTTTAGTGATGAGTTTTAGGTTTTTAGTTTTGAGTTCTATATTAAAAGTTAATAACAAGTGCTACCTATGTATTGACACTAAAGTGTTACCTATGTTCTGATCACATAGAGGAATTATTAATTCTCAATTTTGAATTCTAAATTCTTAATTAAGAGATAAACGGTCGAATTGTTGAAGTGTCGAAAAGTCGAAAATGAAGTTACTATTGGTTAGAGGTGAGAGGAGAACTGTGAACTCCACCAAATCCCAACCCCTATATCCTAAATCCAAGCCGAAGGCTACCATATCCCATATCCTAAATAGACTTGTAAGCTCAGCTGTACGCTATTTTTCCCAATCTAAAATAACCTTTCCGCACTTTCCGC
>CAZWFY010000005.1:0-77897 GCA_964633415.1 uncultured Clostridia bacterium | reverse complement strand
TAAGTTCTTAATGACGTTCACGAAGTGAACTAATGACTATAAATGACAATATCTGTAATTACCTAATGACACGAACAAAGTGAGTAAATGACTATAAATGACAAGTTCTGTAATCCCAAACTAAAAACTCAACACTTAAAACTTATAACTGTCTACTAACCACTAAAAACTTGTGAGCTCCGGTTGATTTCTGACTTCTTACTTCTGACTTCTTTTACCTCGTAAGCTCTGGCTGAGAGCTGATTGCTCTTTTCATTGAGAATTGGCTCCACCCGACCGTCGTCTATCCTCCGGAACGTCAAATTTATTAACTTAAATTTTAAACTCACTTCGTTCAAACATGAAAAATTTCCCCTCCGGGACGTTAAAAATCCGACTTAGACTCCTCTGCCTCCTCCGGCAAATCTCAATGAAATATCTAAGTAATGACAATATCTGAAATTACCTAATGACACGAACAAAGTGAGTAAATGACTATAAATGACAAGTTCTGTAATCCCCCGCTGAATTCTGAAAGCAACCAAATCCCAACCCCAAAATCCCAAATCCAAAATAGCTGTAATCTCCTTTGACATTGAAGAGTGAGTATGATAACTTTTTTTCAGATGAAAAACAGTCGCAAAGTTATTGTCATAGTGCTTGACAGTGTCGGTGTCGGAGCCATGCCCGATGCGGAACAATATGGAGATACCGGTGCCAACACTTTACGAACTCTTCTTGAAACAAGAAAAAATTTAAAAATCCCGAATCTGAGAAAAATGGGATTTCTAAATATTCCGGGTTTTGAAAAATACGGAAAAGAGAAACACCCAACCGCATCATTCGGAAAGATGGCTGAACTTTCCCACGGGAAAGATACGATGACGGGACACTGGGAGATGATGGGACTTATCACGGAGAAAGCCTTCCCAAGATTTCCGGACGGTTTCCCGAAAGATCTAACGGATGAATTTATGAACAGAACAGGAATGAAAGGATTTCTCGGGAACAGTGTTGCATCGGGAACAGTGATTATAAAAGATCTCGGAGAGGAACATATAAGAACAGGCTTTCCGATCATATATACTTCCGCAGACAGTGTGTTCCAGATAGCCGCACACAATGATGTCATTCCTTTAAAAAAACTTTATAAAATCTGTGAAATATCAAGAGATATCTGTAATAAGTATAATATAGGAAGGGTCATCGCCAGACCCTTCATAGGAAATTCCGGAAATTTTACAAGAACTTCAGACAGAAAAGATTATCCGATGACACCTCCCTCGGAAACCGTCCTTGACCGCTTAAAAAGCAGGGGATTTAACGTTATCGGGATAGGTAAGATTGAAGATATTTTTGCCGGCCGGGGGTTGACGGAGGCATTTCATACGGTAAATAATTCAGACGGAATGAAAATTCTTACGGAAGAGATAGAAAAGGAAAACTCCGGATTTATATTCGTAAATCTGGTTGATTTTGATATGCTGTACGGACACAGGAGAGATCCCGAAGGATATTGTAATTCGCTTGAAGAGTTTGATATTAATCTCGAGTTACTGCTGAATAAGTTAAAACCTGAAGATATTCTGATGATAACGGCAGATCACGGTTGTGATCCCGGATTTAAGGGTACTGAACACACAAGGGAGTATGTACCTATTCTCATTTACAACAAAGTGTTAAAATCGGAATTTCTCGGCATTCGCAGCACATTTTCAGATATTGGAATAACTGTTCTTGATCTTTTTGATATAGAGAGAGAAGATTTTCAGGGAGAGAAAATGATAAAAAAACAAGAGGTTAAAAATGGAAGAATTTGATAAAATATCGGAAGCATCGGAGTTTGTAAAAAAAAAGATAGGAACGGTTCCAAAAACAGGAATAGTCCTCGGCTCCGGTCTCGGTGATTTTGCAGACGGACTTGAAGACAGCATTGTTGTTCCGTACACGGAAATCCCTCATTTTAAAAATGTTTCAGTTAAAGGCCATAAAGGGAATCTTGTGAAAGGGAAAAAGGGTGGAGTTGAAATTATAGTTCTTCAAGGAAGATACCATTTTTACGAAGGATTTGATATTAAAGATGTAGTTTTTCCGGTCAGAACACTCTGTATGCTGGGAATTGAAAATTTAATACTTACCAATGCGGCAGGAGGCATAAACAGAGATTTTTCTCCGGGAGATCTGATGGCGATAACCGATCATATAAATCTCATGGGGGTAAATCCTTTAACCGGAAAAAATGACGAGAGACTCGGTCCGAGATTTCCGGATATGAGTGAAATTTATAATAAAAAAATCGAAGAGATGATCTTTGACACGGCTCAGGATCTCGGGATAGTTCTTAGAGAAGGAGTTTATGCGGGATTAAGAGGTCCCTCTTATGAGACTCCGGCAGAGATAAGAATGCTTGCAACAATCGGTGCGGATGCAGTAGGAATGTCAACAGTTCCCGAGAGTATTGTTGCCATGCATACAGGAGTCAAGATCGGCGGTATTTCATGCATTACAAATCTTGCTGCCGGAATTTCCTCAAAGCCTCTTGATCATAAAGAAGTTACGGAAACAGCTCTAAAAGTCAAATCGGATTTTATCCGCCTTCTTGAAGCTGTCATTAAAAATCTTTAAAATTGCAACTTATTATATTTTGATTTAAAATAAGATACTAATCTGATAAAATCGGAGAGAGGAGATCTCATGGAAGAGAAAAATATTAACGAAGTAACAGCAATGGTTGAAAATCTTTTTAATTTAATTAAGGACAGAGATATCAACCATTTTGATTTTTTTGGACTCGGGAAAACTTCAACTCAAAAAGAGATCGAAGATATTTATTATAATTTCAGACTTGAATTCTCAGAAGAAAATGCCAACCTCATAACCGATCCTGCAATTAAAGAAAAATTTGATTTCCTAAGAGAGAGAGGGAGAAAAGCCTACGAAGTTATATCCGATTATAAAAAGAGAGCCGAATATGAGAAGAATGGATTTAGAGATAAACCGGAAGAAAAACCCGAAGAAGAAGATCCGCATGAAATAGCAAAAAATTATTATAAAAAAGCAAAAACACTTTATCAACAGCAAAAATATGATATTGCCGCTTCAATTTTATCCAAAGCAGTTGAATTAGATCCGAGGGCGGATATATTTCTCTTGCTCGGCTTGTGCCAAACAAATATTCCGATGCAGAGAAGAGATGCGGAACAAAATCTTCTTAAGGCTGCAGAACTTGAGGAGTGGAATGCAGAACCTTACGCCGGACTTGGAATGCTTTTTTTGCAGGAGAGACTTGTAAAGAGAGCAGAAAGTTATTTTCGTAAAGCTCTTGAGATAGAGCCGGATCACCAGCTGGCAAAAAAGAAACTTCATGAAGTGGCAGGAAGACCGACAAAAGATCTTCTCGGTGACGCCCAAAAAACTTTAAAAAAAGTATTTCCGTCTTTTTTCGGGAAGAAAAAAAAGTAAAACTTTTTTAACAATTTTTCAGATCGGCTTTTCCATTTTAATAAACTGTGGTATAATTGCATTTTTCCGAAACCGAAAATTCACATCCTGAAGTTCAGGTAATCATAGAATAAAAAATCAAAGGGTTAAAAGGAAATTATTTAAGAGGAGAATAGCATGGAAAATTCTATTATTTCCAAGATAAGAAACATTGGTATCGTTGCTCACATTGATGCAGGGAAAACCACAACAACAGAGAGAATTTTATTTTTTACGGGAATCACCCATAAAATAGGAGAAGTCCATGACGGACAGGCTGTGATGGATTTTATGAAGCAGGAACAGGAGAGAGGAATAACAATTACATCTGCTGCCATTACTGCACAATGGAAAGATCACCACATTAACATAATAGATACACCCGGACATATAGATTTTACACTTGAAGTTGAAAGATCTCTTAGAGTATTGGACGGAATAGTTATGGTTCTTTCATCAGTTGACGGAGTTGAACCCCAAAGTGAAACAGTCTGGCATCAGGCAGACAGATATAAGGTCCCGAGAATAGCATTCGTAAATAAGATGGACAGACAGGGGGCAGATCTTCATAATGCGGTGCATATGATGAATGAGATGCTCGGAGCCAATGCAATTGCTTACCAACTGCCCATAGGAAATGAGGAAAACTTCTCAGGAATAATAGATCTTGTTGAGATGAAGGCAATAACTTATAACAAATTAGACCAGGTTGAAAGTGAAATACCGGAAGAACTTAAAAAAGAAGCTGAAGAGGCAAGAGAAAAGCTGGTGGAAAAATTATCGGATTTTAACGATACTGTAATGGAAAAATATCTTGAAGGTGAAGAGATCACTTCGGAAGATATTATTACAGCCACAAGGGATGCAGTTTTAAAACTTCTTATCACTCCTGTTTTCTGCGGTACTGCATTTAAAAATAAAGGAGTAAGACTTCTTCTCGATGCAGTAGTTAACTATCTGCCGTCTCCAATCGACAGAGGAATTGTTCTCGGTTTTGATATGAACGATCCTGAAAAAACTTTATCGCGGAAACCTTCATGGAAAAGACCTTTCTCAGCTCTTGCATTCAAGATCATTAATGATAATTTTGTCGGACAGCAGACATTTATCAGAGTATATTCCGGAACTCTAAAAACAGGAAATTATATTTATAATTCTACCAAAGATAAGAGAGAGAGAGTGGGAAGGATTATGCGTATCCACGCAAACAGGAGGGATGATCTTACCGAAATAAAAGCAGGAGACATTGCAGCTCTTATAGGAACAAAATTTACAACAACCGGTAACACACTATGTGATGAAGACGATCCGATAATACTTGAAAATATCCACTATCCCGAAACTGTTATTGATCTTAGAATATCTCCGGTCACGGTTAAGGACAGAGATAAACTCGGTATTGCTCTTAATAAAATGGAACTTGAGGATCCCTCTTTCAAGGTCAAATTTGACAATGAGACGGAAGAAACGGTTATATCGGGAATGGGAGAACTTCACCTTGAAGTTATTGTCGACAGATTGAAGAATGAACATAAAGTCGATGTCGAAGTCGGAGAACCATCCGTTGCATTCAGAGAGACGATAACAAAAGAAGCAAGATATGAATATAAATTCAAGAAACAGACCGGCGGTCACGGACAGTATGCTCACATCGATTTCAGGCTGGAACCAAATCCCGGAAAGGGAATTGAGTTTGTAGACAGAATAAAAGGAGGAAATGTTCCGAGAGAATATATTCCTGCAGTAGAAAAGGGATTCCGAAGCATTATAGAGAAAGGACTTGTTGCGGGTTATCCGATGGTTGACCTTAAGTTCACTCTTATTGACGGAAGTTTTCATCCGGTTGATTCAAGTGAAATGGCCTTTAGAACATGCACGGAAATTGCCATGCGTGAAATAATTAAAAAAACAGCTCCAAAACTTCTCGAACCTATGATGAAAATTGAGATAAACACTCCGGATGATTATATGGGGGAAGTTATCGGAGATATTAATCGCAGAAGAGGACAGATCAATAATATGAGAAGGTTCAGGAAAGGTTCTCAAAAACTCGGAGGTCAGGTACCGTTGATGGGAGTATTCGGTTATGCTTCAACATTGAGAACAATCTCAAGCGGACGTGCAAACTATTCGATTGAATTTTTGAAATATTCTCCTCTTCCTCAGTCCATAGCAGAAGAAGTTATTGAAGAGAGAAAGAAAAAAGAGTAATAAAAAGATAGCAATCATCTCCGGTATCAATTTTTCTGTTATTGAAATAAACAGTTTAATATTGTAAAATATTTATATATCTATTTCATTTCTTCACAGGGTTGATTTTATAAAGGGGATTAATCGGTTTGCAGAATAAGCTAAATGTTGTTTTACTTTTTTTAATAATATTTAATAAATGATTTTTAATTCTACTGAATTTTTGGTTTTTTTCACAGTCATATTTACAGTATATTTCGTTTTGCCATCTAAATTCAGATGGATTTTTCTTCTTATTTCAAGTTATCTGTTTTACGGATATTCAAATGTAATAAACATTTTTTATCTGTTAATTCCAACAATAATCGTCTGGTTTTTATCTTTAAGAGTTGGTTTGATCAAGAATAAGGTTAAGAGAAAAATTGTATTCACAATATCAATTATCTCCTCCATATCTTTCCTTCTCTACTTTAAATATACGGATTTTTTTTTGAAGACCCTTAATTCGATCGGGGATTTTTCCGGAATTCAAATTAAGTTTACATTGCCGGGATTATTGATACCTATGGGAATATCTTTTTTTTCTTTTAAACTTGTCAGCTATTCTGCAGATGTTTTTCTCGGAAAAATAAAACCTGAAAAACATTTCGGATATTTTGCTCTATACGTCTCATTCTTTCCTCAAATTCTAATGGGACCAATTGAAAGAGCAGGCAATTTTCTGCCGGAATTAAGAAAAACAATAAATTTTGACATAGAAAGAATTATTAAAAATCTTCAGTTGGTCGCATGGGGACTGTTTAAAAAAATTGTGATTGCAGACAGACTCTCTGTTTTTGTCAATGATGTATTTGCCTCCCCGGAAAATCAGGGGATAAACCTGCTTTTCGGATTATATTTTTATGCAATTCAAATTTACTGTGATTTTTCCGGATATTCTGATATTGCAATCGGTATAGCACGAATACTTGGATTCCGATCGATGGAAAATTTCAATTTTCCATATTTCAGCAGAAACATTAGAGATTTTTGGAACAGATGGCATATTTCTCTTTCCACATGGCTAAGGGATTATCTATTTCTTCCCATAGCGTATTCGACTTCAAGAAAATTAAAAAAAGAAAAATATATAAAAATTAAAAGTGATTATATTATGTATGGAACAGGAATGTTTATTACAATGTTTATAGGGGGACTATGGCATGGTGCTTCATGGACATTTGTAATATGGGGAATGTTGCACGGTATTTTCCTGATAGTTGGTTATTCAACAAAAAAAGTGAAAAAAAAAGTTTTTAAAAAATTGAAAATTATTAGATTAAAAAAAATTAAAGACATACTCTCCATATTCATTACATTTAATCTTGTATCATTTGCGTGGATATTCTTCAGGTCGGAGTCTTTTACAAAAGCGATTCAATATTTAAAAATGATCAATTTAAAAGTTCAAAGTTCCGGTATCGGACATTTAAAGCTGAATATTATTTTCGTTATTGTTTTTTTAAGTATCGAATATACCTTAAAAAAAATTGATGCAAGGAATGGAGATAAATCCTTTCCCATCGGTTTAAGAGCTGTATTTCTCGCTTTTACTATCTGTATTATTTTATTATTATCCGTCGATAGCAGCAATGAATTTATCTATATGAGATTCTAATGAAAAAAACATTAAAAATAATAATAATTTTTCTTGTTTCTCTGTTTTTTTTTGACAGGTCTCTTTCTCTAATCATTCAATATTCCGAAAATAATTTTTTTGACAAAGGGTTGCTGGAGAAACCACTAAAGAAATATTTGAAATTTAATGATATTAACACTCTACTTATTGGAACCTCCAGAACATATGAAGCTATTCATCCGGTATATTTAAAAAATATTAAAGATATGAAGATCCTGAAAATTGCATTTTCCGGACATGGTCCGAAATACAACTACTTCTTCTATAAATTATATCGAAAAATCAATAAACAACCTGAATATTTAATATATGGCGTCGATTATTTCATATTTACATTAAAAACTTCAATTGGAGTATTGTCGGATATCGTGATTGATGAGCCGTATAAAATAAGAATCAACCTCTTATCTCCTTCATTACTTCTTCTAAAAAACAAATTTTGGAATGATATTTTTTTAAATGATTTTGCAACACTTCTCAATTATAAACAGAGAAAATCAAAATATACCTTTTTGACTTCACTTCAAACCTACTCCGGACAATTAAAACATAGCAGCTCTAATCAAAAAATTATTACAAAAGCAGATAAGAAATATAAAAGAAAAATCTATTTGGGAATTCCTGGGGTTGAGGGGATTTACTTCGAAAAACTTCTCGGTTTGTTAAAAAAGGATAATGTTAAAGTTATATTAATATCGATCCCCGAATATATAGGGACTTATAAAACAAATATATTCAGGAGATATTTTATGAAAGATCTCGGGGATCTGGAGGATAAATATAAAAACATTGTAGTAATGAATTTTAATAAACCCGGAATTTTCCCTTTGTCAAATGAAAAATATTTTCTTGACGGAGGTTATGGAAAAGGAAATTCTCATATGACAAAAGAGGGAGCAAAACTTTTCAACCAAATATTATCAAAAAGAATTAAAAAATATCTACTGAATAACAAAAAGAGAAACAATTGAATTGATAAGTAAAAATCTATTTATAAGAATTTTTTAACATTTTCAAAAGGGTTTTTCTCGGTAGCACTCTTTTCATCTGAAGACCGAAACTATACATAACCCCGGGAATCCCCAGAAGTTTTCTCTTTTTAAATGATCTTATCGCAGATTTAGCTACTTTTTCCGGACTATGGTTAAAAATACTTTTTGAACCTTTTTTCTTATCAAGTCCGGTATATTCAAGCATCTCCGTGACAATTCCTCCCGGAGCAAATGAGGAAATTGTTATATTTTTATTCTCATTTTCAGCATAAAGAATCTCCGTGAATGCCTGAGCAGCATGTTTTGAAGCACAATAGACATTTTGATAGACAAGAGGGAAAAGTCCTCCCATACTTGTTATGTTTAAGATCGCTCCACCATTTTTCTTTTTAAAATAATCTAAAAAAAGAAGTGATAATCTCATCAAAGCTTTAAAATTAACCTCGACTATCTTTTCATATATCTCATATTTCTCTATTTCAGAGAGAGAGAAATCGGTAACTCCCGCATTGTTTATCAGAGCATAAACATCTCTTTGAGAAATACTTTTTTCAAAAAGATTTTTTACACTTTTCGGATCAGACAGATCACTTTTAATAATTAGAACCTCTGTTCCATATTTTTTTTCGATATCATTTTTCAGCTCTTTCAGACGTTCCGTTCTCCTTGCTGAAATGATAAGATTCGCACACTCATTTGATGCAAGTTCTATTGCAATTGATCTACCGAGCCCACTTGAAGCACCGGTTACAAGAACCCATCTGTTTTTAAAATTCAATCCCGCCATATTTTTATTATAACAGAAAAAAAGCAATTCTCAATTATTTAAAAGTTGTTACTTTTCTATTTGATTCCAAATCCAACCGGCCAGTTATATGGTTTTTTTACAACAGCGGTCTCTTTTTGAAAATATCTTCCATATCTTAATTCACATAAATATTTTCCGGGACTTTGGTTTGGACTTTTCCAAACGAAAGAATGAATTCCTTCACTTCTCTTTAATTTGTAAGTTATAAGTTCTCTACCGGTAATATCTTTAATTGTCAATTCAGGGGTGAATCCGAGACGCTTCCCGATAAGATAATATATTACCGTTCCCGAAAGTTCGTTAGGGGTTGTCAACGGTCTGTCTCCCGATAAAAGAAAATTTCCCCAGAAAGCTCTATCTGAAAAATTTTTCACCGGTTTAGATTCAATCTTAAACAGATGAACATGCTTTGCAAGAATTTTATTATTCAACTGTCTTAAAGGATAAATATCCGTAGAATATATACCTCTTCCGTATGTTGCTATGATCAGATCATTCTCTCGCGGATGAATTTTTATGTCCATCACAGGAACTTTAGGTATATTATTGTTAAATCTTATCCAATTATCTCCTCCGGAGAAACTTACAAAAACCCCATTCTCCGTTCCTGCAAAAAGCAGATCCTGATTCATACTGTCTTCAACAATAACATTAACAGACCCTGACGGAAGTCCTTTTCCAATATTTTTCCAGCTCTTTCCGAAATCATCCGTCCTTAACACATAGGAAGAAAAATCATCAAATTTGAATCCGGATTTTGTAACATATGCTCTTGATAAACTTGATGATGAAGAAAAAACAGATGTTACCCAGAAATTTTCAGGACAGCCGGATTCGGAAATTGCTTTAGTAACTTCACTGATGCTCTTCCCGTAATCTCTTATCAAGTGAACTTTACCGTCATCGGTTCCCGCCCAGATAAATCCGGCTTTTAAAGGAGATTCCGATATGGAAGTTATTGTACAATACATCATATGTCCTCTTCCGGCTATTTTTTTTGCATTATTTCCGGTAAGATCCGGCGTGATCTCCCTCCAGTGATTACCCCTGTCAACAGACATCAACAAAAATTGACTTCCGGCAAAAATAATTTCCGGATTATGGGGGGAGATCATCAAAGGCGGAGTCCACGGAAATCTGTATGGAGGTATCCCCTTCTTCCTTTTCGGTTCGATATTAACCCTGACACCCTTTAACATATCTACTCTCAAATGCCCGCCGAACTGTGTTGTAGTATAACCGAAACGATTATTTGAGGGATCAACTTTAAAATACATTCCATCCCACATCCCGACAAGAGACCAATCTTCAATTGTAATACCTCCCGACCATCCGTTTGAGGGTCCTTTCCAGACCTCATGATCCTGAAGTCCGACATAGATATTGTAAGGATCGGCCATATCCGTCTCTACGGTATAAGCTTCTCCGAGAGGAATATTGTACAGATGATCCACGGTTTTTCCACCGTCATAACTGACATACAGACCTCCATCACTCCCAATCATCATATGAAGCGGATCAACAGGATCTATCCAGAATGTTCTTACATCTCCAAACATATTTAGAAAAAATTTTTTGGGAGGCCACTTTGCATCAACCCAACTTTTACCCCCGTCAAAGGATGAACTAAGGTTAACCCCGGTAACCAAAATATGGTTATTGTTTTTTTGATCAACATATATTTTATTAAAAGAATAAGCTGCTTTTGAACTGACATTATCATTTGAACCGTTCATTTTTTTCCAATGTGTGCCTGCATCGGTGGTCTTATAAACTTCCCCGCCAATAAGAGAATCAAAATATGGATCTTTCATCTTATTAAATTCCATACTTTTTTTTATCTTCTTCACATTCTGTTTCGGATTCAGATTCTCAATTACCGCATAGAGTGATTTAGGGTTTTTGTTGAAAATCGCAAGTCCTATTCTTCCGAGTTTTCCGGAAGGCAATCCGTTTTTAAGTTTTTCCCATGATCTTCCTGCATCCGTTGTCCGGAATATCCCGCTCTTATCACCTCCGGCTTCATAATTCCAGGGAGATCTGTATTTTTCATATGTTGCGACATATAGGATCTTAGGATTTTCAGGGTTTATAACAAGATCTATCACACCGGTATTTTCATCAAGAAAAAACACCCTCTTCCAGCTCTTTCCGCAATCCGTACTCTTGTATACTCCTCTCATTTTATTCGGAGTAAAAAGATGCCCCATTGAAGCAACATAAATAGTATTTGTATCATCCGGGTCTATTACAATTTTTGATATATGATGGGAATCTTTTAATCCCATATTTTTCCAATTTTTTCCTCCGTCGGATGAAAAATATATTCCGTTTCCCGGATGGGAAAGACGAGCATTGTAAGATTCTCCCGTACCGACCCATATCCTGTCCGGATCTTTCGGATCAATTGCAATATCGCCGATCGATAGAGCATTCTGATCATCAAACACCGGGATAAAAGTTGTCCCGTTGTTTACGGTTTTCCAGACTCCGCCATTCCTCGAACCCACATAGAAAGTATGATTATTCCGAATATTACCGGATTGAGGAACGGCAATACACGATATCCATGAACCTGTCCTGTATGGACCCAAATTTCTATATTTAAAATTTTTTGCAATATCTTTATAGTCAAGTGAAAAAACATTTATGCTCAATATGGAAACAGCTACCAATATTAACACTATTTTTCTCATATTCATCTCCTTTACAAACTGACAATATACCAAAACTAAAAGGTGTTGTAAAAACATTGATTGAAATAGATTTTGCCATATGATATTATCGCCATTAAACTCTATGAATACCGATAACAAAAGATATCTTGATAAAAAAAAGGAAGCCTGGAAGATATTTGACTCCATTTTTGAAAGATATGATATTCTAAACCACATTCTCTCTTTCGGACAGGATTTTTTATGGAGAAAAAGAATTACAAGGGTCTTAACTGACAGAAAAGACATCAGACTTCTTGACATTGCAACAGGAACTTGTGATGTTCTAATTGATTTCCTTAAAAGCAGAGATAATGATAATGTTTTTGCCTGCGGAATGGATATGTCATTAAATATGCTGAAATACGGGGAAAAAAAATTATTTAAACATAAATTTAAAAGTAAATGGAGTCTTTTTCGCTCCGATGCAAATTTACTTCCTCTTCATGACAATGAATTTAACGTTGTAACTATTTCATTCGGAATAAGGAACATGACCAACCCTCAAACAACTCTTAAGGAGATGCACAGAATTTTAGATCCCGGAGGAGAAGTAGTTATACTTGAATTTTCACTGCCTGCAAACATTATAATTAAAAAACTTCATCTCTTCTATTTAAGAATATTTATTCCCTTTCTCGGAAGAATAATTTCAGGAAATTTCGGAGCATATAAATACCTGAATAAAACGATTGAAACATTTCCCTACGGAGAAAAATTTATAGATATAATGAAAAAAGCTGGATTCTCAAACTGCAGCAGGAAACCGATGACTTTCGGAGCGGTCACACTTTACCGCGGTAAAAAAGTAAAATGACAATTAAACCGTTTAATAATGAACTCTTATCGTTTCAAGAGATAAAGAAAAGGAGTGATTATATCCTGGAAATTCTGGAGGAAAGTCTGCTTTTAAACAATTTTGTCAGACTCGAAATCGATATAAAAAAAACCGATCTTCTCAGCTGGGTCGGTTCCAATTCAGCTCCATCCGGATTTTATTTCAGAGAAAGATCAAATAATGAGATCGAGATAGCCGGATCGGGTGAGCTTATATCCATAAAAGAAGATAGTTCGGTCGATAAAGATGAACTTTTCCTCTCCATAGAGAGACAACTTGAGGAATTACCGAAAACAGTCAGGTTTTACGGGGGCGTCTCTTTTTTTAATCAAATAAAAGAGGAGAATTGGGAGCCATTCGGCAATATACATTTTTTTGTCCCGAAAATAGAATTAATTCATTCACGCAATAAATATACATTCGCAATCAATATCCTTTCCGATAATTTTGTACGGAGTGATATAGAGAGTGAATTTGACCTCATAATCCACTCACAAGATATTCTCAATAACAGTCGGAAAGAGATCAAAAATATCTCCGGTAATCCTGACTATGAAGGCTGGGTAAAAAATATAAATTTATATTTAGATAAAATAGATGAAGGAATAATAAGTAAAATAGTTGCTTCAAGATGTATGAAAATCTCATTCGCCGAAAAAATGAATCCTTGGGGTATTCTGAAAAGCTTAAGAGAACATAGTGAAAAATGCACGGTTTTTCTATTTAATTTTGACAAAGAATTCTTCTTTTTAGGAGCAACTCCGGAGATGTTGTTTGAACGGAGCGGGAAAAATTTGAAGACTGAAGCTGTTGCCGGAACCAGACCTGCCGATCCGGACAGAAGTATATCCGAAAAATTTGCAAAAGAGCTTTTAAATTCAGACAAAGAGAACAGAGAACATAATAATGTTGTATCATTCATCAAAAAAAAATTAGATCCGTTGTGTAATTCTATTGCGGTATCTGAAAAAAAATCTTTAAAACTATCAACATTACAACATATTTATACTAAAATAGAGTGTGTTCTTAAAAACGGGATTGGCGATCGGGATATTCTATTTTCCTTAATGCCAACTCCCGCTGTTTCTGGGAACCCTATGGAAATAGCAATGAAAATTCTCAAAGATACGGAATCATATGACCGAGGGTGGTATTCGGGAGCAGTCGGGTTTGTCAGCAAAGATAAGACCTCCCTCTGGGTCTCAATACGCTCCGGACTTATAAAGGGTAAAGATATCAATCTCTATTCCGGTGCAGGAATAGTTTCCGGTTCGGATCCGGAAAAAGAGTGGCAGGAGTCTGAGTTAAAACTGAAGAAATTTAAGGAAGTGATTACATATGAACATTGACAATGTTCAAAATATAAATTACCTCTGGTCAGAGCTTATAATGGAGGAGCTTTTCAGAAACGGAATTAAATATATCTGTATTTCTCCGGGTTCAAGATCCACTCCTTTGACTTTGGCTGCGGCAAAACACAAGGAGTTAGTTAAAAAAATTCACTTTGATGAAAGAGGACTTGCATTCTATGCTTTAGGGATAGCATCGGCTACAGGTGAACCGGTTGTAATTGTTTCAACTTCCGGAACTGCGGTAGCCAATTTTTTTCCTGCATTGATTGAAGCCTCTAAAAAGAAACTTCCTCTCATTTTCATTACTGCCGACAGACCACCGGAACTTAGGAAAAGCGGATCCCTCCAGACGATTGATCAACCGGGAATTTTCGGAAAATATGTGAGGTGGGAAACCGATCTTCCGGTTCCGGATAAAAAGATAAGACCGGAATTCATTCTTACAACAGTTGATCAGGCAATATTTATGGCAAGAAATCCTCTTCCCGGTCCTGTCCATATCAACTGTATGTTCAGAAAACCTCTTGAACCTATAAAGAGCAAAGAAGTACATGAAGATATAATTCCGATTGATGAGAGATGGAAAAACAGCAGATCACCATTCACAACCTATTTTAAAAAAGAAGAAAAGATAAAAGAAAAAACAGTTAAAAAATTGACCGACATAATAGAGAAAACAGGGTCAGGGATAATTGTGGCGGGAAAACTGAGGAATATAGACGAAGCAAAAGCCGTTGTAAAACTATCGGAACACTTAGGTTGGCCCCTATTCGGAGATATCGTTTCGGGAATAAGAAATTTACCGGGGAAAAACAGTATAAATAACTGGGACCTTCTTCTTCTCAATAATAATCTTTTTAAAGAAGAGGTTAATACAATTATTCATCTCGGAGGTAGAATAACTTCAAAAAGGTGGTATGAATTTATTAAAAAAAACAGACCTGAAAACTATATCACAATTTTAAACCACCCCTTGAAAAATGACCCGCTCCATTTAGTTTCACACCGTATTTTCTCTTCACCCTGTCTTTTTGCAAATGAGATCATAAGAAATAGTGCAAGAAAAGAGCGGTCAAGTAAAATTGCATCTCTTCTGAAACTGTCAGATAAAACAGGAATGATAATAAAAGAATTCATAAATAGTCGGAACAAGCTGGATGAGATCTTTGTTACGATGGAGATTTCAAAACTTGTTGAAGATGAAACTATTTTATTTCTTGGCAACAGTATGCCAGTAAGAGATATGGATATGTTCTATTACGGAGGGAAAAAGAAGATTTTATGGGGAGGAAACAGAGGTACAAGTGGAATTGACGGTAATATTGCATCGGCATCAGGTTTTTCCGAGGGTTCAGAAAGACCCTTAACTTTAGTTATAGGAGATATTGCCGCATTACACGATCTTAACTCTCTCTCCATTGCATCAAAATCCAAAAAAAGTTTTAACGCCGTAATTCTGAATAACAACGGAGGAGGGATCTTTTCCTATCTACCGGTTTCGGATTATTGGGGAGATTCAAAGAATTATTTTACTACACCACATAACCTGAATTTCAAAAAAGCAGCGGAAATGTTCGGATTCGGTTATTATAAAGCTTCAGATAAAAATGAGTTTAAAAAAAGTTTCAAATCCGCTTTGAAAAGCGAAAAGAATAATCTTATTGAAGTTTTTATAGATATGGAAACAAGTGTTGAATCACACAAAAAATTGATAGAAAAACTTGTGGATTTTTATAATATTTCCAATGGAGGCAAATCAGAATGAGTGAATTTAACTGGATAAAAAGCGGTGAATATCAGGATATCGAATATCATAAATTTGATGGAATTGCTAAGATAACAATAAACAGACCTGAAGTCAGAAATGCATTCCGCCCGTTAACCGTGTCCGAAATGTCAAAAGCACTTGATGATGCAAAAGAAGATGAAAATATAGGAGTGATAATTTTTACCGGGAAAGGAGATAAGGCATTTTGTTCCGGCGGAGATCAGAAAATAAGAGGTCATTCGGGATATACGGACGAAAAGGGTGTAAACAGACTTAACGTTCTTGACCTTCAGATTCAGATACGAAGATGCCCTAAACCCGTGATAGCAATGGTAGCGGGATATGCAATAGGAGGAGGACATGTATTGCACTTGATCTGTGATTTGACTATAGCTGCCGATAATGCGGTCTTCGGACAGACCGGACCGAAAGTGGGTTCATTTGACGGAGGTTACGGTGCAAGCTATATGGCAAGAATCGTCGGTCAAAAAAAGGCAAGAGAGATATGGTTTTTATGCCGTCAATATAGTGCCGAAGAAGCATTGAATATGGGGCTTGTGAACACAGTCGTTCCGATAAAGGATCTTGAGAGGGAGACAATCGCATGGAGTAGGGAGATATTACAAAATTCTCCTACGGCAATAAGATTATTGAAATCAGCCTTAAATGCCGATTGTGACGGGCAGGCAGGGTTGCAGGAACTTGCCGGAAATGCGACAATGCTCTATTATATGAGTGAAGAGGCAAAAGAGGGAAGGAATGCTTTTATTGAAAAAAGAAAGCCGGATTTTAAAAAATTCAAAAAAAATCCCTAAAAAAAATGGAAAAAAAAAGTAAGTTTAAAATATGGATAGAAGCAGCCAGACCTAAAACCCTCCCCGCAGCTTTTGCACCGGTTCTTATAGGTTTTACAATTGCCGTTAAAAATGGAGAACAACACTATATAACTGCAATTCTAACATTGATTGCCGCTCTATTGATCCAGATTATGACAAATCTGGTTAACGACTATGCAGACTTTAAAAAGGGTAAAGATACGGATAAAAGGATCGGTCCGGTCAGGGTTACACAGAAAGGGCTTGTATCCCCCAAAGAGATGATTATTTCAATCATTTTAAATATTGTGCTAATTGTTATCGTTTCCATATATCTCGTTATCAGAGGTGGAATACCGATACTGATAATAGGAATACTCTCAATTGGTGCGGGTATTCTCTACACTGCGGGTCCTAAACCTCTCGGTTATATGGGTCTCGGAGATATTTTTGTATTTGTCTTTTTCGGACCTGTTGCAACTGCCGGCACATATTACGTTCAATCTCTCCATTTTAATCTCACATCATTTTTTGCCGGATTCGGTCCGGGATTATTGTCCGTGGCTATTCTCGTTATAAATAATATTCGCGACAGAGAATGTGACGAAGATACGGGTAAAGACACTCTTATCGTTATGTTCGGTCGAAAATTCGGCAATTATGAATATTTTCTTTCGGTAATAACCGCTCTCTTTCTTCCGGTAATCCTATTCTTTCTCGGAGCTGAAAAAAACTTTTCACTGTTGACAATACTTCTTTTGATACCTATGATAAAACCCTTCAAAACCGTCTTCTCCGGTGCAGAAGCTAAAACTCTCATGCCTCTTCTGGCTTATACGGGTAAAATACTTCTTCTCTACTCAATTATATTTTCAACAGGATGGCTTATATCTTTCCCCTGAACAGGGTAACGATGAAAATATCTCTTTATGCTTTTAAATTCAATATAGATTTTATAATACCTTTTAACACCGGTAAAAATATTATTAATAAAAAAGAGGGAGTTCTCCTCCAACTTACCGAGAGAAACGGTTCTACCGGTATTTCGGAGATCTCTCTTCTCCCCGGTTTTACACAAGGTAATATTTTGTCTGCAACGGAAGAATTAATAAGGATAAAAAATCATTTTAAAAAAGATGACTTTCCCGAAAAAATTTCCGATCTGTTTCTTTACACAAAAAAATTATCCGGAGAACTCAACCTTTCATCACAAGTCGCTTTTGCACTTGATTCGGCTCTTCTTGAAATCTATGAAAAAACCAAATCCGAACAAGCATTTAATTTATTGAACTATTATAAAAAAGAGTATTCAACACCTCCCTGTATAAAAGTTAATACCCTTATCGTTCCGGATGAAGATCCGGAAAAAACGCTGATTACACTAAGAAAAATTGTTTCAGCCGGATTTGATACGATCAAGATAAAGACAGGCAGAATGAAATTGGAAAAAGAAAACAGATTATTAAAACTGATATCGGATAAATACAAAGAGAGATTGAGAATCAGAACAGATTCAAATATGAAAATGTGTTTTACAGAAGCTAAAGAGCTCTTTCGCGGGGTCAATCCACAAATGGTCGAATATGCTGAAGACCCCTTCACGGATTTCAAGAATATTCCCCGATTCTTTTCTGAGACCGGAATAAAAACCGGAGTTGACCTTACCGATCAAAATATAGATCTTAAAAAAATAATATCTATGGATGGATTAGGTTCAATAATAATAAAACCCGCTCTTACAGGCGGAATACATAATATTGAAAATATTTTTAATATTTGCAGAAAAAAAGATATTCCGCTCATATTCAGTTCACTGTTTGAAACCGGAATCGGACTTATAAATATTGCGAAAGTTTCAACTCTGTTTGATTATAAAAAAAGCCCGATGGGACTGGATACGTTAAAATATTTAAAAAAAAGCCCGCTGACAAATTTAAATATAATTAAAAACGGGATTTTATGCCCGTATAAATCTGAATTTTCGAATTTGACTGAAAAGATATTCATACAAAATTCTTTAGAGAGGATAATGTGAAAAAAATTTTATGCCCGATATTTTCTCATTCCCGAAAATCACCCGATTCCGTTGCAATTTTTTCAAAGATTGAGAAAACCACATATTATGATTTGAATCTTTTGATCAATAAAATCTCTATGAAACTAAAATCACTGGGAATCGGAGCAGGCGATAGAGTTCTCATAAGATCCAAAAACAGCTTTGAATTAATAGTTACTATATTTTCCCTTTTAAGGCTAAATGCAACGGCTTGTCCTCTAAATTATAGATTTCCCAAATCAAAGATCTCAAATATTGCTGAAAATATTAATGCAGCATCTTTTATTTTCTCCGAAGATGAGAAAATAAATATCCAAAATATAATCTCTTACAGTCTGACTGATATATTTTCAGATAAATCACAATATATTAAAGATATAATACCGGAACTTGATCTTGAGCAAGATGCTACAATAATCCTCACTTCAGGTTCTTCAGGTATGGAGAAAGCAGTCCTTCATACAATTGGGAACCACTATTATAGTGCACTCGGTTCAAATGAGAATATAAAACTTATAAAGGGAGACATTTGGCTTCTCAGCCTTCCTCTATTTCATATCGGGGGTCTTGCAATTCTTTTCAGAGTGTTTTTAGCAGGTGTATCGGTTTTTCTTTCGGAAGACGGCAAATCATATAAGAGTGATATTTTAAATTTTGATATTACACATGTTTCATTAGTAGAATCACAACTTTCGGATCTGATGGAGACAGTAAAAAAAAACGGGAAAAAATTCCCGAAAAGTCTGAAAGCAATACTAATTGGAGGCGGACCAACCTCCGTATCTTTATTAACTGAAGCAATTAATTTCGGAGTACCTCTCTATTCAACTTACGGTATGACGGAGATGTCTTCACAGATCACTACATCTCCCGAACCCTTAAAAATAGATGATCCGGGGCATTCGGGGAAACTACTCCCTTATAGAACTTTAAAAATTGATAAACGCGGAGAAATATTTGCAGGAGGAAAAACTCTTTTTAAAGGTTATATTAAAAAAGGGAAAGTGATTGGAAGAAAAGAGGATCACCGGTTTCCAACCGGAGATATGGGAATGATTGACAAGAGAGGACTCCTTTATATTAAAGGGAGATCTGACAATATGTTTATCTCCGGAGGCGAAAATATATATCCCGAAGAGATTGAGATCGAACTTCTGAAAATAAAAAAAATTATCGATGCAACCGTAATTCCCGTTAGAGATAGTCGTTTTGGATTAAGACCTGTCTGTTTTTTAAAAGTAAAAAATAACTTTTCCTATACAAAAAAAGAACTTACTTCAATTATGAAAAAAAGCCTTCCCTCCTTTAAGATCCCCGTCAGACTATTTATCTATAGGGATGAAGGGACTCCGGGATTGAAAAAGGAGAGAAAACATTTTATTAAGATGTTAAAAAAACAAAGCTATCTGAAAGAGATATTATAACTTTTTTAGAACGGAGACTATTTTTTCAGGAATTTTAATTCTTTTAAAATTCATTTTTGAAACACAAACATGAACGGTATTTCCGGATCCCGATTCGATATTGCCGTTTTTAAAGATCTTATGGTCTAACCTGAAAGAACTTTCACCTATTTTCCCGATCTTTATCTCAATAGTTATCTCATCCCCAACGGTCAGAGGTGAAATGTAATCGGTTTCGGCATGAACTACCGGAACCAAGAAATTGCCGTTTTTTATAAGATCAATAATATTTATGTTCTCCGAGGAGAGAAAAGCCTCATATGCCTCTTCCACATATTTGAACTGATTTGCAAAAAATAGAATTCCTGCTGCATCAGTATCAAAAAGTTTTATTTTCGACTTGTATCCGTACACAAATAATAGATACCAGAGAGAGAAGAAACAGTCAAGCACTCATATTTTCTGTTGACTTTGACTCGGCAATGCATTAAAGTTTTTTAAGAGGGAGTTGCCATGCCGGAAATTTACTGGATCATTCTGATATCTTCTGCTATCATTCTTTTTCTTTTATTAATTCTATTCAGACAGAAAAATACAAAGGAAATATCCTCGAATGGACTTGATCTTTTACAGGGTTATGTCTCAAGAGAGATCTACAATAATGCACGTAATGAAATAGAGAAAAAAGATAAGATAATATCGGAAAACAATGAACTTATCCTCCGGTTAAACAGAAGGCTCATCGCTGCGGAAGAATCAAATAAAAACCTTCGGGAGAAGATCGAGACCGAAAAAAGAGAATTGGAGAATCTTCAGAAACAATTTACAGAAAAATTTGAAAATATTGCCTCAAAATTATTTGATGAGAAGAGCAGAAAATTTACGGAACTTAACGAAAAAAAGATAAGTGGAATAATAGCCCCATTTAAGGAGCGGCTTACCGAGTTTAAAAATGAGGTTGAGAGTCTCTACAAAGAAGAAAGCAAAGAAGTGATTTCTCTTAAAGTTGAGATAAAAAATCTTGTCGCACTTAATCAACAGATAAGTAAAGATGCAGATAATCTGACTAAGGCTTTGAAGGGAGACCCGAAAGTTCAGGGCGACTGGGGTGAAGTGAGACTTGAGATGGTTCTGGAAAAAGCAGGGTTGGAAAAAAATATTCACTACCGAAAGCAGGAAGTTTTTACAGATAGTGACAGCAGAAAGAAAAGACCGGATTTCATTATAAATCTACCGGAAAATAGAAATATCATTATTGATTCCAAAGTTTCCTTAACTGCATATGAAAGATATTTTAATACGGAAGATGAAAAAGAGAGAGCAACTTATTTAAAAGAACACCTTAAGAGTATCTCCGATCACATATCAGATCTCAGCAAGAAAAACTATCAATCTCTCTATGAGATAAATTCTCCCGATTATATCTTGATGTTCATGCCTCTTGAATCTGCACTTATACTTGCTCTGAAAGAGAATCCCAAGATTCTTGAGGATGCCTTGGATCGCAACATTGTGTTTGTAACAACCTCAACACTTCTCGCTACACTAAGAACAGTCTCCTATCTATGGAAACATGAAAAACAGAAAAAGAATGTAAATGAGATCGCAAGACAGGGAGGAGCACTTTATGATAAATTTGTAAATTTTTTATCCGATCTTAACACTCTCGGAGAAAAACTCGACTCTGCAAAGAGTAGTTACAACGCTGCAATGAACAAACTGTCAACCGGCGGAAAGAGAGGAGATACCATTATCGGAAGAGTGGAAAAACTTAAAGAACTCGGTGCAAATGCCTCTAAATCCATCCCTGAAAATTTTAAAGATTAATAAATTTATTTTTTTTCTTTTTCTTTACTTTTACTGTTTTTCTTTAATACTTTTAATTTTTTAAGATATTTTTTAGTTTTTGCTATATATTTTGATTTAGGATATGAATTGATTATTTTTCTAAAAAAGGAGATTGCGGAATCATATTTTCTGCTAAGCTTGTAACTAAGTGCCGTATAATAGAAAAGTTTGTCCTTTTCCTTAAATTCCGGATAATCATCTATAACCTGTTTAAAGCGGACTATCGCTCCCTTGTAAGCATGCAATCTGAAATCACTCACACCTATCGAAAAATAGTGTTTCCCCAGTCTCTCCTTTAATGCTTTAATTCTTTCATTCGCTTTATCAGCTTCCTCGGAATCAGGATACTGCTTTGCCATAGATGTGTATGCTCTTATTGCTTTTCGAGTATTTGTCTGGTCTCTTCCCGGTCCCTTACTCTGTTTATCATAACATACACCTATCTGGAATTTTGCATATACAGCATCCGGAGAATTGGGATATTGACTGGAAAACTCCTGATATTCGGAAGCCGCCATTATCAATGATGCCGAATCTTTCTGATTAAAATAGGAATCGGCAATCCCTATCTTTGCAAGTCGTGCATAAACGCTATCGGGATATAACTGTATTACCTGTTTATAAAGAAGTCTCGCTCTTTCGGTATCTCTTTTTCTTATCTTCTTTGCCTTCTCATATATGGTTTTGTCGGATCCGGTTTCGGTCGGAACAAGATCCGGAGCTTTTTTTGATTTACAGCTTACACTGACTAAAACTCCAATTATTGCAATAATTATCAAAATCTTTTTCATACTATTCTCCATTAATTATTTCCATTAATTCAGCTATTTTATCACTAATTGCTTCCGATTTATACAGGTGTGTTCCTACAACATAAAGCTCCACTCCGCTGCCTTTAAGAGTATTAATGACTGTCCCTGTCAATCCTCCGTCCATCTGAATATATATTTTATTACTGTTCTTTTTTATCTCTTTACTAAGTTTTTCAGCTCTTTTAATAGATTGTGTTATGAATTTCTGCCCTCCGTACCCGGGGAAAACACTCATTATCAGTATATAATCTAAAAAATCAAAATACGGATAGAGTTGTTCAATTTCTGTATCCGGATTTAAAGCCAACCCGGCTTTGCATCCATTTGCTCTGATATATTTAAGATTCTCTACAATATTATCCTTAGTCTCAATATGAAAAGATACCCAGTCGGAACCCTTCTCGATAAATTTCGGGATCATTTTTGAAGGGTTTGATACCATCAAATGAGAATCCACCTTAAAACCCATTCGTTTCAATGGTTCTATCAAGGACGGACCGAATGAAAGATTGTCGACAAAATGTCCGTCCATTATATCAAGATGAATATAATCAATGCCCGATTCACCGAATTGTAAAAGTCTGGATTGAAGGTTAAAACAATCGGTGGAAAGAATGGAAGGGAAAATAGGGTTCATTCGCTAACCTGTATGCTTATCCTGTTTTTTGTACTAATCTTAAATCCCGGTGCCGGATTCTGTCTGATTATTATATCCGGATCAAGTCCCGGATAAGCAACTTTTGATATATTTTCTATTTTAAGTCCGATATTTTCAAAAAAGGCAAGAACTTTATCCGCTCTTTTCCCGATTATATCCGGCATTATGAAAGATCTCTCACGTCTGCCTTTACTGACAAGTATATCAATCTCGGAATTGATCGGAACCTTCGAGCCCGGTTCCAAAGATTGAGAAATAATAAAATTTGACGGCACCTTTTCAGAACTTATATATGAAACATGCCTTTTTATAAGATCATTTTCCTTGATAAGCTTCTTGGATTCCTCCAGTCTGTATCCCGAAAGATCGGGGACAATGACTTCTGTCATTTCCGGTGTTACAAAAATTTTTACAAAAGACTTTAACTTTATATTTACTCCCGATTCGGGAATTTGATCTATTATTGTCAGAGGTTTAAAATTTCTGCTATAACTGCCTGTAACTTTTTTCAGATAAAAACCATTTTTTGAAGCAATTTCATAAGCCTCCTTTAATGATTTTCCCACAAAATCCGGAGCTTTAACCTCTTCTCCTTTTATTAAAAAACTCATCGTAAAAAATGTCGAAGCAAAAAAAATAAGGGAGTAGAAAAATATTATCCCGGCAATTATTGAAAATTTCAACATAAATTTCTTCATTATCATCAGAATTTATCACAATATAGCCTTAAATTCAATTCAAATCTAATGATGGATCTCAGACGATAAAGGTTGCATCAATAAAATAATTGTTGGTTCCGTATCTAAATATTAAGGGCATAACCTATTTTCATAAAGAAAGTTTTCCCTGACCTTGTCATTGTTACATCTCCATATCCGAGAAATAAATCACTATAACCGAGAAAAAGAACTGTTCTCGGATTTAACTTATAGGAAAACAAAAATTGTGTGAAAATATTCTTTGAAACGGAATCGACATCATCTATATATAAAAATTCATTTCTCCTTATATCGGCAAACTGAACAATTCCCCTGATAAAAATATTCCGATTAAAATGATAATAGAGATATAGTTGTGAAAGATTTGCTTTAAAAAGCATATCACCATTAATCTTGAATTTGGAATATGTGTGATTAAGTGAAAGTCTGATATGATTTCCGGCATTTATTCCGATGCCCGGGTAAATCGTGAGAACCTTTCCCGGTCTTATATTCGAATAATCTATATCATCACCGAAATTCCCACCGAAGTAAAAATTAAAAGTACCGCTAGGATTTACTCTTAAAAAGAAATGATTGAACCATTGTAAAAAAGATCTGCCCTGATAAACCCTTTTTCTCGTACCGGTATCCCAAAAAAAGAAAGATTGCCATGGACCTTCAACAGAAATCCTGGCTTCCCATTCACTTTCAAGCAAAGAACCGTTAAATCCGGTTGTTCTGTCATAATCGGTGTAAAGATTAACGGAAGAAAAAACACCATCTTTTCCTCCCCAAAAAGTATATCCGGCACCCACAACCCATTTTTTATAGTCCACCTGGGGAATAAATCCAAGGTCGGCTCTGAACCCCGGACTGAAACCGAAATAACCCGCTCTGAGATTTAGACTCCTTCCATTGTGAGAATAGAATACTCTTCCCCCGTATCCGGGAAATCTTCCTTGATCCTGCAAGAAATCCGAAGCGATGTTTTCAGGATAAAGAGTTTCAGACCCGATGAACTGAAATTCAAGACTATCTTTTTTTGAAAACCTTAAAAGACCGTCAATACCTCCAACCCGATTGTAATATCCCCCTCCTTCTCTATCTGTAATCAACACTCCGACATAGGATGAATTTTTTAATTTTCTTTTATATCTTAAAACAGAAGAGTAGTTTTTACTGTCCAGTGAAGTATAATCCGAATCCTCTGCACCGGGAATCAATATATTTGTTAAACTATCCCTTGTAACAAAAACTCCGAGAGAATTATTACCCGGAACACCCGACAACTTCACACCCCACTCAGGGTCTGCAATAGATCTTGTATATACAATATTCGATGGTGATTGAAAAAAATCAGTTCCCTCAAGGAAAAAAGGTCTTTTTTCATTATAATCAAGTGCAAACCGGGTGTTTATATCAAGTTTTGCAACATCTGCTTCCACCTGAGAAAAATCAGGATTTACGGCTGCACTTAAAGTTAAATTTTTTGTAAAACCCCACTTTCCGGAAATACCGAAGGCAAATCCCGAATGTTCCTTTCTCATTTTACCATCCGGGAAATCATCTCTTTTTTCTGATCTCACACCGGTAATTGTCGGATCCAATTCAATGTTTTTCCCGGGTTTTGTGCCGGAAAATCCGACAATTTCCGTTCCCTGACAGAGTATACAGGAATCACCTCTGTCTATTTCACAATTAAGTATCTGATGCTTTTTATCACGAGGATAAGTCCTGATAGCAACAAGCCCCCATCTCTGTTCCTCTTTACTTTTTTGAAATTGGAGAACACTGAAAGGAATTGACATCTCTACGGTATATCCCGTTTTATCAATTCTTCCGGCTGAATCCCAAATGGCATCCCATGAATCATCCTCCTCTCTTCCTCCGTTACTTATAATTCCATCCATCTGGATGCCGTAAGGATTGACAAAAAATTCATAAGCCCTTGATTTACCGTTAAAAGTATCAATGATTATTCCTGAAAAATCATCTTTATATGCATTGTCCCTGTCCGTTATATGTGCCCTGATTTTACCGGGTTCAGGATCAAATGATCTAAATCCGACATATAGTGCATTTTTTGTATATAAGACATAACACTTTGTTTTAACGGGAGCAGGAATGTTTTCACCGGGAGTAACTTCAATATTTACGTCAAAAATAAGAGCTTCTCTCCATACTTTCTCATCCATTCTGCCGTCAATATTTATTTTCGAATTAATCTCCGGAACTCTTCCTATAAACTTTCTCTCTGAAAACAGTATTGAAGCAAAGATCAATAAAACAGTTAAAACAAATACAAACAGTCTATTTTTCATATTGTCTCCGAATGTTTTTAATACGACATAAGAAAAGAAAAGTTCCAAACGAATATTAGAGAAGAATACTTGATATACAGCAAAAAAATGTATATTATTTAATCTTTAACGGTAAACAAAATGAAAAAAAAAGATATAATAGAATTAACCGTAATAATAATAATTTCTCTTCTTGTTTCAATCACTTACAACAATTATTCAGGGCATACGCTTCCACTTTTAAAAGCATATAAGCCAACTGTAGAAGAGCCAATGATATCGAAAGAACAGCTCAATTCAATAGAACAAATAGATATAGAAGTATTAAAATATTTGAAAGAGAAAAAGGGTACAATAATTCTTGATGCAAGAATGTCGGAAGAGTTTAAAAAAGGGCATATCCCGGGTGCTTACAGTTTCCCTGTTTCCGAATTTGACACTATGTTTAAAGAGAGAGGAGCCTTTTTGAAAACCGGAAAAACAATAATCACATATTGTACAGGCAGAGAGTGTACCGATTCATCTATCCTTGCTTTAAAATTAAAACGGAATGGTATTAAAGATATACTTCTTTATCAGGGAGGAATTACCGAATGGCTGCAAAATGGTTATACGGTTGAAAAATCAAAAAAATGAAATATTTAATTTTTATAAAAAGAACATTTCAAAAAAAGTCACTTATCATTTCATCAAGATTAATTCTTGGAATTATTTTTATCTATGCTTCATGGGATAAAATAATCAATCCGGTTCAATTTGCCGATATTCTCTATAACTATAAAATTCTGCCATTGAGTGTCATCAACCTGATATCTGTTTTTCTACCATGGTTGGAATTGATAACAGGACTATTTCTGATCTTCGGGATCTTTATCAGAACATCTGCAAAGATATTAACAACACTTCTGATAATCTTTATTATTGCCATCACAATAAATATTATCCGTGGACTTGATTTTGATTGCGGCTGTTTTTCGACCATAAAAACAGACTCCGGGAGCAACCCATATCTTCTTCTTATCAGAGATATCCTGCTTCTAATTCCGGGATTTGCTATAATATCGAATGATAAACCGAAAAAGGAGAAAATATGAGTATAAATATCAGTAAAGACGATTTAAATAAATGGGCTGATTTCCTGCTTGATCATTCACTCGGCGGAGTTAAAAGCTATGATGTCATTATGGTAAAAGGAGAACATATCGCATGGCCGCTTATCTCTGTTCTTCAGGATAAAATTTTTGCAGCAGGAGGAATTGCCGATATCAACATCGTTGCTCCTGATAACAACAGAGGACAGGTATGGGGAGCTGCAATTACAAAATTCGGGACAGTTGAGCAGATAGGAAAGACCCCCGAATGGCATAAGATGAGATATGAGTCTATGACAAAATATATCGAAATCCTTGGAGCGGAAGACCCATCGCTTTTTGCATCACTTCCAAAGGAGACAGCTACGGAACTTGCAAAAGTTGACCTGCCTTTTAAGAAAACAAGACTTGCCAAACAGTGGGTATTAACACTTTTCCCAACAAAAGCATTTGCAGATATTGAAGATATGACTCTCGAAGAGTATACAGATATAATAGTCAAAGCATCAACAACCGATCCGATGTTACTTGATGAACTCGAAGAACCACTCAATAAAGTTTTAAAGGAAGCAAAGAAAATCCGCATTATTACACTACATCCTGACTCAGGGAAAAAACTTGAATTGACAATGGATATCTCAGAAAGAAATATAATAAAATGTATAGGAAAAAGAAACTTTCCCGATGGAGAGGTTTTTACAAGTCCAAATGCCAATTCGGTTTCAGGGGAAATCTTTGTAGATCTTCCGGTTTTTTATAACGGAGTAACAATTCAGGGAATCTATTTAAAATTTATCAATGGAGTTATAAAAGAATACAGTGCAAAACAATCCGATGAAACTCTTCGAACTATTGTCGATACTGATGAAGGATCACATCGGCTTGGTGAAGTTGCTTTCGGAGTAAATCCCGGTCTGGAAAAAGCTCTTAAACACCCTCTCTTTGTGGAGAAAGTGGGAGGAACCCTTCATATAGCAATAGGTGACAGCTATCCCGAATGCTTTATTGACAATCCGTCTTCAGGAAAAGAAAAAAACAAAATGGAAAAATTCTATGAAAACGGAATTGCAAACAGTTCGGCACAGCATGTTGATATCGTTACCGATTTCAGGAAAGGGGGATCAGGTGTTGAAGTTTATCTTGATGAAAAAAAACTAACAGTATCCGGCAATAAATGGGTGATAGATAAATAAAAATAATTTAAGCGAACTCTTTGAGATAACGTGCTGATCTTAATTTTATCTCTCCATGAAATTCAGCTTTATTTTTAAAGACTATCAACAGTCGGTCAAATATTAAATTGTCGCTCCACTCTTCAAGCTTTTCCGGAGGATTTTTCTCTATCCATTCCAAAAAATCCAGATCCTGATTTCTAAGATATATTTTTTCATTTACCCTGCAACGACCGCATAATATTCCGGAGAAATCATCTTTTATCCAAGCTTCCCTTAACTCTCCGGAAGAACAGTTATAACATAATCTCGGATTAAACATTAAACCTTCTATCTTTAAAAACCACACTATAAAATAGAGAAGAAGCTTTTTAGGATCAATTCCCGACTCACTACTTTTTAAAACCGAGGATAATAGCTTATAGATCCGTTTTGCTCTGAATTCCGCAGGAAGGAATTTTTCAATAAGTTCATCCATAAAAAAAAAATAAAAAATTCTCAAGGGATCAGAGACAACATCAAAATAACTTTTCAAGATATCGCCCTTTGACAGAGTTACAAGTTCTTTTCCCTCTTTAGTATAATAAAAAATATTTGCTTCTGTAAATAGTTCAAGCATAGCTCCGAACCTGTTGTTCTTTTTTAAAGCACCGGGAGCAACAGCTTTAATTATTCCACTATCCTTTGTTAAAATGGATACAATCTTATCCTGATCATTTAAAATTATCGACCCGAGCATAAAACCCCGGGCTTTTTCAATCGGCATGGAGATCTAAAGAAATATAAGTGTTGAGACGCCGAGAAAAAACAGAAATCCGAGAGAATCGGTGAGCATACTAACAACAAGACCCGAAGCCAGTGCAGGATCTAATCTCAGTTTTTTTAAAAATAATGGAATAATCGTTCCGAAAAACGTTCCATTCAAGAGATTAAAAATAATTGCCCCTCCGAAAATAAGTCCGAGTTTCCAGTTGTTAAAGAAAAAATATGTGGATATCGAAGCGATAACACCTATTATCAGCCCGTTCCCCAGACTAACCACTATTTCTTTTAACAGTATCTTTTTTGATCGTTTCCAGTCTCTTGAACCAAATACAATCTCTCTGACCATTATGGCAACAGTCTGATTACCTACGACTCCACCTATAGCGGTAACCATAGGCATTAGAACAGCGAGAAAAATAAATTGTTCTATTGTTCCTTTGAAAAGTGAAATTACGAATGCAGAGAGAGAAGTGGTAAAAAGGCTTAAGAACAGCCAGGGAATCCTTTTTGATATAGATTTTCCTATACTCAAATCAACGCTGTAATCCTGACTGACACCTGCCAATTTATAGATATCTTCAGTTGCTTCATCCTGAATTACATCAATAATGTCATCAACCGTAACAACTCCGACAAGCCGATCACTTTCATCAACAACCGGAATTGCAAGAAGATTATAATTTGCAACTACAGCTGCAACTTCTTCCTGATCAGTAAACACATCGACTTTATATACATCGGTGTTCATAAACTCCCTTAATTTCATCTTAGGCTTAATCAGTATCAGTTGTTTTAAAGAGACAACACCCATCAATCTTCCCTCTTCATTTATGACATACAGATAGAACGGAACATCGACATCTTCACCGGCAAGTTGAATCGCAGATATTGCATCAGATGCTGTTGTTGTTTCAGAAAGAGCTAAAAAATCGGAAGACATAATTCTTCCGGCAGATTCTTCCGGATATGCTAACTGTTCCTGAACATCAACCGCATCTTCATTTTTCATCTTCTTTAAAATTTCCAGCTGAAGATCATCGCTGAAAAGTGATATTAAAGATGCGGCATCATCGGAAGACATCTCATTAAGAATCGGAATTATCTTATTCAGATCAAAATCAGAAAGAATTTCAACTGCAATTTCAGGCTTGATCTCACTTATAATCTCGGAAAATTTTGATGTTTCAAGTTTTCTGTCAAAAAAAAGCTGAAAAACTATCTTTTTCTCGGCATTACTTAAATGTTCAATTAAAGTAGCAACATCAGCATAATGGAGTTTGATAAGAGCATTCCAGAGATGTCCGAGTGTGCGCAGTTTTATAAACTGTTTGGTAAATCTTAGTAACTTCTCCAGTGCTTTATCATTCATTTAAATTCTTATTCCTTCTCTCCGATCTTAATCTTAGTCTTTGCTTCACCAAGAAAAGCAATCAGTTCATCAACCTTTTCAGGTTTAACGGTAATACCTTTCTTTGTCGGACGCCACTCACCGTTATCGGCCTGATAGTAAATTCTTACAGATATAAAGTCCACACCTTTGTAGTTACTGGCTTCAATTCTCAGCCTTTCTGTTTTTGTTCTTTCAATTTCACCAATAATCATATTATTCCCCTTAAAAACAATTTAACAATTTAACATTTTTTTATTTCTTGGTCAATAAACAGAATGCATATAGATTTTTTATCTCTATTTTTTCTTTTTATTGCAAATTACGGCTATTCTAACGATACTTCTTTGGGATTTTTAAGGGAAAAATTGTGTAAGAATCTTTCTGCAATCTCATAGATCACTATTTTGGGCTTTTCTCTCACTATCAAATCCGGGAAAAAATTGAACCCCCAGTCTCTCAGATAAATTATCTCTGAAAAGTGAACGGACAGCATTTTTCTTAACCGCAACCCGAATGAGTCATGAATCATTATTGTTTTAGGAAGAATACCCGTTTTGCATTCCGTAACTATGGAAATAACACTTTTCCGATGAAATTTTTTAAGCCTGAACCTCTTAATGCTTACACTTTCGCCGGGAAAAAGTTTGAAAAATCTCTCTTTAAAAAGAGTATGTTGAAGAGATAAAATAGCGGCAAGATCTCCGCCTTCTGAAAAAACAACCCTTTTTCTTACAAAAAAATCAAAAGGCATAGATTGAAGATTATCATAGAAACCGGAAAGATATTTTATAATCTTACTATATCCGATATAAGTGCCGAACCAATTCCAGTGTGAGTCGGTTTTATAATACAATCTTTTTGATTTCTTTGCCTTTAACATCTCTTTTCTTAGATCAAGGATTCTGATCTCAGAATGATCTCTGAAGTATGAAATAAGTTGATCCGTTCTTATCTGTTTTGCCATTATTTTTGCATTATCAGGCAGATATTCGGAATAGATTGTACTTTTATTAGGAACAATAACGATAAACATTCTTATTCCTCTATCTTTAAGCCATCTGTTCCTGTCTTTAAAAACTTTTCCCCACAAAGCAAGATCTGCTGATGAAAATTTTTCTATTGACCGGGAATAATCGATCTCTCTGTTATTCTCCTTAAGTTTTTTTATAAAAAGCCAGCCGTTTTTTCCTATCATAACCCTGTCGACAGGTGAAACATTGAAAAGTTTAACTCTTAGATAATTATTGAAAAATATAAGATCGGGACGAAATGAAAAAGTATCTTCATAGAAGTTCTTGAAATCTTTAAAATACCGCTTATAATCCATCTTGAGCAGTTCAGGTTTTTTTGCTGCTTTTCGATTCTCCCTTAGTTTTCCCGGAGAGTATAATTTAAACAGATCATTTACCATAGGTATTAAAATAATTATTAAAAATATCAGAGATAGAAATGAAAATTTAAAATTTCTTTTTTCCTTTATCATATCATTCATTTTGTTTTAAAACCTAAAATATATAAAAGGATTATAAGTCCCTCCGGCAATTGCCATTATACTTAATATAAAAATCACCAAAAGAGATAGAGATTCAATCGCTCCCGATACTATTTTAACAGTTGCAGATCCCCCGGATAATCGTTGTTTTATCCAATTGAATATTGGGAAGGAGACAATTATCCCTGCAAACAGAATCCAGACAAATTGAGCATTAATATAAAAACCGGCACTATATTTGATACCGCTCCCTTGTCCGAATCCAACCATTGAAAACATAAAATCTTTAATTTGATCTAATCCCGATGATCGGAAAATAACCCACCCCGATATAATAACTATCTGAGCATAAAACCATTGAAGTAAAAAATATCTCTTTTTTTTTAAAAATCTCTTTAAAAAATTATGTTCGATTATCAGCATTGATCCGTGAAACACACCCCAAAATACAAATGTCCAGGCTGCTCCGTGCCAGAGTCCGCATATTACCATCGTTATGAAAGATGAAGAAATATAGGCAACATTCTCAGTCTTAACTTTAAAAAAAGTATCTTTTTCGATCTTTCTCATTACCCAATAGGCAATAGGGAGAAAAAGATATGTTTGAAGCCATTCCGAAAGTGATATATGCCATCTTTTCCAGAACTCTTTTATAGATCTTGAAATATACGGAAAATTAAAATTTTCAGGAATATCATATCCCAGGATCTTTCCTAATCCTATGGCAATATCGCTATATCCGGAAAAATCAAGATAGAGAGTCAAGGTATACGTAATTGCTCCCAACCATGCAAGACTGAAAGTCAACATTCCATTCGGGATATTAAAAATATCATTTGCGGTTCCGGATAGATAGTCTGCAATCAGGACTTTTTTCCCGAGTCCGATTATTACTCTTTTTACCCCTTCATCAAAATCATAAAGGTATCTCCTTTCCAAAGTTATCTGTCGGGAGAACTTTGAGTGAAGCGTGATAGGACCCGCCAATAGTTTCGGAAACATTGTAAAAGAGAGTGCAATATCTGATATCTTACTGAAACCGGCTGCATTTTTTCTATAGATATCCGTAAGATAGGATATTGCAATAAAAGTATAAAATGATATCCCGACAGGGAAAGATGAAGATCCGGTTGCTATCTCTCCGGAGAAAAAGAGTCCTTTAACCGAAATTATCCCGGATAAAAAAAACGCCATATATTTAAAGTATATTAAAGTAAATACATTAACGATAATTCCGAATGTTAGAGCTAATCTTCTTTTTTTGATGACAGACAATTTTTCTATTAAATCTCCCATAAAAAAATTAAATAAGATTGATAATATTAAAACCCCTGCATAATTCCCGGCAACAAAATAATAAAAAAGTAAACTGAAAACCATAAGAACGATTTTTTTTATTCTTAAAGGTGAAATAAAATAGAAGAATAGGAATATAGGCAGAAATAAAAATAAAAATATAAGCGACCCGAATTCCATTTATTTTATCCCGATTTGCATATTACGGACTTAAAAGTATATCATACTAAGCCAATCCGTTTAAATCTATCAGATTTGTCGGGAAAGTTTGATAGATCAAATATCCGAACTGATATATCAAATATATTTTATTGACAAAATAGGCTTTTAGATTTAAAATACGACCTTTTACAGGAGGATTTATGGCACATAAAATATCTGATGAATGTATAAGTTGCGGAGCTTGTGAAGCAGAATGTCCGGTTGAAGCAATTTCAATGGGAGATGACCATTATGTAATAGATGCGGAGAAATGTACGGATTGCGGTGCATGTGTTGAAGTTTGCCCGGTTGATGCAATATCCGCTCCATAATTAACCTGATTTTTTTATCAATAAAAAACAGGCTTTATTTGTCATAAAGTTCTGATTTTTGATAAATAGAAAGTAAATCAGGTAAGGACTATATAATAAAAAAAGGGGAAAAAATGGCAGAACAAAATAAATTATATAATAATATGTCAAATCTATTTGATAAATTAAAGATAGATGCAAAAAAGGTAGTAGCAATAGCAAGTGGGAAAGGCGGTGTCGGGAAATCAACTGTCACTGTAAACCTGGCTCTTGCTCTGGCAAAGAGAGGATTGAAAGTAGGGCTTCTTGATTCTGATATCTACGGACCGAATATTCCTCTGATGCTTGGGATTGAGGATGAAAAAATAGTAGCGGAAGGGGATTTTATGCTCCCTCTCGATGTATTCGGAATGAAAGTAATGTCTGTCGGTTTTATAACCGAAAAGAACAGGGCATTGATCTGGAGAGGAGCACTTGCAAATAAACTGATAGTCCAGTTCTTTGCCAATGTAAAGTGGGGAGAACTCGACATCCTGTTGATTGATCTGCCACCGGGAACCGGCGACGTTCCTCTATCAATAATGCAGAAAGTTGAACTTGACGGAGGAATTATAGTTACAACTCCTCAGGAAGCATCACTGGCTGATGTAAGAAAAATGATCAATATGTTTCAGGCTGATAAAATCGAGACCGATATCATAGGGATAGTAGAAAATATGAAATATTTTATCTGTCCGCACTGCCAGAAGAGAACAGAACTATTCCCTGTTTCGGCAGGAATTGATACAACTGAGAAGCTGGGATATAAGATACTTGCCGAATTTCCATTCGAAACTCAGATAGGTGTTAAGAAGGACAACAAGACTCCATATTACTTAACCGAAACAGACGGTCCGATTATCAAAGAGATAGATAAGCTTGCTCAAAAAACGGTTGATTATTTAAAACTTTAAACCGGAATTTCTCTTTCAAATCATTTCTGTTGCAAAAACAGGACATTTCTTCGCTTATAACTCTGGCATTAAACATGCTAATATAAAGTCAGGAGGTTAAGATGAAAAAAATATTATTGATAATGATCTCAACAATTTTACTTTTAGGTTCGGGATTTGCATATGAAAACGGGAATTCATCTTCTGCCAGATATTATGATGATGCAAAGGTTGTAAAGGTAAAATACAGCCGGGGTGATACTTATGTGAATCGGAGTTATGACAAAGGATCTGAAGAAGCAGGAGTTAATATTCCGATATTTGAGAAGGACATTGCCGGAACAAACAACGGAAGACTTGACATCTACCTCGGAAGATCTAATTTTTTGCGTCTTGACAATGATACGGAAGTCGAATTTCATAAGCTTCCGAAATTGAGAAAAACAGATATGTCCATCTTTATTAAAAGAGGAGGGATATACCTTGATCTATTCAGTATGGATTATGAGAAAGACATCGAAATTCAAACTCCCGATTGCGGTGTCTTCATCTTAAGCAAAGGTGTTTACAGAATAAATTTCTACGGTGAAAGAGGAACCGAGATTTTTATATATGACGGAGCGGCTGAAGTTGCAGGCGATAATTACAGCAAAATAATAAGAGAGAATCAGAAGATCACAATGAGGAATGGTTCGGTGTTCGAGAGACCTTACTACTTTTCCTCCTCGGAAAAAGATGATTTTGACTCTTGGAATGAGGAGAGGCACGGTGTTGCCAATTATGCAAGATCAGGATCTTCCCGATATCTTCAGAGAGGATATGAAGATACGGAATATGAACTCACAAGAAGGGGAAGATGGAGGTATAACTCATCCTACAGTACCTATATATGGATTCCTTACAATGTAGGTTATGACTGGAGACCATATTATAACGGTCGCTGGGTATATACACCCTACTACGGATATGTTTGGTATTCCTACGATACATGGGGATCATATACTTACCACTACGGCAGATGGCAATACAACAGCTTTTGGGGATGGTATTGGATTCCCGGTTACAGATGGTCTCCCGCATGGGTATCGTGGGGATACAGCGGAAATTACTATGGTTGGACTCCTTTAAGTTACTATAACAGGCCGGTAATAGTTATAAATAAAAGATGGCTTAAAAACTATAACTACAGAAACGGAATCCCGATCAGATCTATGTCAACGGTTGTTGTCAGAAAAGGGAATTTGTCATCTTCTATCAGAAAAGTTGCAATTAAAAGAAATACAAACGGACGCATAAACATAAAACACAGTTCCCTCTCATATATCGGAGCATCTCCTTCAATACGTCCGAAATACAATACCGTCAAAGTTATTAACTCAAAGGGACGTGCAACTCTTTATAAGAAGGGTGCAATAATCTCAAGCAAAAATTTCAATACCGGCAGAACATTGGGAAGCGGCAATAATTCTGCAACTGTTTATAAATATAAAGGCAGTACAAGCTCTTCAGCGAAGGCTTATAAATATTCCTCCGGATCCAAATTAAAATACAATAATTATGGATCATCCCATGTAAAAAAATATAATACAAAGAGATATCCTCCCTCAAAATACCGTAGTTATAATAGAGGTGCCGTAAAATCATCCTCAAGCGGTTATAGAACAGGAAGTTACAAAGGGAAAACAAAATACTATAAAACAAAGGGAGCTGCAAGTTCATCTCAAGTAAAAAAATCCACATCTTCATCATCAACAAAAAAGATTAAGAAGAAAAAAAAATATCCATACTTCTCTTCGAACGGATATTCTTCATACCGGAATTACTCTTCGGCTAACTCATCTTCAGCAAGAAGATATACTTCCGGAAGATCATATTCCAAACCCCTGACAAAAAAAAAATATAGTTCGGGGTGGTCTAAGAAATATTCATACGGATCCTCTTACAGAAACTCAGCTTACAAATCAAAAACCTATAAAAGTTATTCTTCACCGTCAAGAAAATATAGCAACAGTTACGGATCATACAAATATTCAAGTCCTTATAAAAACAGAAGTACATATTCCGGATATAAAAGCAGCAGAGCATACACCTATACACCGAAAAAAAGTTATTCCTACAAAAAACCCTTAAACTATAAAAGCTCTTATTCTAAAAGTTACACACCGAAAAGAAGCAGCAGTTATTCCGGCTCTTCAAGAAGATCTTCATCTTACAGAGTATCTTCTTCCAGATCATCTTCATCTTACAGAAGTTCAACAAGAAGCTCATCTACTTCATCAAAATCTTATAAGAAGAAATAATTGATTAGGTAACCCGAAGAGGATATGAATCCTCTTCGGGTATTCATAAATATTACACTATTTATTTAACTCAAAAAAGATTTTATCCTCGACAACCTTTCCGGTTACCTTACCACCTTTTGCAAGTTCCCCGAAAAGAACTTCATCTACAAAAAAATTCTTCACTTCTTCCTGAATCACTCTACCAATTTCTCTTGCTCCGAAAAGATTAGAATATCCATGGTCAGCAATTAAGGTATAGCACTCTTCCGAAAGAGACAATGTTATTTTTTTTATTTTCAACTGCTCTTTGAATTCATTGATCTTTTTCCTGACAATTTTGATAATTGTCTCCCTGTTCAACTGTTCAAAAAGAACAACTTTATCAAGACGATTACGGAATTCAGGTGAAAAATATTTTTCAACGGATTTTGTGATCGCTTCTCTGTTCACAGATTTATTTCCAAACCCTATTTCCGGTTTACCGATCTTTCTCGCTCCTGCATTTGAGGTCATAATGAAAATCACATTTCTGAAATCAGAGCTTCTTCCTGAATTATCAGTTAGTGTGGCATAGTCCATTATTTGTAAAAGTGTATTGAATATATCACTGTGAGCTTTTTCAATTTCATCCAGAAGTAACACACAGTGAGGTGATTTCCTTATAGTCTCCGTCAATAATCCACCCTGATCAAAGCCAACATAACCGGGAGGTGACCCAATCAATCTTGCAACAGTATGTTTTTCCTGATATTCACTCATATCAAAACGATGGAAATCCAGATCCAAAGCATTTGCGATTTCTTTTGATAGTTCGGTCTTACCGACTCCCGTAGGACCAACGAAAAGAAATGATGCAATCGGCTTTTCCGGCTCTCTGAAACCGGCTCGAGCTCTCTTTATTGCTTCTGTTGTTAGCCTGACTGCTCTATCTTGTCCAAAGATACGTTTTTTCAATCTCTTTTCAAGACTTTTCATTTTTTCTATATCATTTTCAGTAATATTTTCCACAGGCACTCTGGAAATACCGGAAACCACTTTCGCTATCTTTTCAGGATTAATTATAATCTTCCTTTCCGAATCCGTATCAAACTCAATCCTTGCCTGAGATCCGGCTTCATCGATCACATCGATGGCTTTATCCGGGAGATATCTCTCTTTAATAAACTTTTCGGAAAGTTCAACGGCTGCTTTCAATGCTGCTTTTGTATATTTTACATTGTGAAATTTTTCAAATTTATCTTTAAGACCCAACAGAATATCAACAGCTTCAGAACCATTGGGTTCAATAATATCTATCTTTTGAAATCTTCTTGAGAGAGCTCTATCCTTCTCAAAATATTTTTTATACTCTTCATAAGTTGTTGAGCCGATACATTGCAATTTCCTGTTTGAAAGAACCGGTTTCAAAATGTTAGAAGCATCCATAGATCCGCCTGAAACAGCTCCTGCACCAACTATATTATGAATTTCATCAATAAATAAGATGGAGTTACCGTCTTCAATGATCTCATCAATTATTTTTTTTAATCTTTCTTCAAAATCTCCTCTGTATTTTGTCCCGGCAATCACCCCTCCCATATCAAGACGAAATATTTTTTTCCCTTTTAAAAGAGACGGAACTTTATCCTCTGCAATGAGCATTGCAAGCCCCTCTGTGATCGCTGTTTTCCCCACACCAGGTTCACCTACATGAACAGGGTTGTTCTTCAATCTTCTGCAAAGAACCTGAATAGTCCTTGATATCTCTTTTTCTCTGCCGATAACCGGATCAAGCTCACCGGATTTTGCCTTATCTGTTAATTCTTCGGTAAAAAGATCAAGATATTTCCTCTTTTTTTTCTCCTTCGTAATATTCTCGGATTCGAATACATTTTCATTTCCGAAATAATCTCCCTCTTCGGATTGGCCGTTAATATTATCAAAAACCGTAATACCATGAGAGATATAGTTTAATATATCAAGTTTGGAAATACCCTGACTCTCTATCAACGATGCGGAAAATGACTCTTTAAGGTTAAAAAAAGATGTATAAACATCTGTGATTTTCAATTCATCTTTACCTGCTGAGGCAACATGGGTCATGGCATTCTCCAAAAGTGCAAGAAATCCTTCCGACTGAACAGGATCTTTATCGGAAACGACCGGAATAAAATCACTTTCAAAAAAATGTTCGAGACTGCTTTTGAAAATAGAAATATCTCCTCCGCAATTCTCCATTATCTCTGCACCCGTCGGGAAAAAAAGCGAAGAATAAAAAACATGCTCCGGTGTTATATATTCATGTTTTCTCTCGTGAGCCTCATTAAAAGCCGCTGATAAAATACTGTTAAGTTCCTTATTTACTCTCATTCTCACTCCGGTTCCACTGAACACATAAGAGGGAAATTATTCTCTCTGGCATAAAGATTAACATGTGAAGCTTTAGTGCTGGCTACATCAAAAATATAGACTCCGCAAACACCTCTTCCTTTGTTGTGTATATCAAGCATTATTTTTGTTGCTTCGGACACCTGTTTTTCAAAAAATTTCATCAATACGGATACTACAAAATCCATTGGAGTATAATCATCATTTTTAAGAATTACTTTAAACATTTTAGGAATGATCGTCCCTGTCCGCTCTTTAACAACTGTTTCTGCTTTTCCTTTCGGATCAATATTTCCCATTGTCAATTACCTTAAGGAATTATACAATAAAATTTAAAATCTGTATGCAATGCCTCCTCTGAAGATCATTCCGTCATAAACAGCAACTTCCGCAAGCAGATACAGATGATCTACTATTTTTCCTCTGATGCCGAAACTGAAATGAATTATAGGGAAAAAACCGACCGGAAAATCTTTTCCCTCCTCTTTCTTGTATTCATCCTTTAAATCATCAAATGTCCATGATTCATCAGACTCATCAACAACATTATATCCATGAACATTTGTTACAAGTTTAGAGTGAATTGTTAATATTCCCTCCTGTTGTCCGAATCCGAAGCCAAAACCTATATAAGGATGGACTCTTGCTTTCGGCCAGAGATCCCACCGGATACTAAAGTTAAACGAATGAGGAACAAGATCAAGTGTTCCATAAGCTGTTGCAGTATAATCATTACCATCATCATCCTTATCTTTATATGAACCGTCAACTCTTGCTTTAAAATTATTTCTTTCATAGGAAATTCCAATCGAAAAAGATCCTTTATCTCCTGCAGGGAAAAATCTTAATTCAAATCCGAAGTTATTTCCTTCGGAAGTAAAATCAAGTGAAGCCTTTGATGGATCGTAATATTCAATTTCAGGAGTAAGGCTATCTTCCACAAAGGATGATATCATATCAATCGTCCAATATGAGTAGTGAGTTCCAATCTCCCAGTTGTTTTTCGAAAAAGCCGGTAAAAATAGAAGGAAAATTAAAACCGGTAAAAAAATTTTTTTTCTCATAAGCCCTCCTGCCTTTATTATTATAATTTAATAAAGTGAAAAAGCAACTTTATCCAACAAAAAAACGGAACCCGGCTTTTATAAACTCTAAGTGTTTTAAAACTCTAATAGTTTTATGGTATATTCTAACAAGGAGTGAAAATGAAAAGAAACTTTACCGGCTTTTATCTTATTGTAACACTTTTACTTTTTTTGTTTGGCTCTTTGAATTCCGAGACATCAATTCTCAAAGGAAAATTTGAATTTAAACTCGACAAATCTCTCTCATCGAAATTTGCAAATATGGCACTGAATTGTATTGAAAAAGAATTCCCCAATAAACCATCACATGTGATGAACAACAGAGCGGAAATTCTCGGACCAAAGGAACAGCACCCTGCTTTTTTCGGTTGCTTTGACTGGCACTCCTCTGTCCACGGTCACTGGATGCTTGTAAAACTGTTAAAGATTTTCCCGAATATCTCTGAGAACATAAGGATCAGATCTGCTTTAAACAAAAATCTTACAAAAAAAAATCTTGAAAAAGAGCTTTTATATTTTGATCAGAAAAACAGAAAATCTTTTGAAAGAACATATGGCTGGGCTTGGCTTCTTAAACTTGCCGAAGAGCTGAATGGATGGAATGATGCAGATGGGAAAAGATGGTCAAAAAATCTGAAACCCCTTGAATTAAAGATAGTTGAAAAATTTATTGAGTTTTTGCCAAAACAAACTTATCCGATAAGAACAGGTGTTCATCCAAATACGGCTTTCGGACTAGTCTTCGCTTACGATTATGCAAAAAAGACAGGAAATACAAAATTTCTCAATTTAATAGTCAAAAGAGGCCGTGATTATTTCGAAAAAGATAAAAACTGCCCTGACGGATGGGAACCGGGAGGAGAAGATTTTCTCTCTCCATGTCTTGAGGAAGCAGACTTTATGTTGCGAATATTGAGCAGGAAGAAATTTGCGATATGGTTTAATAACTTTTTTCCTGATTTTTCAAAAAGCAAACTTCTGACCCCCGCAACAGTCTCGGACAGAAGCGACGGTAAACTTTCACACCTTGACGGGTTAAACCTGAGCAGAGCATGGTGTCTTGCAGATATTATGAAACAATTCAAGAACGATCCGGGTTTAGTCTCCACTCTTAAAAAATCTATAGAAGAGCATGCCGTTAAAACACTTTCCAATATAAGAAGCGGACATTATGCGGGAGAACATTGGCTCGGTTCTTTTGCCGTTTATATGTTTTCCAGATTTTAAAAATTATAATTTTGAGTTTTGCAGATCTTCTTCGCTTAGGGTTTTCAGCAACTCATCCCATGTTTCCATAGTCTCTTTTGCAGCCTGCTCATCAAGTTTATTTATTGCAAATCCGGCATGAATAAGAACATGATCTCCGATCTCACATTCTCCTATCAGTTCTGTTCTCACCTTTCTTTTTACATTCTGAAATTCAACAACGGCATCATTACCGTCAAGTTCAACAATTTTTGCCGGAAAAGCAAGACACATTTTATTTCCTCCGAAGAATTACTCTTAGTTTAAGTTACTATTTTAACATAAATAAAGTTTTCTCGAAAGAATAGATTAAAAAACAAGTAAATTAAAAAGATAGGGATAACTATTAAACTATGAAATTTCACAATTCGTGATCATATCTACCGGTACCTTATGTAAATAACAATATAAACTTTTGAAAAAACTCCTGCTTTTTGATATATTCATAAAAATGATCAAGAAAAAAATCGGATGGAAACCAATAAGAACATCAACTCTTATTCTTTTACTCTTTGTCACAAATATTATGCTGCACGGTATAATAAATCCGGGAGATAAAATGGAAAAAGGAGATATAAGCCTTACAGATATTTTAAAAGTAAAAACTAAACTTAAAAAATATTTCAATTTGAAAACCGATGAAATTTTTATAATTGTTGATCCGGAAATACAGAAAATGTCAATCATAAAAGGAGAAAAGATCCTAAAAACATATTCGGTCTCAACAAGCAGATTCGGACTCGGATGTAAATCCGGAACTAACCAAACACCAACCGGAACTCACAGAATAAAAGAGAAGATCGGTAATAATGCAGGAGTCGGAAGAATATTCAGAGGAAGGGTCGATACGGGGAAAAATGCAAAAATCTATGAAGACTCAACCGATCTTGAAAAAGATGAAGTAACAACAAGGATCCTATGGCTGGACGGAATGGAAAACAGGATCAACAGAAGTGGAAACGTCGATTCTCACAAACGCTATATTTATATTCACGGAACTCCCGAAGAAGGTCTCATAGGTACACCTGCTTCCCACGGTTGTATAAGAATGAAAAACAGTGATGTTATTGAATTCTTCAATTTTATCCCCTCAAAAACATTAATTGAAATCTTAAACAAACCATATAAAAAAAAAATAGTAACTACCGATGCCGGTTAATAATAAAAAAAACAATACTCAATATCCGAATATCCGATGAAAATATTGACTTGAGGATCTGATTCCCATAATATTTGAATCATGAAGAGAGGAAAATATGCGTGCTATATTTATTGCCGTTGGAAGTGAATTACTTGAATTGGGTCGTATAGACACAAATTCTATATATGTATCAGAACAACTTGCTGAACACGGCATCCTGACATCAATAAAAATGGTTGTCGGAGACGATATCACAAATTTAAGCTGGGCTATAAAAAATGCATGTAAACGCTCTCAACTGGTAGTAATTACCGGCGGGCTGGGACCTACTGAAGATGACATTACAAGAGAATCTGCAGCAGAAGCTCTTAAACTTAACCTTATTTTTAAAGAAGAGATCGTTGAGAGAATAAAAACAATGTTCAAGAGAAGAGGTATCTCCATGCCGGAGATCAATACAAGGCAAGCATTTGTCATTGAAGGTGCCGAAATTCTCGAAAACAGTGTCGGAACTGCTCCGGGACAATATTATGAAAAAGATAACTGTCGGCTACTTCTTTTACCGGGTCCTCCTCGGGAAATGCAGCCGATGTTTGACCGAATATTAAGAGAAAAGATTTCTAAACTATCAAACTTTTTTATATACAGGCGAAATTTTAAATTCGGAGGATTAACAGAATCCGAAACAGATTCTCTTGTTGCCGGGATCTACCGAAAATATAAAAATCCCGTAACAACAATTCTCGCCTCTCCGGGTATCATTGAAGTTCATCTTCTCGGTCGTTCAAAAAAAAGTATTGATGAAGCAAAAGAACTTACGGATGAACTGTCTGAAAAAATAAAGGAAAAACTCAAAGATTTTTTAATAACTGAAGAAAATATTTCTATCGAAGAATTTGTTGTCAAACAATTAATCAATAAAAAACTTACTATATGTACTGCAGAGAGCTGCACGGGAGGAGGTCTTGGGAATACACTTACGAATGTTCCCGGTAGTTCGGAAGTGTTTTTAGGAGGATTTATTCCGTACTCCAATAAATTAAAAAGCAGTATACTGAAGATCGAAGAAGAAACAATAAAAAGATATGGAGCAGTCTCAAAAGAGGTAGCAAAAAAAATGGCGGAGAATGCGAGAATAATTTCCGGAGCAGATTTAGGGATATCCGTAACGGGAATTGCCGGTCCCGGAGGCGGTACTTCAAAAAAGCCGGTTGGTCTGGTCTTTATGCACCTTAACACTGAAAAAAAAGATATCTCTCAATACAAAATATTCCCGGGCGGAAGAGAAATTGTAAAAAAAAGGACGGTTAATTATTGCTTGAATATGATTTGCAACTATTTAAAAGATGAAAAAAATCAACGGTGAAGAAATCACACTTGACCATTTCTACAAAAACAGGGTTAAGGTTCTGCAAAAAAGAGACGGATACAGATTTAGTGTCGATTCCCCCATTCTTGCCGATTTTATTCCGGATTTGACCGGTAATATCCTTGAGATAGGCACAGGATCGGGAATTATATCATTTCTACTTCTATATACGGGAAAAGCAAAAAAAATTAAAGCAGTTGAAATTCAAAAAAGTCTTTGCACTCTTGCAAAAGAGAGTTCCGAACTTAATGGCTTTTCCGATAGTTTTGAACTGTTTTGCGGAGATTTTAATGAAATCTACAAAAAATTTACAAAAATCGATACAATTTTTTCAAACCCTCCATATCTAAAAACAGGGACGGGAAAACTTAGTTCAAATATTGAAATAAGAACAGCGAAATTTGAAACGGATCTTACGCTTGAAGCACTTCTCACAAACAGTAAAAACATTTTGAGTAAAAAAGGGGATATCTTCCTAATCCTTCCTTTCTTCAGATTTGAAGAGTTGATCAATCTGACAAAACATCGTGTCGGATTGTATATAAGGAAGATAAGAAAGATATTTTCCTTTTCTTATGGAAAACCCGAGCGATTTTTGGTACAATTATCAAATTACAGAGGAAATTTCGAGGAATTAACATCGTTGGTAATTTACGATTCTCCGGGAATTTATACGAAAGAGATGGATTCTGTATTAGCCGGAATTAAATATGATAAATAGTTTGAAAGAACTCTATAAATATCGGCAACTTCTGTATGTGCTGGTATCAAGAGAATTAAAAGCAAAATACAGAGGGACTGTTCTCGGTTTTTTTTGGAGCTTCATGAACCCGATTCTCCTTGTTACAGTCTATTCCATAGTTTTCGGACTTATCTTTAAACCGAGATATGCAGAGATGGAAAAATCAATATATTATTCTCTCTTCTTCTTTTCCGGAATATTACCGTGGACATGGTTTTCATCATCATTGCTGGAATCCGCAAACGTACTGATAATCAATGGTCCTCTTATAAAAAAAATAAAATTCCCCGTAGAGATACTTCCGATTATGGTCGTTGTGACAAATATGATCCACTTTATTCTCGGAGTACCGATTCTCATTATTGCATTTTTAATTCTCGGAAAATCCTTAAGCCTATGGATTCTGTTCTTGCCTATTGATATGTTTGCCCAGTTTATCTTTACAATGGGTCTCGGATTTCTCATTTCCTCGTTAACGGTTCACTTCAGAGATATTAAAGATATTTTAATGAATATGTTAACACTCTGGTTTTTTGTAACTCCGATAATCTATCCCTTTTCGTTTGGACCCATTCAGAATTCCAGATTATTAAAATTCTTTCTCTCCCTGAATCCGATGACTCATATTATCGAATCTTACCAATATACATTCTTTTACGGTTCCCTGCCTCATTATAAAAGACTTTTCATCACTATATTAATAGGTCTTCTGTTCTTCTATATAGGCTATAAGATTTTTGATAAACTTAGAGATACATTTGTGGAAGAGGTTTGATCAATGGGAAACGTGAAAGTAAAAAACCTCCATAAGTATTACAAAAAATTTGCAAATAAACATAAGTTTCTAACTTTAAAAAGTGCTTTTTTAAACAATACACTTTTTGCAGATCTCAAGACCGGTGAAAAATTTGAAGCTCTTAAGGGAATAAGTTTTAATGTAAAGAAAGGAACAACATTAAGCGTGATAGGAGAAAATGGTTCCGGGAAAAGCACACTTCTTAAAATATTAGCCGGGATCTCAAAACCTACAAGCGGAACAGTAGAGACATCAGGAAGAATTTCAGCCCTTATCGAATTAGGAGCAGGCTTCCATCCTGAAATCTCGGGAAGAGAAAATATATTTATCAACGGCATCATTCTCGGACTCTCAAAAAAAAAGATAGAGGAAAAACTGGATGATATTATAAGTTTTGCAGAGCTTGAAAACTTTATTGACAAACCGGTAAAAACTTATTCTTCAGGAATGTACATGAGACTCGGGTTCTCCATTGCAATCAATGTAGATCCTGAAATTCTCCTTATTGATGAAGTTCTTGCAGTCGGAGATGCTTCATTTGTACCTAAATGTCTCGACAAGATAAATGAATTTAAAAGAAAGGGAAAAACAATTATATTTGTTTCACATGATCTTGCCACCGTTGAACGGATAAGTGATAAAGTGATCTGGCTTAAGAACGGTAAGATAGAGAAAGAGGGATTTCCAAAGAGAATAACAGATGCATATTTAGAATATATCGGTAAAAAAGATAAAGAAAAGGCCAACCTTAAACATATTGAAGAACAGCTTGAAGGAGCGACAAATAAAGAAAAAAGATGGGGCAGCAGAGAGATTGAGATATCAAATGTAAAGATGATAGACCGTAAAGGGAAAGAAAAGTATATATATGATTCTGATGAACCACTCACTATAGAATTTGATGTGAATGCTAAGTCTTCCGAAAAAGATTTTGTTTTTGGAATTGGTATTGTTAATTATGAAGGAATAAACTGTTACGGTTCGAATACGGAAATAGAAAATTTTAAAGCTAAAAAAATATCAGGTAAGGGAAAAGTAACGATAGAAATTCCTGCTTTGAATCTTATTAACGGCACATATTATCTGAATATTGCCGTTCATAAGAGAGAGGGATATCCCTTTGATTATCATCATATGCTCTACACATTCAGAGTGGTCTCCAAAAACCGGGATATAGGAATTACAAGAATCAATCATAAATGGAATTTTACGGATACTATTCAATTTAAAAAGTAGTTTGTTTCAGACACTATTATGACTAAGTTAATTAATCTTTCAGAATTGAAAAAAAGAATTGAGAATAAAAGAGAGAAAAGGATTATTGTTACTTGCGGATTTTTTGATTTTATTGAACCATGGCATATTGATCTTTTTGATTTTGCAAAGAGACAGGGCGATATTTTGTCGGTAATTATTTTTAAAAATGAGTCTCAGATACCGGTTGAAGAAAAGCAGGAAATATTATCCTCAATTGATGTGATAGATCTGATATCAATCGTAAAAGATGCCAAAGTTGAAGAAATCTTTTCTCAATTGAACGGTATAGATATCCTGGTGTTAAACAGAGAAATAAATCCGAATATTAAAGATTTATCATTTAATTATAATACAAAACATTTCATAGAAAATAAAAAAAAATCTTAATCCTTATAAACCGCCAATATAAATTGAAATTTAGGTTTGACAAAAAAATATCACTATGTTAAAAAAAAAGTGATTTATTTGTCCGGAAAATCAACTATGGAGATAAAATCTTACGGAAAAAGCGATATAGGAAGAGTCAGAGGTGGTAATGAAGACTATTTTGCCATCGAATACATCTCAAATGATGAAAAATTATTTATTGTTGCAGATGGAATGGGCGGTCATAAAGCGGGAAATGTAGCTTCACAATTAGGAACTCAAACTTTTATTTCCGAATTTAAAAATAGTAGAGAGAAAAAAATTTCAATCAGCAAATCTATGCTATTTGCTATTCAGGAAGCAAACAAAAAAATACTTGAAACTGCAAATTCAGATATAGACAAACGAGGAATGGGTACAACATTTAGTGCCATAGTGTTTAATGGGGATAAAGCTGAAATAATTCATGTCGGAGATTCAAGAATCTATCTTATTAGAAATAACAGGATGGAGAGGGTCACGATAGACCATACCTTCGTTGAAAAAATGAGGGAGGAGGGGAGAATAACAGAAGCCGAAGCAAGGAGACATCCTCAAAAGAACATTCTTTACATGTCTCTCGGAGCAAGAGAGGCATTTAACCCGTATATAAAAAAAGATCTGAAGATAAAGAACGGAGATATATTTTTAATGTGTTCAGACGGATTAACCGATATGGTGGAGGATGATATTATCAAAGAGTATTGTCTCTCCTATTCCCCTAAAAAAGCTACTGAAGAGCTCATAGAATTGGGTAACAGAAACGGTGGAATAGATAATATTACCATTCTAAACATCCATGTGGGAAATACAGATAAAGATGATATGACCCACCCGATTAAGATAGATAATAAATTAAAAAAAAATGCAATTCCTTACATTAAAAAATTTTTACTGCTTCTTTTAATTATCGTATTACTGCTTATTATTAATAATTTGTTAAAAAAAAATGAAACGGAATCTTCAGGAAATTTTAAATCACAGAAATCTCCGGTAGAAAAAATTGTAAAACCCGTGCAAAAAACAGATAATCTGCTTTATTCCGAGCAATCGGGAAATAGAAAACTGTTTTTTTACGATGAATATTATACAATAGAATACGGCACCGGGAAAAAGGAAAAAAAAAATTATATTCATTCCGGAATAAAAATAAAAGCCCATAAAGTTATAAGGGAATCGGATTATATTATGATTTTTTATGACGAAGGTAAATTATTTAAAATAAAGATAAAGAAATGATTAAAACAGGCGAAAAAAAAGGCGATTTTTTAATAAAAGCTGAAATTGGTAAGGGTGGTATGGGTACTATCTACTATGCCACGGATACTATGCTAAACAGAGATATTGCACTAAAAGTAATTCATCCGCAACTTGCAAATAACAATCAACTCATGGAGAGATTTAAGATAGAGGCAATGACGCAGGCAAGAATGAATCATCCTAATATAGTTACAATATTCAGTTTTTCAAAAATTGACGATGATAATATTATAGCGATGGAGTATGTCGAAGGCAAAAACCTTAAAGATCTACTTTTGGAAAAAAGAATTCTCTCTGTGGAGGAAGCACTTTCAATTTTGAAACAAATTTTAAAAGGTCTGGAATATTCGCATTCAAGAAATGTTATTCACAGAGATATCAAACCTGCCAATATTCTCATTACCGAAGAAGGTAGGATAAAGCTATCGGATTTTGGTATTGCCAAAGTTTTCGGAAAACAGGGGCTTACAAAAACAGGAATGCTTCTTGGGACACCGTGGTATACTCCCCCTGAGCAGATTTTGGGTGAAAATATAGATTTCAGATCAGATCTTTATTCGGTCGGTATAACATTTTTTGAGATGGTCACAGGAACTGTTCCCTTTGATTCGGAGACTAATTCGGATTTTCAAATTCAAAAAGCACATCTTGAAACACCACCTCCACGTCCTTCCATATACAATCCGGAGATCGGATCAAGGATAGAAAAATTTATTTTAAAAGCTCTTCAGAAAAAACCTGAAAAAAGATTTCAATCTGCAACAGAGATGCTTAAAGCTGTTGAATCGTTGGAAAAAAAAGTAAACGAAACAACTCAAATAAGAAGAGGAAAGACAACACTGCTTGAACACAGGCAAATTGAAACTTCATCATCGGGATCCGCCAAAAAAAAGATTCTTATCTCATTGATATCTCTGATTTTTGTCCTCGGCTTGTCGGCAGTATATTTTTTTCTCATAAAACCTTCCTCAAAAACGACACTCACTTCTGCTTTATCTCAAAAAAACAGCATCTCCTTAAAAAAGAATGAACCAGATAAACAAAAAGATATTCCCGTCTCTTTAGATAAAAAAACAGATAAAAAAGAGAAAATAGATAATTCTTTTGAGAAAAAGTCAGAGATACAACCCCCCAAAATCAGAAAACCTGATGTTCCTATAAAAGGCAGTAATAACTTTGGAAAAAAGACCGATACTATTTTAAAAGATAAACAAATTTCGATAAATAGAGATAAGAATACTATTTCCAAGAAAAAAACGAATAATACAAACACGTTTTCTGATCAGGAAATCAAAAAAACCATTCCTACGGAAAAAATCGAGGAAGAAAAATCTATTTCAAAGCAATCTGATATTAACATTGATTTAGAGTTAATAAATTTAAGAAAAATTTTAAAGGAAGGAAATCTGAAGGTCGCCGAACAGAAAATAGATAATCTTCTTCAAAACGGAATTAAATCTTCAAAATTATACTCTTTTGCAGGAAAGCTTAATTTTTTCAAGAAAGATTTTAAAAAGGCAGAAAAGTTCTGGAATTCTACTTTAAAAAGCAACGGATCAATAAGTTTGGGATTTTTTCATAAACACGGAATTTTTAATAAAGGTTGCTCCGGTCAGCTGATACTAAAAAAAAATCTGATAATTTTTGATTCAATTACAAGACCGTCTCACAGTATGGCTTTGACTGCAGATAAGATAAAAAAAGTTGATAAACCAAAAAATTCATTTGGCATTAGGATATCATACTTTTCAAAAGGAAATGTCAAAAAAAATATATTTATTTTAAAGGGCAGAAACAGGAAAGGAGAAAAATTTCTTACGGAGTTTATAAATAAATATGTTTTGGAGGATAAATGATGTTTAAAAATTTGTTTAAAAAATTTAAGGGGAAAAAGAAAGAAGCTGTAAATAAACATCCTGAAAAAAATTATAGCAAGGTTAATGATAATACCCTTATAGAACGCAAACTCTCCTCAAATGAACTCAACAAAATGAATTCTATGAAAATCGAAGTTGATATATATGTCAGTGGAGAAAAAATATCAACGGCAAAATTAGATAAAAATTTTATCAGAGTCGGAAGAGATCCGTCTCAAGTAGACATAATTGTGGCAGAACCCATAATCTCCAAAGTACACTGCACATTCGAGCGGGCAGGCAGTGAAATATTCATAACCGATAATAACTCGACAAACGGAGTTTATATAAATAGCATTAAAACTGTAAAACAACAACTTAAAGACGGTGATATTATCTCTCTTGGCAAAAAAGGAACAGTTCAGCTTGTTATTCACAAAGAGGTGTTTTTATGAAAAAAGCCGCTATTTTTTTCTTTGTATTTCTATCTTTATTTTTAACACTGTGTTCTGAGAATGAAAAAAAATCCTCAAAAACTGAAATTTTAAAACATAACGAATGGAACAATATTTTCCGGAAATATTCTGTCGATTCTTCCGTCATTTCATTGCTCGGAAATAAAATAAACAAAGTGGATGCAATCAAGGTCTATTTCGCTTTTTGGTGTGGTGATTCGCGGAATAATGTTCCTAAATTTATTAAACTGATAGACCTCATCAATCCCGATAAAATTGAAATCACCTACATAAGTGTCGGAAGAAAAACCGACGGAGCCAAATATTTTGTTTCCGACTTAAAAATACTAAGGGTCCCTACTTTTATTTTTTTTAACAAGGGGAAAGAGATAGGGAGAATAGTTGAAAACCCTGTAAAATCCCTCCCCGAGGATATTCTCAATATAATTTTTTAAACTATATTTTTTTTACCAAACGAACATATCCATTATCTTTACAATGCTTAAGCATCTCTTTCACAGAATTCCCACTTAATGGATTTATCAATTCCGGGTCTATTTCCGATAGAGGAATAAGTACAAATTTTCTTTTCTCAACCTCTTTGTGAGGAATTACTAAATTATCTTTATTTATTATCATCTCATCACAGAAAAGAATATCAATATCTATTTTTCTTGGTTTGAGATGTGAATCGGTAATATCCCGTCCTATTTTCTTTTCAATCCGTTTGAGAATTTCAAGCATATCATCAGGATAGATTTCAGATGAAACAGAGATAACCATGTTAAGGTACATATCCTGCGGATCTTTTACTCCAACAGGAGATGTTTCATATATCGAAGAGATTTTTATTATTTTTCCAATTTCGGAAATTTCCACAATAGCTCTTTGTAAATATCCATACCGATCTCCGATATTACTTCCAAGTGAAAGATAGTAGTTCATTGCTTTTATTTAGTTGATATTATAATATTTCTTTCCTCGGTTCAATATTTATAATTGGAACATTTTTCCATCCGGGACGTTTAACTATATATGGAGGTTTTTTATGAGAAAAATATTGTTTATTATATTTATTATATTATTGCTTACATTCTACATGATTGCGGGAGAATACAGTGAAACAATAAACAGATCATTTGAAGCTTCAGACTCATCAAAACTTAATATTAAGAATATTAACGGAAATATTAATATAAAAACTTACAATGGTAAAAAAATAAATATCGAAGCCATAAAAAGATCAGAAAACAAATTTGAACTGAAATCCGTTAAAATTATTTTTGAATATGATAAAGACGGATTGAACATTTTTCCTCGAGGATATAAAAACAATATAAACGCTTGTATCAATTATAAGATAGAAATACCGAATAATCTTAATGAAATATACATTAAAACCGTAAATGGAAATATCGACGGTAAAGGCAATTTCAGTAAGGTTAAGGCAAGAACGGTAAACGGAACAATATCATTTCACGCAGTAATGAACGTTTGCAGCTTATCTACTGTAAACGGCAACATACATGTTTATAGGCAATCCCTTTTTTCGGGAGATATGTTCATGAAATCCGTGAACGGTTCCTTGAAAATCGAATTGGATTCCAACTCATCCTTTGTTGTCAACGGATCCACATTAAACGGTCATATAAAAAGCGACTTTCCACTTAAAATTTCAAAAGGATTTATAGGAAGTTCTATCTCCGGAAATATTGAAGGTGGAAAATATAAAATAAGGTTAAAAACCGTCAACGGAAACATCAAACTTTATAAAAATTGATTTTTTAAAACATTATCTCATCTCTATTCTGGTATAATAAAGATATGAAAAAAGAGATCTTTATTGGCAATGTAGGAATCGGAGGAGATCATCCGGTCTCAGTTCAATCGATGACATCGACAAAAACCGGGGATTCAACAGCAACACTTGCTCAGATCAAGGAACTCTATTTTGCAGGATGTGATATCGTCCGGGTTTCCGTGCCGGAAAAAAACGTAATTGATTCATTTAAAAAAATTGTTAAAGAATCTCCATTGCCGGTTATAGCCGATATCCATTTTAGTACCAGTCTTGCAATAGAATCAATAATTGCAGGGGCAAAAGGCTTAAGAATCAATCCGGGAAATATCGGGAGCAGGGATAAACTCAAATCCATTATTGATACAGCTTCCATATACGGGATCCCGATAAGAATAGGCGTTAATTCCGGTTCGATAGAAAAAAAATATTTTAATAAAAACAGATCAAAAGCTGAAATGATGGTCAATTCCATAATGGATAAAGTGGAGATGTTTGAAGAGCTTGGATTTACAAATATAAAACTATCACTTAAATCTTCCAACGTAAAAGAAACCATAGAAGCAAACCGAATAATAGATAAAAAATGTAATTATCCGATCCATCTCGGTGTTACTGAAGCAGGTACACTTTATTCAGGAACAATTAAATCTTCGATAGGAATAGGATCTCTCCTTGCAGATGGCATCGGCAATACAATAAGAGTCTCTCTTACGGATGATCCGGTAAAAGAGGTAAAAGTAGCCAGAGAGATTCTTAAAGTATTGGGACTAAGAGATGAAGGTGTGGAACTGATATCTTGTCCCACATGTTCAAGAGTAAGTGTTGATCTTATATCAATTGTAAAAAACTTCGAAAAGCGGATTGAGGAAGAAAAAATTTCAAAAAATATCAAAGTTGCAATTATGGGCTGCGAAGTAAATGGTCCCGGCGAAGCAAAAGATGCCGATATCGGAATAGCCTTTTCTCAAAAAAAAGGATTTATTTTCCGCAAAGGAAAAAGAATTAAAGAGACAGATCCTAAAAATGCAATTAGTACTTTAATTGATATTATTAAAAATATGCCCTAAATTTTATCAAGAGCCTGTTCTATATCTTCTATAATATCTTCAACATTTTCAAGACCTACCGAAATCCTCGTCAGTTCATCTGTTATTCCGGCTTTCATTCTTTCGTCTTTCGGCACTCCACTGTGAGTCATTGAAGCAGGATGTTGAATTAAAGTATCCACTGTCCCGAGAGAAACTGCAAGAGTCATCATCTTAACCATTTTCATCAACTTTTTCCCCGCTTCATATCCTCCCTTCACATCAAAAGCAAGAACTGAAGAGTAGCCGCTCATCTGCTTTTTTGCCGTTTCATGACCTTCAAAATCCGGAAGTCCGGGATAATATACCTTCTCAACTTTAGGATGATCATTTAAATATTCGGCAACTTTCATAGCATTCTCATTGTGTTTTTCCATTCTCAGAGAAAGTGTTTTCACTCCTCTCAGACACAGATAAGAATCAAACGGATTTGCATTTCCTCCGGTAAGTTTTACAAAATCTCTTATTTTTTTATATGATTCAGCTGTTTTTGCTACGGAAAATCCCATAACAACGTCTCCATGACCATTCAAATATTTCGTTGCCGAATGCATTACAACATCAGCACCGAGTTCAAAAGGTTTTTGAAAATATGGAGTAGCAAAAGTGTTATCAACGATTAACACCAGATTAGAATTTTTTGCTACTTCGGAAACCGCTTTAATATCCACTATGCTTAAAGTCGGATTTGCCGGTGTTTCAATATAGATCAGCTTGGTTTTATCTGTAATGGCATTCTTGTAATCTTCGATATAATTGCTTCTTACCACTGTATAATGGATATCCCAATGGGACGCGAATTGTGTGAGAAGAGTTGTAGAGGCTCCATATAAAGTGTCCGAAACAACGATATGTTCTCCCGATCTTACAAACGGGAAAACACTGGCAGCAACCGCAGACATTCCGGAACTTGTAGCTGTAGAACCAAATCCTCCTTCGAGCTCGGCAACAACTTTTTCAACCGCATCGATAGTCGGATTGCCAAGTCTTGTATAAATATATCCTTCTCCCTTTCCTGCAAATAATTCCGCCCCTTTCTCCGGGGAATCAAAATAAAATGTTGAAGTCTGAAATATCGGAAAAGAGTGTGCGTTAAAAGGTTTGTCATGCCCTTCCGCATGAATCTGTTTTGTTGCAAAACCGTGATTTTTCATAAGTTCTCCTAATTAACAATTATAATAAAAATTCCTGTACTTTTCAATATAGAATTGTTAAATATAAATTTGTTTCACAAGTTTTATACGACATTTAAAAATAAACTTGACAAAGGATTATGGAAATATCTATAATAAAAAAAATCAATAGGGAGAAAATGATGAGTAAAAAACTGTCGGTTTCACTTTGGATCATAGCTTTTATATTCACACTGATGATTGTCTTTTATCAAAAAATAACCGGTCCGACATATCCCGTAAAAGGGAACAATGTGTTAAACGGAGTTAAAATCAAATATAAATTTCTAAGAAGTCATACATCTTTTGAAAAACTTCCGGTAAAAGTATATGTCCCATCTAAAAAAATTGACGGTTTTCTTAAGTTCAGAAAATATAAAAGTAACGATAAATGGACTGAATTAAAGATGGATAGAGAAGGCGACTATTTAATCGCATATACACCCGGACTGCAAAGTGCGGGGAAAATAGAATATTCGGTCAAAATATCTTCCGGAGAAAACTCCCTCATTCTTAACAATGGCATAACAATTATAGCTAGATTTAAGAACAGTGTTCCACCCGGTTTTCTGATCACACATATCATACTGATGATCCTGAGTTTTTTCTTCGGAATCAGAACAGGTCTTGAAGCATTGTCAAAATACGGCAGCTACTACAAACTTGTGAATATAACTCTTTTTATTGTTTTCCTCGGAGGTATGATATTCGGACCAATCGTTCAAAAATATGCATTTGGAGATCTCTGGACAGGAATTCCTTTCGGATATGACCTTACAGATAATAAAACTCTCTTTGCCTTTATTTTTTGGCTACTTGCATATTTATTGAAAAAAAAGAGCAGATGGTATGTCGTATCAGCTTCAGCACTAATGATACTTATATATCTTATTCCTCATTCGGTTCTAGGATCGGAAATAGATTACAAAACAGGGAAGATGAAAAACAAATTCTCTTCAGTTCAAAAAATTATTTACAAATATCCGACATCCGTTACTGCTCCGGCTCTCTTGAAATAACTCCTTTGTCAATCAAAAGTTGAACCTGCTTGTTAACGGTATCGGCATATCTTAAAAAATGAGGGATAGTAAGATGAAGATACGAATGAATTCTGACTATTGACGGATCTTTTACATCTCTTATCCCAAGTCCCATGCACACCTCTTCAGGATTTATATTAAAAGAAATTATATTTGAGAAAAGGTCTTCAGCTTCTTCATCAAAAATTTCCAAATCTTCTTTCTCTTCCATGAATACTCCTTATTTCGATAGATAATTTATTTACAGCTACTTTTTTCAAGTTTCTGTAAATATTTATAAAGATTTTTTTCATCTTCGGTTAAAACTATTCCGCTGTTTTTTTGAGTTCTATGTTTTGATTTAATAACATTCAGATCAATCTTAAAGCCCAACTTTTTAAATCCGGATTTGATTGAATTTTTCTTTTCAAGTATCGATTCATAACTCACAACAATACTTTTCGGAATATTTTCATGTGCTGCTATTAATGCATTGTTATTCTCAAACCAATCAAGCTTGAATGTTGAGATTCCTCTTCTCAACATACTTGCTTTTACATCCGAAGGATTTCTGTAAATAAAGACAACTCTAAGATTTTTTGCAATGTGCGAATAAAAAAACAGAGAAGGGATATGGACAATTTTCAAACCTGTCAACCCGGATGTATCATTAAGGATTTTTACAACTTTGTTGAGATCAACTATGTTTTTATCCGTCATAGCATGATCTATCAGCTCCTTTTCCAACTCTTTTGCATTTGAAAGTTCGAAATAACCTTCCTTATTATATTTGTCCGAACCCAAATCGGAAGGAAAAGTGACTCCCGCACTCTCAACAAGCTGGCATGCTAATGATGTGCCGCTTCTCGGATGTCCCGCAACAATAATTCCATTCTTTAAAACTATGGGTCCTGTTTTTTCCGCAATAATTTCACTCATAATTTAAACCCTCCGAAATTCAACAAATCGAACATAAATGATGATTATACGATATTTGAACAGAATGGTAAACAGCATTAGTTCGATCTAGGTTTATCTTATTTCATATCAATATATTTTTTCCCCTGACAACTATCCGAACTCTCCAATTTTCCATTTATCATAGTTATAACCCTGTTTTTATCAAGAGCCCACTCGGGAGCAACAAAAATTTCTCTATCCCTTTCTCCTGTCAAACGGTGAATTACAATATCGGGATCTGTTAATTCTATCAGATCAACAATAATATCCGTATATTCATCCATTTCCAGTAATTTTATCTCTCCCCTCTTATACATCTCAAACAGTTCCGTATCTTTCAAAACATGAAGCAGGTGAAGTTTAATTCCGGCGGGCTTAAGCATATTTATCTGACGGATTGTGTTTCTCATATCCTCAAGAGTCTCTCCCGGGATACCTATTATAAGATGAACGACTACATCTATATTCAAATTCTTTAGTTTATGGAACGAAGTATGAAAATCCTCATAGGAATGATTTCTGTTTAAAAACATCAGACTTTTACGATGAATGGACTGAAGTCCAAGCTCAACGGTAAGATATGTTCTTTTGTTTATTGAATTGAGAAGAGGATATGCCTCCTCCCGAATAGTATCTGGACGCGTTCCTATAAAGAGTCCTACTACTTTCTCATATTGCAATGCAATATCATATTTTTGTTTTAACAAATCTACAGGTGCGAATGTATTGGAATTTGCCTGATAATAAGCGATGAAATGGTTTCCCGGATGAGAATCTATAAAACTTTCAATCTGATAAGCAATTGACTCTTTGAAAGTTCTAATAGGTCCTGAGCCGTATTCATCACAAAAGATACACCCTTTGTATGAAATAGGACCTGTTTTATTCGGACAAGCGAATCCGGCATTCACAGGTATCTTTCTTATCTTTTTACCCGGAAATTTTTTTTTTAAAAATGAACTGAATGAATTATAATTTCTTTTCATTAAGGATTGAGTCTATTTTTTTAAGAAGCTCCTTGATTTTAAACGGTTTTTGGAAAAAATCCTTAACATTACTATCTTCAAATGTACTTAATATCTCATCACGTTTATATATTCCCGATGTAATAATAATAGGAGTAAAAAAATTATCTCTGATATAATCAACAATATTCATTCCATGCTCTCCAGGAAGAAGCATATCGAGTATAACCAGTTCGAATGATCTGTTTTTCATTATCTCCTGGGCATCAAGTCCATTTCCGACTGCTATCACCTCATACTCCTCGTCTTCGAGAGCTTCTTTTAAAAACAGGACTATATCTTTCTCATCTTCAATTATTAAAATTCTTTTCTTTTCCACCGTTTTCTCTCCTGTATACTTTGTAATACTCCATCCATGACCAGAGTAAAAAAATTAATGCAAAGACCGATACAAAATTTTTTAATAAAATCAATTGTTCAGGAATTGAATTCAAACTTACAATATAAAGGAAGATGAGAAAACTGAGACTTCCGAATGCAATTTTCCCGATTATCAGGGATGGTTTTATTTTATTCTTTTTTTTATATATCATAAAACTTGCAAATAGTATCAGGAAATCCCTTAAAACTATCGGAACCGCTATCCATAAAGGAAATCCGGCTTTTAGAACAAGAGCAATAATCATAAAAAGAATTAAAAGTTTATCGGCAACAGGATCTAATAGTTTTCCAAATTCCGTTATCTGTTTCAATCTTCTGGCAAAATAACCGTCTAAAAAATCAAACAATACCGATAGAGAAAAAAGCACTAATAAGAGTCCGTAATTCTCAGGAGTTGAGTTTAATATAAGAATGAAAATCGGTGGAATAAGTAACATTCTCATTATACTTAAAGTATTTGGGAGATTCAAGACTATTCGCATATAATATTTATATAATAAAGGTATAAAGAAATCAACAGAAAAGATTTTACTTTAAATAAAATTTGAATAAAAAAAATCAATATTTTAAAATTAGAATTTGACGTACGGGAGGTTTTTTATGTCAATATTTCATTTATTAAGAAAAGAAGAAAAAAAAAGATCAGTATGGATACCTATTGTTGTTGTTCTAACTTTTATGTTTTTTTTAAGTACCGGTTGCGGTAAGAAGAACACAAAAAAATCAATCTCCGATGAATATAATATTCAGAGTGCAAAAATTGTAAGCCATATTACATCGGGAATAATATCTCCGTCATCAGAGATAAAAGCACAATTCGTTAATACGGTAATTGACAAAAAACAGATTGGAAAACGTGTTGAACAAAAAATATTCTCTTTTTCTCCACAAATCAGCGGTTCGGCAAAATGGAAAGACAGAAGAACTCTTATATTTATTCCGAAAGAAAAACTCCCTTTAAGAACTAAATATTCCGCAATATTTCATTTGGAAAATATTGACAAATTAAAAAAAGAACAGCCTCTCAATTTCTCATTTGAGACAGCCGGAAGAGAAGTAAGTCTCCTGTCCGGAGATTTTGAACTAACGGAAAAAAACGATCCGAAATATATCAGATACAGTGGATCTCTGAAATTTACCGAAGAGACAAACATTCAAGATGTAAAAAACAAAATATCATTTATTCTCGATGGGCAAACGGTTAATCTTAAATTTTCCGAAGAAATTCCCGGCATTAAGTACAAATTTGTTTCGGAAGATATCATGAGAGATGCAAAAAGAAAAATTTTTCACATTCTCATACCTAAAGATAGTTTTGAAATATCAGGTAATATCGACAAAAAGATAGTCCTTGAACCGATTCAGGATTTTAAAGTTGTTGAAGTGATCAAATTTGATAAAGGAGAAGCTCCCGGGATGGAAATTCTTTTCTCAGATCTTCTTGACACTTCACAGGATATCAGAGGTTTGGTAAGGATAATCCCCTCAATGAATATCTCCTTAAAATCATTAAAAAAAAGTATATATATTTCCGGTGATTTTAAATATGGAAAAACTTATCAGGTAAAGATTTCGGGAATAAGAAGTAAATGGAAAACAAATTTAAAAAAAGAGCAAAATAAAACTGTAGTTTTCGAAGACAAAAATCCTTCAATAAGTTTTTCAAGTAACGGTGTATTCCTTCCTTCATCTAACAAAAGTACTATAGGTTTTAAAACAATCAATGTAAAAGAAGTTAAGATAATTATTGAAAAGGTCTTTGAATCAAATTTAGGTCAATTTCTCCAAACCGAATCACTTAAAAGTGATAAGACAAGAAACAGTGAATTTGACAGTTATGAATTTGAAAGAGTCGGAGTTCAAGTCGCCGAAAAAACATTTGTCATAGGAACGGAAAAGAACAGATGGCTTCTTAACCGGATAGATCTGAATAAATTACTTAAACCTGATGACAAAGGTCTATATATTATACACCTTAGTTTTGACAGGAAAGCAATGCTCTATTCCGGATTAAAGAAAAAAACATCCTACTATTATGGGAGAGAATATTATTCTAATCCAAACTCATGGGGATATATGTATAGACACGGTTCCATTTATAAGCCCGTAATAATTTCCGATATCGGATTAACTTACAAACACGGCGGAAACGAACACTTTGTCTTTGCTACAAATATAGTCAACTCCTCCCCGATGAGCGGAGTCAAAATATCTTTGAAAAATTTTCAAAACCAGATACTTGCCTCCGGAACCACAGATAGTGACGGCAAAATATTTTTAAAAGGAATTAAAGGTAAAGTTTTTATAGTAGAAGGTGAAAAAAACGGTCAAAGAAGTATTGTAAAACCTTCGGAAATGGGTTGGAATCTCTCTTCTTTTGATATTGGCGGTACTGTCGGTGATATAAGAGAGACAAGAGCTTTTATCTTTCTGGACAGAGGTGTTTACCGTCCGGGAGATGAAATAAATCTCTCACTTATCGCAAGGAACAGGGATAATTCATTTCCTAACAATCACCCTGTAAAATTAAAACTTTATAATCCTAAAAATCAATTGGTTAAAAGTTTTTTAAACAAAAAATCTTACAACGGTTTTTACACTTTCCATTTCAAAACAAAAGAGACAGACATAACGGGAAATTGGAGAGCCAAACTGCTTGTTGGAAGTGAAATCTTCTATAAAACCATTAAGATAGAGACCGTCGTCCCAAACCGTTTAAAGGTAAAAATAGTTCCGTTAAAAAAAGCTTTGGATAATAGTGATAAATATCTTTCATTTACACTTTTATCAAAATATCTGTTCGGTGCACCGGCCGCAAATCTGGCAGCCGAATCACAAATAGCACTGAAAAACCGCCCGAAAAAATTCCCTAAATATCACGGATTTATATTCACAAATGAATTTATAAATTTTAAAACATATGAAAGAGATCTTTTCGATGGAAATCTTGACTCTTCCGGCAAAAAAGAAATAAACTGGAAATTACCGAATCTAACCGGTGTTCCTTCAGCTATTAATGCGGAAATATCATCAAAAGTTTATGAAAAGGGTGGAAGATTCACAGCAAACAAGACAATCATCCCTATCGAACCATACAGATCCTATATAGGACTTGAAAAACCGGTAATGGGGTGGAATTATGGCAAGGTCGGACAAAGATTAAATATCAGGACTATACTTGTCACTGCAAACGGGGAAACTATTTCCGGAAGAGAACTAAAATACAGAATCTATAGAAATGCTAAGCATTGGTGGTGGGAATATGACAGTCTAAGAAATTTTAGAGTCAGATATAAAAAAGATATATATACAAGGCTTGTCAAAGAGTCCACTATCAAAACAAAAGATTATCCTGTTCCAATCAACTTTACACCGCAGGATTCCGGAGAATATTTTATAGAGGTGGAAGAAGGTCTCGGCGGAGGTCACAAAGCAGGTTTCTTTTTCAGTTCATACTACTGGGGAGAAACTCCCGAAAAAAATTCAAATGCCGGAACACTTATCCTCAAGAGTAATAAGAAAATATATAGTCCCGGAGAAGATGCTCTGATATCTTTTGAGAAGCCCAAAAAAGGAACAATCCTTGTAACTGTTGAAAAAGGAAATAAGATTCTTAATAGTTTCGTTTATCATTCCGATGATAATAAAATAGATGACGGAGTTAAAGTCGCTATCACAGATGAGATGTTACCTAACATTTATCTTTCGGTCTCAATTATCCAGCCCCATTCGCAGACCATTAACGACCGACCGATAAGAATTTACGGAACTATACCTTTGATGGTAGAACAACCTCTAACCCACCACAATATCAATATAAAAAGTGACAAAGAATTTCATACGGGAAAAGATTTTACCGTTGAGATACAGACAAAGGATAAAAAAGAGACACAGTTTACTATTGCAATTGTAGACGAAGGACTTCTTGATCTTACAGGATTTAAGTCCCCCAACCCATGGAAATATTTCTTTAAAAAACAGAAATCGGGAATTTTTACATATGACCTGTTTAATTCCGTAATAGGAGCAAATAAGGGTGATATATATAAGCTTTTTTCTGTCGGGGGCGAAATGGCAATGACGGAAAACGGTTTCCGTTCATCGCAATTGGGTCCCAAAAAAGCACAAAGATTTAAACCCGTTGCTATGTTCAAGGGTCCTCTGAAAACAGATAGAAACGGATATAAAAAACTCTCTTTTAAAATGCCGGATTACATAGGTGCTGTCAGAATAATGGTAGTAGCCGCAGATGGGAACAGGTATGGGATGAGTGAAAAACTTGTTCCTGTCAAAACAGATCTGATGATCCTGCCGACAATGCCGAGAGTCCTTGGACCGGGAGATTCATTTGAACTTCCGGTTACAATCTTTGCTATGAAAGATGATATAAAGAAGGTAAAACTTTCTTTGGATATAAATGGTCCGGTGAAAATTATCGGAGAAAAGAAAAAAACAGTACGATTCCATTCAAGCGGAGAAAAGGATATATCCTTTGGTATATCTGTTGATAATTCCGTGGGAGATGCAAAGATAACAATAAGGGCAAAATCCGGAAGATACCATGCATCGCACACAACCGATATTAAGATCCGGGCTTCTTCTCCGCGTATATATACAAGCAAAACAAAAGAAATTTCACCCGGAGAAACAATTTTAATGAAAATACCGGATGATGGTATGGAAGGATCCAATAATGCTCTTATTTCCATCTCAAAGCGAGCCAAACTTAATGTAGAAAACCGCCTTGAATGGTTGATAAGATATCCCTATGGATGTATCGAGCAGACTGTTTCATCTGTATTTCCGCAACTATATTTAAAAGAATTTGTTAAAAATGAAAAATTAAACCCTGAGAAAATTGACAAAAACATTAATGATGCAATTGAGAGACTCAGAAGATTCGAACTTCCGACAGGAGGATTATCCTACTGGCCCGGTGGAAAAACTATTTCGATTTGGGGCACAAATTATGCAGCACATTTTCTCATTGAGTGTAAAAAAAGAGGTTATAGTGTTCCTTCGGAACTTTACAAAGGAATATTTTATTTTCTTAAATCAAGATCCCTTACAACCAGCGATTACATTACGGAGAGAATTCACAGACTATATATCCTTGCTCTTGCCGGTAAACCTCAAATCGGACCGATGAACCTTATATATGAAAATGATCTGAAGACACTCTCCAATATAAACAAATGGATGCTTGCAGCTTCCTACTATCTTGCAGGCAAAAAGAGTGTGAAAAACATTATTCTGAAAGGGGCGGGAACCGATGTTTCCGAATATAATGGTGAAGGAGTTACGTTCGGATCAAGATTGAGAGACAGGGCATTGATACTTGATATCCTCACACTGTTCAAAGAGTGGAACAAAGCCGATATCATCTATGATAATATAACGGAGGAGTTATCATCGGATAGTTGGTTCTCAACACAATCACTGGGTTATTCTCTTCTTGCACTCGGCAAATATATAACCGCAAATAATGATGAATTCAGAACCGATGATACACCTGTAAAAGGATATGTGAGATTTCCTGATGGGAAAAAGAAAGATTTTAGTTTTAAAAACCGTCCCGCAAGATTTGTGATAAATTCAGGTTTCGGCAAACAGATAAAAATTCATATTTCCACTGATACATCAATAAAAAAAGTCTTTTCTTCTTTGAATTGGGATGGCGTCCCTCTAAAATCTACGGCAGAAGATGAATCTAAAAACCTTTCTCTAAGAGTTGCATGGTATGATGAAGACGGAATTAAAATAAAACCATCATTGTTAAGACAGGGGACAACGTTCTGGGCTCGTATTACTGTCAGACCGGGACAATATACAAGAAGATTCTTGAGAAATATTGCTCTGGTTCAAGTTATTCCCGCTGGTTGGGAAATTGAAAATACACGCCTTTCGGGAGAAGATCTTCCCGATTGGATGGGTCATTGGGAACTAAACAGAGAAGATTTCCTTGATATCAGAGACGACAGGGTAATGTGGTTCTTTAATCTTCCCGGAAGAAGTACCGGTTATGATTTTGTCATAAAGCTTAATTGTATAACTGCCGGAAAATTTATACTTCCTCCGACTGTTACAGAGGCAATGTACAACGATAAATACAGAGCCCGTATAAAAGGATATCCTGTTGAAGTTATAAAAAGATAGGGTGTAAACCCTCCTTTACAAACAGTGGTTTCAATGGCATAATTTCCGCGTGAAAGAGGAAAAAGGCATTATTGCAGATAATAGGAATATAGGAGGGGATTTTTTTCTAACTAAGATAAAAGCCCCCTATATTGCAAAGAATTCAATACCGGGAAATTTTGTTATGATTGCAGTTTCAAACAGTAACGACCCGCTGCTCAAGAGACCTCTCGGGATATTTAATTCGGAACCTCCATTTATATACATATATTATGAAACTGTCGGCAAAGGAACAGATCTTCTTTCAAAAAAACAAAAAAATGATGCTGTTGATCTGATTGGACCGCTCGGGAACGGATTTCCGATTCCTCCTGAAAATGAAAAAGTCCTTCTTATAGGAGGAGGAAGAGGAATCGCACCGCTTTTTTATGCCCTTAACAGACTGAGATCAGATAATTTGATTTATACTGTTTATGGTGCTTCAAATAGAAATTCACTCAATTTCACTAATGAAATAGAAGTATTGAACCCCGGGAGAAATTATTTTTACACTGATGACGGTTCAGCATTTTCAAAAGGATTTGTTACATCTGAAATTGATAAAATCGCAAATAATACAGATGCCGGTATTATTTTCTCATGCGGTCCGCATGCTATGCTGAAATCCCTATCAAAAATTACCTCCCGCCTGGGGTTGAAAAATCATACATCTCTTGAAGCGAGAATGGGATGTGGTTTTGGAGTTTGTCACAGTTGTGTTGTAAAGGATTCAGCGGGAAATTATAAAAAAGTTTGTGTTGACGGCCCGGTATTTGATTCAGAGGAGGTAGATTGGGAAACCTTGAAGTAGACCTCGGATTTATAACTCTTAAAAACCCGATAATACCGGCTTCAGGTACATTCGGTTACGGTGAAGAATTTTCGGATTTTTTTGATCTCAATATTCTCGGAGCTTTTATTTTGAAGGGGATATACAAGGAAAAACGAGATGGAAATACTCCCCCGAGAATATATGAAACACCTTCCGGAATTTTGAATTCAATAGGTCTTGCCGGACCGGGAACCGATGAATTGAAAAAGATTATAAAAAGGGTTACAAAAAAAACAGACACACCTATCATTGTAAATGTATGTGGGGAATCTGATGAAGAATATCTGGAAGTAGCTGAATCCTTCGACATTATGGATGAAGTATCCCTTCTCGAGTTAAATATTTCCTGCCCTAATATAAGAGAAGGCGGGGCTTGTCCGGCTCAAAATGAGAGACATACATACAGGCTCGTTAAGTTGATAAAAGATAATGTAAAAAAACCGGTCATAGTTAAATTATCTCCTAATGTTTCCGATATTTCTTCTATTGCACTCTCCGCTCAAGAGGCCGGAGCAGATGCAATATCTTTAGTAAATACATTTCTCGGACTTGCTGTAGATCTGGAAAACAGGAAACCTGTTTTTGATAATGTTTTCGCAGGACTTTCCGGACCTGCCATAAAACCACTGGCTTTGAGACTGGTTTGGGAAGTTTCTTCTTCAGTCTCTATTCCGGTTATCGGAATCGGCGGAATTTCATCAGGAAAAGATGTTTTGGAATTTATTCTGGCGGGAGCAAGTGCAGTCCAAACAGGAACTATAAATATGATAGAACCGGGAGCATCCATTAGAATTATAAATGAGATAATTGAACTTATGAAGCAACTTAAAATAGATTCAATAAGTGATATAAGAGGGAGACTTGAAATATGAGAGAAAGAATAATAGTTGCAATTGACAGCCCTGATTTAAAAACGGCGGAAAATCTAATTTTATCACTTAATGAAACTGAATTTTTTAAAATTGGATTACAATCATTTCTTGCATTTGGAGATGAAATAACCGAACTAATTAAGGAATTGGGGAAAAAACTTTTTTTGGACCTGAAGTTTAAAGATATACCAAATACGGTTGCAGGTGCAGTAAAGTCAGTATTAAAATACAATCCGGAGTTCCTGACAATACATTTGAGTGGCGGCAGAGAGATGATATTAAGAGCACTCGAAGCCTCACATCAAAAAAAATCTTTAAAAATTGTCGGTGTAACGATCCTTACATCTCTTAACAAACAGGATCTTGAGGAGACAGGAATAGATATTGATGCTAAGAGTGCCGTATTAAAACTCGTTGAACTTGGAATTTCATGCGGAGTTAAATATTTTGTCTGTTCACCAAAAGAGTTAGAGTTTTTAAAAGAAAGATTTGGAAACGAAATAATTCTGATAACTCCGGGAATTCGTCCTACATGGTCTTCAACCGATGATCAAAAGAGAGTCTTCACTCCTCAAAAAGCAATCAGTAGCGGTGCCGATTATCTTGTTATCGGTCGTCCTGTTACCGGAAATGATTATCCGTCCAAAGCTTTTAAAAGAATAGTTTCCGAAATAACCTGACAGATATAAAAATAGGATTAGTAATTCAGAGTTCTATTTATCTTCAGATTTACCTGAGATAAATTTCATTCCAAGCTCATCAAGCTGCTTTCGAGAGACCGAGGATGGAGATCCGGTCAGCAGACATAGTGATGAAGTGGTTTTTGGGAAAGATATAACTTCTCTTATCGATTCCTCACCCGTAAGAAGCATAACTATCCTATCAAGTCCGAGTGCTATACCGATATGAGGCGGTGCCCCGAATTTTAAAGCATTAAGGAAGAAACCGAATTTTTCTTCGGTCTCCTCTTCAGATAAACCGAGAAGTCCAAAAATCTTTTTCTGAAGCGTAATATCATTAATTCTTCTGCTTCCACCTCCGATTTCAACGCCATTTAGAACAAGATCATAGGAGATTGACCCTATTTCCAAGGGCTTGGTGTCAAGAGAATCAATCTCATCAAGATTGGGGGATGTGAAAGGATGATGATTTGAATCAAGTCTTTTTTCTTCTTCATTGTAGTAAAAGAGAGGGAAATTTTCAACCCACAGGAATGAAAAAACATCCTTTGTTTTGTAATCCTTACCGAGAAAGTTTCTCAATTTACCGGAATAAAGGAGTGCATTCTCCTTTTTATCGCCGATAAGAAATACTATATTTGAATGATCAATTTTCTCCAATTTGAAAAATTCTTCAATCGAGATGGAATCGGCTTTTATTGAAGATTTAAAACCGGAATCACCTTTTTTCATCCATATAACCCCTGCACCTCCGACCTCTTTTATGAAGGAATTTATCTGATCAAGAATCTTTCTGGAATATTTTGAAGAATCCGGAAGAACCATTCCTCTGATAGTCCCCCCATTTTCCAGAATTGAATTAAGAATATTTGATTTAAGTAATTCGGAACTTTTCGAAAAATCTCTTATCTCAAACGGAATTCTGAGATCCGGTTTATCGGTTCCGAATCGTTCCATAGCTTCATTGTAGGAAAACACTTGAAATCCTCTTTTAACTTCCGATTCATCAAGAGAGAATATCTCTCCGATCAATCCCTCTGTCAATTTATATATTTCTTCCTTCTCGGCAAAACTCATCTCAATATCAATCTGTGTAAATTCCGGTTGACGATCCGCTCGCAGATCTTCATCCCGAAAACATTTAACTATCTGAAAATATCTTTCAAATCCGGAAACCATTAATAGCTGCTTAAATATCTGGGGGGATTGTGGAAGAGCAAACATCTTTCCTTTATATATTCTCGAAGGGACAAGATAATCTCTTGCACCTTCCGGTGTAGCTTTTGTAAGCATTGGAGTTTCAATATCAAGGAACCCGTTTTTATTTAGATAGTTCCTTGTTTTTAGATTCACTTCACTTCTTGTTCTGAAATTCTTTTGCATGATCTGATTTCTAAGATCAATATATCTGAATTTAAATCTTAACTCTTCGGATACACTTCTGTTATTCGAAGGTAGAAACGGCGGCAATTCGGAGGCGGAAAGGATCCTTACCGATTCCGCCTCAAGTTCCACCATTCCCGTAAACATTTCCGGATTCGGATTCGATCTTTTTATTACGGTTCCCGCAACCGAAAGAACAAATTCACTTCCAATCTCTTTAATAAGCTCTTTATTCTTAAAGTTTTCATTTATTACTACCTGTAGTATCCCCTCTCTATCTCTCAAATCAATAAAAGTTAATCCTCCAAGTTCCCTCTTTTTATTTACCCATCCGTAAACAGTTACTCTTTTCCCAATAAAATTTACATCTATCTTCCCGCAATAATTCTCTCTCTTTAACAATTCTTTTTCAACCACTCTTCCATCTCCTCTCTTTTTATAATTATCTGACGTTTTTCTCTCATATTTTTTATGGAAACAGAACCGCTTTTTATCTCATCTTCACCCAGAATAAATGCAAAATCCGCACTAATCTTGTCACCTTTTTTAAACTGTTTTTTTAAATTGTTAGAACTATAATCCATATATGTACTTATACCTTTTGACCTAAGAAAATTTGTGAGCCCGAAAGCCTCGCGTTTCTGTCCTTCACTATGAAAAGCAACAAGAACTGTCTTTCCATTTTCAGGGGGAATTGTATCAAGTAAAAGCAAAATCCTTTCTATCCCGCCGGAGAAACCTATTCCGCTCATATTCGGTCCACCGAGTTCCTTTACAAGATCATTGTATCTTCCTCCTCCCAATATTGCATTTTGAGTTCCTAAACCTTCCGTAACTATCTCAAAAGTTGTTTTGGTATAGTAATCAAGCCCTCTGACAAGTTTCTTGTTCTCTACAAAAGGTGTCCCTATAAACTCAAGATTTTTTTTGACATCATTGTAATGTGAACTACAAACTTCACACAGATTATCCGTTATTTTAGGAAGACCTTCCGAAACTTTCTTACACCCCTCAACTTTACAATCAAATATTCTAAGCGGATTCGTATCGATCTTTCTTCGACAATCAGCACATAGATAATCCCGGCTCTTCTCCGCACTCTGTTTTAATTTTGATATATATTCCGGTCTGCACTCTTTACAACCTACGGAATTTATCTGCATCTCCATATCTTTAATACCGATACTTTGCAGAAAATCATATGATGAAAAAATTACTTCCGCATCCGCAAAAGGTGTTTCATCTCCGTATATTTCAATACCAAACTGATGAAACTGCCTGTATCTTCCCTTTTGAGGTTTATCATATCTAAACATAGGACCTATGTAAAAAAAACGCAGGGGAAAATAATCATTAATAAGATTATTTTCTATCAGAGCTCTTACAACAGATGCGGTATTTTCAGGTCTTAATGTCATACTTCGCTTAGCTTTATCTTCAAAAGTATACATCTCTTTTTTAACTACTTCAGTCGCATCTCCTATACCGCGAATAAATAGTTCACTTCTCTCAAAAACAGGTGTCCTGATCTCCCTGAAAAGAGCTTTTGAAAAGTATTCCCTTATCTTCTCTTCAAAAAACTGCCACTTTTTTACTTCGGGATAAAATATATCCCGTGTTCCCTTAGGAGCTTTTAAATTTTCCATATTACAAATACCCCAATAATCTCAAGATGTCGCGATGAACCCTCTTTTTATAATTTTGTAAATTTCATCAATGTCATATGATAAAACTTCTGTTTTTCCCGTCACAGCCATAAAATTGGAGTCTCCCTTCCATCTCGGTACTATATGGAGATGAACATGATCCCTTACTCCCGCTCCGGCAACATCACCAAGATTCATCCCGATATTAAATCCTTCCGCATGAAATTTTTCTTTAAGAATATTCATGGACTTATTAAGTAGTAACCAGAGTTCGGCAGAATTATTTTCATTAATTTTTTCAGTAGTTCCGATATGTTCGTACGGGATTATCATAAGATGACCGGAATTATAGGGAAATTTATTCAGAATAACAAAGAAATCTTTTCCACGATAACATATAAGAGACTCATCATCGGTTAATTTTTGAGCATCACAGAAAACACATCCGCTCTTTTTGTCAGTCCTTGTCAGAAATTTCCATCTCCAGGGTGCTGACAGAAATTTCATTTATTCTTATCCAACGCACTTTCGAAAAGATCTCCGATCGTAGTTGCAGACTCATTCTCCGATTTTCCATACTTTTCTATCTCGTCTTTCTCGGCTTTTCTCTTCAACTCTTTAAAACTCAGATAAATCCTCTTCTTTCCTTTCTCTGCACCAATCAAAGCCGCCGTATGAACCTCACCCTCTTTAAACTGCTCAAGACATTCTTCATATGAAGTTCTTTTATTATCTATTTCACCAAGACGGATAAAACCTTCTACAAATTGGGAGATTTCACATCTTATTCCATTATTGGTTATCTTTTTGATTTTAAACTCTACTTTATCTCCGAGTGAGTGTGAAGCAAAAAAGTCGTCCCAATCTTTATCATGAAGACTTTTCAGACCAAGTCTAACCTTATAATTCGGATCTAATTTATTATCAATGATTTCCGCTTCTATCTCTTCCTTCTCTTTTAAATATTCATTCGGGGACTCAATGTGAAAATAACAGATATCGGATATCTTTATAACTCCTTCAATCCCCTTTTCAAGTTCAATAAAGGCTCTGGATTTAAGAACTTTTTTTACCGTACCTTTTACAATATCGCCTTTTGAATGTTTTTCCATATATTTGTCTTCAGGTCTTAATTCGAGTTGCTTTAATCCGAGTTTTATTTTTCTCTCTTTAGGATCAAGTTCGATTACTTGAACCCACATCTCTTCACCGACAGCCACATACTCCTCAACTATCTTCGGTTTTCCTTCCCAAGTAAGATCGGAAATATGAAGAAGACCTTCTATTCCCTCTTCAAGCTCTATAAATGCCCCGAAATCAACAGTTTTGATTACCTTAGCGACCAATCTGTGCCCAACCGGATACTTTTGTTCAATATCTATCCACGGATCTTTATATTTCTGTTTTATCCCCAATGCAATTCTGTTATTCTCTTTATCAACACTTAAAACCTTAACTTCAATTTCATCTCCCTTTCTTAATTTTTCTCTCGGATGGCCAATGCGACCGTAGGAGATATTATCTTTGTGTAGAAGCCCGTCTATTGCCCCGAGATTAACAAAAGCACCATACTCCTCAATTCTCGTTACGGTTCCCCTTATTAAATCTCCCTCTTTGAGAGTTTCATAAAGTTTTTCAAGATCCTTTTCCCGAGCTTCTTCGAGCAGTTCTCTTCTCGAAAGAATTCCGGACTTATCTTTCCCGTTAAGTTTTACGACTTTAAACTCAAGTTCCTGACCTATAAAACTTTTGGGGTTTTTCACTCTCTTAATATCTACCTGAGTCATAGGCAGAAACATTTCTATTCCGGTATCAACCTTATATCCCCTTCCATCTTCCGTCAAACGAATAATCTTACCTTTTACGGGAGTATTGCTGTTAAATGCTTCCGAAATATTTTTCCATCCTTCTGCCGCATCTACACTCTTTTTTGAAACTATAAGGTAACCTTCTTTCATATTCACATTCTTACAAGCAACAGTAACATTATCACCGATCTTATAGTTAAATTTCCCATCCCAATCCAACAATTCTTCCTTATTTAAAATTCCCTCTGTTTTCTGACCTATATCTACAATCACATTATTATCAAGAATATCAATGATAGTTCCCTCCACATGTGCGGTTTGTTTAATGGATTTCAGACTGTATTCTTCCATCAGTTCAGAGAAGTTCTCAGTTTCTTCTGTTCTTGGAATATCTTTTTCATTTTCCATTTTATATCTCCTTTTCTAATTATTAAATTTCTGAAAAAATTTTTTAACTTTTTCAATCTCTTCGGGAGGGGTTGACGCTCCGGCCGTAATACCTACACTATTGAATCCGGAAAAAGATCTCTGCAGATCAGGATTATTCAGTTCATTGCTGTTATCAATATGAAAAGTGTTTTTATTGAATTCCCCGGATATTTCAAATAATTTCTTTGTATTTGACGAATTATGCCCGCCAATAACTATTACAAAATCAACTTTGGGAGCAAGTCTTTTTACAGCTTCCTGCCTAACTTTTGTTGCATAACAGATTGTGTCAAACAGGGATACTTGTTTAAATTTTCTCTTTATTTCTTCGATTATTTCATTAAAAAAATCCGTATCAAGAGTTGTTTGTGCAACCACGGAAACTTTTTCGAAATCGGGAAGCTCTTTCACCTCTTTTAATGAATTGACTACAATCCCTTTCTTTGTAAAACTCTTTATTGCCTTTATCTCCGGATGATTCCTGTTTCCTACGATTATAATCGTTTCCGAATTATTGATGTTTTTTATAATATTATGTATTTTCTTAACAAGAGGACATGTTAAATCTTCATATTTAGTACCATTTTTTATCAGCTCTTCTTCTTCATAAACCGGAATCCCGTGAGTCCTTATTATAAGCTTTTTTTTAGGATCAAGTTTTTCCAGAGAATCCAACGAAAATATACCTTTATTCTCAAGATCTTTCATTACGGTTTTATTGTGTATAAGTTCCCCGTAAATTTGAATACTCTCGCCATTTTCATGCAATCGGTTTATTAAATTCAAGGCTCTTTTCACTCCAAAACAAAATCCTGCTTCTTCAGCGGTATAAACTTTCATAGATGATTAAGCTGGATAATAAACTATATTGCAAATTTTGTCAAATTTCGGCGACCCCACAAAGAATGATTATTCATTCTTTTTCATTAATAAATCACTATTATTTCAGAGAAGCCTATTATGAAATATTCTCCAATTTAAAGGAATATAAAAATGAGTATTTCAAAAACAATCAAACAACATATCTTTAACTTTCCGTATATTTTCTGCTATTATCAAATGTGATTAAAAAATTAAAAAAACCTTTTTTTACTTTACTCATACTATATATCATATATAAGATTATTCCTATCCCTGATTTTGATTTCAGAAGAGACTATAGTACCGTTATAAGAGATATTAACGGAAACATTATGAGGATCTACCTTAACAGGAATGAACAGTGGTATTTCCCTCCTTCAGATACAACAGTACCGACTAAACTTAAAAAAGCTATCCTTATGTTTGAAGATAAATACTTCTATTATCATCCCGGAATAAATCCTGTCTCAATTATAAAAGCGACATTTAAAAACATATATAAAGGAAGGGTTGTAAGCGGAGCCAGTACAATTCCAATGCAGGTCATAAGAATATGGGGTAATAAACGGAGAACCCTGCTTAACAAAATGTTTGAAATATTTCAGGCTTTAAAATTGAATCTTGTATATTCAAAAAATAAAATTCTCAACATGTATATTAACAATGCTCCCTACGGTGGAAATATTATCGGAATTAAAGCCGCATCACTTAAATATTTCGGTAAAATGCCTCGATACTTGACATGGAGTGAAGCAGCTACTCTTGCTGTACTACCGAATTCACCGGGAATCATCTCACCGGTATTAAACCGCTCAAAGCTCATTAAAAAAAAGAACAAGCTTTTAAAAGAACTATTTCAAAATAAGGATTTTGATAAAAACACTCTAAAGATGAGCCTTAATGAACCTGTTTCTGAAAGACTAAAAATATTCCCTGTTATCGCCCCCCATTTATCAAGAAGATTAAAATGGAAATATGGCGGAAACGGAACATATATTGATACAAATATAGATCCGGATATTCAACTAAATGTAAAAAAAATATTAAAGAGAAATATGGATTATCTACGATCGCTTGGGATTTCAAACGGCTCTGTTGTTGTTGCGGATACATTAAATGGAAATGTAGTGGCATATTGCGGCTCACAAGATTTTTTTGATTCGGATTCTTCAGGACAGGTAGATGGAGTAATGGCAAAAAGATCTTCCGGATCAATATTAAAACCATTCCTATATGCTCTTGCAATTGATGAAGGATATGTTCTCGGCAGAACATTGATCAAAGATATACCCTCATATTTTGGATCTTTTTCTCCCACAAATTCAGGTGGAGGATATAGCGGAGTTGTTTCTGCGAAAGAGGCTCTTGTCAGATCTCTCAATGTCCCTGCAGCAAGACTTTTAAATCTATACGGACTTCAGAAATTTTATCTTTTTTTAAAGAATGCAGGTATCACTTCCCTGTTCAGACCTTCTCACTCCTATGGACTTACATTAATACTCGGCGGTGCAGAAACAAAACTATTTGATCTTGTCAGATTGTACAGAGGGCTTTCAAATTACGGGAAATTTGGAAACTTGAAATTAATTCGGGGGAAAGATCAAATTTTCCAAAAAAGACCTGTAGAACTTATCAGCCCGGGAGCAGCTTATCTTATATTAAATATATTAAAAGAGTTAAAAAGACCGGGAGCGGAATATTACTGGGAACAATATCAAAATACAAATCCTATTGCATGGAAAACCGGAACAAGTTACGGTCAACGTGATGCATGGTCAATCGGTGTAAATCCGTCATGGACTGTCGGAGTCTGGGTAGGCAATTTTAATGGAGAAGGAAACAACAGTCTCGGTGGGGCTTCATGTGCCGCTCCTATAATGTTTGATATATTTAATTATCTTCCGGAAAGAAATAAGAAGCGATGGTTTTCCCCTGATAAAGACTCATTGAAGAAAATTGAGCTTTGTGCTGAAACAGGATTTCTTGCCGGTCCCAATTGCAAGAAAAAAATTATTGCATTTGCCCCTAAAAATTCCAAGCCGTTAAAAGAGTGCCCTTATCATCTAACTATATATACAACTATGGATGAGAAAAGAAGAGTCTGTTCACTGTGCTGGGAGGATGGGAAATATAAGAAGCAAAAAATACTTTTATTTCCTCCGGATGTATCTCAATTTTTAAGAGAAAAGGGAAATATTTTACCATCTCTTCCACCTCATAAGGAAGGCTGCCCCTCAATCGAAGAGATATTTCCTCTAAAGATTATTTATCCGGTTCCAAATGCAAAATTATTAATACCAAGAGATTTTCACGGTAAAATGCAAAAAATAACTCTCAGAGCGGCAACAAGTGTCAAAGGAAGAAAAATATATTGGTATATTGATAAAAAATACTTCGGGGTAACATCAACCTCTCACAAAATTGCTTTGATATTAAAGAAAGGATGGCATAAACTTGATATTATTGATCAAGAAGGGAATAGAGCATCTATAAGATTTTTTGTCTCATTTCTTCAAATCTGAAATATGTTTTTCTCAATTTTACACATCTCTTTTCGGTATTTTCTCCGCAAACACAATTAGTGCAAACAATATTATTCCGCCTGCCAATAGTTGTATCAAATTTCCCTTTTCATTAAAAAACAACAGTGAAACTGTTACTGCTAACGGAATTTTCGTATTATTGAATATGGAAAGAGTTTCTATTTTTGCAGTTCTAACACCTTTATTCCAAAAAAAGAATGCAACCCCTGAAGCAATTATTCCAAGATATATCAGTGTTAATACCTGACTGTGATTTATAACTATCCCGATTTTCTTTCCCAAAAGGATGTATGACAATAGTGTTAATAAAAATGCTCCGGCATAAAGATAACCGAATATTTCAGAATCTTTTATTTTAGTAATTGATCTCATTATCTTTCTATATTTTAACTGTCCCCAAGCAAAACAAAGATTTGAAATTTGTATAATAATAAACCCTTTAAAAAACAGAGGAGAACTTATCCCCGAATATATAACAATTCCCGCTCCTATTACAGAGAAAAAAGATAGATAAACTATCTTTTTTTCAAATTTATTAGTCTCAAAAGCATATAGCAGCGAAATATAAACGGGAGTAAATATTGTTGAAACAGCAACTTCGTAACTCTGTAAATATCTGAATGAATAAATATAAAAGATATACATTAAACCGAACTGGACTGCTCCGACCAACATCAATTTAAGCTTAATATTTAAAGAGATTTCTCTTATTTTCATTAAAGGAATAAAAATTATCATTGCAAGAAACATTCTTATAGTCGAAACAAGTATAGGATCAAGCAATTCTAAATTTTCCTTTATGAGCCCGAAAGAAAACGACCATATAAGAGTTGCAAAAAACAGATAAATCATTTTAATAAATATTTTTTTTTCATTTCATCCGGAATTTTAAAAATAGAATAGAGATATGTTCCTTTTTTAAAATGCATTCCTTTTATCTTTTCCCTGATTTTTTCAACTTTATTACTAAATAAATAATCCGACTCATAATAATTGAAATTTTTCTGAAGAAAATATATTGCCGATATAAAATCAGGTTCAATTTCAAGAGCTTTTACAGCTTCCTTTTCAGCCTGTTGCAAATCACCGAACTTCATATTTATACTTGCCTTCTCAAGAACCACAAACGGATCAAACGGATTATATATCAAATATTGATCAAGCGGAGCAAGTATCTCATTTTTAAGCCCTGTGTATTTGATCCCTCTCTTTAATATGGAAAGGAAGATATCGGATTCAAGCAGATATGAATTAAGGAAATATCCGTTAAACATTTTTGCCTTCTCTAAATTATAAAGTGCATTTGAAAAAAAATTCGGATTTGAATTTTTATTAAACATCTTAAAATTTATTACACTTTTCATATAATATATTCTTGCATCAATCGGATTTAGCTTTGCACTCTGTTCAAGATTTATTAAATTCACCGAATTTTCTATTTCCATTTTTACTTTATTTAATTTTGAATCTGAAATATAGGGGAAAATATACCCGGCTATTATCGTGATAAAAAGGATGAAAAAAATAGATAATTTTAGAATAGGTGAATTTGAGATATATTTTTTTGTTTCGGGGAACAGACTTCTTAGTAAATATAGGAACAAAAAAAAGAAAAATGTTTTAAAGATAATATTAAACAGAAACGATTGGAAAAGCAGATATAAAACAAGAATCTTTTTTATATCATAAACCGATCCGGACAATATTCTTCTAAACAGAAAAAAGAAAAACATAATGATAAATATCAGACCAAAGATTCCATTCTCCGATACTATTTTCAAATAATCATTGTGAGGAGATCTGGGAACTTTAAAATAATTTGCCGGTCCTTTTAATTGTTTAAAATTAAATTGTTGTGAAACTTCACCGAAATTATCCGGACCTACACCCGTAAAGGGAAATGCTGTAAACATTTTTGCGGATA
>CAZWFY010000004.1:52921-84892 GCA_964633415.1 uncultured Clostridia bacterium | reverse complement strand
TTAAAGAAGTCGGAAGTCAGAAGCAAGAAATCAGTTGAGCTTACAAGATTAAAGAGATTAAATCCGAAGCACGAAATACGACAAGATGAATTCTCTGTGGCGAAGAGAAGGTAGTATGGGCTGAATCCGAAAAAATGTAAAAAATTGTATAAAATGCAATAGTTTTTGTTATATTTCTTGACAAAAAGAACCATTATAATTATCATTACGTTTCGGAGGAAAAAATGGCAAGAAGAGTTTTAGTTCCGCTTGACGGATCTGATTATTCAAAGGTAGCTACGAGATTAGCAATTGATATCGTTGAGGATAATGGTGGTACGGTTGTAGGACTTGGAGTTGTGGATGAAGAGGAAATCGAAGAGTCTGTAATTGGTGCCGGAATCGGAGCCAGTTATTATGCTGAACATTTAAGTGATTATAAAAAAAATAAAGCACTTGGGAAAATAAAGAATTTTATTGAAGACTTTGAAGAAATGTGCAAAGATGCAAAAGTAAAGTTTGAAAGTTATACAAAATCGGGAGATCCTGTTGAGGAGATCATTCAACTCGGTAAAACTTCAGATCTTATTATTACAGGTACAAGAACTTTTTTCCATTTTGAAACAACACCCGAGCCCGGAGATACACTTCAGGAGCTTCTTGAAGCCAGTGTCTGTCCTATACTTGCAGTGCCGCAGAAATTAAATAACTGGAAAGGCGATGTCCTTATTGCTTATGATGAATCCATATTCGCTGCAAAAGCAATGAAAATGTATGTCAGGTATGCAAAATCCTATAAAAAGCTTAAAAAGATATATGTATTAAATGTAAACGATGATATTGATGAATCGAACAGGATTTTAAATAGTGTTCAAAAATATTTTGATTCGCATGGATTAAAGATTGAAAAGGTAAGCAGGGTAGGAAAGCCGAGAGATGAGATAATAAAGTTTGCGAAAGAGAATAATATCAGAACAATCGTTATGGGTGCATATGGAGTTAAAGGGATTTCACGACTGTTTTTTGGTCATGCTTCAAGAAATGTTCTTGAAGACGGATCAATACCAATGTTCGTTTATCACTGATAAATCGAAATCCGACTACTCATTTTTTAGAAAAAAAACCTCTGAAAGTCTTTCAAAATCAAAGAGGTCATCTCCTTTATTAAGAGCATCATAAGCTGCATTCTGTTCGGACTGTCTTTTGTTTTTCCCTGTTCCCGAACCTATCTTTTTATCTCCCATGAATACGGCAGAAGTAAAAATTTTGTATGGAGGTGTTCCTGATTCTTTTATAAGTTTATAAACCGGAGTTCCTATACCTTTACTTTGACTGATTTCCTGAAGTTCCGATTTATAATCATTTATTTTGGTTATTTTTTCAAGATGATTTTTTAAAAACTCGGAAAAGAATCTTATTATTATTGCAGATGCTTTTTTGAAACTTGAGTCAAGATATATAGCTCCTGAAATTGCTTCAAAAAGTGATGCGATAATTCTTTTATTTTGTCGTCCGTTATTTTTTTCTTCCCCTTTTCCCAACTGAATGAATTTTTGGAGACCTGCTTTATTTGCTATTTCATATAGAAAAGATGTAGAAACAAGATGAGCTTTAAGTTTTGAAAGATCGCCTTCCTTAAGGTTGGAAAATTGTTTGAATAAATATTCCGTTATAATAAGGTTTATTATCGAATCTCCCAAAAATTCAAGCCTTTCATTATCCGGGAAATTCTGTCTTCTTCTGCCTTCGTTAAATGATTTATGAGTAATTGCCTCTGTTAAAAGGTCTATATTTTTAAAGCTGTATCCAAGTATATTTTCGAGTTCGCTAAACATTATTTTATTCTTAAAATTATAAAAGTGAGATCATCACTAAGATTTTTTGATTTGGAAAATTCAATTCCCGATTTTAATATTTTTTCTTTAATATCATTTAAAGGTTGTGCTGCCGATTTAACTAATAATTTTTTTAGTCTTTCCGTTCCAAACATCTCTCCATTGACATTCATTATCTCTGTCAAACCGTCTGAAAACATCATGAAGATATCGCCTTTTTCAAATTTAATTTTAACAATTTCAAGTTTGTTTTTTGAAAAATTTGAAAGTCCCAATGCCATACCGTCAGGATAAAGTTCAATGCATGATCCTTCCTTTTTAATATAATGTATTGCCTGTGTATGACCGGCTCTGGCAAAATGGAAGTATTTATCCTTCAAGTTAAATCTTGCAACATTAACGGTAATAAATGTTTTTTTGTCAAAGGAATCTATCAATGCGTTATTACAATCGGATAAAATAGAGGAGAGACTGATATTTTTTTTCAGTAAATAGTTTAGCAATCCCTTTAATTCAGCCATATAGAAAGCCGCAGATGTGCCTTTCCCGGAAACATCAGCAACTACTATTGATAAAGATTCTTCCTTAATATAATTGTAATCATAGAAATCCCCGGCAATTTCCGTGGCGGGAATATTGGCTGCTTGAAGTTCGAATTCCGGAGATATCAATGTTTCGGGAGGAAGAAGTTTTAACTGAATTGATCTTGCTATCCTCAACTCTTCCTGAATTCTGTGCTTGTCTTTCTCTTCTTTCAGGAGTCTGTCTATCCCTGTTGCCATCTCATTGAATGATTCTCCAAGATATTGTATCTCATCTCCCGACCTTATTTTAACTCTTGCTGTAAAATCTCCTTTGCGTATTTTATTTATTCCTTTGGTAAGTTGATTTATTGATTTTGTCACAACTCTGATCATTCTGAACCCGATAAAAAATGATATTAAAATAAAAAAAGTGAAGAGAAAAATAATAAAATAGGTCAGTTTGCGAATAAAAGTTTGCGGCGTAGAGGAGTTGACAACTTCAATTTTATCAAAAGTTTTCTGATAATCTATCATTAGTAGAAAAAAACTTTTTTTCTCAATAGCTTTTCCATTTTTCATGGAATCAAAGTCGAGATATTTGTATTCGAGAAGATGAGGAAGGAAAAATGTCTTTTCCTTTATGTTGCCATATTCCCCTTCCTCAATGGATTTCGGAAGATTAAAAACAATTCTTTTATTTGGGTCCTGAAATTGAACTTTAAAATCACTTATTGTGGAAAATTCATCTAAGAATTTCTGGTTTATTGTTGTAGCAAAAAGTATTGCCTTATCTCCTTTTGTTTTAAACACTCCATGATATAGTTTGTTCTCAAGTAGAAAATAACCGCGGAAATTATGATGAAGAATTTTTTGTTCATTAAAATTTGCGGGATATTTAAAAAAACTTGAATATTTATTGTTTCTTTTTTCAAAAAAAACTACATTCAGGAAACCGACTCCGCGATCAAGAAAAACGGCTCTTTTAATAAGTTCAATCATCTGATCATTGTTCTTTGCATTAAAATACGGTTCGGTTGCAATTTCAAGTTTGTTTATCCGGTCGTTCATAATATTATCAACAATTGTTATTCCGTATTGGGCAATAACTACATTGATAAATATAAAAAAGAATATGAGAAGAAATAGAATAGGGGTAACAACTATAAAAAGACTTGAAAATATCAATCTGTTCCTAACCTTCCAGAAGAGTTTCTTTTTAATAATTATAAGAAGTCTTATGATAATGGAAAGAATCAATATCCATAAAAAAACCAGAAAAATATCCTTCTTGCATAAAAGAAAGCAAATATTTGTTAGTATAAACAGTGATACGAGAAAGATATCAGATTTTTTCCATCTTTTTAGCATTTATTAATTATATATTCTATAAGATCAAAATACAATTCAATAAATAGAGGAAAAAGAATTATAGAAAAGAAGCTGTTATTATAGTGTTATATAGTTAAACCTTTATGAAGTTTTATAGTGAATTTATTAGCTCCGGAAACATTAAGATGTGAGCTGACCTTCCCCCAACCTCCGTTAAAAAAAAGTTTGCTGTTTTCAAGATGAAATTTCTCAGGTCTGTTAAAATCTAAAATTCTGATATTATTATATTGTCTTGTTAAATGTTTAAGATCTTTAAGATAGATTTTTTTTTGTATCTGACTTTCATATGTCCCGATATAATCCGGAAGAGTGAGTATCAACACTTTCACTTTATCTTTTGAAAGTCTATCTAATAATTTAATCAGATATTTCCCTTCCGGTCCCGGACTCATTCTGTATGAGAATTTATGCCATTTGGGTGGTTTTTGTGAGTTTGAAATAATCTTTGTTACTTTTTTCCACTTAAAACTTGAAGAGTATATAAATTTTTTGTTTAAAAAATTCAGAAAATTTACTAAAAATTCATCAAATTGGGGTTTCATTTTGAATAGGAGTGAAATTTTTCCGAAAAGTATCGATGAGTCTCCTGAATTTTCCTTGCTATTAAAAAAACTTTTCCCCATTTTTAATACTCCGAGTGAAAGAAGTGCATCACTCCTTGAGTATGAATTGAACATAAAATAATCCGTACCGTAGATCACATATTCAGGAGGGGGGAAATGCTCCCTGTATTTTTTATAAAAGAAATAGTTATATTTTATATTGCGTCCGGCGAACGCCTCCATTCTCACTTTTTTATTTTCCAATTTCTCAAGGAGTTTAGGGTTAATTGCCCTGTAAGCACGTGAAGTACCCATGATAATTATGTCTGCAGGACCCGAATTTTTAAGATTGTCATCAATTGTTCTTACAAGATTCGAATTATACCAGTTGATCACAAAGTTTCTTAAAATGTAAAACATTCCTCTGTCGACAGATATGAAAATCAATAGTGAAATAATAGTATATATTAATATTCTGAAAAGTTTTTTCTTAGAAGCGGAAGTATAGGAATTCATTGTTTGTATCCACCCCCAAAATTATAATTATACTTAATAAAATACAATATCCGGATAGCTTAATACTCCAGTGAATTTTGTCAATAAACAAAAGTTTATCATTATTTCTGACAAGGATTTCACCGAGTATGAACAGAAGAAGAATTATTGCCATAAAGAATAATTGTCCCGGGCTTTTCAGAGTAAAAGAGAATGAAATGTTTTCCAGATATATAAATGCATCTTTTATTGTCGGAGCTCTGAAAAAGATCCATGCAAAAGTTACCATAGTAAAAGTAAGTAAGATTCTAAATATATTGTGAACTCTTTTTAGACGGTTTATCCTTATCAGTCTTACGAATTTTTTACGTATCTTTTTTGTAAGAAATGAGATGATCAGAAAAAAAGCTATCAACAATCCCCATATGACAAAAGTCCAGTCGGCACCGTGCCAAAGTCCTGCAATAAACATTGTTAAGGTTGAAGCAATAATATATGTTAAACTTTCTACATTCAATTTTAAGATCTTGATCTTGTCAAGACTTCTTATCGTTGAGAATGCCGTAGGGTAAAAAATATAATCTCTTAACCAAGATGAAAGCGAAATATGCCAGTTGTTCCAGAATTCACTGATATTTCTGCTGAAATAGGGATAATTAAAGTTATCCTTTGTTTCATATCCGAGAATTCTTCCCAATCCGATTGCAATATCGGAATATCCTGAAAAATCACAATAGATCTGAAAGGAGAAAAAAATCGCAACTGCAATGAGAGTGATACCCTTATATTCTGCCGGGGAGGGAAATACTTCATTCACAAACATAGCCAGACGATCTGCAACAACTGTTTTTTTTATGATCCCCCATAGAACCAGTTTTAATCCGGATAAAAATAAATTTTTATCAAAGATTCTTTTTTTATGTAATTGGGGGAGGAATGTTTTGCCCCTTTCTATCGGACCTGCCAACAGTTGAGGAAAGAAAGCCAGATAGAGTGAAAAATACCCGAAATGTTTTTCATGTTTGATTCTGCCGTTATAATGATCAATATGGTAACTGATTATTTTGAAAACATAGAAAGATATTCCGATTGGAAGAATTATTCGGAATCCTCCTTTCGGATAATTTAAAAGATGAATTCCTGTTATTTCGTCGATCGTATTTAAAAAAAAATTCAGATATTTAAAATAAAAAAGTATAGCAACCGGAAAAATTATTCCGAGAGTGAGCAATAATTTACGTTTGTTTTTAAATTTGTCTATTCCGGAACTTATAAAAAACGCAAAAAGAGTTACAATAAACAGATAGATAGGAAACCGCAGATCAATATATGCATAAAACAGATAACTTGCAATAAGAAGTATAGACCATCTGAATCTTTCAGGGATAGTAGAATGGAGTAAAAGAACCAAAGAAAAAAAGATGAAAAAAGATTCATTTAAAAACATTGAAAAATTTTATTAGAATTACTTCTGTTTGTCAAAAATCCATGTTGAAATTATTGCGGCAAAACCTGCGACGAAAAATGTCAGGAATCTTGACGTGATAATCTTATCCATTCCGGTACTGATCCATATAATTGTGAAAATAAGTCCGGTAAGAATTGTTACTATAACCGCTTTGCCGTTATATCTTTTCCAAAACAGGGATAAAAGAATAACAACCGAAAAGGTTCCCCCGATTCCTGCCCAAACATAACTGACCAGTGTATATATAAAATTTGACGGAGATAAATATGCGATTAAAAGTGCAACAACAGCCAGTACCGCTGTTATAATTCTTGATTGTACAAGACCTGTTGAACTGTCGGTTCTCTTAAGTGCCGGTTTTATTATATTTTCGGAAAGTTCGGTTGCGGAAAGAATAAGAAGAGAGTCTGCCGTAGATATCATTGCGGCTATTGCTCCGGTTATAAGTATTGCGGCAATTGCAGGTGGAAATATTTTTAATAATACTGCGGGCATAACAAATTCCTTGTCTGCCAATCCTGAAGGTCCGAATAGTGCAATTCCGATCCAGCCGAGAGAAAGTGCACCGATATAAGCGATAACCGTCCAGGCAATTCCGATATTTCTCCCTTTTTTTGCCTGTTTAATATTTTTTATTGCCATAAATCGCATACTTAATTGCGGTTGTCCGCCAAGGTAGCCGAAAAACCAGGACAAACCTCCGGCAATGGCAATGCCGCCTGTAAATCCACCTGAAAGGTCTATCAATTTGGTATATCCTTTCCCTGCTTTAGCAAGTGCTCCCGAAATGGAATTGGCAAAAAGCCCGGGATGAGAGGATATGTAGATTATTCCTACGATAGGACCGACAATAAGTGTTATTATCATAACTATGGCTTGAACAACGTCCGTATGAACAACACTTTGAAATCCTCCGTAGATGGTATAAGGAACAATTATTATTGCTGTTATTAACATTCCGATATCCGGATTTATATGAAACATTGTGAAGAGTGTTTTTCCTCCGCCGATAAATTGAGCCCCCACGTAAAAAAAGAAGAAAAAAACTATAGTGGAACTGCTGACTATTTTGATCCATTTTCCCGTATCCCCGTGTTTTTTTGCAATATATTCGGAAAAAGTAGATATATCATATTTTTCCGCTTCATCACGGAGTTTCGCCGCAATAAGTGACCATGCGGTAATAATACCGAGAACACATCCTATTGCTGTCCATATTTCAGTAAGACCGGTTGCATAAGCTGCTCCGGGTAATCCCAGTAATGCCCATGATGATTCTCCCGTGGCTCTTTCGGAAAGAGCTGCAACCCATCCCGGCAAATTACGTCCTGCAATTGCATAGTCTCCGGAGGATTTTACTTTTCTTCCTTTGTATATTCCCCAAGTGATTAAAAGTACAATATAGCTTACCATAACAATTAATATCTGTGATTGATTTGTCATAATGTCCTTCCTGGTTCCACTGATGGAACTCAAATGAATTTTATATAAAAAAGAGTTTTAATGTCAAGTTGCCCATAAGGATTTATTAAGTTATAATTCGGATTTTCAGGAGGATATTAAAACATGCTGAATGAATCAATTTTCAGAGAATATGATATAAGAGGAATCGTAAAGGATGATCTGACGGATGAAGATGTTGCAAAAATAGCATCTGCTTTTGCTGCTGTTTATGTCAGGTCGGGAGCAAAAAAGATTTCGGTGGGAATGGATGGACGGCCAAGTTCACAACGGATAAAATCCCTGTTTATTGAAAACATCGTCAAATACGGGATTGATGTTATTGATATCGGACTGGTTCCCACTCCGGTTCTATACTATTCCGTATTCAGAATGGATCTTGACGGAGGAGTTATTATAACGGCATCCCATAATCCTCCCGAATATAATGGTTTTAAAGCTTTGTTGGGAAAAGACGCAATGTCCGGAGATCAGATACGGGAAATATATCAAATTGCCGAATCCGGAAAATTTCCTGAAGTTTCAAACAAGGGGAGTGTTACAAAACATGATACTGTTTCGGAATATATTGAATATGTATCCGGACAGATAAAACTCAATAGAAAAGTAAAAGTTGTTATTGATTGCGGTAACGGTACGGGCGGCATTACTGCCGTTCCTCTTTATAAAAAAATAGGAGCTGATGTAATTGATATTTTTTCTGATGTAGATGGGAATTTCCCGAATCATCATCCTGACCCGACAAAAGAGGAGAATCTTAAAGATCTGATTGCTAAAGTAAGAGAGAGCGGTGCAGAGTTGGGAATCGGATTTGACGGTGATGCAGACAGGATAGGGGTTGTTGACGGTGAAGGTAACATATTATGGGGCGATATGTTGATGGTTGTATTTTCACGTGAATTGCTGAAAACTCACAAAGGAGCCAAGATAATTTCCGAAGTTAAAGCATCTGATGTTCTATATTCCGAGATAGAGAAAAACGGGGGAATTCCTATAATGTGGAAAACCGGTCATTCAATCTTAAAGAGAAAAATAAAAGAGGAGAAAGCAATTCTTGCGGGAGAAGTCAGCGGGCATATATTCTTCAATGATAAATGGTTCGGGTTTGATGATGCTGTCTATTCCGGTGCCAGATTGCTTGAGATCCTTTCCGGATCGAATAGTTCGTTAAAAGATATAATGAATACGGTTCCTAAGAAATTTAATACCCCTGAAATCCGTGTTGATACGACAGAAGAAGCTAAATTTAAGATCGTGGATAAAGTCACAGCCTATTTCAGAAAGGATTATGATGTTATTGATATTGACGGTGTCAGGATAAAATTTCCGGACGGATGGGCACTTGTAAGAGCATCTAATACTCAACCGTCACTTGTTTTAAGATATGAAGCGGATAGTGCTGATAATCTTAAAAAGATCAGGGATATTGTTGAACCTGTTCTCCATAATATAAGGGAAGAGATCGGAGGCTGACGGGCTGTTCTGATATGGATCCGATACTATTATTGAAAGTATTTATTCTATCTCTTATACAGGGATTTACGGAATTTTTTCCCGTCTCTTCGTCAGGGCATCTTGTTCTGTTTCAAAGTTTGCTGAATTTTAAAGATATTCCGCTGATCTATGATATTTTTTTCCATATGGGAACACTGCTTGCGGTAGTGATATATTTTTTTAGTGATCTTAAAGAGTTAACACTTCATTTTTACAAAAGGAAAAATTTTCATTTCATATTATTGATCATAACCGCATCGATTCCGACCGCAATAATAGGACTATTCTTCAAACATCCTCTCGAATCACTTTTTGATAAACCGGAGATGATCGGATATATGCTAATTGTAACCGCAATATTTTTGTTTTTTTCGAAATATGTCAGATTTCCGAAAATCAATGATTTTGTTTCTGCGTTTATTATAGGATTTTTCCAGGGGATTGCGATTATTCCGGGGATATCAAGATCCGGATTTACAATATCCGTTGCCCTTATTTTGTCTCTCGGTTATCTTTTTTCATTCAGGTTTTCATTTATTCTATCAATTCCGGCTATTTTGGGAGCGGTTGTTCTTGAATTTAATGATATACCTTTTAAAAGTGAACATATGGGATATTTGATAACCGGAGCGGTTCTATCGGCTCTGTTCGGTATAATTGCACTTTCTATTTTAAAAAAGATAGTTTTAAAGGAAAAATTTCATTATTTTGCATATTATTGTCTGATTGCGGCAATTGTCTCTTTTGTTTTTGTTAAATAATAGTTAGAAAATAAAAGAGACTCGAATCTTATTAAAAAATTCATTCAAAAATTATAAACATTGAAAATATAAGGCTTTTTTTCTATATATTTTTGTTTTTTTATTTTCATTAAGTTATATTCTAACAAAAGATAATAAAAGGAGGAATAATGACAGAAGCTTCGTTAAAAGCGTTGGACGGCTTAAGAGATCTTACAATGTTAAAGTGGTATGTAATACCTCTTCTTGCCATTCTTATCTATTTTTATGCAAAAGAGATCAAAGATGCAAAAACAAACGGAAACTGGGATGCAGTTTTTGCAGGACTTGCAGTTTTCGGGCTTGATTTTTTCAATGAAACATGGAATGGATGGGTGCTTGTATTAACCGGCAGATCCGCTTTATGGACTACTCCGGGTGATACGGCTTTAAGAACAACCGTCGGATGGAATGTTGAAATTATGTTTATGTTCTTGATCGCAGGGGTGGCATGGTACCATACACTTTGTGAAGATAAAAAGAAAAAAATTCTCGGTTTGCCGAACCCTCTGTTCTGGGCAATAGGTTATTCAGCTTTCAGTGTCTTTATAGAGTGGTTTTTAAATAAAGCCGGTCTGTTGATATGGGAGTATCCTTTCTGGGAAAGATCATTTTCAGGAATAATATTGATATTTTTAGTAGGTTATCTATATTTCTATCTCGGTGCTTGGTTTGTGATCTCAAGAAAAACTACTAAAACCAAACTTGTAACTCTCGGGATAATTTATTCTGTTCCGATCATATTGAATATTATAGGGCTCGGAATTCTCGGTTGGACCTACTGATATTTACAAGTCTTAAAAATTTTTAAATAAAAAAAAGAGTAACCGTGACGGTTACTCTTTTTTTGTTTCTGTAGATTTATCTGTTTTTAACAGATTTTCTTTTTCCGCTCTTTTCCTGCAAGTATCACAAAGTTGGTTAATATTCTTTAATTCCCTTGCCTGAGCAACTGTTCCGCTAAAGATCTCATCAGTCTTATTTGTATTTATATGGTAACAGTCTGAATATAGATGATAGCGTGTTCCGGATTTTGTCCAGTAAACTAAATTTGAACCCATTAAAGTTTTTACTTGAGCGGTCTGCATTGCATACTGCTCCTGTGATGGAGGGTTAAAATCTATTCCCGTAACTCCTGCGATAAGAAGAGCGATTATTGCTATAGTACCCGCAATTCCTTTCTGTTTCCCATCAAGATCTTTGTTTGTAAAGATAAGAATGATAAGAGGAAGAAAAGCAATTATGCTTATTATCAGTCCAAGCTGGTTCTGAATGAAAAATTTGATTTTCTCTTTTTCGGAAGCCGGATCCAATCTGTTTGATTTTTTCCACAATAGTGAACCTATAACAGCAAATATCAGGTCGGCGACTATAAGAACTATTAACCATACCGTACTTACCGGAACTTTTTTCAAGAGAAAAATTGCACCGACTTCAAAACCGATTGCAATTATCCATGAAATAACGGCAAATATTCTTAAGCTTTTTGCTCTTGACTTACTCTCGTCACTCGCGACGAATTTTTCAGCACTCTTTAAATTTTCTGTTGGAGAAACCTCTCCGCCTTTTACTCTTGTTAATTTCTTCTTTGTACCTTTATCCGGCATTTTATTACCTCCTGCCCGTTTAAATTATATTTTATTCCAAGTAACAATGTTTTGATAATAAGAATTCATTAAAAATCAGAATTTTTATATCTTAAAAAATATTTTATCATATAGTATGATCTTTAATTTTCAGGTGAATAAACAAATTCTCCGTTGGAAAGTATTATATCATTTAAATAATCAGTAGAATAACGGATCTTGTACTTACCTGTCTGGGACCAACCGTCAAATATTCCGTTCTTTCCGGAACATCCTATGAAATATTTACCATTCTCTTTGTCATATTTATAAAGGAAAGGATTTCCCCATCCGTCAAATCTTGGAAATGTTTTTATATAGAATGGGATAAGTGTTTTTTCAAGTTCTTCAATCGTCTGAGCATCAGGAAGTGCACCTTTATCCGTATGGTAATATTCTATTGCACTTCCGATCATTTTCATCGACATCATTGACCTTTTAAATTTTGCCTTATTTGTTGCATTGATGAAATTAGGAATAGCGACAGCAGAAGTAATTCCTGCGGTTATAATAACCGGAAGAAGGAAAGCGGCTTCGGGTTTTAATGTAGAATTGGATGTGATTATCATTCCGTCTTCGGAATTTTCAGTAACTCTGTAAACCGAGATCTTGTCCAAGGAGAATCCTATCTTGTCCATTATCCCGAATGCAGGATTTGTTTTATCTCCCGATAATTTGGTTATAGAAACAACAGTTTTAAAAAGTCGTTTGCTTAAAAAAGTGAAACTGTTCCCTTTTTTCGGCATATTTAAAGACATATTTTTAAATTCCGTATTTGCAGTTATTCTATTTTTCCCGGATATTGAATCGAGAATGTTTTTTGTTATATGATCACCTGAACTAAAGAATAAAATATTGTCCTTGAGAATTATCTGAGGGTTGAAAGTTATAGGAAGTTTAGGCATTCCCTTGAGAAGAAGTTTTTTTATACCTTTTTTATCTGATTTTTCCACTCCGGGATATTTTTTTTCTATAAGATCAAAAATATAACCGTTTTTTACTTGAAATATCAGAGCAAGTCCGGGATCCGGTATAGAGATCGTCTTATCACCCCTCGGCACCTTTTTCCTGTTCTTTTCATCGGATGTCAATATTATTCCCGAATATCCTTTAATGGAATCAAATATTTTTTTTAGATCAACACCGGCTTTTAACAAAGACGGTTCAAGATTCTTTATTCCATTTTCAAAATCTTTAATACCTGAATTTTTTGCCAGATCGTATATCCAGTTTCTGAAGAATGAAAAATCAATATTGGAAAACTGGGCAAAGACCGTATCTTCGGGAATGAGATTAATATATGTCATGTCTGATGGATTTTTCCCTAAGATGTTCCAGAGTAATCTTCCCTCCTTTTTTGTAGATCTATTCAGAACAAATTTAGTTCTGGTAAGATTATCGCTGTTTTTTAAAGTGCTGAAACCTACTCCATCAATGTCAAAAGCTCCGAGCTTATCAAATAAAGTATTAATGAATGTAATTGAACTATCAGCCTTTTTTTTATTTGCAGTATTGAACTCCATGTTCTTGTTTACGGTATTATTGATTTCATTTATTAAATTACGGATCATGGCATTAACTCTTTTTGTGTTCATATAAAAATATAAGTCTCCGCCTTTATCCAGTTTTTCGGTCACTTTATAAAAACTGTTATCTGATGAATTAGAAGATGATAAATCACCGGAGGATCGAAATATATTTCCTAAAGGATAAAATCTGTTTAAAAGTACAATTAAAAGAATGCCGATAATTATCCCGACAACGAGAACCGTTAATATTTTTTTCATTTTTTCCTCCAATAAAAATATATATTATCCGTATTTAATTTTTTTTTCAACATATGTATCAACTATATAGTATATATCTATTTCTTAAATCTTTGAATTTTTCCAGATCGGAATTAAAACTATTACAGATTTTTTCCGGTTGAATTCCGTTCAGAATGGATTTTCTGATCGAAGTTGTACCGCATACATGATCAAAATAGGAGCTATGAAACTTTAGTCCGTTTTGGTATAGAGAAAAAAGTTCCGAAATTATATGAAGAGTGGTTTTAAAAGGTTTATATATGATTTTATCCGTTATTTCTATTCTAAGACCCGAACAAAAATCACCTCTATATTTTGAAAAATGAGGAGAAAAATAAGTTTCAATAAATTTAACTCCATCAATATTGAGATTGTTTAGAATGTCAACCATTTTATATCCGTTAATCCACGGAGCTCCGAGAATCTCGAAAGGGAGTGTGGTTCCCCTTCCCTCCGAAACATTTGTTCCTTCAAACAATACCTGTCCCGGATAAACATATACACTTTTCGGAGTAGGCAGATTTGGTGAAGGGTTTATCCAATGAAGACCTGTATCTTCAAAATACATCTCTCTCTTCCAACCGTTCATAAGAATTATTTCAAGATCTACCGAATTTTTTAAAAGTTCACCGTTAAAAAATCTCGCTAATTCACCTATCGTCATTGAGTGTCTTATGGGAATTGGTGCTACTCCGATAAAAGATGAAAACTCCGGATATTTCAGCAATGGTCCTTCTATATCTTTGCCGTTAATAGGATTAGGTCTGTCGAGAATTATAATCTTTATTCCTGATTTAACACCGGATTCCATAAGATAAAGAAGAGTTGAAGCATATGTATAGATCCTTGTTCCTACATCCTGAAGATCAAAAATAATTGTATCTATTCCGGTTAAAATTTCCTGATTTGCAGTTTTTCCTTTTTTTAAAACATCAAATATTCTCATTGATTCATCAAGTGATCCGGAATTGGAAAGTTCAGCTGCTTTTGTTATATCGTATAGACTGAATACCGGAATTCCATATCTGTCATCAATAAAGGAGTCCACCTGCTCTCCGGCTTCTGCGATACCTTTTATTCCATGTTCAGGTGCTAAAATTTTTATTATGTTCAGTTTATGTTTCTTAATAAGAAGGTCTGCAGTCGGTATCAGATCTGAATTTAAGCTTGCATGGTTACAGACGAGACCTATTCTATCTTTTTTTAATTTCTGGATATGGTTCTTTAAAAAAACATCGATCCCAAGTTCAACTTTCCCGATTGGCTTCATTATTCTTAAGTATAAGTTCAGATCAAATAAAAATCAAACGGTTCAAATATCAAAAAATCAAAAAAGAAACTTTTTTTCTTTTCTTTACGTCATTATTCTATTAACATTAGATTATCCAAAGGAGTTTTATATGAGAAAAAACTTAATTTTTATATTTTTATTGTCTTTAGCATTTTCACTTTTTTCACTTGTTAAAAATGGTGATAAACCTCAAAAAGGAAATTGGGATTTTAAACCTGAAAAAGTTTGGAGTGTTGATCAGGCCGGAAATGATCTCTTAACAAGGGTAGGAAGGATCCGAGTAGATTCGAATGAGAATGTCTATGTTATGGAAGTGAAACAGGGGAAAATATATGTTTTAGATAAAAAAGGAAAATATCTTTACAGTATAGGGAAAAGGGGTGAGGGCCCCGGTGAATATAAAATGGCATATAATTTTTATATCTGTGGAGATTTTGTGATTGTTCCTGAAATGCAGAGAATTCATTTTTTTAAAAAGGATGGAAAATTTATTAAAACTTATATTGAAAAATCACCTATGTTTCCAAGGGGATTTATTGATGAAAACAGAATGATTTATGTTAAAAGTGATCGTGAAGGAATGGGAAAGGATCCGGAAAAGGTGAATGTTTTCAATTTTAAAACCGAGAAAAACAGAACATTACTGACTGTTTCCCCTGAGAAAGCAATTACGGCACAAAAGGGTGGAATGAGAATTGTGATCAAAGATTCACAAACAACTCCGGGAATTATTTTATCAATAGCAAAAAATGAAATACTGATCGGAAAAAGCGACAAATATGAGATAAAAAAAATTGATCTTAACGGAAAAGAACTTATGAGATTTTCATTGACAGGAAGATCCAGAAAACATATCTCCGAAAAGTTTAAACGAAAAAGATTTGAGAGTATGTCTCTGAACGGCGGGAAAATGCCTAAAAATATGATTGATCTAATGGTAAAAAATATGCCTGATACATCAACTTTTTTCAATCGGATAATAACAGACCGCTTCGGAAAGATATATGTGTTTATCTCAGATCTGGAAAATAAGAGCGGTCAGGAGATTGATGTTTTTTCTCCGAAAGGAAAATATCTTTATCATTCAAATATAAATATTGAAAATTATTCCATAAAATCCGGAATAGTATTGAAAAAGGGTTTCCTCTATCTGTTTGGTGAAGATGAATATGGTGAAGGTGCATTGATTAAATTCAGAGTTAAAATACCCGAATAAAATATTCTAAAGATCTTTTATTAAGAAATCCGTTATGGTATCAAACAGGTGAACTCTTGTGTTTTTTATTTATATTATCCAGAAAGAAAACAGCATTTATAGCTGAGAACAAATACAATCCGTTAGATTTTTTTATTATTTTAATAAATCAAAGATTTCTATTTATTCATTTATCATTTTTTTTATACTGGAAATAGAAAATATTTTTTATTCGATATTAGTATAAATCTTTTGAGTTATTTTTTTAAAAAGAGTCATATGGTATATTTAATTAAATTTTGGAGATTTAAATGAATAAGAAAGGATCGATTTTTATTGCGGGAACCGGGAAAGATGCAGGGAAAACAACTATATCTATGGGGCTTGTTTCATATTTCAAGGAAAAATTCCCGGATCAAGTTTCATTTATAAAGCCTCTCGGTCAGAAAACTTCGGTAATTAACGGAGTCGGAGTCGGGCAGGATTCACTTCTTCTACAGAATGCACTCAATCTTAATACACCTTCCGAACTTTCCGCTCCTTTTTCAACCGGATCAGGAGCTGCTGAAAGGTTTATTATTTCGGGAGAGCCGAAAAATCTTAAAGGAAAAATTGTAAAGGCTTACAAAAAACTTTACTCAAATTCAAAAATAGTTGTTGTCGAAGGTACCGGACATCCGGGTGTCGGTTCTGTTTTTAATCTTTCAAATGCAAAAGTGGCATCACTATATAAAACACCTGTTATTCTTATCCTTTCCGGAGGGGTCGGATCAACAATTGACAGGTTTAATTTAAGCATTGCTCCATTTCAAAAGGAAAATGTTGAATTGCTCGGAGTTATTATCAACAAGATTCTTCCTTCAAAAATGGAAAAGGTCACATCAATACTATCAAAATGGTTTGAAGAACGGGGAATACCTGTATTTGGTTTTATTCCTTATGATGATTCGATTTCAGCTCCGTCTCTCGGAGTTTTAAGCAAAGAGCTTGGGATGGAGACGATTTTTTTAAATAATGATAAAGAGTTGAGCAGTATCTCCGGGTTTATTTATGCTTTCGGCAGCAGAGATGAGGTTTTAAAAGAATTAGATGGAGTTTCCGGTAAAGCTCTTCTCGTTAGTAAAAGAAGAAATGATATAATTGATACGATTATTGCGAGAAAATTATCCGGAGTTGCAGATGGTTCTCCCGAAGCTTTAATACTTTGCGGTGAAGGAAGTATTGATAACTGGATAAAAGCAGGTTGTGAGAAGGCCGGATTACCTCTTTTTGAAACAAATAAATCGTTTGATAAAACCTCCAGAAAGCTTCATATGAAAGTTTTTAAGGTAGAACCCGAAGAGTCGGAAAAGATCGGAAAAATATTAAGACTCGTTAAAGAATCGGTTGATATTGAAATGATAAACAATCTGCTTTTCAATCATGGAAATGAAGAAAAAAACAGCAAAGATAATATATTCAGATCATTGATTACCAGATCTTTAGGTGTTATCGGTAATCTGTTAAAAAAAAGATAAAAAAACAGATGATTATGAATTCAATATTTATACGTTAAAAATCAATCATTTCCTCTGCTTAAAAATGACAGAGCAAATATTATTAATCCTATAACGGCTATAACTCCTCCGATTTGAGCGACAGGAGAAAAAAGTTGTTTTAAAACTACATTTGAAAATTCTACAACCTTTTCAGCCACAATACCGCTGTAACGGCTTGAGAACCGTTCCCCGAGATTAAGATACGATTCTATTCCGTTTGAAATCGGAATTATATTGTTGAGAATATTCCCGAAAGTATATGCCGATAGTCCTCCCGTTAGAATAGAAAAACCGCTCCATCTGAGAAATCCTCCTTTTGTAGTTGCCGCTATTATAGATCCGATAATTATAAATATTAGAGGAATAATAAGCAGAAAATATGCAGCGGTTGAAACAAATTTCATAACATTGATATTTCTCGGTATATATTCACTCCCTTCAAATATTGTTATATCTTTCGGGATATCATTGGCAATCCTATGCTGAATGTTAAAAACTATCTCGGATGTTATTTCCAATCCTTTCGGTCTGCATTCGGGAAAAGAGTCAATTGAAGAATAATAAATCATATTTTTCCATTTTTCGGATTCAACTTCCGAGCATTCCGGAAGAGCTGATATTAATTCCCGAATATATGAAGTTATTGCGGGGCTTAATATCGATTTTTTTAATTTGTGCATATCAATAGTGATATTTTCCGGAGGAATTTCCCCTCTTAATATCTCACCCAGTTTTTTCAGGTTTGTTTTAAGTTCTCCTTCCATCCATGCCATGATTCCGGAACTTTCCAATATTTTGCTGGGAGGGATGTCTGTTTTTTTCATTACATTAATAAAAAACCCGTATTCCTTTTTGTCAATGAAGTCATCCTTATTTGCCTGAGAATATAATTGATCAAGTGCAGAAGGGAGCTTTTCTATAAGTTCCTGCGGCATATCTGATAAAAATTCAGGTGATACAGCAGCTTTTGTTAAACCGATTGCAACTATCGTACAAAAGAGAATTAGTACTCCGATAATTATTGCAACAAAAAAGCCGAATATTTTTCTTACTGGATTCATGTTTTCTCCTATTACAGAATAAATTAACATATAGAAAAAAAAAATTAAACTTCTTAAATTTTATTGATATGGATAACAACGAATTTTATAAATTATTTCATCTGAATAGTTTTTTGTTTATACGAATAGTTTCAGCATAAATCAGTTCACATGACCCTCCACCTGAATCATCTCTTCCAAGGCTGCTTTTCCAGAACACATTCCCTTTTTTTGTTGTTCCATCAATTCTAATAAGCATTCCTGAAATTTCCACGATATCACCTTTTTTTATCTCTTTTAATGCTAATCGGATATTTAAATCTGCCGGAACTATATGATTATTTGAAGAGTGTTTTATGATATAGTTTTTGTCTATCGGATAACCTGCTTCATAATGAAAATAGTACCATCTTCCTCTTTGAGAAAATTTAATTCCCTTTTTATATTTATTTTCAGCAAGTTTTCCCCATACGAGAGCAAGATCAACGGGAGATAAAGATGCACTCCAACCGGAATAATAGTTTTCCGTAGAAACCACTTTTGCCGTGATGGAGTATTTTGCAAGCGGAATAATTTTAAAAGTTCCGGATCTGTTTTTCAAAATGAAGGTTTGATCTTCATAAATTAATTCCTGAAAAGGAGAATCTGAAATCAGAGGAAGATTGTCAAACGTTTTACCCGGAATTGCTTTTTTACAATATGGCAGAAGAAGAAAAAAAGTCAGTACAAACAATAAAATTTTTTTTCTCATAATATTTATATTTTATATGAACCGAATTTATTATCAAGTCTGCTCTATTGAATTGAGCGGTGGATTAATTTAAAATTTAGAAATGAATCTTAGTTTAAAGATCAGATCATTTTTAATTTCTACTGTTTTCTTGATACCTATTTTTGTAGGAGCTATGTTTTTAAATGATTTATGGAAAAAAGAAGTGAAATTAAATAGAAAAATTATTAATCCGAATGCAAAAATCCTTATTCTTGGTGATTCTCATACAACTAACGGGATAGATCCCAAAGTATTAAATAAAGCCATTAATTTTTCCGATTACGGTGAAAGTTATATTCAGGACTATTATAAGCTTAAATATGCTTTGAATAAAAATAACTCTATTAAAACGGTTATTTTGCCTGTTGATCTTCACTCTTTAAACAACCATAGAAATAATGATATTCTTTTTATAGGTTATTGGGACAAATATATTGATTTTATTAAATTGGGAAAATTCAGGAGGAAGTTTATTCAATATATGATATACAAATATATAGATATTGATCTGTTTGATTTCAGAGGTGAATATTTTTCTCTTCTTAAAGCTTTAAAAAAAAAAGGCTCAAATCGTAGACATTCCTATATTAATCAATTCAAAGGTGTAACGGATAAATATTTTCACCATAATCGTGATAAAAAAGGTGAAAGAAGAGCCCTCCATCATTTTTTAGGAAATATGTGGATTGATAATGAGATGATATCTTTTTTTAAAAAGATTTTAGACTTATGTTTGGAAAGGAAACTGAGTCTGATTTTAATTAAAATGCCTGTTTCCATTCAGTATTACGGATATGCCGGAAGAATGGTGCCGATAAAAAAATACTATGGGAAAGTTAAGTCTCTAATAAACGGCTATAGTAATGTTCATCTACTGGATTATCATGATATTTTTTTTAATAAAGAGCGTTGGAAATTTTACGACTCGGAGCATTTGAATGCTGATGGAGCGAAGATTTTTACATCAATATTGAAAAAAGATTTGGAAAGAATAGGGGATTATTAATGAGTTTTATCTCCTCACATTTCTTTCTGTTTCTTGCTGTTACAATTTTCTTTTTTTATCTTTTCCCAAAAAGGTTTCAATCTTATATTCTTTTAACGGCAAGTATATTTTTCTATCTGTTTTTCAGCCCTTTATATACCGTTGTTTTAGTTATCCTTGTTTTGGCAGATTTTATAATTGCAAAAAAGATTAAAGCGGATGAAGGGAATAAATATAGAAAAAAATTAATGATATCCGGTTTATCATTAAATATTATTTTCCTTGTTTTTTTTAAATTTTATTATCAATTAGAGAAAATTCTTGCTCCTTTTTTCCCGTCGTTAAATCTCTGGGATATGAAATTTTTTGTGGAGATAGCAGTTCCTCTCGGTATTTCCTATTTCATTTTTAAAAAGATCAGCTATCTTGTTGATGTTTACAGAGGAATAGTTGAACCGGAAAAAGATTTTTCAAAACTTCTTCTTTATGTAATGTTTTTCCCGGAGATCGTTGCAGGACCAATAGACAGGACTCATGACTTGATATCTCAGTTTTCAGGAAATATCCGATTTAATACTAAAATGATACAGTCAGGTTTCCAAAGGATTTTGTGGGGGATATTTAAAAAAGTTATTATAGCGGATCGTATCTCAATATACGTTGATACACTTTTTAAAAGCTATAGAAACTATGAAGGATCTGTCATTCTTTTAACGGTTTTTTTGTATTCGATACAGATATATTGTGATTTTTCAGCAATTGCGGATATTGCCATCGGTATAGGAAAAATGTTTGGTATTAATATAAAGGAAAATTTTAACAAACCTTACTTTGCCGTTTCAGTATCCGATTTCTGGAGGAGGTGGCATATAACATTATCGACATGGCTGAGAGATTATATCTTTTTGCCATTAGCTTATATTGTATCCGGAAAATTAATAAACAGAAATATTAAAGCCGGGAAATCCGATAATATAACCTATATATTTGCTTCGATGACAACTATGATATTATGTGGATTGTGGCATGGATCAGAATGGACATTTATTATTTGGGGAGCCATTCATGGATTTTATCTGATATTTTCTCATATTACGAAAAAGATGAGAAAAAAAATAAAAAAAAATCTGAGAATCATGAAATTTTCAATTTTTAATAAATTATTAAAAATAGTAACTACATTTTCACTTATATCATTTTCATGGATATTTTTTCGGTCTAAATCAATAGAGCATGCTTTTGGAATGATAAAGTCAATTTTTTATGGAAAAAGCGGAACATTATCCGGTTTTTCAGATCTCAATAATATAGTTCTAAAAAATTTCCCTCCTTTTACATTGGAAATAATGGCAATTTCGATATCTCTTCTATTTTTGATTGAGTTGCTTCAGATTAAAGTGAAGATAGGTGAATGGATCTTAAACCGTCCTATTTTCATTAAAATATTATTTTATTATTTTACAATTTTTACAATACTGATATTTACCGTTAAAAGGTCAGGTGATTTTATCTATATGCAGTTTTAAGTGTTTAAGATGAGTTTTATTAATAGTTTTAACAAATATGAAATTTGAGAGGAAACATTGGACTTTAAGAGTGTAAATATCAGAGATTTTAGAGTGAAAGATTTTGAGAAAGTTAGAGAAATATGGGATAGGACAGGTCTTGGAAGACCGGAAAGAGGTGATGATTCGCAGAAAATATTAAAGTCATTGGAAATAGGTGGAAAATTTTTAATTTTAGAAAAAAAAGATACAAAGCAAGTTATAGGAACATCATGGATGACATTTGACGGAAGAAGGCTGCATATGCACCATTTCGGAATACTCCCGGAATTTCAGGGAATGGGCTTTTCAAAACCACTTCTCATGGAATCTTTAAAATTTGCTAAAGAAAAAAATATTCAGATTAAGCTTGAGGTTCATAAAGACAATCGGAAAGCAATAACTCTATACAAAAAGTATGGGTTTGAATATCTCGGGGATTATGATATTTACATTATCAGAGGCTTTAATGGAATTGATATTTAAATCTAAAGAGTACTCTTGATGAAACAAAAAGGGATCCCTATATTTGCTGTCATTGCAATAATCTCAGCTTGTTTTTTTTGGGCGGGTTCATTTATTGCAACAAAAATAGCACTAAAATCTATTCCTCCTATAACAGTTGTATCTCTTCGTTTGATTGTATCCGCATTAGGATTCGTTGTGTGGATGAAAATTAAAGGTGTCAATTTAAACCGGATAAGAAAATACAGATCCGGATTGTTTATTTTGAGTTTATTCGGAACAGGTCTTCACTATGGTATTCAAACTATGGGATTACAGTTTACAACTGCTTCAAAGGGGGGGATATATGCTGTAACGGCACCTATTACCATAACGGTTATCGCAGCAATATTTCTAAAAGAGAAAATCACAATAAAAAAAGTGTTTGGAATTTTTCTTGCTATTATCGGCGTTCTGATAGTAATGGGGTTGGAAAATATCTCAAATTTTAATTTAAAAGGTGATATAACCGGAGATATTCTTATTTTGGCGAGTATTTTTATGTGGGGAATATTTACTATACTTGGAAAAAGTTTAACAAAAAAAATAGGTCCGCTTGAGATAACCGGAGTTATTACTATAATTGGTGCGTTATATATGATACCTCCGGGGATCTATAATATGGTAAGGAGCAGGTTTACCATATCGGGAATAAGTTCCGACAGTATTCTTGCCGTTATTTTCTTGGGTTTAACATGCTCTTTTTTAGCTACTCTTTTGTATGTTTATGCACTTTCAAAAATGGAATCACAAAAAGTTGGTGTTTATCTTTATACAATACCGCCTATGACAAGTATTATTGCTTTCCTGATTTTAAAAGAGCCGATAGGATATTCGATGATTGTCGGATCCGGCCTTGTTCTCTTAGGAGTCTATATTACCGAAAGAGGATAAGTTATTATTATTGTAACCTGTTTTTATTCAAAAATTTCATAAAACTTTTATATTCCGAATCGCTTAGATTAAATGTTTTAATAAGATTAACATATTTTCCTCCACTCTGTTCAAGTCCCAATCTTATTACTTCCCTTACTTCCGATCTATTGAGATCCCTGTTAAGAAACGGGGTTTTTACAACTTCCCAAAAAGTTTTCCCTTTTTTAATTTCGTTAAATATTTCTTCACTTATGTCTAATCCCGTCTTCTCTTTTTCCGGAGAATAGTTTTGCATTATTTTTTTTATTTCAGAACCTGTTATCGGATCATCGCTAAGTATCCCTGCCCTTGTCAGAACCGTTCTCAGCTCTCTTATATTTCCTTTCCATAGATGATTTTCCATTACTTTCCAAAAGTTCTTCCCAAGTAGCTTTCCTTTTAATAAAAATGAAAATTCGTCGACTAATAATTTTATATCTTCTTTTCTCTCTCTTAAAGGTGGAATATTTATCTCCAGAACACCTAATCTGAAGAAAAGATCTTCTCTGAAAGTTCCGGATTTAATTTCAGTATGCAGATTTTTATTTGATGCGGAAATAATCCTGACATCAATCTCTCGTTCTTTTGTCTCTCCAATTTTAAGAAATTTTTTTGTTTCAATAAATCTTAAAAGTTTAGTCTGGAAGGATATGGGAATTTCTGAAATTTCATCAAGGAACAGAGTGCCTTTTTCCGCTTCCTCAACAAGTCCTTTCTTATCCGATATTGCACCTGTAAATGAACCCTTTTTATGCCCGAATATCTCACTTTCAAATAGATTTTCCTGAAAGGAGGGCATATGAGCAGTAACAAATTTTCCAAGTCTCCCGGAATAAGAGTGAATCAATTCTGCGAGCCTGCTTTTTCCTACTCCCGTTTCCCCCAGTAGAAGTATTGGATTTTCATCAAGTGAGTATTTTAATACTCGTTCTCCGATTTCTTTTATGGAACAACTGATACCGCTGATATTATCGGATTTCGACTTTTTGCTTGAAATCTCACGAATTAAATCGCTTAATAATTCTCCGAGAATTTTAATTTCATTACGCTCATGTTCGCTGAATGATTCTTTGACTCCGCTATCAATGTAGAGAAAAAATTCATTACCAATCGGGATGATCATCAAGCTTTTCAGTAATAGTCTTCTTACTGAAAGTGAAATAGAATTATCCTTATCATTTGTAATAACGTTTTCTTTGATTATTTCAGATTTCGTTTTAAAACTTTCATATATATAACTTCTTGAGAAACCCGAACCTTTAGTGATATTTTTACCATCAATATCTCTGCCTTTATGCCACAAGATATTTCCTTCGCTGTCATAAAGCATTAAAAGAGATACATCTTTAGCTTTAAGGAGCTCCCATAATTTTGATTTTATTATTTCCAGCATTTAATGATTATAAAAGCTATCGGCAAATATTTCAATTAATAAAAAAAAAGCCCTCCGGGAAATCGGAGGGCTTTTTTTTATTAGCGTATTATCTTGGAAAAACTCTATATTGTTCTTTAACTTCTCTGTATTTAACGAGTTCCTCTCCAGCTGCATTTTTTATGGTCAATTTAAACTTTGTAGGATATTGGAAGTATAGGTTTATAAACTTTACGAATATATATTTTCCGTCAAAACCAAGCGGATAATTTTTCCCCTTACTATCTGTAAGTGTAACGGATTTGGCTCCTGTTACGCTGATTATTATTTCTATTTTTTCATCATATCTTGCTTTTGTCGGGCAATTAAAGAGATTAATATGAAAATAATAAAATATTTTGAAAGATGATGTTTTAGTTTTACCCTTGTTGTTCCTAACGGTTAATAAATATTCACAATCAGTGACAGGGCTGTCCTTTATCTTAGTTTCAAAGAATAATGTAGGAAGCTTAATACCGGGAATAGGAATAAAAACTTTTTTACCGTTTTTATCTTTTCTTACTAAAGTATAGGAATTTGCATTTTGGATTGATATTTTTAATAAAACGTTCCCGAATTCATCCTTATAACCGCGGAACGATTTATCTACTGATATTTTACAGTCTAATGATTGATCAAGATAATTTTTAATTCTATATTTGTCTGCTAAAGAATAACCTGATTTATCCAAAGTCGAGGGTTGATTGAATCCCGGAATTATTTTTATATCAGGTTCAAAACTTTTTTGGATATTAAAAACATTTGAATCCCCGAAATATCTGTTGTCTGAAGTCTTAACTCTGATCTGGTATTTACCCGGGTTAAAATTTGACGGAACATTCCATGTTTTAGATCCGTTATTTACAGAAGTTAATTTTACAACAAAATTTGATTTCATTATGGTGTTTTTATAAATTTCGATTATAACATTTGAGTCCATTATTCCAATTCCTTTCCATCTGATGTTGAATGGTTTTCCCGTATATAAAGTATCTGTAGATTTTGGAGCTGTGACTGTAATAGAAGCTGAATGCGTTGCTGAAGATATAGTGAATTTTCCATTTGAGAAATCACCTGCAACACCTGACTTTTTAATTTGGATTTGATAACCCGAACCGGCTGAAATAGAACCCTTTCCAATTATATTTGAAATAGTCCATTTAAAGATTTTTGTTGATGCTGGAATACTTTGTACAATATAACCTAAACTTTTCCCATCTTTAAATAATTTTATCCCGATATTTCCGGTGATACCGGATGAGTTCCATGTTATATTATGCGTACTCCCTATATGCCAGTCTTCTCCTCCGTTTGGAGATGTGACCGTAATAGAAGCTGAATGCGTTGCTGAAGATATAGTGAATTTTCCATTTGACAGATCACCTGTAACACCGGATTTTTTAATTTGGATTTGATAACCCAAACCGGCTGAAATAGAACCTTTTCCAATGATCCTTGAAATTGTCCATCTAAAGATTTTTGTAGAAACAGGAACGCTTTGAACAATGTAACCTAAGCTTTTACCGTTCTTAAATAGTTTAATCCCGATATTTCCGGTAATACCGGATGATTTCCAAGTTATATTATGTGTACTCCCTATCTGCCAGTTTTCTCCTCCGTTTGGAGACATAACGGTTATTTGTGCCGGATATAAACTGCCGATACCAAATAATATAACAAATAAAACGAATAATGATTTTCTCATTTTTTCCTCCTTTTTTTATTTTAATTATGTATTAGCAATTAGTTTTCCAACAAAAAAATGTCGGTATATAGGTGCAATATAAAAATCGTGTAATTGCTCATGAAATTTTTTCCCCTTTAAAGGAGAAAAGTTTTCCTTATAGGGAAAATTCTTGTTGAGATTCTAATAAAAAAATAGCCCTCACGAAGCAATAACGGAGGGCTATCGAATATTGACTATCTTTTTAAATTAAAAAATGGTTATTGAATATCAATTGATTCTATATTCGGAATATCATATACATGACTTGTCAATACTCTGTTTTTAGTTTTGGCAACAAGCATATAGTGCCGAAGAATTCTATTTGTGGAGGAAGGATGACCGATTATTTTTCTTTTTATTATCTTCAGACAATCCGAATTATAATTTTTAATTGCATACAACCTCATAGCTTTTCCTTTATATTTTAATATTTCCCATCTGTTTGTAGAACTATCTAAAACCTTGATATAAGCAAAATCGGCACCTCTTATATCCAAGTTAAAGATAACCTTGCCCTTTACAAGCAATATCTTTTTCCCGCTTTTTATTCTGGGATCGATCTTTACGTTATTAACGGCACTGAATTCTTTTATATATGCTTTGGATTTAATCCAGCAATTGCTGTAGAAACTTTCATTAAGTCCAACAACTTCCATTTCAATACTTGTGATACCCGTATACACCGGAACTAAAACAGATCCTGTTCCGGAATGGATTTTTCCATCTTTGCTTTTCCATGAATAGTATATTTTAGAAGTGTCCTTATCGTAGATTTTTACCGAACGAGCATTTGAGTATTTATAGAACACATCGGTGCTGTCTCCGCAATTTACCCATTTTGATGAGTCTTTACAATCTTTGAAATAGAGTTTACCAAAAACATTCGGAGTGGTATTCCGGATAATTGTTATAGTTTTTCTAAAATAATTGTTCATTTCGTTAGATTCTTTTATAGTTCGACTTGAATCCACCATGAATTTCAAAGTATAAATTCCGGCTTTTTTGAAAACAATATTGTTTATTCTAACTGAGATTCTTTCATTTTTTCTAAGCCTATGCAGAATTGGAGTAGATGAAGAAAATGAGGAATTTTTTTCAAAAACATTCAGATAGAATTTTTTGTTTTGCACCATGTCTCCACCAATATTAATTAATGTTATCAAAGTAGAAAATGCTCTCTTAGCTACTAATTTGTTTGAGTTAATTTTAATGTTTAAAATTTTTAAATCCGGATATTCATTAATGAAGACATTCGGATGATATTTTTTTGCAAGTGTATATTTGGGTTTATTAAATGTTGCAGGTTTGTTGAAACCCGGAATTATTTCAATATCGGATTTGTTGCTTTTTTGGATATTAAAAATATTTGAATCCCCAGAATATTTATTGTCTGAAGTTTTAACCCTAATCTGATATTTCCCCGGTTTGAAAGTTGCCGGGATATTCCAGAATCTGGATCCGCTATTTGTAGAGGTTAGTTTTAAAACAATATTTGATTGCATTATTGAATTTTTATAAATCTCAATTATAACATTTGAATCCATTGATCCTGTTTTTTCCCATCTTATGTTGAATGATTTTCCTGCATATAAAGTATCTGCAGCTTTTGGGGCTGTTACTGTAATTGAAGCTGACTTTTTTAGGGAAGATATAGTGAATTTTCCATTTGACAGATCACCTGCAACACCGGACTTTTTAATTTGGATCTGATAACCCGAACCGGCTGAAATAGAACCTATTCCAATGATCTTTGAGATTGTCCATCTAAAGATTTTTGTAGAAGCAGGAATACTTTGTACGATATAACCTAAACTTTTTCCGTTTTTAAATAGTTTGATCCCGATATTTCCGGTAATTCCGGATGAGTTCCATGTTATATTATGCGTACTCCCTATCTGCCAGTTTTCTCCGCCGTTTGGAGACATAACGGTTATTTGTGCCGGATATAAACTGCCGACACCAAATAATATAACAAATAAAATAAATAATAATTTTTTCATTTTTTCCTCCTTTTTTATTTTAATTATATGTAAGCAATAAGTTTTCCAATAAATATAAAGTAGATATATGGGTTATATGGACTAAGTAGATATTTTCTGATACAAATTTATTTCCTCCGGAGGAGAAAAGTTTTCCTTATAGAGAGAATCTTTCTTGACATTTTTGTCCGGAATATACTATAAAATTCGTAATATAATATTTTAGGAGTATTTTAATATGAAAAAAAGAATTGTTTATATTTTTTTAGTTATCTTTTTATTGTCTTTTTCCATACCAAAATTTATTTTCTCTCTTATCCCTCCCACGAAAGAGCAGATGGAGAGGTATAAGCAGGACGGATCTCTGAAATATCGAATAGAGAGAGCAAAAGCACTGAGAAATAATAAAGTTTCCATATCTCTTCTGAAGAGATATGAGCAAAAAATGAGATCTTTAATTATGAATAAAGGAATCTTAAAAAATGAAGATCTAAGCGAAAATAAAATTGTACCTCCGGCATGGGAAGGAATGCCGACAACAGGTACTGTAAAGATTCCCGTAATTCTGATCTCTTTTCAGGATACTCCTAATATTAATTCTAAATTCGGAATAACCGATAAAATATTCGGACAAGGGGATGCATCGTCCTATCCTCTTGAAAGTTTGAGGAATTTTTACAGAAGATCATCTTATAACAAACTAAATATAACGGGAAATGTTCTCGGATGGTATAAAACGGCATATCCGAGAAGTGAAGTGGAATCAAAGGGGATTAACAATCTGATAATAGAAGTATTGGATTATTATGATTCGAAAGGACATGACTTCAGTCAATATGATAATGATAATGACGGAGATATTGATTATCTTGTCGTGATATGGGCGGGGGCACATGGAGAATGGGCATCATTCTGGTGGGCATATCAAAGTGATTTTAATGATTCAGGCTATAAAGTAGACGGTAAAAAACTTGGAAAATATTCATGGCAATGGGAGTTATACAACTATCCTTACGGTAAATTTGATCCGTCCACTTTGATTCATGAGACCGGACATGCACTCGGGCTTCCTGATCTATATGATTATAAAGAAGGAACCGGACCGGAAGGAGGGGTAGGCGGTCTCGATATGATGGATAGTGTGTGGGGAGATCACAACTGTTTTAGTAAATTTATGTTAGGGTGGATCGAGCCGTCGGTTATAAAAACAGGAGAGTCTCAACTATCTTTAAACCCTTCTTCCTTGAGTGAAGATGCTCTAATTATTTTTCCCGGAGCTTCGAAAGATAGTTTTTTCGGAGAATTTTTTATGGTGCAAAACAGAAGCAGGATCGGAAATGATAAAAAAATCCCTAATGACGGAATAATTGTTTGGCATGTTGATTCGACTCTTGATGAAAATGGAAGTAACTTTAAATTTGACAATTCATATTCTGAACATAAATATCTTAAATTAATGCAAGCTGACGGACTTGATCAGATAGAGCATAACCAGAAAGCAGATGCAGGTGATTTCTTTGTTGATGGCAAAATGTTTACTCCGGCAACTGATCCGAACTCCAGCAGATATGACGGTAGTAATACCGGAGTTTTTATAAAAAATATTTATCGTATAAATAATAAATCTTTCTTTGATGCGGGGATTGATATTCCCCTCGAAATCAAGCTTTCCGGAGAGAGGTTTGAAGAAAAGAGTTGGATAGTTAAAAATTTCTATGTTGCTTTGAGTTTCTCAGTGGAATTTTTTCGTGAAATAAACGTCATTAAATATTCTGTTGAAAGGAAGGAGTTTCAGGGAGTATATGAGAGTGTTAAAGATATATTTCCGGATGAGTTGACTGATAACCGTGTTGATTTTAATGATATGTTTATTCAGAAGGATAAGAAATACTATTACAGAATAACTGCTTTCGGATCAACCGGATCGGCTATAGCTGTTTCAAATGAACTGATTATTGAATAAAAATAACTTTTAAAGTGAAATTATGTCATTCTCTTTATTGCATATATTGAGAGTCTGTCACATACATTTTCAGCTTCATCCGATATCATTGCAACCTGTTCCGCAAAATATCTGATCTGAACTTTATTGCTGAGATCGGATACCGTATTTGTTGAGAAAGCTTTTCTTTTAAGATCCTCCTCAAGTTTATCCGCTTCATGTTCAAAATAGTATACTTTATTAATATAGTCATTAACCATTGAAATCTCTCTGAAAAAAGACCTTGCAGCCTTTACCATATCATCAACGCTTTTAAGACATATTTTTGCAAGCTCATTAAACTCTTTTTTGAGAATCTCCGGAATTTCAGGTTTCTCAATATCGAATTGATATAAAACTTTTTTTATTGAATCTATTACATCATCACTGTTTTCAAGAAGACCGAGAACATCTCCTCTGGCTTCGGGAATTAACATATGAGAGTAGAGTTTATACTTTATATTTCTTCTGACGTCATCAGCTTTACCTTCAAGTTTTTTAATTTTCTCAAGATCACTTTTAAATCTTTCCGAATTACCGTTCATATAGTTGTTAATCCCGGAATTGAATACAAGTCCCGATTGTGATACAAGATCCCAAAAAGAATCCAATTCTCCTATAAGATTGCCGATTTTACTCAGAAACTTCATGTTTTATCTCCGTTAATATTAATATAATTGTACAAGATTAAGAAATCAGTTCATACATCTATTGCTGATTATATAAATAAAATATCGGTTGGTCAAAATAGGGTAATTGAAATGGGAAAAGATGATTCTATTTTTTCTTTCTAATAACTGAAAAATATATCGGTCCGAAAGGGTTTTTTTCGGGAAGGATTATCCATCCGTGTTTGGTAGCTTCACCAAGAAAACTATTTACGGATTCTATCTCTATTTCATCATTATGTCTTTTTAATAATTTTTCAATTATTTTATCATTTTCAAATTCAGAAAGAGAACAGGTCGAATAGACAAGTTTCCCCGTTGGCTTTAGAGATAAAAGTGCAGATGAAATCAGTGAATATTGCTTAATAGCAACTCTTTTTGTTCCGGATATCTTCCATTCTTTTTCCATTCCGTTTTTTTTTAAAAGATGACGTTCGGCCGAGCAGGGAGCATCAAGGAGAATTTTGTCATATGAACTCTTTTTTCTGAAAAAGATATCAGTTCCGTTTAAGTTTTTAATTATTATTTTAGAAAGAATTTCATTAGGGAGATAATCGTCTAATATTTTTTTCATTTTGAAGATTCTTTTTCTGGAGATATCGTTTAATGTAAGACTACCTGTTCCGTTTAAAATTTCAGCAATAATAAGTGATTTTCCACCCGGAGCAGCACACATATCAAGAACACTTTCACCTTTCTTAATATCCAGATTAATAACCGGGATAATAGAAGCAGGATCCATAAGATAGAATGCTTTCAATCCGTTTTTACAAATCGGGATTTTCGGATAATTGTTCGATATATAACATTCTTTAAGGTGTGTGAATGGAGTGAAATTTTTAACGGTTTCATTTATACTTACATTGCCGCAGAATCTATTTATCCTTGCTATTTTTCCTGCGTCTATTCTAAGATTGTCATAGATATTTTTCCATCTTTTTCCATATAGATTAGAGAAATAGTTTTCAAAGCTATCTTCTGCGTTTATTTTACTATTCATGTTTATAGATATATTTTAATCAT
>CAZWFY010000004.1:0-52821 GCA_964633415.1 uncultured Clostridia bacterium | reverse complement strand
AAGCTATCTTCTGCGTTTATTTTACTATTCATGTTTATAGATATATTTTAATCATCATGTTTATAGATATATTTTAATCATATTCTATTTTTGATTGCGATTAAAGTATTCTTATTAAATCATCAAAATATTTTTTGACAATTACTAAAATATATTTTAAAGTCTCCTATAAAATTATATCGGATGATTTTTTTTTCAACTATTCCGGAGGAAAAGGAATGAAGAGACGTTTTTTGACAGTTGTTGCAATTGCATTATTACTTACCGGTTGTGTGTCTTTTAAAAAGAGTAATAAAATTACTCTGAACTATATAGAATACGCAAGAGGAAAATCATTTCCAAACAGAGCGGATCTAAGTATACAATATGGCGATAATGACTATACATTAAACAATCTTCATCTTGATGATCAATCCTTTTTTGAAGATAATTCGATAATTCCGAATGCTTTTTTAAAACCGCTTTTCAAACTAAAAGTAACAGATGCGGTAAAAGCATGGACAGAACCATATTACAGTTACAGGTTGATTCATTTTTTTAAGGCAAATCCACATTTTGGTCTTGGTGTTGAGTTTATTCATTTAAAGGTTTTCATGATGGACCTTGATCAAAAAGTAAGAATGACAGGTAAATTCAGAGGGGAAACGGTGGATAAAAGTGTACGTGCCGGAGATATACTTGATCTCTTCAATATTTCACACGGGGTTAATCATGCCGGTATCCATTTTGTTTACAGATGGCTTTTTTCTCCTTCGCTTAGGGTCCCGGAAGGAAGATTTCAACCATATTTTGATATCTCAGCAGGACCGACAATCCCTCATCTTGAGTTGAATACGGTTGAGATGGACGGAGTTAAAAAAAGAGCTTATTCTTATCAGTCAAGATTGTGGAACTGGGGATTCGGGTTTGGAACAGGGATCAGGTATAAACCGTGGGCGGGGCTTGGCTTCTTCTTTGAATATAAACTGACTTACTCATATCTGAGGGGAATGTATTTTGATGATATGTCCGATACTTCCGTTAAGGCAAATTTTCTTACACACCAGTTGCTATGGGGACTCTCATTTATATTTTAATCTGGTATTTTTCCATTTTTTTTTGTTTCAATAAATCCTAATGAAAGGTTTAGATTGAAATTATTCGGTAGATAAGGTTTTTAAGATAGAAAAAATAAAGTAAAATTCTTAGTTCCAGGGTCTTTAGAGATTGGAAATATTGTCAAAATAGAGAAGGTCTTGTATACTATTAAAAGTGGACGCAGTAAAAGAAAATAAAAAAATATATTTCATTTCCGATATTCATCTTCTGTTTGAGGAAGATGATGCTGAAAGAGTAAAGAGAAAAAAGCTTTACTTGTTTTTTGAGAAGTTAAAAAAAAAAGATATTCTTGTTATTGCCGGAGATCTTTTTGATTTCTGGTTCGAATGGTATCATGTGATACCTAAATACTGGTTTGAAGTGTTCCATAGGTTTAAAAATATGATAGATTCGGGAATTATCATACACTTTATAACCGGAAATCATGATTTTACTTTCGGGGATTATCTTACGGATAGTATCGGTATTAAATGCCACAATGAATCAATGGAACTTAAAGAAGATGAGAAAACTTTTTATATAGCTCATGGTGACGGATTAGCAAAAAAGGATCGAGGATACAGATTTTTAAAGAGGGTTATGAGAAACAGATTATCAAAATTTCTATTCAAAATATTTGTACACCCGGATTTGGGAATTCAAATCTCAAAATGGGCTTCACATTCAAGCAGAAAAATGGTTAAGATAGATAAAATTGCCTGGAGTGAGGAGTATTTTGAATATGCAAAAACTAAGTTTGATGAGAGTTTTAATTATGTAGTAATGGGGCATCTGCATACTCCGATGAGAAGAGTTACCGATGATGGGAGGATTTATCTGAATACGGGGGATTGGATGCACCATTTTTCATATGGTGTGTTTGACGGAAAGGATTTGAAACTGGAGTTTTTTAAATAACATACGGTATTTTACATTCCTTATTGCGAAAGCTATCCTGTTGACGGAAGAGGGGCTTTATGTTATTTTTTTCATATGAATAATATCGGTACAATAATCATCCAGATACTTGTAGTTCTTTTTGCATTATCTGTTCATGAATCCGCACACGGATGGATGGCTGAGAAATTCGGTGATCCCACTGCACGGTTGCAGGGACGAATAACATTAAATCCTATAGCACATATTGATCCTGTAGGAACGATAGTGTTCCCATTGATCCTTGCAATAATAGGAGCACCGGTTTTCGGATGGGCAAAACCTGTTATGGTAAACCCGAATAACCTGAGAAATCCTAAAAAAGACAATATATATATATCTGCGGCCGGTCCCGTATCTAATATTATTGTTGCAATAATAAGTATAATTCTTTTTTTAATCTTTAAACGGGTAGCTTTAACGGGAGCGGCACCAGGAAATTCACATGTTATCGAAGCTGTTTCTCTTATTTTATTATATACGATTCTAATTAATATTTTCCTTGCTATTTTTAATCTTATTCCGATTCCTCCTCTTGACGGAAGCGGTATTATCGAAGGAGTCTTAAAGGGTGATGCTCTTGTAAATTATGAAAAGATTAAACCTTACGGTTTTTTTATTCTTCTTGCTATAATTTATCTGGGGATTTTTGATATGATTGCGAACCCGATAATAAAAATTGTTATGAGACTTGTATATTATGGATAAATCAATGAAAAAAACAGTTGTAATGAGCGGTATGAGACCGACAGGGATGCTTCACCTCGGTCATTGGGCAGGAGCATTAAAAAACTGGATAGATCTCCAGAACAGGCATCAGTGCTTTTTTTCAATAGTTGACTGGCATGCATTAACCACCGATTATCAATCTTCGGAAAATATAAAAAAATATATTGATGAAACTCTCATTGACTGGTTAAGCGTAGGTATCGATCCTGAGAAGAGTGCTGTTTTTGTTCAATCTCAGGTTAAGGAGATTTCCGAACTCTACCTTCTTTTCTCAATGTTTGTTCCGCTCGGATGGTTAGAAAGAGTTCCAACATTTAAGGAGCAGCAAAAGCAGTTAAAGGATAAAGATATTAATACTATCGGATTTCTCGGTTATCCGCTTCTACAGACTATTGATATTATTATTGTAAGAGGAAATCTTGTTCCTGTAGGAGAAGATCAGGTGTTTCATCTTGAGCTGGCAAGAGAAATAGTAAGGAGATTCAACAATATTTATGGAAATTTTTTTGACGAGCCGAAAGAATTTCTTACTCCTGTACCAAAGTTGTTAGGAACCGATGGAAGAAAAATGAGTAAGAGTTACGGGAATTCTATTTTTCTTTCGGATAGTGCTGAAGATATAGTTAAAAAGATAAAACCTATGATGACCGATACCAGAAGAAAAAGAAGAACTGATCCGGGAGTGGCAGAGGATTGTCCGGTTTTTTCAGTTCACAAATCATTTAGTCCTAAAGAAGAACAGGAAAGAATAAAAAATGATTGTTCCAAAGCTTCCATAGGTTGTCTGGATTGCAAAAATATTTTAATAAAAAATCTTAATGAATTTCTTGAGCCTGTCAGGGAGAGAAGAGAAAAATATAAAAAGATAAATACCGGAGAGATTCTTAATGCCGGTTATAAAAAAGTTAGTTCCGTTGCAAAAGAAACTTTGGAAGAAGTTAGAGATCTTATGAAGATCAAATAAAAACTTATGAGTGAAATGCATTTTACACCCGGTCAGGATGTGTTTGAAATCCAGACTGAATTTTACGAGGGACCTTTTGATCTCCTTCTTCATCTGATAAGAAAGAATAAAATGAATATTTTCGATATAGATATTTCGGAAATAACTTCCGAATATCTATCTTATCTTGATTCGGATAAGGGAATAAATCCGGCAAGGGAAGGAGATTTTCTTATGACGGCTTCAACTCTTATCTATATTAAATCAAGATCACTTCTCCCAAGACCCGGGTCTCCGGATGAAGATTCTCCTGAAAAAAGGCTTTTCGATACATTAATTGAATATGATAAAATTCAAAAAATATCAAAATTGTTAAGGGAAATGGAACTAAAAGAGATGATGTTATGGAAAAGAGAAGATGTTTCCGGGAATTTTGAAAGCAAAGAATTTGATCTTGAGTCTGTTTCATCTTTCCAACTTGCAGAAATTTTTCTTAATCTTATAAAAAAAGAGGATGGCAAACAGGTACTTTATCTTAATACAAAAAATTATTCAATTGAGGATAAAGAGAAAGAGATACTGGAATATCTTAATAAAAACGGGATGATGAATTTCAATAAATATATTGAGGATCTGGATTCTATCGAAGAGATATTAGTCTCGTTTTTTACAATCCTTGAATTAATAAAAATAAAAAAAATAATTGCAATTCAGAAAAAGATTTTTGATACTATTTCTGTATGGAAATATAACACGGGAGAGATTATTCAGTGAATAAGAATAGTGATATTTCTCTTAAAACAGAAGAAGAGAAGGTAGCTTTTATAGAGTCTGTTTTATTTGTTTCAAAAGATCCTGTTGAACCTAAAAGGCTTATTGATTCAACAAAGTGTTCTTCAATAAAGGAGTTTGAAAAACTTTTAATAAAGTTAGAAGAGAAATATGAAAGGGAAGAGAGCGGACTTGTTTTAAATCGGACGGGAGGAGGACTTCAGCTTTCTACAAAACCTGAATATCATATGATTTTGAAAGATTTTTTTACTGTAAGAAGATCATCAAAATTAACAATACCCTCTTTGGAGACTTTATCAATTGTTGCTTACAGGCAGCCTGTTACGCTTGCTGAAATATCTTCCTTCAGAGATGTAAATTCGGTTGGTCCCGTAAAGAATCTTCTCCAAAAAAAGCTCATAAAAATATCAGGTAGAAAGAGAGTTCCCGGATTACCCGCTCTCTATTCAACGACAAAAGAATTTTTAATATACTTTGGATTAAATGATCTTTCGGAATTACCTTCCCTAGAGGAGTTAACCGAAATGTTTGAAGAGAAGGAACAGCCTTCTCTTTTTAAATAACTTTTAAATTGCCTATTTCTTATTAGGAGGATAAATGAAATCTTTAATTAATCGGAATATTTTAGATTTACAGCCATATCAAGCAGGAAAACCCATTGATGAGATTAGAAGAAAATTCGGTTTGGATAAGATTGTAAAACTTGCTTCAAATGAAAATCCATTTCCAATACCGGAAAATGTAAAAGAGTCTATTTGTAAACAGTTGGATATGGTAAACAGATATCCGGCTTCCGACAGCTATTATCTTAAGAACAGAATAGCTGAATACAATGGCGTTGAACCGGAGAATGTGCTTGTCGGAGCAGGGTCGGTTGAAATAATTAAGATGATAGTAAAAACTTTTATCAAACCGGGAGAAAAAGTAATAACATCTGAAAAATCTTTTTTAATGTATAAAATTGCTACAATTGAAAATTTTGGAAAAGAGTCCTATATTGAAATTCCTATGGATGATAAATTCAGATTTGATCTTGATGCAATTAATGATGCTCTTAAAGATGATGTTAAAGTTATTTTCCTTACAAATCCCAATAATCCTACCGGTACTGAGATTGAATCACAAAAGATCATAGATTTTATCGAAAAAGTTCCGGAATCAAAAATAATTGTTCTTGATAATGCCTATCAGGAATATGTTGAGGATCAGGATAACTATTTTGATGCATTGGATATGGTTAAGACTAAAAAGAATCTGATTATATTAAGGACATTTTCAAAAATATACGGATTAGCCGGATTAAGAGTCGGTTATGCAGTAGGAAGTGAAGATGTTATATCATATCTTGGAAGGGTTAAACCTCCGTTTAATGTTACCAGGCTGGCACAAAATGCAGCTTTAGAATCTTTGAAAAATGATGATTTCATGCTCTATTCTTATAAAAAAAATCTGGAGAATAAGAAAAAACTAATAGAAAATCTTATTAAATTGAAAGTTAATGTTATTCCTTCGGAAACTAATTTTTTAATGTTCTTTCCTGATACCGATATTGACAGATTGAATGACAATCTACTTAAAGAAGGTGTGATAATACGTCCTCTAAAAGCCTTCGGAGTTCCGGATGCCATGAGAGTTACAGTTGGAACGCAAGAAGATAACGATTTTTTTATTAAAATTTTAAAGAAATATATTTAATAAAGAAGGATTTTTTTTATCCTATTGTTTTCATATATTCGAAGTATTTCTTTATCTCTTTTTTAACTACTGAAGATAATAAAACAAGAGCAATAAGATTTGGAATAGTCATAAATGTAATAACCATATCTACAAAATGCCACACAATATCTATTCCCCAGACAGCTCCGAGAAAAACGAAAAAACCATAAAAATACCTATACATTTTTATTGATCTATTTCCGAAAAGATATTGAACTGCTCTGGTTCCGTAATATGACCATGAAATTATTGTTGAGAAAGCAAATAGTATTAATCCTGCCGCAACAACATGTTTCGCAAGAAAACCGATACCGATTTTTGAAAATCCGTTGGAAAATCCTGCAACCGTCATTCCTACACCTTTAATTCCGCTTGTCCATGCTCCCGAAAGAATTATTACCAATGCCGTTAGAGTACAAATGATAAGAGTATCAATAAGCGGACCGACAGATGCAACGAGTCCTTCCCTGACCGGATGTTCTGTTTTAGCAGCGGCATGTGCTATTGCTGCTGACCCCTGACCACCTTCATTTGAAAAGAGTCCTCTTGAAACACCCTGCCTTAAAGTTATCAAGAAAAATGCACCGAGGAATCCTCCTGTAGCAGCTGTCGGAGTAAAAGCATACTTAAATATCATGGCAAATGCAGATGGAATATTCTTGTAGAAGATTACGATTATTGTGGATGCACCTAAGAAATATAGTGCTGCCATAAACGGAACAAGTTTTGATGTTACATCGGCAATTCTTTTAATGCCTCCGATTATAACAAGCAGAACAAATGCAGTGATAACAATCCCGGAAATATAGGTCGGAATATTATAGTTTCGAAACAGAACATCGGATATTGAATTAGATTGAGCCATATTGCCGGTTCCCATTGAGCAGAGTATTGTGGCAATTGCAAAAATAATTGCAAGAATTTTAGCAAAAGGACCGAGTTTGTCTTTCAATCCGTGCTCCATATAGTACATGGGACCGCCTGAAACTGATCCATCGTCGTTTATCTTTCTAAATTTAAGTGAAAGTGTACTCTCAACAAATTTAAGCATCATGCCGAGAAGACCCGTCACCCACATCCAAAAAATAGCACCCGGCCCACCGACATATATTGCAAGAGCAACACCGACAATATTTCCGGTACCAACGGTTGCCGAGAGAGCAGTAGTCAAGGCTCTGAAGTGATTTATATCTCCTGCATCTCCTTTTTTGTCATATTTTCCTGCAATGACCTTAAAAGAGTGTCCGAGCTTTGTTAACTGAAGGAATTTAAATCTTATAGAGAAATATAATCCGGCGGGAATAAGCATTGCCAGAAGAAGATATCCACCTATATATTCATTGTAAAAAACGAAGATAGAGTCTAACCATTTTAAAAAAGCGTCCATTTGTTACCTCTTAAAGATCGGATTAAATGTCCTTATATCCGATAGAGAAAAAAAAGTCAAATAAAATTTTATATGTTATAATAACAGATGAGTTATATAGATTTTCACTGCCATCTTGATAGCGAAGAGTTTAATGAGACAAGAGAAGAACTCATTAAAGATATCTTTGAATCCGGAATATCCAATATAATAACGGTAGCGGATCCTTATGAAGCAAGATCTCATGATATTACTGAAGAGATATTAAATTTGAATAGTAATATCTTTTCAATGACTGCGGCACACCCTCATAATGCAGATAAATATAATTCAAAAATTGAAAAAAAAATAATCAAATTTTTACAGATGGAAAAGGTTGTCGGAGTGGGGGAAGCAGGTCTTGACTATCACTATAATCTTTCAAAACCTGAAAATCAGAGAAAAGTTTTTAAGAGGCAAATTTCAATTGCCAAAGATATGAAATTGCCTGTTATTATCCATTCTCGGGAAGCGGAATCCGATGTTCTCAGTATAATTGAAGAACTGAGGTTTGATAATATTGTAGTCTTTCACTGTTATACGGGAAATTTAAAAGATGCTGTTGAAATTCTAAAGAGAGGTTATTATTTATCATTTTCAGGTATTATTACTTTTAAAAAAGCCGAATATTTAAGAGAGATAGTTTCAATGGTTCCATTGGATAGACTGTTTTCCGAGACCGATTCTCCTTATCTTTCTCCGGAACCATTCAGGGGAAAAACAAACTCACCGATAAGAGTAAAGTTAGTTGCAGATAAAATTGCTGCAATTAAGGGAGTTGATGTTAAGGATGTTAATAATTCAATTAAACTAAATTTTGAAAAAATAGTTAACTGAAAAAATCTATTATTGCCGGAGTTATGTCGGTTAGAGATTCAATGTTTTTTATAAACATTTCCCGTCCTTTTCCCCAAACAATAAGAGGTACCGGATTGAGAGTGTGAGATTTTGTTGTTGAGTCTTCCAGATTTCCATGATCACTTGTAATGAGTATCGTATCAAGTTCAGGATCGGAATTATTCATCAGAGATTTAATCATTCTGTCAAGAAGTCGAATTAGTTTGGTTTGTTCTCCAAATGATTTCCTGTGTCCATAAATGTCAGTCTGAAAATATTCATAAAGAGAGAAATCATAATTATTAGAAATACTATTTAAAATTTTCCCTGCGTTTTCGGGTGAAATCTCAGGAATTTTTAAACCGAGTTTTATTAGTGAAAGGTTTGTGAAATCTTGATAAAGTGAATTTCCGCTAATAATATCTTTTTCATCTGAGGGGATTATAAGATTTGAAACGATCATTGCCGTTGTAACTGAAATCCTTTTTTTATATTTTCCGGGAAAATTTTCCGAGAAAATAAGTGTGCCTGAGTCTGATATTTCTATATTCGGGAAGGAGAATATTTTCGAGTGCATTGGATATGCATTGATAAATTTGGGTTTCTTGCCGATTCTTATCAACTTTTTAAAGATATTCTCTTCTTTTATTATTTTCCGCATCTTCTTATTGGGAAAACTTCCAAAATGTTTGCCTAACACTTTGGGAATATTAATTCCGGTGTATATTGATGTCTGAGATGTTGCACTCTGCGGGATACCTTCAATTCCTAAAGTAGAATTTATACTTTTAATAATGAGATCGTTTAATTCCGGTCTGGAGTGTTCCCATAGTTTTAATACTGCAGGTGAAGCTGCAAAGAATGGATTCTCTTTATTATTTTTACCAATACCCGTGCCATCTAAAAATATGAAAGTGAATCCCATTTTATAATATCCGGTCTCTAATATTTTTCACCTTCGGGAGATATAAAAATAACTTCTCTTTCCAATGTGATCCCGCTTTTATCCTTAACGAATTTTTTTATCTTTTTTTCAATGATTCTAACTTCGGAAAATGAGGAATTTCCCATGTTAATTAAAAAATTTGAGTGATATTCGGAAATTTTAAGATTTTTTTCCGTATGTCCTTTAAGTTGTGCGTCTTCGATCAATTTTCCTGCTGAAATTTTTTCACCGTCAACGAGGGGGTTTTTAAAGAAACAGCCGGCAGATAAATCAGAATATGGAGGATGCTTTGATATCCTTTCATTTAAAATGTCACCTATCTTATTTTTGATTTCGAGACAATCTCCAATTGTATATTCAAGGAAAACATTGAGAATGACATCTTTTCCGAATTTAAAAACCGAATTCCTGTAGGAGAATTTGAAATCTTCTTTATCATAGAACGTAAAGTCTCCATTAAAAGTTAGAATTTCTCCTTTTATCAAATAATCGGATATCGATTTCCCGAATGCTCCGGCATTTACTGCAACTGCTCCTCCGATTGTTCCCGGAATTCCGGATAAAAATTCAAAACCGTCTATACAGTTTTCCTTACAAAACTTCAGAAAGGAAGAATTGGAAATACCGCTGTTAACTTTCAAGATTTTTTCACTTTCTTTAACTATTTTGGACGTTTTGTTGATAATAACCGGAATGTCTATATATTTATCCGGAAATAGAGTGTTACTTCCACCGCCAAGTAGAATAAACGGAGTATTATTTTTTCCAAGTTCTTTGATTAATTTTATTAATTTTTCAGATTTATAAACAGTTATTATTAACGCTGCTTTTCCTCCTATTCTGATTGACAAAAATTCCTTAACGGAATAATCTTTTTTATAACTATAATTGTTAGAGATAAGAAAAGTTTCCAAATTTTCCATATAAGTATTTAATGTATCCGGCAGTTATCTATAAGTTTAAGATAATATTCTCTATATATCCTCTTTAAATCCATAACTTCAATTTTAATATCATCTTCATTTATTGTTATATTTTCATCAGTAAGAGTTACCTGTATCTTAAATGTACCTTCCTTATGAGGAACCCAGGCAATATTGACAGGCATTTGTGAAATAAAATTTTTATCAATTATCTTATTCCCTGAAAGATCCGATATAATGATCCTGATATTCGGATTAATCATATTAACAGGCTTTACCTCTATTTTTATTGATCGTCCTATCTCAAACTTTTTTGATTTTTTTATATTTATAATTCCGCCTGTTTTGTTTCCAATGCGATAAAGTGTTTTAGTACCATCAATATTTTTATTTGCAATTGAATATAAATAACCATTAAAAAAAACAGGAGTCGTTTCCAGAGTTATATCTTTAAGTTTTAATGTCTGTTTTGTTCTTTTTATAGGATTAAGAAAAACTATTTTTTCCATATCTCTATCTGTTAAATGAACTGCTATATTATTTTTCATTTTTATCGGGGGAGATAAAATCTCAGAATCAAGTTTTTTCCACCAATATATTGATCCCTTTTTTGTAAAGAAGTAAATGCTGTTATCCTCGGGAATTGCAACTAAATATTTTTTAAACTTAATGATATTGGAGGTGATTTTCATAGGTAATCTGATTTTCCAGATGATTTTTCTCTTTTTAAAAGAATATTTAATAAAAAAACGATCAGCTGATCCATAATATATGAAGTTTCCTGAAAAGATAAAGGGAGAACTGCATTTTAAAGAAAGAGGTGTGATATCAAAACTTTTTAACAAAGGATTAAATATGAATAAAGCATTTTCCCCTATAGTAACAAGTTTACCGTTAATAATTTCAGAATTGAAAAATTTTTCATCCTTCTTTCTTATTGTTTTTATAGTTTTTCCGGATTTTATATTTTTAACATATAAATTATTGGATGAAGTTGTAATATATATATTTTTAAAGACCCCTGTAATATTTTTTTCTCCCGGATCTATTGTTTTTTTAATTTCAAGATCCGAAGTGTTAATAAAAATAATTTTTGATTTTTCCGAGTTTCGGAATACAATATTATTTCCAGTAGAAAAAAGCTTATCCTTTATCTTTTCATTAGATTTTTTAACCGGAGAGATATTTTTTACTTTAGAATCAAATTTGTAGATAACTCCTTCCGAGTCAATTGCAAATAAGAATTCTCCGGCATTCCATAATGCGGATAAAGAGTTGATGGTAGAGTTATCTATTTTTTTTAATGAAAGGTCTCGACTGATTTCGTGAATTTGTATTCTTCCCGAACAGAAATTAAGAAGAAGTAGCGACATAATTGTTGGAATGATTAATCTCATTTTATCAATTATATTTTAATTATAATTTTCAGTCAATTGAAGAAAAATATATATTAACGAATTTTATTGTCCCGAGATGATCTCAATCGGATTGTTCAATATAAAGTCTTCTGAAAAGATCTCTTTTATTACTTCACCGTCCAATGTTTTCGAAAGTTGAAATCCGGAATAATAGAGTAGAGTAGGATAAATATCCGAAATAGATATCGATTTTAAATTATAACCTTTTTTAATACTGTTTCTTGAGAACATTAGAATTGTCCCTTTGGAAAATGGGGAATAAACATATCTTTCGGTATCCTTTCTGTTGAAAAAATTCACAAGAATACGTCTCCAAACAGGTAATGGCTCATATTCAAAGAAACTCATTATCACAAGAAGTTCATCTTCACCTGTTGAACTGATTAAAGTTCCGATTATCGTATCATAAAATTCGTAGTAGCTTTCAAGAACTCTTCCATATTTTTTTATATCACTTTCCTTAATATCTCCGAAAATATCGGGTAATGAATATTGATAAAATATACGACTGACAATGCCGATTCCCGGGAGCCTGAAGTTTGAATAAAAAAGATCTGTATCTTTGAGGACTGGAATATAGTTTTTTATATAATCATCAAGATAGAAAGATTTATTCAAGATATTTATTTTATTACGTTTTTTTCCCAAAGGTGCTATTAAATTGGAAAAAAGTTTTATATATAGACTTTTTTTCTTAAGGCATTTTTCGGAATAGGTCGGCAGTCTGTATGGAGTAAAAAGAGTAACCGCTTTATTATTATTTAATGTATAGTGAGCTTTTAAATTATCAATGTATTCACTGTTTTTTCTTTCTCTGAATATTGTGGTGAATTTGAAAACAGAAGAATTTCTGAAAAATATATATTTCGGAAATATATCAAAACCGGGCGAAAGATCGGAGAATCTATATTTGTAATCTGTATGAGATTTAAATTTGTATGGTCTCAAACCGGTCAACGCCGAATTTATCAATGAGATGTTATAGTTTGGTCTATAAGCTGATATACGTCCTATAACTCCGTTTTTAAAAAGAAAATCAAAATTAAGGAGTTTTTGATCTTCGGAAAAAGTTCGAATCAATTTCATGGAAAGTCCATCCATTATAACTATGCGAATTTTTCTTGGTGTAATATTAGGACTTAGAGAAATATGGTTATCTGCTCCCTTAATTGTTGTTTTGACCGGTTGATAGATTATAGCACTTAATGAGTTTATAATATTTAAGGAAAGCAGTGCTAAAAAAAATATTTGAATCCATTTTTTATCAATTTTTTTAAAGAAAACAAAAATTATCCCTCCAATAACAAGGATGAGATTGGTTAAAATTATTTTAACAAAATTGAATCTGATTTCAGGTTGAAAAAAGTCATAATAGTGTTCATAGTTTGAATAAAAAATAATTGAAATGACAAGAATTGTAAATGAGAGGAAATAGGTTACCGTGGGTGGAGATATTATCCCGATCGAATATTTTTTTTCTGAAAAAAATTGAATGACGGTGAAGATAACCGTAAGGATAAGAAACCATGCAGGACCATAAAAAACAAAAAGTTCAAAATAGAGTGAAAAAATTTGTCCTGTTTGAATAGTTATTGATGCATTAAGAAAAAGAATTAAAATTAGAATGAAAAAAGTAAATACAAATGATGAAATTAAAAAATTTAAACTTAATTTAGTTAATCTCCACAATGTTTAATCCTTGCTGGTTGTTATCAACATAAGTGTAGTTTGACCTACTCTGAATTCCGTCTGATCATGAATTTCGGTAATTGAAACTTTTGAATCGTTAATAAATGTGCTGTTTGTACTTCCAAGGTCACGTAAAAAAATTTTATTGTTTCTAACCTCAATTGCTACATGTTTTCTTGAAACCTCTTTATCCGGAATGATAAGATCTACTTTTCCTCTTCCGATCAGAACATAAGGTTTGGAAAGATGATAAATAAATCCTGCTCTTGCACCTCTTATTACTGCAATAGATATTTTCAAATTATCCGGAAGTCGAAGGTTTTCATTGCTCCAGAGGGAATCTCCTATACTTTTTTCAACTATTTTTGCAGTATCTTTGTTACTTTCCGATTCATCTTTTTTCTTTTCATTAACAGAGAATATATTCTGGCATTTTGAACATTTAAGTTTTACTGAACCCTGAACTTTATCATCGGGGACAGAATATTTTGAACCGCAATTAGGACATTCGACAATCATGAGGAAATAATATCATTAATTCTTTTTTTTTTCAATACAATGATCAATACGATTTTGCAAATATAACAGTCGATTCTGCAGGTTTTCCACATACGACGCATTTATTCAATCTGGAATCATCTTTTTCAGTGATAACCCTGATTGTAGCGGAAACTCTCTCTTTCACTTCGGCTTCACATTTTGCATCGCCACACCATCCGGTTTTCACAAAACCTTTATCTGTTGATATGATTTCAGTAAGTTCATCCAATGTAATACAACTTCTTGTGTTTGAATCACGGAATGATTTTGCTTTATTAAAGAGTTCCGTCTGAATTTCATTTAAAAGTTCTTTAAGATTATCAATTATACTGTCTGATTTCACAAAATGTTTTTTTCTGTTAATTCTGTTTACAATTACAACTTGATTCTTTTCCATATCTTTAGGACCGATCTCAATTCTTACCGGGACCCCACGCATTTCCCATTCGGAAAATTTCCAACCCGGCGTATATGTATCACGATCATCTAAAAAAGTTCTAATGCCGTTCTTTTCAAGTTCATCTTTTATCTTCACAGCTTCCGGTAGGACTGTTTCTTTCCAGTTTCCTCTCGATATAGGTACAATAACCGTCTGTATGGGAGCGATCTTCGGTGGAAGTATAAGTCCGGAATCGTCGCCATGGACCATTATTAAAGCACCTATCAATCGTGTTGAGACACCCCATGATGTTTGCCATCCGAACTCAAGCTTCTGGTTTTTATTTTCAAATCTTATATTAAAAGCTTTTGAGAAGTTTTGTCCCAGGTTGTGTGATGTTCCTGCCTGTAGAGCTTTTCCATCCGGCATTAATGCTTCAATTGCATATGTCCTTTCTGCTCCGGCAAATTTTTCATTTTCGGATTTAAGACCCGAGATAATTGGAATAGCCAAATACTCTTCAACAAAGGTTTTATAAATATTAAGTATCTTTATTGTTTCAATTTGGGCTTCTTCGGCAGTAGCATGAACCGTATGTCCTTCTTGCCACAAAAATTCGGTTGTTCTTAAAAATGGTCTTGTAACCTTTTCCCATCTTACAACATTTGCCCACTGATTGATAAGTACGGGAAGATCTCTCCATGAAGTTATCCATTTTGAATACATAGAGCAAATTATAGCTTCGGATGTTGGTCTTACCGCTAATCTCTCCTCAAGCTTTTCACTCCCGCCTTCAGATATCCATGCTACTTCGGGAGCAAATCCTTCAACATGTTCCGCCTCTTTTTTTAGAAAACTTTCAGGGATAAAAAGCGGAAAGTATGCATTCTTGTGACCGGTGGCTTTGAACATTTTATCAAGGTTTCTCTGTATCAATTCCCATATTTCATATCCGTATGGTCTTATAACCATCATACCTTTCATTGGAGAATAATCGGCTAATTCGGCTTTTTTTATAACATCCGTATACCATCTGGAAAAATCCGACGATCTTTTTGTTATATGTTTTATGAAATCTTCGCTCATTTTATCTCCTGACTATGCATTTAGGATCCAGTTCTATGGATATATTTTTAAAAGAACATAAAGAAATAATGCCTTTCTTGTGCTGATTTATAACAAAATATTTATTATGAGTCAAATTAGATGAGTGTAAATATTGAAAAATCAGTATAAAAAGTGTAAAATAACCGGTATTATTATTTCAGGAGAATTTGAATGGAAGAAGAGAAAAAAAATGGAGAAGTAACCAAGTCTGTTGATAATGAGAAAAAAGATGAAGTTAAGACGGATGAGAATGTAAAAAAAGCAGATAAGACTGAATCTAATGTTTCTATGGATAAAGCAGCCAAAGAACCGGAAAAAGAAAAAATTGAAGAGAAGGAAGAAATGAAAGTTAGTGAAGAGGAAAATAGTGTAGAACCGAATAAAACAAAAGTTCCGGCAAATCTACTTTTTTATCCGGAGATCAGAAATGATATTCCCGTAATAAGACCCGGTGATGTGGTAAAAGTATCATACAGAGTTGTTGAAGGCGGAAAAGAGAGGATTCAGTTATTTGAAGGTATAGTTATAGCTATAAAAAACAGCGGAATTGCAAAAACAGTAACAGTAAGAAAAACTTCTTACGGCATTTCGATAGAGAGAATATTTCCCTTGAATTCAAAATTAGTTCAAAAAATTGAGGTTAAAAAACACTCTAAGGTCAGAAGAGCTAAACTCTATTATCTTCGTAAGCTTAAAGGCAAAGCTGCACGGCTTAAAGAACTCAGGTAATGCCTGATTATGACATCGAAATAGGATTACGTAAAAAGAATTTTAAGTATATTTGCGGTGTTGATGAAGTCGGAAGGGGTTCTATTTTCGGTCCGGTAGTTTCCGGAGCTGTGATTCTTAATCCTGAAAACTTGAATTTCAGTATAAATGATTCGAAAGTTCTTTCAGATAAACGAAGAAGAGTACTTGCCGAATTTATCTATGAAAACTCGATATCATATTCTATCGGATGGTCTTGGGCTGAAGAAATTGATTCGATTAATATTTTAAATGCAACGCAATCTTCTATGAGAATGGCTGTTGAAAATTTGCAAATATTTCCTGATTATGTTCTAATTGACGCAATGGAAAGTGACTTTTTAGGTATTGAGGGAAAAGGTATAATAAAGGGGGATAAAAAGAGTTTATCCATTGCGGCAGCTTCAATAATTGCAAAAGTTTTTAGAGATGATTTATTAATAGATTTTGCATATTATTTTTCTGATTTCGGATTGGATAGGAATAAAGGTTATCTTACACTCGAACATTTCAAAGCAATATCGGATTTGAAAAAAACAATTTTTCATAGAAAGAGTTTTAAAGTAAAAAAATGGCGGATAAGAGATTAGTAATTCTTAAAAAAGCAAATAAACTTTTTAAGCAGAATAAAAATGACTCTGCATTAAAAGAGTATAAAAAGGTACTCACAATAAAACCTGATGATATGGAAGTCAGAAGAATTATAGGTGATATTGAGCTGAGATTAAAAAATATAAAAGGTGCGGTTGATCAATTTGAATGGATGGCCGACCATTATCTTAATGAAGGTTTTTTTACTAAAGCCATTGCGATGTATAAACGTATTACTCGACTGGATCCGAGTTATGAGAAAGCCTTTTTCAGACTTGCCGAGCTTTATACAAGACAAGGTTTGATTATTGAGGCAAAACAGATATATCTTGAGATGGCTGAAAATTTCAAGAGAACCAATAATCAAAAAAAATCACTTGATATGTATAAAAAGATCCTTGAATTTGACAAAAAAAATATCAAGATGAGGTTGATTCTTGCTGAAAACTATTTAAGAGAAAATCTAATTAATGAAGCTTTAAATGAATATCTGATTACGGCGGATATTTTATTGTCAAAAAAGGATTTTAAAAAAGTTGAGGAAATCCTTATTCCGGTAATAAAGAATATTAAAAGTTCAAAAATAGTGGAAAAAGTGGTTTTTGCATATACTGCAGAAGGAGAAGATGATAAAGCAATTCAACTTTTAAAAGAATTTGGTCCTGATCTATATAAAGATATTAATCTTCTAAAAATGCTCGGCGAACTATATTTTAAGAAAAATATGATTGATGATGCCGAGAGTATTTTTAAAAAAGTTACCGAAGTTGATCCGAAAGAGACAGAAATATTGCTTAAATTAGGTAAGGTTTATTTACAAAGAGAAGAGTATGATAAAACATTTAATCTTTTCCTGCCTATAATTGACAAGAAAATGTCGGAGTCAAAAGCCGAGGAGGCTTCCGGTCTTCTGCGGATCATTATTGCTTCAAACAATTTTTATCTTCCAGCATTAAAAAAACTTGCATCAATTTTTCGTGCTACAAAAGATATAAACAGCTTAATCCCTCTTAATGAATCACTGATACCGATCTATGAAGAACGAAAAATGAAAAAGGAACTTCGAGAGGTTCTTGAAGAGTTGATTAAAATATCCGATTCCCCCTTTAATTATGAAGAAAAATTGGCTTCAATGGATAAGAAGGGATATGATGGGAATGGCCTTGAAGATAGTTCCGAAAAGATAAATAAGGAACGCGAGGGGGAGCTGATATCTCATATACTAAGAAAAGCGGATGATAATGTTAAGCTTGGTGAATATGAAATTGCAGTTGAATCTTTAAATAACGCAAGGATGGAATATCCTCAAAATATTGAAATTAAAGTAAAATTATTTGGAATATATAAAGATAGAAATGAAGTGAATCCTGCTGTGAATATTGCCAAAGAACTTCTTGCTCTTTATAAATTACAAAATGATAATGATAAATATGAAAAATTGCTTGATGAATTGTCTTTGATGGCTCCGGATGATGAACAGGTAATGGAGCTTGGTGGTGAAGAGAAGACAAATATAGATATAGATTTTGAAAAAAGTGATATTATTGATCAATTGAATGATATTGAAAACACCGGAATGCAGGAAATTGACCTTTCCGTAAAAAGTGCTCCCCAATCTAATGAAATGATTGTCCTCTCTGATAAAGACAGTATTGTTATTGATAAAGAAGAAAAAGATGCAAATTATAAAAGTATATCAGGATATTTATCTGAAATAGATTTCTATATTAATGACGGGTATTATGAAGATGCGGAAAAGCTTGCTGAAGAGCTGCTTGATAAGTTTCCAGATAATAAAAATATTTTAGAGAGAATTGATAAACTAAAAAGAGCAAAACAGGAAAAAATAGATAATTTTGATCTGGGTAATGATGAGATTGAGATTGATCTTGGTTCCGATGATTATGAAGTGACAAAGGGCAGTGGCGAGCTTATAGAAGAACAGGATTTGGAGTTGCAGATTGAAAGTAATTCGCATAATGAACAACCGTTAAGCAATTCTTCAACCTTTAAGGAGAATCCGGATTATCAAATCAAGATAAATGGACAGAGCTCTTCATCCTTAATAGATGAAAATAGTAAATCTGATGTTGATAGCGTTATTCTTGAATTTGATGAGAGTAAAATCTTAAATGAAAGTAAAAACAAAAAAGATGATAAAAAATCAGAATCTGTCTCAAGTTTTGATTTTGAAAATATTATTACAGGGGATATTGAACTGAATAATTTTGAGGAGCCTGAAATATCCGAATCAAAACTGGAAATAGATGATCTTCCGCTTCCTGAAGAGAAACTTCCTGAAAAAACCGAGTTTTCGGAAATAAGTGATATGAAATATGAGATTGAGATGGAAGAAATTGATAGCTTTGATGATGTTGAAATCGAAGCTATTGATGAAGCAATCATAACGACATCTCCTTCTGTTGAAAAAAAGGAGATTAAAGATGAAATGGGATTATCTTCTTCCAATGTTCTTTTATCTCTGGATAATGCATTTGAAGAAGAAATTTCAGAGAATGAGGGAGAAAAAACCGACTCTCCATTTGAAGAGATAGATAAATTTGATCTTTTACTGGAAAATGAAGAAGAGTTATTGAAAGATGAAGTTTCATTCCCTGAAACTATCTCATATCTTGAAATAGAAAAGAATATTCCCGAAGAACTTGAAGCTTTTGAATTTTGGATAAATGAACTTCAAAAGCAGAGGACATCAACAGTAGAAAAAAATATGATGGAAATATTTGATGAATTTAAAAAGGGAGTTGATGAAAAGATAGGGAAGGATGATTTTGAAACCAGATATAATTTGGGAATTGCATATAAAGAGATGGGTCTTATAGAAGAGGCTATTCATGAATTTCTTATATCTTCAAAAAATCCTAAAAAACATTTTGATTCAGCCGGACTTCTCGGGATGTGTTTCCGTGAAAAGGGGATGATAGATGATGCAATCGAATGGTTTAGCAAGGCTCTTAAAACTACCGGAAGGAAAGATGGAGAATATCTTGCTGTTAAATATGAGTTGATTACTTCCTATAAAGTTAAAGAAGATTATGAAAATTGTCTTAAATTATCAAATGAGATTTCGAAAGATAATCCTGATTTCAGGGATATTAAAGAGTTAAAAAAGTTTTTCGAGTCAAAGTTACAAAAATAATTCCAGGTGATATTCAATCTTTCTCCAAATATATCAGAGAGCGGATTTATATCGTTTGAAAAAAAATTATTAGAGAATGAATTTATCTTTAAAGAAATTTCAGAATCTGAAGATTTTTTTGATCATATAGAAGAATACAGCACTATTTATTCAAGTCTTTTTCAAAATATTTTTTTTATAAAATCGGCTGGATATAAAAGTACATTTTTTGCAGAAAAGATCAGTACATATAAATATAAGGTGTTTGATGATATTGAAATTGATAAGATGCAATATATTTTTCTTCAATTTTATACGGCTTTTAAATTGATTTTCAAATATAATCTTAAATTTTATGATTTAAGCAAATTTCAAATTTCATCGGACTTTAAGGTTAAATTTTCAATTTCCATGAATATGATTTCAATGAAAAAAAATTTTAAATCTCTAATAAATATTTTTAAATCTTTTAAAACTTTTACCAAAGATAACATTGAAAAATATTTTATCTCCATAAAAGATTCTTATAGTTATGATCCTGAAAATGTTTTTTTTTATAAATTTTCTAAATTTTCGAACAATATTCTCGGTAAAAAATGGTTTGAGGAGTTTAGAGGGTTAGGAAGCTTTTCAGTTAATATTAAAATTGAGAATTATGTTCAAAAGCAGTTTCGAAAGTTAAATATATTAAATAGTTTGAGAGATAAAAATATTCTTGCAGTTAAAATTGATAATAATATAGGTGAAATAATACCTTATCTTAATAGAATTTTTTCTATTGAAGAAGAATACGGAAAAAATGATCGCGAGGAGATCATCGATAAGATTGATCTGTTTATAAAAGGATCCCAGTTTTCATCTTTTATTTTTTTAATTGACAAAACTATTGATCAGGAAGAATCTGAATTTTTTAATATTTTACTTAATAAGTGTAAATCGGGAGTATTCTTGATCAGTCTTATGGAAAATAAAAATATTAATTTTGATATTGTACTTAATGAAGAGATTACAAATGAGATTTCGAAGTATATAAACTGTAAAAACTCAGTTCAAAAGTTTCTAAATGAAGAAGAGATTAATATTTTAAAAACTATTAAATCATATCCGATAAAATATGAAGATAGCAAACATGTATTTAAAGAGAAGAATAGTAAGATTAACTCTTTAATTGAAAACAGGGTGTTGTCGCTTAAATATAATCGTCTTTATATTGAGAATGATTATTATGATCTAATTAAAATTTCAAAAAAAGAATCTTTAAACATTCTAAACGGATTAAGAAAAAATTTTAATTTGGAAGAGATAGATTTCACATTTTATATTTTAAGTGAAAACATTAAAGGAATTAGAGAAAAGTTGGATATCTATATTAATAGATGTAAAGACTGTAGAATCAATAAATTAGGATTTATAGGAAGAGAAATAGAAAATAAATTTTTAAAAATCGGAAGTTATAAAAAACTGGCAATGAGATCGCTTCTATTCATGATAATGAATGGTGATTTTGAACGGGTAGAAAAAATTATTGAGGATAATTTCAGATATAATTCATCTGTTTATCTTACGGGAAAATTTATTTTATCATTTTTAAATGAGGATCATAAGAAAGAGAAAGAACTGTATAAACAGGTAGAAAAAGATAAAAAGATTTTTTCTAATGATAAATTTATTTTTCTGAAAGCTTTACATAGAGTTATACAATGTGAAGGAGAAAAGGGAGTTGAGATTTCAAAAGATTTAATTTCGGAAGAATTGAAATATTATTTTAAAGTTCTGTATTCAATAAATGTATTAAAAAATACAGTAATAACAGAAACAAAATCCTATAAGAAAAAAATGGAACCGGTCTCTGCTTTCTTAAAGAATTCAGGATGGTGGATAGGGAAATGTTTAACTGAGTATTCTGATCTTGTATTGAAATTTCTGGAAGGTAATCATACCGATTCTATTAAAGGATTAAAAAAACTCTTTTTTAAAATCAGTTCAAGACATTTTTATCTTCTTACTGGGATAGTATCGGAAAAACTTGGAGATGAATATTTTTTTTGTTCTGACTTTGCTCAGTCTGAATATTGGTACGGAAAGGCAAAAAAGATATTTTTAGATTCGGGAAACATTTGTGCTTCAAAAGGAGTAGATTTTAAATTCTCCGATATTCTCATTATTGAAGGGAAATGGAGTGAGGTTGAGAAAGCTATAAAAGATAAGATCAGTGATGATGAAAGAAACAGATCGGAAATTGAACTTGTTGAAGATTATTTTAAATTAGGAAAATTTGAATTCTTAAAAAGAAATTATTCCGAGTCTATTGATTTATTTGATAAAGCATTGGAAATATATCATAACATTACGATCTATGAAAAATCGTCAATTGTTGAGCATTTAAAAATATTCAAAGTTATAGTATCAATTAATAAAAATATTAATAATTTAAAAGTTGTTAAAATTGCAGAATTGAAAGATAAAAAATATTTAAGAATAGAAAAGTTTATTAATAATTTAGTTAATGACGGAAAGAGTAATGAAAAAGAGTTTTTCAAAATAATTGATCAAATTGAACCCGAATTTGAGAGATTTATATTTTTAACATCTATGTATCCGTTTGTAGATAGAGATGTTTTTTTAAAGAAAATGAGATTATGCTTCAAAAATTTAGATAATGGGAGTAAAAATTTTTTTTATTATGAATTAAGATATTTTAAGTTTTTAGACAAAGATGCAAATTATGAAATTGAAAAAGTATCTATTTTAAGTGATTTTGAGAATATGTATTATTATTTCACTTCGAGAGGAAGAAAAATTGATACTAAAATTGATGTTTTGAAAAAATATTTCGAAAATAATAGACATAAAAAGCAAATTTTAAAATCGGTAAATCTATTTAAAAGTTTTAAAAGATGGAGAGAACCGAATGATTTTTTCAGAAGTTTTTCCGAAGAGCTTAGGAAAAATTTATCATATGATTTGATAAGTCTTAAAATATTTGATTTGGAAACGGATATTTTTTCATTTTCTGAGAATAATAATTATAAAAATTTATTAAACGAAATTTTTAGATTGACGAAATTGAATAAAGAAGACATTAATATGTCTTTTAATGAAATTCAGAATGAGTTTGAGAGTAATGAAAAATCTTTTTATAAGTTTAAAATCACAAAAAGTTTTTTCTGGAATATAAGCGGCAGATATAGCGGAATACTTATTCTCGGATGGATCAATAAAGAGAAGATTGAAGAATCTGAAGAGAATAAAATAAGAAGAAATATGCTTGAGTTTTCTGAATTATTTGAAAAGTTTTATGAGGATGTTTATTGTGTAAATAAAAAACTTGGAAATATTATAGGAGAATCCGATGCGATTTTGGATTTAAAAAGAAAAATAGGAAGAGTATCAAAAGTCGATTTTTCATTACTTATTACAGGAGAGAGTGGTAGCGGAAAAGAGTTAGTGGCAAGAGCGGTTCATCTTCTTAGTAGAAGAGAGAACGGGAAATTTGTTCCGGTTAATGCTGCGTCAATTCCTGAGAATCTTATTGAATCCGAACTTTTCGGTTATGCAAGAGGTGCATTTACCGATGCGAAAACAGATAAAGCGGGACTTGTAGAAGAAGCTGATGAAGGAACTCTATTTCTTGATGAGATTGGTGAACTTCCTCTTCATCTTCAAGCAAAACTTTTAAGAGTAATTCAGGAAAATGAAATAAAAAGAGTTGGTGAGAACAGAATAAGAAGAGTGAATGTCAGATTTATTTTTGCTTCTAATAGAAATTTGAAGGATATGATTAATGAAGGAAAATTCAGGGAGGATCTTTTTTATAGGATTCAGGACATTGTTATAGATGTCCCTTCTTTACGGGAAAGGGTTGAAGATATTCCGTTGCTTACAAAATATTTTTTTAAAAAGTATTCTTTTAAGACCAATGATAATAAGTTTATAGAAGAGACTGTAAAAAAATTTGAAATGAGAGAGTGGAAAGGCAATGTAAGAGAGTTAGAATCTGCTGTCAAAAGAATAATCACTTTTTATCCTGATTATAATAGTTTGGGTTCAGTTAATAGATCAAGTGAAAATAGCAACGGACTTATTAATAAGAGGATGTCTTTTGAAAAAAAAATTATTTTCGAAACTCTTAAAAAAAACAGATGGAATAAAACAAAATCCGCAAAAGAATTGAAAATAAGCAGGACTTATCTTTTTGACCTAATTAACAGGTATGATATTTCAAAAAGAGAAATCGGTTAATTTATTCTATGATAAAAGGATTTTATTATCAGAAAAAAAGCAAATGTGAATATTAATCCTAAATATGGGAAAAGGTATCCGTATTTTACATAAAAGCTTTTTTTTTTCAAATATTTGAAAGGAGTTATAATAGATGATTTTATATTTAATGGAATTTTAATTCGAATCTTTCCACTTGAATCTATCAAGGAGGAAATTCCATTTGATGTAGATCGTAGAATATATCTTCGTGTTTCAATTGCTCTGAAAACTGTCATAGCAAGAAGTTGATAAGGAGCAGATGAAGTCCCATACCAGGAATCATTTGATATAATAAGTATCAGTTCACCTCCTTTGTAAATAAATTCTCTTACAAGTTCAGGATATATTAATTCATAACAGATAGGAGTGGAAACCGAATGATTGTTAAATGAAATATTATGGATTTTTTCCCCGGGAGTGAATTCAGATATTTCGTTTGTAATCTTTTTTATAAAAAAGAGTAGATCCTTAAAAAGTATATATTCTCCATATGGTACAAGATGAGTTTTATCATATTTTGCTATTCTTTTATTTCTATCAAAAAGAATCATTGAGTTGTATATCTCTTCAGAATTTTTAAAATCTGTAAAACCTGCGAAAACAGGAATAACGGAATCAGTAAATTTAAGCATTGAATTTAGTTGTGATCTGTTTTGGAGAGGGTATATGGAAACGGTAAATTCCGGCCAGACAATAAATTCCGCACCTTTTTCTTTTAATTTCTCGGATTCAATAAATAGCTCCTGTAGAGTTACTTTTCTCCATTTTTTTTTATATGAAAAATCCTGACCGGTATTAGGTTGTATTATACCCGCATGGTGAATTTCAATGGCACTTTCATCTCTTTGATTTTTTAGATATAGAAAGAATCCGGTTGAATAATTAAGAAATATAATAAAGATAAGAACAAAAAGTATTTTTTTTTCTCTTTTTATTATAAATCGATAAATCAGAATATTTATTAAAATAATTAGAAAGGTTATAAGGTAAATACCTCCTAACTCCGATGTTTGAATAAAAAATATGTTTCTGTATTGTGAGTAGCCTGCAAAACACCATGGAAATCCGCCGAAGATTTTTCCAAGTATAAGGTCCTTTGATATCCAAATCGAGGGAATTAAAAGAAGAGAAATATTGCCATATGTAAAACTTTTTCTAATAAATATCCCGGAAAGTGCATAAAAAAATGAGATAAATATTGAGAGAATAGTAAGTCCGAAAATACCTATGAAAATATTCATCCGACCATATTCGATCATAACATTAGGTATCCAGTAAAGAATTACGAGATTAGCCGGGAAAGAGAACAGAAAAAGAATTTTAAAAGCCGAATATCTTGGATTTTTTTCTAATACAAATAGAACGGGGATTAAAAAGAAGAAGCTTAAAATGAAAAAATCAAATTTGGGGAAAGAAAATCCGTACATTAACGAAGAAGATAAAGTTATAAAAATATATTTTGGTTTTAGTTTGATTTTACTACGGAAAATTTAGCTTTCTCCTTTATTTCAAGTTTATTCTTTTCATGTTTTGCTTTCGAAAGGCTATGGAAAACACCGACTCTTACCCGAAACCAAATTTTATTGCCTATAAATACTTGGCTGATATCCGTTTGATATCCAAGTGATGTAAATCTGGATGCATAGTTTTTTGCAAGCTTATGGCTGTTAAAAGAACCTACCTGAATTGAAAAATATGACTTCCTGTTTATGGTTTTCACTTTTTCAATTTTTGTATTTGCCTTTTCTTTCTTTTTTTCATTATATTGTTCAAGTTCCGAGGAAATTTCATCTGATTTACTTGTACTTTTTTTTACAGAATTATCTTTTTTTTCTGAACTGAAATCAAGGACTTCATCGGACTCATATCTGTCTGTCTGAGTGTTTTTAGCAAGATTAATTGAGCCAACTGAATTTTTACCGGCACTATAACCGAGATAAAAAAGAAATCCTCCAATGAAAATAAGGGATATTAAAAGGATAAGGATATGTACAAATGTTACTTTTAACTCAAGATATGATTTTTCCTTCTGATACATCTTATTTAATTAGTTTATTAAGAAAATCTATTGGAAGAGGGAAAACAATAGTAGATGAATTTTCTGATGAAATTTCGGTAAGAGTCTGCAGATATCTTAATTGTATCGTTGAAGAGTTTTGAGACATCTTTTCAGCAGCTTGAAATAACTTATCGGATGCCTCCAATTCTCCCATTGCATGAATTACTTTGGCTCTTCTTTCTCTCTCCGCTTCCGCTTGTTTCGCCATTGCTCTCTGCATCTCTTGGGGCAGATCAACATATTTAATTTCAACCAAAGATACCTTTACTCCCCATGGATCAGTATGCTCATCAATGATCTCTTGAAGCTTGGCATTTAACTTCTCTCTTTCAGATAAAAGTTCGTCCAATTCCACTTGTCCGAGAACAGATCTTAAAGTAGTCTGAGACAATTGTGAAGTAGCATATAGATAATCCTGAACTTCTATAATGGCTTTTTTAGGTTCAACAATTCGGCAATAAACAACGGCATTAACTTTAATTGAGACATTATCTTTTGTGATTACATCCTGAGGAGGGACATCAAGAACTATTGTTCTGAGGCTCACTTTAACAAGTTTATCAATAGGATACAGTATAAGAATAAGACCGGGACCCTTCGGTTCGTCCATAACTCTTCCAAGTCTGAAAACAACTCCTCTTTCATACTCTTTTAAAATTTTAATCCAATTGGACAACAAAAAAATAACAAAAATTATTATAAAAATAGCTGGAGTCAGATATGCCATTTTAATCCTCCTTCCTTATTACTTTTAATGTTAAATTATTTATTGATATAACCTCGATTTTTTCATTAACCTTTATAGGTGTTTCCGAGATTGCTTTCCATATTTCACCATGGACAAAAACCTTACCATGATTTGAGTTAATACTTGAAAGAGATTTTCCTTCTTCTCCGATTATCCCTTCAGCACCGGTTTCTGCTCTTTTTTTCATAACTTTAACAACTTTATAAGCCAATCCGAGAAAAAGTAAAGCAAAAAAGATAGTTACGGTAACAATAGTCAGCATTGCAGGCCTCATTTCCGGAATAGGTGAATTTATCAACATCACAGATCCAAGTGCAAATGCTATTATACCCCCAATCCCGAGTATTCCAAAGCCCTGAATTTTAATCTCGGCAATAAATAGTCCTGTTGAGAGCAGTATCAATAATAATCCTATATAGTTAATAGGGAGTACTTGAAATGCCAAAAATGCAAGCAGCAGAGAAATACCTCCGACGACACCGGGAATTATTAACCCGGGATGAGTGAATTCTATATAGAGTCCGGCAAGACCGATTATAATTAAAAAATATGCAAGATTCGGGTTGGTTATGGTTTTTAGAAACTTTTGTCTCCAACTCATTTCCAATTTGATAACATGACGGTCTTTAATAATTAATCCGGCTTTTCCCCCTCTGTTTAAAAGATATTCTTTACCGGAAATTTTATCGATAAGGTCGTTTATATCTGTTGCAATAATATCAATAAGATTATTTTCCAGACACTCTTTTGCAGTGTAGGATCTACTTTTTTCAACGGCAAGAGCTGCAAACAGAGTGTTTCTATTTCTGGTTTTTGCCAGTGATTTCACATATGATACGGCATCATTTGTTACTTTTTCATTCATTATCTTCCCGATCTTTTTACCCATGGCGGAAACAGGGTGAGCAGCACCCATATTGGTTCCAGGTGCCATAGCTGCAATATTAGCGGCAATCGTGATTAAAAATCCTGCAGAAGCAGCTCTTGCTCCCTTGGGAGAGACGTAAACTACCGTTGGAATCTTTGAATTCATTATCTCTTTAATAATTGATCGCATTGATGTGGAAAATCCTCCGGGTGTATCAATTCCAATTATTATAAGTTCGCTTTTATCATCATGTTTGATTATTTCATAGCTATCACTAATATACTCTTCCGTGACAGAGTCAATAGGTCCGTTTATTTTCAGTAAATATATTTTTGCATTAATAAAAAAAGTAAAAAACAGGAAAAAAAATAAAATTAGTAGTAATGTTTTTTTCTGCCCCATTAATTTTATTATAGTTTAAAGAGTATAAAAAAACAAACCTAAAGGTAGTAATAAACAAAAGATAAATATATCCGTATTACTATTTTTAATTATGTAATACTAAGATGAGGTGAATATGATCAAAAAATTATCTATTGTTTCTATTATTTTATTTTTTCTTTTTCCGATGATTCCGGCTGAAACTGTTAATCTTAATTTAGCAAGTTATCACAATCCTAAAGAGATAAATGGTTTTATGAAAAATATTTCGAGAATGAATAAAAAAATAACAAAATTACATGAACTTGCAATTTCTCCGGGGGGTAACGCTCTTACTATACTTGAAATTTTCCCTTTAGCCGGAAAGAATGCGAATGTACCTGCAGTTTTTGTTTCGGCGAATTTCAGCGGGGTGAATCTTATTTCAAGTGAAGCGGCAATATATCTGATAAATCAGTTGGTTAAAGATAAAGAAAAAAGGAAAAACAGGCGGTGGTATATTTTACCGATTGGAAATCCCGATGCTGCATGGAGATATTTTAAAAAGCCTCTTTATACAGATAAAAGAAACGGAACTTTAGTGAATGATGATATGGACGATGCTGTTGATGAAGATGGATATGAAGATCTGAATGGAGACGGATATATTACAATGATGAGGAAAAAAGATCCTGAAGGAAAATATATTCCTGTTCCCGGAAATCCTGATTTGCTTAAAAAAGCAGACTGGTCAAAGGGAGAAAAGGGAATTTATAAACTTTATACGGAGGGTATCGATAATGATGGAGACGGTAAATATAATGAAGATGTTCCCGGTGGAGTCGATGTTTCGGTAAATTTTCCTCATCTGTTTAAATCATTTAACAAAACAAGTGGAAGATGGCCCGGAAGTGAACCTGAAATATATAATCTTTTTAAATTTATATTCAGTCATAAAGATATTGCAATGACTATAAATTTCGGAGAAACTAATTTTTGTTTTAACCCTCCAAAGGGAGGAAGGAAAGGTTCCGTAGATTATTCAAAGATAAAAATTCCGAAAAAAATTGCTAAATTTTTTAATGCTGATCCGGATAAAACTTATTCGATGAAAACTATAATGATGATGGTTAAGAAGGTAATTCCTTCGGGAATGGAAGTATCCGAATCAATGGTTGCAAGTTTTCTCGGGTTGGGAGCTGTTGTGAATCCTGTTAAAGATGATCTTAAATTTTACAATAAAATATCCGAGGATTATAAAAAATTTATTAAAAAAGCAAAAATAAGTTTAAAGAGAATCTCTCCTTCAAAAGCCAAAGATGGTTCGTTTGAACTTTGGTCATATTATCATCTTGGTATTCCCTCCTTTTCAATGGATTTTTGGACATTGCCGAAGGTTGAGAAAAAAAAATCAAAAAAGCCGGAAATTACGGCGGAAAAGCTTGAAAATATGAGTAAAGATGATTTCCTGGCACTTGGTAAGGATAAGATCAATGCTTTTCTAAAGTCCTCGGGAGCACCGAAAAATATTAAAGCCGAGTTTTTAATAAATGCGGTAAAGAATGGGATGATGACTCCTAAAAAGATGGCACAATTCATGAAGAAAATGTCTAAAAACGGAAATAAACAGGGTGGGAATCCAAAGGATCTGGCACTTTTATCGTTTAATAAGAAGGTGCTTAAGGGAAAAGGATTCGCTAAATGGAGGGAGTTTGATCACCCGGCTCTCGGAAAGGTTGAAATCGGAGGGAAAATACCTTTTGCAGATATTATACCTCCAGCAAATATGATAAAAGATTTAATTGTGCCTCAGATTCCGTTTGTTTATACGCTTTCTGATAAAATTGCTAAGATAAAGATAGAAAAAACCGAAATTAAATCGTTAGGTTCAGGTCTTTACAGATTGAAGGTTACGGTTGCAAATTACGGATATCTTCCTTATCCGACGGCAATGGGAATGAAGAATAAAAGAATAACTCCTATAGTTGTTTCTATTAAGGGAAAAAGTTTTAAAATTATAGAAGGACATAGAAGGTTGTTTATTGCAGGACTTAAAGGTATGAGTTCCGGTTCGGTAAAATGGCTCTTATATTCTTCAAAGCCCGTGAAAATAAAAATTGAAAGTTTTACAGATAATGCAACAAATGATATTAAATTTGTTTATATAGGAGGTGGAAAATGAAAAAAGCCATTTTAATTGCAATTATCCTCTCTCTATTATTTATAGGTGTAAATGCTGAAAGATTCTCTGTAGATTCGGTAAAAGTTCCTTTAACTTTTGATGATTATTATTCATATGAAATGGTTGTCTCTGCTTTAAAAAAGTTGCATAAAGCTTTTCCTGATCTAACAAAACTTGATCTGGTGGGTAAGAGTGATGAGGGAAGAAGTATATTTTGTATGACAATAAATAATCCTAAAACAGGAAAGGCTTTGGATAAACCCGGAATTTATGTTGATGGAAATATTCATGGGAATGAGATTCAGGCAACTGAAGTTAATCTTTACCTTATAAACTATTTATTGGTTAATTATGAAAAAAATCCGGAAATTAAAAGATTGGTAGATAAAAAATGTTTTTATATAATTCCAATTGTTAATCCTGACGGAAGATATCATTTCTTAGCTGATGCAAATACACCGGATTCAAACAGAGGGTTGAGAATACCTAAAGATGATGATCATGACGGATTGGTAGATGAAGATTTTCCCGATGATCTTGATGGAGACGGGAATATCTGTATGATGAGAAAACGTGATCCGGATGGTAATTATAAGACAGATCCAAATGATCCGAGGTTGATGATCAGAACAAAACCGGGAGAAAAAGGAGAGTGGTTGATATTAGGAAGGGAAGGAATTGATAATGATGGTGACGGCAAGGTTAATGAGGATTCGGAAGGATACGTTGATCCAAATAGAAACTGGGGATTTGACTGGGCACCGAATTATGTTCAAGCAGGTGCCGGAGATTATCCTTTATCGGGAACCGGGCTGAAAGCTATTGCCGAGTATATTTCAAAAAAGAAAAATATATGTATCTCCTGGATGTTTCATAATGCGGGAGGGATGATATTGCGAGGACCAAGCACGAAATCTCAGGGTGAATATCCGAGAGGAGATATTAAAGTTTATGATTATCTTGGCAATCAGGCGGAAAGAATTACTCCCGGGTACAGGTATATGATATCCTGGAAAGATCTATATTCGACTTATGGAGATTATGGTGAGTTTATGGCTGCAGTGAACGGAACTTATAATTTTGTAGGTGAACTCTATATTTCAAAAAAAGAATCTTTCAAATCAATAAAAGAGACATTTGAAGCAAAAAAGGAAGGAAAAAGTGAAGGGAGTATGTTCAGAAACAGTAATGAATTTGAAAGAGAGCGTTTAAAATTTGATGATAATCTCAATCAGGGCAGTTTGTTTAAAGAGTGGAAACATTATAAACATCCTCTTTATGGTGATATTGAGATAGGCGGGTGGATAAAGATGAGTTCGAGACTATCCGCCCCTTTTATGTTGAAAGAACTTGTGCACAGGAATGCTTCTTCAGTTATATTTTCTGCAAAAAATACTCCTGAAGTATCAATGAAAATTGAAAAAGTAAAGAGTGTGGGGAAAGATTTGATACGATTGCGTGTCGAACTTTCAAACTCTAAAGCTATACCTACAATGAGTTTTATGGCAAGAGAAAAAAGACTATATCCCGAAGATATGTTAACTGTTAAGGGAAGAGGGATTAAAGTTGTTTCAGGCGGTCTGCTGGTTGATAAATTCAGAAATACCGTAAAATATAAGGAATACCGCCCTGAATTGCAATTTCTTGTTATCCCCGGGTTTTCTTCCGTAAGATATCAGTTCCTTATTTCAGGAAGAGGAAATGTGAATATTAAATATATTTCCAGACATGGCGGGAAAATAACGAAATCAATAACCATAAAATAATATATTCCGACATTTTATAATGGGGTGAAATATTAGCTCACTCCATTGTAGAATCGGATAAAGTTATTTTTTTACAATATCTGCAAAATAATCTTCGATATTACCCGGTGTGGAAACTATTTTCATAAATGTTCCCATTGAAAGATCCGGAAATGATAAAGCTATTCTGAATTTACCGTGAAGCATAACAACTTTATCTTTCATTACAAGAAATTCATAAGGCATAAAAGCTATATGTTTCGGATCATATTTATCTATTTTAGGTATAAAACGAGATTCGCCGTCTTTTCCGAATAAAGCTCCTCCGAAAAGAGTTAATTTTTTTTCAGGAAAATCAATTCTGTAAACTTTTTCAACTTGACCGATTTCTTTAATAAAGTTTCCCTCTATCTTCTTTAATGCTGTTTTATAGTCACTGTTTTTTGATAATTTTATAACATCATCAAAATAGGGCATAAATAACATATAGTGATATTTTCTCAACTTTTTTACAGTGAGACCCTTTTTAGAACCGAATTGATAGTTTTTAAAAGTATCCAATTTCTTTGATATATCAAGAAGAATGTTTTTTAGTTTTAAAAAGTATGATTCGTTATCGGGATATTTCTTTCTGAAATATGCATTCCCCCAGTAGATTGGATTCATGTAGGATATTTCAATGCGGTTATTGTTTAAATATAATCCTAATCTTATCACTGAAGCAAATGCTGTTAAACCTCCTATCTTTTTAACCGGTTTTTTAAGAAGTTCATGAGTAGCAATGATAACGACTCTGTTTTTATCCTTCATTGGTGAGTATTTCCCTAAAATTTCAAATTGATTATCTTTCAGGAGTGTCTCTATCTTTAAAACCGATTGGGAAAGGTCTCCTTTTTCATATCCTGCCATTATGTAAGGTTTAAGTCTTAAATCATTAGACGGGAAGAGTGTAAAACAGATAGATAGTGTGATAAAGAATATTAAGATTTTTTTCATACTTTCTCCTTCGGTTTTTAATTTAACAATATGTTTTTATCATACTAAACTGTTTTATTCAATAAAAAGTTTAAATATTTTTTAGCTATTGCGGACCTTTGCCGAAGTAGTTCATATATGCGGAAGAATCGTCTCCAAATGCTTCTATTTCATCTTTACAGATCTTATAAGTGCATTTTTCTCCAATAATATCAGAAAAAAGTATCTTATATTCAACTCCAGATTCATCAATCATTAATATTCTGGCAAGGTTTTTATTTATTTCCATTGCCGAAAGATCGCTTTGACATATAGGGCAGAGAAATGTCAGATGCTCCCCCTCTTTGACATTAAATGTTTCATGAAAAATGCGTTTATAATCCCCAAGCTCAGGGTTTAGTAATATTATTCCTTTTTTACCGTCTGATTTTTGAACGATAAAAATGATTTTTTTATTAACTTTCAGATACCCGTGACATTTCGGACAAACATATTCTATTTTTCCCATTTAAATCTCCAATATATATTTTACTATAAAATACATATAACATAAAAATAAATAATTCAATAACAATATAGAAAAAATTTTAAGTTTAATGAAAAAAAAGATGAAATAATTAAAATTTAAGACAATAATATATAGTAGGAGGTAGTTGATGAATAGCAAGATAAAGATTGTAATGTTGATTTTTTTCTTTTTTGTTTCTGCCATGAATATTTTTACTGACTCTGCATTAGATAAAATTTTGTCTTCCGGAAAAATAGTAGTTGGAACGAGTGCGGATTATCCTCCATATGAATTTCATCTGATGAATGATAAAGACGGGGAATTGGTTGGAATTGATATTGATATTGCCAATTTTATTGGAAAAGAATTAGGAGTTAAAGTTGAAATCAGAAATATTGTATTTCATAAGCTTTTCAATGAACTGGAAAAGGGGAATGCCGATTTACTGATAGCAGGGTTAAATCCAACGGAAAAGAGAAAACTCTATGCAGATTTTTCAATAATATATTATACGGCACTTCAAAATATGGTTATTAAAAAATCAGATAGAAAAAAAATAATCTGTTTAAAAGATCTTAGAGGCAGGACTGTTGGAACACAAAGCGGATCTATCCAGAGTGAAATGGCTCCTTCACGGGTTCCGGGAGCTAAGTTTATGTATTTTAATTCTATAGACGAATTAATATCCGGATTGAAATCGGGACTCTTAGATGCGATTATTTTAGAGAAACCTGTTGCGGATTCATATGTATTAAGAAATAAAAATTTAATGAGTGTTAAATGTATTAACAGTGGAAAATTTGAAGAACCTCTCGGTTCAGCTGTTGCAGTTAAAAAGGGTGATTATAAATTATTGAAGAAGATTAATGATATATTGATAAAGTTGATATCCGGAAGCAAGATGAACGAAATTGTGGAAAATGCAAAAATATTAACAAATAAGCAGTAGTTCCAACTGTTTTTTACTGTTTTTTGAAATTTAGTAATTGATAAAATATTGACTTGAAGCACATCATCGTATAAAATATTTTATATGGTGAGTGTAGCTCAACGGTAGAGTATCGGTCTGTGGAACCGAGTGTTGGGGGTTCAAATCCCCTCACTCACCCCATATTTTTCATAATATAATGACCTGAAAATGATTATAAAGAAAATTCAACCAATCTTCTGTCTGCTATCCTATAGTTTTTTATTATCAGAATGAAATCCTAATGAAATTTAACTCTTTTTTAGCAAGATTAAGTGTTAAGGAAAATATTTTCTCGGGAATTATCAGGTTAAATGATAATGATATTTCTGTTGGTTTTAAAAGAATAATTGATGATTTTTTTCTTTGTAATTCAAAAAAAGAATTGAATTTTTATTTTTCGCAAAAGATATTTGTTAAATCAAGAAATAAAGAACTGGAGGTAATTTTGCCTCTGTTTTCATCGTATAATAAGAAGAAACTAATAAAGGTAGTAAAAAAATTATTAAAAGACGATGAAATTAATTCTTATGAATTAGTTATTGATTATCTGAATTTTGAAAAATTCTTTTCTGCAGAATATTTAATTGATTTTTTAAAGGTAAGTAAAGAAGAAATCATAAATTATGTGATGAAAGCTGAAATAGATAAAAGGATAAAAATAATTGATATTAATAAACTGACAATATGTTCATATGATTATTTTCTGAATTTAGCCGAAGATCTGTATAATTTGCTTAATGAATATTTTTCTTCCCGTACCAAGATTATTTATAGAGAGGATATTGAAAAAAAACTAAATATTCCTTTCGATAATACATTTTTCAAATATCTTTTAAGAAAAGTTTCAGGTGATTTTGAATTAAGGCTAATGAAAAATAAAATTATTTTTGATAATTTACCTTTATCCGATGAAGAGAAGGCAAATGTTGAAGAAGTTAAAGAAATAATAAAGAAGAATAAAATGAATATTTTTTCAATATCAAATATTGTTAAAATTTCATCTAAAAGTTCCGATAAAGTCAATGATGCTTTGTGGAGTATGTTAGGTGAAAATCTTATTGTTCAACTTGATGAGAAAAATGAATATTTTGTGTTTAGTGATGAATTGAACAGAATCATTAACAGACTAAAAAAATTCAAAAGAAATCAGGGAGATATTATTGATATTTCGGATCTGAGAGAAATGACTTCCTATAATAGAAAGAACATTATAATTCTTTTCGAATATCTTGATTCAATAAAATTTACTTCAAGAAAAGGGAATAAAAGAGTAATAGAATTATCCGTATAAATATCAGAATTTATTATCTTTCCGTTTGAAGAGGGTTCTCTTGCTCATTTTCCTTGATAGGTTCATTATTCTGGTTGAGATTGGCTTTAGCCGTTTGTAATATTTGGTTGAATCCGGCTTCCTGTTCTTCACGACTTTGTGATTTTGCAACCTGATTAAACCACAATTGCTGAAGATATTTATAGGCTTTTGACTCTTTGTCATAATCGGAAAGAATAAATGATTCTGCAAAGAATTCAATAGCGGAGTTGGGATCCGATTTATAAAGAAGTTGACCGAGTTTAAGAGCAGTTGTACTTTTTTTATTCAGATTATATGAAAGTTTTAAATATTTAATAGCTTTTTCTTTATCTTTTTTTATTAAATACCAATGAGAAAGTATATTAATATACCGACTGTTTTTCAAATCTGTGTTTGATAAAATTTCTTCAACAGCTGCAATCGATTCGTCTATTTTTGTTTTATCTTTTTTGTAAAGAGCTACAGAGAAACTGAATACTTTTGCAGCACTCCGATCAGATTTATCTATGTTATAAGCTTTTAAAACTTTTTTTAAGGCTTCGGAAAGTTTATCAGGTTCTTGACTGCTTTTTAAATAGAGTATGGAAGCCTGAATTCTTAATGATGGAGATTCAAAGCTTTTATTAATACGATCTATAACTTTCGAACCATCCTTAAACCCTTTTTTCATTGTTTCGGAAAGGTCGATAACCGTATCTGCATACTGATAGGCTTTATCAAGGTCAACTTTAGTTACATTATAAGCGTTTGCAATATAAAGATATAATTCAAGTTTATAATTAGCTTCAAGATTTTCAGTAGTAATTGCAATTTCGCCATATTTAATTGTTTTGTCAAAATTTCTTAACTGAAATGCGGTTTTTGTCAGATTTATATAAAGATTTTTAAAATACCTTTTATCATTTTTATATTTTTCACTGAAATTTTCAAGATATGTTAATCTTGTATTTAAGTCTTTCTCAGAAATAGCTTTAACCCACAAATCCTGTTTCTCATTAGCCGTTAATGAAATAAACGAAATTGAAAAAAATAGCATAAGGAAAATAGAAATAGTCTTTCTCATAATAACCTCCTCTCAGCAGGAAAGAAAATTTAAAATATTATAAGTTTTAAACAGAAGGTTTGTCAAGTTTTTTTATTTGTAATAAAAAAAAAATTACAATCGGAGTTTATATTTTAAGAATAAAATTGATTTTACCCTAAGATTGTTTTATATTTTTTCAGATGAAATTTTTTAAAACCGAGATTAACGGATATCCTGTAACTATCTCTTTTGATGGTAACAGTATCCATATCTTTAATGGTTACAGCATTAAAGATGATCTGAAGTTGAGAGGATATCGTTTTAATCCCAAGGAAAAAAGTTGGTATATTAATCCGGATAATGTAGATCTTGAACTTAAAAGTTTGACAGGAGATAATCCGGAAGAAAAAAAGCAAAATAAAATTGGAAATGGAAATGAAAGATCATCAAATCTTTCAGATGAGTTTCCCGAATCATATTCGGTAATAGAATTAAGAAATAGACTTGACAAGATTATAAAGGAAGGTTTAATAAGTAAAATTTGGATCCGAGGTGTTATAGCTTCTGAAGTAAAAAGATATAAATGGTTTTCATATTTTAATTTAAAAGATGAAGAAAACGAAAATCTTTTCTTTAATGTTGAATGCAGAAATGCTTTTATGGAGAATGTTGAAAAAAAGCTTAAAGAATTAAAAATATCCGAAAGACTCGAAAAGAACCTTCCTGTTTTTTTAGGTGTTGAAGTGAAGGTTTCCACTAGGAATCTTATCGATGTCAGATTGAGTTTAATTGACATAGTACCCGAGTTTACGGTAGCAAAGTTGAAAAGTGAGAAAGATATAACACTTGAACGCTTAATAAAGGAGGATATTTTATATAAGCAGAAGGAACTGAAACTTCCATTGTTTGTAGAAAATATAGGAATTATCTCATCTGAACAGGGAACTTCCGTAAGGGATATACTGTCGGGTCTTTACCCGTATGAGAAAAGATATAACTTTTTTTTTATTGATTCACGAATGGAAGGTGAAAATGCGGTTTCAAGCATTATAAGTGCTATTGGTTATTTTGAAAGGAGAAAAAAAATAAAAATTGATCTCCTCGTAATTGCAAGAGGAGGAGGCAGTGAACAATCTCTTTCAGTGTTCAATGATTATAATTTGTGTCGGAAAGTATGTTTAGCAAATATTCCGGTTTTAGCTGCTATCGGACATGATAAAGATCTTTCTGCTATAGAAATATGTTCATTTGTTTCTCCGGTACCGTCAACACCTTCAGGAGCGGGGAAATATCTTGCTCAAAAATATTTTGATCTTCAAACTTCTCTAAATAAACAGTTTAAAAAAAATATTGACTTCTTTCATGAGTTCCATGTTAAGGAGAAAGGTAAATTAAGAACATTTTTAAAATATGTGCCTTCTATTTCTTCATCTGTTTTAAGAGTAAAAAAAAAGGAATTTGGAAATCTATATCAAAAATTTACTAATTTAAGTTCTTTTATTTTGAGAGAAAACAGAAAATTGATTTCTATATTTTCTTTCGGGATATATTCAAAATTAAACCGCATTCTTATTTTGGAATATGATAAAATAAATTATACATGGGAAGAGATTAAATGGAGAAGAGAATCTTTTATTTTAAAGAGCAGAAAAAGTATTATGAGAATTATAGAGAAAACAGATTTTGATAAAATTAATGAAAGTAATAAAAGAATAGAAGAATCAATCAAAATAAAAGTGAAAAATCTGAAAGATATTTCAAATAAAAAGATTGAAAGATCTGAAAAAAGAGTTGAGATATATAATCATCTTATAAATTCTCTTAGTCCGAATGAAGTTTTAAAAAAAGGATATACATTGGTATTGAATAAAGACAATAAAATTATTCCGAATTTACTCCGTTTTAAAAATGAAGATTTTAAAAAGCTGAAATTTTTTGACGGAGAAATTGAGATAAAAGAAAAGGAGAAAAGATGAGTGAAAAATCAGAAAGTTATGAAAAGAATTTTTTGATACTTGAGGAGATAACCGAGTCACTGAATAAAGATGAAATCAGTATAGATGATCTGATGGAAAAAACTAAAACAGCTTTGAATGCTGCAAAAAAGTGTCTGAAAATATTAAATAGCCAGAGAGGGGAGTTTAAAAAGCTTGAAAAGGAATTTTCCGAACTTTTAGAAAACAGCAGTGATGAAAAAATTGATCATGATGAAAATGAAAAAAAATCTTCATTAAAAGAAGATTCAACAACCGAACCTTTTTAAATAGGAATTAAGATGGAAATTTTGAAATCAATTAAAAAGAAAATAGTTGCAACGGAATTAATTGCAGGAGTGACAACTTTTCTTACCATGGCTTATATTATTTTTGTGAATCCCGATATCCTTTCGGTAACCGGTATGGATAAACATTCTCTGATCATCGTAACATGCATTGTTACCGGGATAATCACTATTATTACCGGAATTTTTACAAATTCTCCTATTGCAATGGCACCGGGTATGGGACTAAATGCCTATTTTGCATACTCACTTGTTTTAAATGAAAAAATAGGGTGGGAAACCGCATTGGGAATTGTCTTTATTTCAGGATTTATCTTTTTTATATTAACTCTTACGGGGTTAAGGAAGAAAATTTCGGAAACTATTCCTAAAGATCTACTAAATTCAATTGCAGTCGGAATTGGGGTTTTTATTGCCTTTATGGGTCTGCAGAATATGGGCATTGTTGTGAAAAACGATGCTACAATGGTCTCTGCGGGGAGTATAACGGGAGAAGTTTTATTAAGTCTTTCCGGACTTATTATCATGATAATTCTTGATATAAAAAAGATAAAGGGATCGTTATTGATAGGAATAGTTTTTACTACTTTTATAGCAGTTGTTATTGGAAAGGTTAAATTACCTGAAACATATTTTTCATTCGACCTGGATATTTCCCTGCTATTCGGAAAACTTGATATATTAAGTGCTCTAAAGATAGGTTTTTTAGGTCCTATTTTCACTTTAATGTTTATGGATCTGTTTGATAGTATCGGCTCGATACTCGGGCTTGCCAGTGAAGCGGATATGATCAATTCCAAAGGGGAAGTACCGAAATTAAATATGCTTCTGGGAATTGATTCAATTGCAACAATGATCGGATCTGTTTTCGGAACATCAACTACAACAACTTATGTAGAATCGGCTGCAGGTATTGAGAGTGGGGGACGAACAGGACTTACGTCTGTTTTTACAGGATTAATTTTCCTTATTTCCGTGCTATTTGTTCCTTTAATATCGATTGTTCCTAAATATGCAACAGCCCCTGCACTTTTGATTGTCGGATTTTATATGATCAGAAATATTTCTAAGGTGAATTTTAAAACTTTAGAAGCAGGATTTCCGGCTTTTGTGATCATTATCCTTATCTCATTCAGTTACAGTATCAGCAAGGGGCTTGCTTTCGGATTTCTTATATATTCAATCATTAAGATAATTAAGGGAAAAACGGGAGAATTGAAACCTTTATTATGGATTATAGATATTCTCTCAATTATGTTCCTTATTCTTTAAAAATCAAACAATGTTTGGGAATAAAAGAAAATCCGATACAAAAAGATTAATAAGTTTTGAAGGAATTGATTTTATTATTCGGAGAAGAGATGTAAGATATTTACGAATTGAGTTTTATGCTGATAAAGCTGTAATTATTACCCCATATATTAGTGATGTAGGAAAATTTCTACAAGAGAACAGGGATAGGATTTTAAAAAAAAAAAATCAGTTATCCGAAAGATTAAAAAAAAGCAGAGAAATAAGTTTGAATTTCAGGACTCTTGATGAATTGATGAATATTATTGATCGGAAAATCAGAATTTATTCCTACGAATTGAATGTAAAACATAGAGGAGTCTTGTTTAGAAAAATGAAGAGAACTATGGGTAGTTGCAGAAAAAACGGAATGCTGACATTTAATACGAGGTTAAAATATATGTCGGAGGATATTATCGACTATATAGTTTTTCATGAACTTCTCCATATTAAAATTCAAGGTGGACATAATAGAAAATTTCGAAAAAATATGAAGGAGAGATTTCCTGACTATAAAACCCTTAATGAACAGATAAGTCAGTTTATGTTGAAAATAAATAATGAAGAAAATGAAAACAAGCGGAATATATTTTAAAGGGATATTGAAAGTTTTTTTAGGTTCAATTAGAATAGTTTTTTTATAAAGGAGAAAAAATGAATAGAGTTATTTTAAAAAAGATGTTGTTAATGCTGATTGTATTTGCAATTTCAGTTTATTATGTAAATGCAGCTTATGTTTCACCAGAGGGATACTGGAAAACAATTGATGATAAAACGGGAGATGTGAAATCCATTGTTAAAGTATGGAAGGAGAATGGAAAGTTAAAGGGACAAATATTAAAAATATTTCCGAAAGAGGGAGAGGATCCAGATCCGGTCTGTGATAAGTGTAAAGGGAAATTAAAGGATAAGAAAACCCTTGGTATGGTTTTTATGTGGGGATTCTATAGAGATGGCAATAAATGGATTGAGGGTGAAATTGTGGATCCGGAGAATGGGAAACAGTATCATTGCCAGGTTTACACGGTTAAAAACGGAAAAGAGTTGAAGGTATTCGGGTATATCAAGATAATATTCAAAATAGGTCGTACTCAAACTTGGATTAGAACCGATGCTTCATCTTTAAAATCATAAGAATGGGAAAAAGAGATATTGGTCTTATTATGGCCGGAGGTCGGGGTGCCAGATTCTGGCCGTATAGCATTTTCGAAAAACCCAAACAGTTTTTGAATATTGTTGGTACAGACTCTCTTATCAAACAGACATTTGACAGATTGAGTGAATTTCTTTCCACTGAAGATATATATATTATTGCAGATAATAAATATAGAGATCTGACTATTAAGGCTGTTCCTGATTTTAATGAAGAAAATTATATTGCCGAGCCATCCCCGAAAAACACAGCACCATGTCTGATTATGGCTAATATTGTTATGGCAGACCGTGATGAAAACAGCAATGTTTTGGTAGTTCCTGCAGATCATTTTATTCCCGATAAGGATATTTTTGCTAAAGAGATGAAAAATGCACTTCTTATGGCTGATGAAAAATATATTATTACTTCAGGAATAAAACCCGACTCCCCGCATACGGGGTATGGATATATTAAGTTTGATATTAGTGAAAATACTGAAATAAACGGAACTGTTTTTTATGATGTTGACGGATTTAAGGAAAAGCCTTCAATAGACAAAGCAAGAGAATATATTAGTGAAGAAAATTATTTTTGGAATTCCGGAATGTTTATCTATAAATTGAAATATTTTAAAGAATTTTTAAAGACCTATTCACCTGAGTATTTCAAGGAGTATGAAAAACTTGAAAATAGTTTTAATAATAAAGATAAATTTCATTCAATATATAATGAAATAAGACCGGATTCGATTGATTATGTTCTTATGGAGAAGGTAAAAGAGGTCAAAATGTTCGGGGCGGGTTTTGAATGGAATGATGTTGGCTCCTGGTCCAGTGTATATGAGTTAAATGTTAAAAATGAGAACGGAAATGTAAGTGTCGGAAACAGCGTTTTTTTAAATACTGAAAATTCAATGGTATATTCTACAACCGACATACCGATAGCTCTTATAGGTCTTGATGATATTGTGGTTGTTAATACAAAGAACGGGATACTGGTTTCTGCAAAGAAAGATTTACAGAGTGTTAAGGAAGTTGTTAAAGAGCTTGCAAGACGAGATGGAAGAGAAAAATACCGATAGTATAGGATCGCTTCAGAAGGAGTATCATTCTCTTAAAGATAGAATATCCGAAAGGATTTCGGAGTTTAAGACAAAATGGCTTGAAGGAAGTGAAGAGGATATTTTTTATGAGCTGATATTTTGTCTTATGACTCCTCAGTCTAAAGCGGAGTTATGCTGGTCGGCAACGGAGAAGATAAAAAAAAAAGATATAAGGGGTATAGTAAAAGTTTCCGACATTCAGGAATTAATGAAAGGTGTTAGATTCAAGTATAAAAAATCCGAATATATTTTTGAAGCGAGAGAAAAATTATTGGAAAACGGTAAGTTTATTATTAAAAGGAAGCTTATTGCTATGGACGATGTTTTGGAAAAGAGAGAATGGCTTATAAAGAATATAAAGGGGATCGGATATAAAGAAGCCGGGCATTTTCTGAGAAATATCGGATTTGGAGATAAAATTGCGATCTTGGATCGACACATTCTGAGAAATCTTTCTCTATTTGGAGTAATAAGAGATAAATTCGGGTCAATTTCAGGGAAAAAATATATTGAGATTGAGAATAGTATGATAAAGTTTTCAAAAAGGGTTGATATCCCCCTTGATCATCTGGATCTGCTGTTTTGGTATAGAGAGACCGGAAATATTTTTAAATAGCGATAATCCGTTTATTTTCCATTATTAAACAGTGGTATAATATCCAATGAAAAATAATACAATTCAAAAGCAACCGATTTATAAATTTCTTCTTTTGTTAACTATTGCTTCATCAATAGGTTTGCAGGGGTGGAGAACTATTTTTAATAATTTTGCAGTAGAAAAAGTCGGTATTAACGGTTTTTGGATAGGTGTTATTCAATCGGTACGAGAAGTTCCCGGATTTATCGCACTCTTTGTTGTCTATATCTTACTTGTCTTAAGAGAACACAGGTTGTCATCATATTCAATTCTTCTTCTTGGATTCGGAGTTGCGATAACCGGATTTTTCCCTTCAAATTTGGGTCTGATATTTACAACATTTTTAATGTCTTTAGGATTCCACTATTTTGAAACTACAAATCAGTCTTTAACTCTTCAATATTTTAAAAAAAGGGATTCAGCAACAGTAATGGGAAGATTTAGAAGTATTGCAGCTCTTACTAACATAGGGATCGGACTTTTAATCTGGTTATTATCACATTATTTTTCCTATAAGATTCTTTTTCTTATAACAGGATTAATCGTTGCTTTGCTATCAATAATTTCATTAACTATGGACCCGTCTGACAAAAATTTACCTCCCCAGAGAAAAAATATGGTTTTAAGAAAAAAGTATTGGCTCTTTTATACACTTAATTTCCTGGCAGGTGCGAGAAGACAGATTTTTATTGTTTTTGCAATCTTTCTTCTTGTTAAATATTATAATTTCTCAGTTCAGATGGTTACGGCTCTCTTTGTTTTAAATAATCTTATCAACTATTTTTTTACTCCGTTAATTGCCAAAGCAATCAATTATTTCGGAGAAAGAAGAGTCCTTTCATTGGAATACGGAAGCCTTGTTTTTATTTTTCTTGCATATGCTTTTATTAATAATTCCACCGTTATCGCTTTCCTATATATTCTTGATAATATATTTTTTAACTTTTCAATCGGGATTAAAACATATTTTCAAAAAACCGGAGATCAGCGAGATATAGCACCATCAATGGCAATAGGTTTTACCATTAATCATATTGCAGCCGTGGTTTTACCCGTACTGGGAGGGATTTTGTGGATGGTTGATCCGAGAATCCCGTTTATTGCAGGAGCTTTCTTAAGTATTGTATCATTTATATTTGTTCAGTTTATTAGAATTGAAAAAAATTTAATTTGAACACTCAGTTGGAAAGTTTGAAAAGATAAATGATTAAATGAAGAGAAGCGAGTGAGTAAATGGCAGCAACGATATCATCAAACATTATTCCGAAGCCACCTTCGATCCTGTCTGCTAAATTTACAGGGAAAGGTTTAAGGATATCAAAAAATCTGAAAAGAAAGAATCCAAGCAGATAGATAAACACTGATCCTGATGATAGTGAGGCTTTAATAAATAATAGAGTAAGCATTTGTCCGGCTACTTCGTCGATTACAATTGATCCGGGGTCTTTTTTCCCGAAGAATTTTTCAGCTTCATTTGCACATGGAATACCGATAAGGAATACAAGGATTATCGACAGGACACGGGAAAAAATATTCGGATCTATTTTATAATTGATCCAGAATAAAACAATTGCAGTAATTAGAGAAGCGAGTGTTCCGGGAGCTATAGGAAATTTTCCGGTATTAAAAAAGGTAGCTATAAAAACTTTAATTTTTTTCATATTTTTTCTCCAATAACCAGTTCATGATCATAACCGGTAATTTTTATTCTGTAAATATCATAGTTTCCCGTGAAAGGTACATTGATTCTGGTTAGACCGTCGGTTTCCGGTGCTTGAGAAGATATTCTACCTATTGTAGAGTTATTATCCCATGAACCGAGAGGAAGAAAATCCATCGAAGATCCTATGATTTTTTTATTATAGATTTCAATGTTTTTATCGGAAATATTCAAGAGTTCCTCTTTTCTGTATTCTATTATATCAGGTATGAGTTTATCTTTCATATTAAATGCAGGTGTATTCTCTTCATCAGAATAGCCGAATACTCCTATGCGTTCAATTTTAGATTGTTCTGCAAAATCAAGAAGATGTTTAAAGTCTTCTTCAGTTTCTCCGGGGAATCCGACAATGAAAGAACTTCTTATTATACTTTTATCCGAAACTTCTCTTATACGGTTAATAAGTTTGTTCATTGAATAAAAACCGCCGCCTCTGTGCATTCTTTTAAGAATGGACGGTGATGAGTGTTGAAAAGGAAGATCAAAGTAGGGGAGAATGCCCGGATAATTGATTGCTTCAATAGTTTTATCATCAACATCCTCAGGCATCAGATATAGAACTCTTATCCAATCAAGTCCTATTTGAGATATCTCTTTGAGCAATTCAGGTAAAAGGGAAATTGAACCTTTATCTCTGCCAAAATATGTGGAATTCTGAGAGATCAGATTGACCTCTTTAAATCCCATTTTTTTATATTTTTCCGCTTCTCTTATTATTGAACTAATATCTCTTGATCTGAATTTCCCTCGAATTGAAGGAATCGAACAAAAACTGCATTTCATGTTACAGCCCTCGGATATTTTAATAAATGTTGTATTCGGTGTTGTAGAAATAATTCTTTGATAATTATGATCATAAAGGAAAAGAGAATCTTCTTTATATTCACTTTTACTGTTTTCTGCAATTGAGTCTGCAAGCTCTCTTAAGTTATTTACACCCCATAAAATGTCTGCATTTTTAAAGTTTTCTTTGATTTCTTCATAATATCTCTGGATTAAACATCCGAAAACCGCAACATGTTTAACTTCTCCGGATTCCTTAAGTTCAAAAGCATTAAATATTTCTTCTATACTTTCTTCTTTTGCATCTCTGATAAATCCACATGTATTAATAATTATCCAATCTGATTTTTCGTAAGATGAAACAATTTCAATACCTTGTTTTGAAAGCATTCCGCCGAGGACTTCCGTGTCAACTATATTCTTAAAGCATCCGAGATTTACAAAAGAAGCTTTAATATTTTTGTTTTTCATTAAGAAATTCTAACAAATTAATCGAAACCGAGCAATTTTTAAAAAAACTATATTGACTTTTTCATCCCATTACTGTTAAATTTATTTATGAAATGTCCCAAATGTCATAATGATGTTTCTAATGACAGTTTATATTGCAGCTATTGCGGTATGAATCTGTTATATCCCGAAGATGATAGTTCTCAAACAGGAATAACAAAAAATATTACTTCTTCCAATGACTCAATTTTTAATCCCGGAGATCTATTTGCTAATAGGTATAAGATTATCGAAGAGTTGGGGCGTGGTGGAATGGGAAGGGTTTATAAAGCTGAGGATAGAGTTCTCGGCACTTGTGTTGCATTAAAAGTAATACGTCCCGAGTATATTTCCAATAGTATGATGATTAAAAGATTTAAAAAGGAAATTCTGCTTGCAAGAGAGATAACTCATGAAAATGTTGTAAGAATATTTGATTTCGGTGAAAGTGATAATATTAAATTTATTTCAATGGAATATATTGATGGAGTTAATCTGAAAGATTTAATTAATGATGAAAAGCCTATTGAGATTGAGAGAATTATTGATATAACAAAAAAAATATGTTCCGGACTTGAAGCGGCTCATAAAAAAGGTATTATCCACAGAGATCTAAAACCGCAAAACATTATGATAGATAAAAACGAGCATGTTTATATTACTGATTTCGGTCTTGCAAAATCTACAAACGGTGAAAGTATAAGTCAATCCGGAATAATTATAGGTACTCCTCAATATATTGCTCCGGAGCAGTGGAAAGGTGAAAATGTCAACTCTCAAACAGATATATATACTCTTGGAATAATAATGTATGAGATGCTTACAAAACATTCTCTTTTTGAGTCTGACAGTGATATAGGTTATTTACAGAAACATCTTAATGAAAAACCTGTTTTTAACAAAAATGAGTTAAAAAATATTCCCGTGTTTTTAAGAAAAGTTGTTTTAAAGTGTCTTGAAAAGGAGATAAAATTCAGATATATAAACTGTTCTGAGATAATCACCGAACTTGAAGATAGAAATTTTAAGAAAGATAATTTGTTTCAATCTATAAGAAAATTTAACTTTAACTGGTGGAATTTATCACCGTTAATCATTGTTACTCTGCTTATTTTATCTGCTGTAATATTTAGGATAGAATTAACAAAAAGCAGATCGGAAATTTCAAAACAAAGATCTGTTGCAATCGTCTATTTTAATAATCTGACAGGTCAAAAAAGATTTGATTATTTAAAGTATTCGTTAAGCGATCTGTTAATAACCGATTTAGCCCAATCTAAATTTGTAAGAGTTCTACCTGAAAATAAACTTTTTAATATACTTAAAAGTAGCAATAGTATTGATCTTACAGGATTAAATCAGGAGATGTTATCAAAAGTCAGAAACAGAGGGAATGTAAATTATATTATTACAGGGAGTTTTAACAGATCCGGTGATTTTCTTCGAATCTCTACACGTCTTATCGACTTGGAAACCGGAGATTTGATTGATTCAAACTCCGTTGACACCAAATCCGAGAATATATTTTCCGCTGTTGACAGACTAACAAAAAAAATTAAAAAGGGATTTAAACTCACGGACAATGAGATTTTTGAAGATATAGACCCTGATGTCAAGAATATAACAACTTCTTCACAGGAAGCTTTTAAGTTTTATGTTAAAGGTAAAAGATTGTTTCATCTCGGCAATTATAAGGGGAGCATTTTTACTTTAAAAAAAGCAATTAAAAAGGATCCTGAGTTTGCAATGGGGTATAGACTTATTGCTTGGGCTTATGCTTTTGTAGGAGATTTGGAAAACAGGAAAAAATATTTTAATAAAACATTGGAACATTCCGATAAATTATCAGAAAGAGAGAGATTATTAATATATGCCGATTATTTTGGAGAAAAAGAGATAACACAATTAAAAGCCATTGAATATTATAAAAAAATATTGAAAATTTATCCCGATGATGTAAATGCAAATTATATGTTGGGAATTACATATCGTGATTTGGAAAACTGGGATGATGCTATTCAAAACCAGACTATGGTTTTGAAAATTGATCGAACAAATATTAAAGCACTTAACGAATTATTTCTTCTGAACTGTGCAAAGTTTAAATATGATAAAGCATTAAATATTTTAAAATCATTTGAGTTAAAGAATCCAAATGTTCGAAGAAAAAATTTACTTGAAATGAAATTGAGATTATATTTAATTCAGGGGAAGTTTGAATTGGCATCTTTAACAATTGATAAATTAAATTTTTTAACCAAGGCAGAAAATAGTAAGAAGAAATATTTAAAAGGTAAAATATATCTTTTGAAAAATCAATGGAAAAAGTTCGAAAGAGAATATAGTTATCAATTGAAAAATTTTAATGGATTTAATAACAGGATAGATCTGTTGGATCCATTCTATATTAATCTGTTAAAGGGGAAATTCAAGAGCATAAGCGGAGTTTTTAATAAACTAAAAAACAATGACAAAAACCATTTAATGAATATTTTCTCATATTCGGAAATATTAAATATCTTTTATAGAAATGGTGCTAAGGATGATTTTAATCGTCTATTTAAGCAGATTAAAAATGTAAACAATAAAGATTTTCCATATTATAATGTTGAATATCTATATTTATTATCACTTGAAGCACTTTTAAATAACAATTTGAATAAGATAGAGAGTAGGATAAAAGATTTTTCTAATAAAAAATCTCAAAGCATATACAGTAATGATTTTAATTGGAAAAATGTATTTCTTCTCGGAGAGTATTATTTAAAAAAAGGAGAGTATAAGAATTCGGAAAAATATTTCCTTAAAGCGAAAAATTTTTTACAGGGAGTTTATGATGATGCATTTCATCCTAACAGTTCTGCTATCCAATATTTTTCTTTAGGGAAACTTTATTATAAATGGAATAAATTTGCAGAATCTGAAAAGTGGTTCAACAAAATTATTTCTATGAATATCGGTAGATATGTTTATGGAGATCTTTATGCAATGAGTCTTTATTATTTGGGTAAAATATACAAATTTCGTGGATGGAAAGGTAAAGCAATTGACTCTTTTTTCAGATTTAATTTTCTATGGAAAAATACAGATAAGGCGTTTTCAAAAAACCTTATTAATAACCAGAGAAATCAATTATTATTGTTAAATAGATCTGTTAATTAATAAATTTTATATTTAAGAGTTTAAAATCTTTGAATACGGATGATTTTCGGGCATCCTTTTCCTCTTAAAGGTTGAATTTCACCTTTTGCAACTGTCTCAAGATATTTGATTGCATTGGTTACTTCTTCATTATCAAGGGCTTTTACAGCTTTTTTTAATACTTTTATGCTGTATTCAACATTTGGAGTTACAGTAATTCTTACACTTTTCCTTTTTTTTTTCTTTAATTCCATATTCTCTCCTTATTTAAAAATAAAATAATTTAATTCAAAATAATTGTCAATAGCTTTAATAAAAAAAATTTTTTTTTTAAAGTTTATATTTCTTTATCGAATTAATAAATTCCCTATTTGAATTATGAAGTATTTTGTTTATTTCACATATGTATTCCGGAATAAAATATAGGGATTTATTCTTTTTTTCAGAATTTTTGTTAATTGCAGGACATAATTTACATTCATGAAGGTAGGGACATAGGAAGCATTTTGATTTTGAAGTATAAAAATTATCAGTTCTAAAATTTTTATAGTTATTAAGGATAAATTTGAAATTTTTTTCAATATTTTTTAATCTACTATCATTTATATTTCCATAAAAATAATCTGATGCTTTTTCATTTTTTATTTTGCTCCAATTTAAGTGAGTGAAAGAAGGACATCCCCATATATCACCGGATGGAGAGATGGAAAATTGAGGGTTTCCCGCTGAACATCCGCCGATACCGTTTGATTCTATATCGGAGAAAATATTAAATAATATTTTTCCACTATTTTTATAATTATTTATCTCTTCCTGCATGAGTTTAGTTAGTTCATTTTTAAGCTTAATTCGGGACTGAATATTCCATCTTTTACTCAGATCAAGTCCGATTATCAAATTTTTAAAGTTTTTTTTCTTTAAAAACATCATAGAATTAAAGATTTCCTCTGCATTTTCAGATGTAAATACCGGTGATATTGATAGTGTGATATTCTTTTTTTCAATTAATTTTTCGAGAATTATCAGACTCTTTTTAAAACTCCCGGCTTTCCTCTGTTTATTCTGTAGAATAGAATCAAAACTGAATTGGATATCAAATCTGTTGTTATCAAAAAAGCTTATTATTTCATCGGTAATAAGACTACCGTTGGTAATTATGGAGAATTGTTTTCTTCCGTTGGATTTTCCTAATTTTAAATTTGAATATTCAACCGCTTTTTTAATTAATTCGAAATTTAAGAGAGGTTCGCCTCCTGAAAAATCAATAGAAATATTTCCTGAAGAATGAGAAAAATAGTAATCTAATGAATTTTTGCAAGTTTCCCAACTCATTTTCAATCCGGATCTTGTGTTTCTCTGATAACAGTAACTGCAGTTGAAATTACAATCATCGGTAATATTAAGAATGATCTTTTTTAAATGTAAATTCATTATTATTATTATATAAGATAAATGAAGTAATTATAAGAATTAATAATAAAAATATATTTGAAGACAGAGGATCTTTTTATGAATTTCAGGGACTTCTCTGATTTTGTATAAATTGCTTCCCACAACCGAAACTAAAAAAAGTTCATTTTTTTTATAGAACAATAATATAAAAACCGGATAAATTTATGAATGGCAGACAGTGTTTACTGTGATGACGGTAAAAATGCCTGAAGTTTCGAACTTTTGCCTTGCTTTGTGCCAAATCAACTCGTTTTTACCGTAAAGACAGTAAAGAGCTTGACTTTCAGAAAATATGTGAGTAAAATAGCTGAAGGATGTAAAATTTACCGTTAAGACGGTAATAAGAGGTTGGAATGGATTTGGAAAAAATAATAAAGTTTCACAGAAAAAAAGCAGGTCTTTCAAGAAAGGAACTCGCTGAACTTGCAGGGATTGGGAAAACGGTTATATATGATATTGAACACGGTAAAAAAACAATACGATTTAACATAGTGAATTCAATTTTAGAGGCATTAAATATTAAAATTATTTTTGACAGCCCATTCATGGAGAAAATCAGAGAAAATGAAAAGAGCTGAGATACTTGTCAACAACATTCCAGCCGGAATCCTAACGGAGATATCGGAAGAAGAGTATCGTTTTCAATATTATAAACATTATTCAGGAGATCCGGTAAGTTTAACAATTCCTGTTAGAGATGAACCTTATGAATATTCTAAATTCCCACCCTTTTTCGAAGGACTTTTACCTGAAGGTGCGATGCTGGAAGCACTTCTTCGTAATCTTAAAATAGATCGAAAAGATAACTTTGCTCAGTTATGTGCAGTTGGTGACGATATGATCGGAACCGTTACAGCAAGAGAGATAAAATGAATCGTTGTCCAATCAGTTATGAATTGTGTGGAAATAATAAGTATTCTTCAATAGGACTAAAAAAATTGTCTTCAAAATTAACCGATTTAAATAACCTGCCATGGACAGGAGAAGAACAGATACATGAAGCTGCTGCAAGAGCGGGTAAAATGTCAATTCAAGGAGTCCAACCGAAATTAAGTGCAATCCTCAGTATAAAAGATAGTCAATTTGTGATTCAGGATAAGAATGGAAAATATATATTAAAACCCCAAAATCAACTGTATCCGAGCATGCCGGAAAATGAAGATCTGACAATGAAGCTTGCTAAAGTAAGTGGGATAATCGTTCCTCTGACCGGGATGGTTTATTCCAAAGATGATTCCCTTACATATTTTATTAAAAGATTTGATAGAATTGGAAAAAACAAAAAAATTCATGTGGAAGATTTTGCACAGTTAATGGGAAAAACGAGGGATACAAAATATGAAAGTTCTATGGAGCAAGTTATTATAACAATTAATAAATATACGTCATTTCCTCTAATAGAAAAAAAGAAGATGTTTTTGCTGACTCTTTTTAATTTTATTATCGGAAATGAAGATATGCATTTAAAAAACTTTTCTTTGATCAAATCAGAAGACAAAATTGAGTTATCTCCTGCATATGATCTTTTGAGTACTTCTTTAGTTTTGAAAGATCCCGAAGAGATAGCACTTCCTTTAAGAGGTAAAAAAGGTAAGTTAAAAAAAGATGATCTGATCTCGTACTTTGGTAATAAGAAACTCGGATTAAATACAGTGATAATAGATAAAGTTATGGAGCAACTAAAAAAGTCATATAAACAATGGAAATCTTTGATTCACATTTCTTTTCTCCCAAAAGATTTAAAGGAAAGGTATCTTAATCTGATAGATGAGAGAATGGAGAGATTAGAACTGTGCCCGTGAGTGTTGGGAATCCCCATTAAAATTTAATTGACAATGATTATCTATTATTATATTAATGATTTAA
>CAZWFY010000003.1:85773-97204 GCA_964633415.1 uncultured Clostridia bacterium | reverse complement strand
TGTTAGATACCTCGACCTGAGAGAAGGGATTAAGACAAAATGTCTGAAAAGAGGGACCATACTACACCGCAATCGGATACAGGTAATTATTAAAATAAATTTATCCTCCGGGACGTTATAAATCCGACTTAGACTCCTCTGCCTCCCCCGGCAAATCCACGGTTAAATTAGTTTTGAGTGTTGAGTTTTTAGTTGTGAGTTCAAAGTTAATAACAATTGTTTTATGAAAAATTGTCCTCTGTTTTTCTTCGGAATTTGCTGATATTTCTTCTAACTACTTTCCACTTTTATCTTTTTACTTTAATCTTAGATCTTGTGAACTCTCCACTTACCACTCACCACTAAGAACTTGTGAACTTGTCAAGTCCTGAAAAATTGTTGTTAGTTTTTCAGTTCTTAGTCCCATATATCTTTTATCTTGTGAACTCTGTAATCCCTTAAATATCATCAATTTCCTCATCAACCAATACGTGTCCGACCGGGTAAATATTCAGGTGTGTTAAACAAGGTGAACTCACCCACCTAAAACGTATGGGTTCAAACATCACCTGTTTCCCTCCGGAACACACACCCTCAGTATGAACCGGTTCCCGGTCACTCCTTTCTGTTTCTTCGGAATTTGCTGATATTTCTCCTAACTACTTTCCACTTTTATCTTTATACTTTAATCTTTGATCTTGCAAACTCAACTGAATACTGATCGCTCTTTTCATTGAGAATTACCTCCACCCGACCGTCGTCTATCCTACGGAACGTCAAATTTATTAACTTAAATTTTAAACTCACTTCGTTCAAACATGAAAAATTTCCCCTACGGGACGTTATAAATCCGACTTAGACTCCTCTGCCTCCCCCGGCACATGGTACCCGCAGGGTGATATCTCAATGAATAGTTCTAAGTAATGACAATTTCTGTAATTCTAAATTTTGAATTCTTAATTCTTAATTAAATGACAAATTCCATAAATTCTTAATGACGTTCACGAACGTGAACTAATGACCACAAATGACAATCTCTATAATCCTAAATCCAAGCCGAAGGCTACCATATCCCAAATCCAAAATAGACTGTGAGCTAAAAGTTCCCCTCCTATATTTGACCATAACAGTATTATTATCTATAATAAATTTTAAAAGTTTAGAATTATCGGAAAAATTCATATAGAGGGAATAAAATGAAAATTGCAGTTGGTTTGAGCGGAGGAGTCGATTCTGCCGTAGCAGCATTCCTGCTCAAAGAGCAGGGTCATGAAGTTGTCGGTGCAATAATGACTTTATGGAAAGATGATTATAAAAAGAGCGTAAAAGGAAATGCATGTTTCGGTCCTGATGAAAAGGAAGATATCGAGGAAGTACAAAGAATCTGTGACTTCCTGAAAATTGATTTCCATCAGATTAACTGTTCGGAAGAGTATGAAAAAAAGGTACTCTCAAATTTTAATAATGAATATATAGCGGGAAGAACACCAAACCCCTGTGTTCTTTGTAATAATAATATTAAATTCGGTACCCTGCCTGAACTCCTGTTTGCATCGGGAATGAAATTTGAAAAATTTGCCACCGGACACTATGTTAATGTTGAGTATGATCCTGTCTCAGATATCTACCTCCTTAAAAAAGGTATGGACAAAAAGAAAGATCAATCATATTTTTTATACAGACTTTCACAAAAACAGCTTTCAAGATCAATATTCCCTCTCGGAGGACTGACAAAAAAAGACGTGAGGAAGATAGCAAAAAAAGCGAATATACCGGTTCATGAAAAGCCGGAGAGTCAGGATTTCTATTCCGGAGACTATTCCGATCTGATCAAAGCAAAACCCATGAATGGAGACTTTATCAATCTTAAAGGTGAAAAGATCGGTTCTCATAAAGGAATCTGGAAATATACAATAGGACAACGGAAAGGTCTTGGAATCTCAGCTCCTGCTCCTTACTATGTTATAGCTATTGATGCAAAGAGAAATCAAATCACCCTTGGATCAAAAGAAGATCTATTGTCAAAAGGACTCATTGCAGAAGATATAAATATCCTTGTTAAAACTCTCCCGGAAAAAGCAAAGGCAAAAATCCGTTCAACCGCAACGGAGATGGATTGCTCGGTAAAAGTATCAGATAACGATATGGAAATAGTTTTTAATGAGATGCAATCCGCAATAACTCCCGGACAATCGGTTGTCCTTTATGAAAATAATACCGTCCTTGCAGGCGGAATTATCAAAACCTCTTTTTGAAATATTTCTCTTTATATTACCTCATTCTAAATCTGTAATACATCCAGAATTTATTCCCGAGATCTCTATATTTTTCAAGCATAAGTCTAAAAATATTTTCGGAAAATTCAGAAAGGATCTTTTTAGCCTCTTTCGGATCCGATTTAATTATTTTTGCGGAATCCGTCTCAACCTTTTTTGAACCTGTTAAAACCATATCTTCAAAATTTTCAAGAGTATCTTTTATTATCTTTTCCGCTTTATCCCATCTTCCCTGTGCAAGTTTGCCGGCTCTCCTGAAAATCCATGCAGGTGAATCCATTGTAAATCTTTTCTGTGATCCTATATGTAATCTCGGATCAAGTTTATCCATTCCGGCATATACGGGAAATTTCGGTGTCATTGCCGGGTTGTCAAAACCAAGCCACATTACACCACCTATCTCATCAGGAAGCCAGGATCTCGACTGCAATATCGTATGGTAAGCACAATATTCGACTGCAATAGGCCTGAATCTTTTTACTGCATCTTTTTTTAAAGTGTTCAACAACTTTCGTAAATCATATGACATCCACGGAGTTGCTATGGGACTTATGACCATCTCTTTTTTAACTTTCTTATTCTTTTCCCCTCTCTTTTTTCTCTTTTCTACAAGAAGATTTTTTCTCATATCATATTTTGTTCCCACATATGTCGTTTTAAACAGCTCCATTACATCCCGCACGGAAATCTTTTTATCCGGTTTTACCGAAAAGGGCAACTCATCTGCATCAAATTTAAGATTTAATGAAGGTGCAACACTGCTTAAAACCCAAAAATCTCTTATTCCGAAAGGTTTTTTACTCCAAGTGCTGCCGTAAGCTTTCCAAAATTTGAAAGTCCCATCTTTCTTTGGATCATAAAGCTTTAATTTTATAGCTTGTTTCACAACATTTTTAGAGAATAGAAAATAATCGGGGTTATTATATTCAATCTCCCCTATCCGGCTGATATTTGCCGCAACACCGACATTTCCGTCCGGAATTCTTTTTGCAGCCCAGACTCCCCCGAATTTCCCCTTCCCGGGGCCTACAATTTCCATATGCCATACTTCATTTTTATCCGTTATTGTAATTGCTTCACCGGAATCACAATAACCATATTTTTTTATAAGTTTTCCGATCAGTTTAATAGCTTCCCTTGCGGTTTTAGTTCTCTCCAGTGCCAGACGCTGCAACTCCTCTATCTGAAAAATACCTTTATCACTCTTCAGCTCCCTTTTCCCGCCGAAAGTCGACTCACCCATAGTAAGTTGATATTCATTCATTGCCGGATAAGCAGTATTAAAAAATTTATATGTTTGCTTAACTTCCGGGATCTCACCAAGCAACTCAAGTCCATCCGAATCAGATGCATATCCCGTATGAAGCCTTCCTTTATATATTTTACACTTCTCACCGTTTTTATGCTTCTTCGCAGGAACGATATCAACCCATGTTCTGTAGTTGGCATCACAAGTATGAGATGTAATAACAGAACCGTCGGTTGAAGCCAGTTTACCGACCATAATACTGGTGCAACTGTCAAATCCGTCCTTTTCCCATAAATCGGAATTTGCCGATAGTAAAAAGACAGAAAATAAAAAAATTATGACCATAAGTTTAGTTTTCATTTTATCTCCTGATTAAATTTATTGATAAGAAAAGATTATAGATAAAAAAAATTTTTTTTCCAATCTATTTTATTGATAAATTTTTATTAATCTAATATGATTTTTTTAGTCAGTTCGGAGGTGACATTTTGAATAAAAAGCTTAATTTCATATTAATTACAATAATTGCCGTATTATTAACTTTTTCAACTTCATTGATTGCAAAGAAAGTTAAACCTGCATATAAGTTTAAAGTTATCAAAAAACTTCCGGCAACATCGGTCAAGAGTCAGGGAAGAACCGGTACATGCTGGATATTTTCTTCCATATCATATCTTGAATCGGAGATTTTAAGAAAGGGAGGACCGGTAACCGACCTTTCCGAGATGTTCATTGCAAGGTATTCTTACATTGATAAAGCAAAGCAATATATCTATATGCACGGAATGGCAAACTTCGGTCCCGGAGGGCAATTCCATGATGTTACGGATCAGATCAGAAAACACGGTATCGCACCGGAAAAGATATACCCGGCTAAACTGAAAGGACAATACAGACACAACCACGGAGAGCTCGGAGCGGTTTTAGACGGCTTTCTCGGAGCAGTTTTAAAGAGGAGAGGAAAGAGACTGACTCCCGTTTGGATGAAAGCTTTTGCAGCAATTTTAAACGTATATCTCGGGACTCCTCCGGAAAAATTTTCATATAAGGGAAAAGAGTATACACCAAAGGAATTTTCAGAGTCGGTAAAACTTGATCCGGATGAATATATAGAGATCACTTCCTATACCCACCACCCGTTCTATAAAAAATGCAGACTGGAGATCCCCGACAACTGGACTTATAACGAAGATTACTACAATGTTCCTATTGATGAACTTTTTGAAATAGTAAAAAATTCGATTGACAAGGGATATACTTTTGTTTGGGACGCCGATGTAAGTGAAAAATTCTTCTCAAAGGACAGAATGGATGTTTCTTTGGTTCCTGAGAAAGAGTGGGATCTAATGACAAAAAAGGAGCAGAAATCAAAGGTAAAAAAACCGATCAAGGAAAAAATTATCACTCAAGAAATGAGACAAGAGAGTTTTGATAATTGGACAACTACCGATGATCACCTGATGCATATTGTCGGAACTGCCTCGGATCAGAATGGGAAATTATACTTCATTATGAAAAATTCATGGGGAACAGATCGTAAATATAAAGGATATTTTTATGTATCCGTTCCATATTTCAAATTAAAAACAATTTGCGTCACTGTAAATAAACACTCTCTTTCAGATGAGATGAAGAAAAAACTGGGTATATGAATTGTTAAGAAAATAAAAATATTTCATATTGATAATCATAAAGTATATTCTTGCAAAAAGAATTGAACCGGATTTATAACATGTAACTTTAGTTTTTCCCGAACGGTTTTATCTTTTTTATCATCACAGGGATAAAAAGATATGTTCCTACGAGAGCTGCAAGCACACCGGATGACGATACAAACCCGAAGTGAACAAACATTTTCACGATGGATGTTGCATAAATAGAAAAAATTGCTATCAGTATAAATGAGGTTATGAAGAGTGTATATCCCACAGCCTTGAAAGATCGAAGTATAGCTTCGTTATAGTTTTGACATCTCTCATTTTCAAATTTAATGTGATTAATGAAGTGAATGGAATCATCAACTCCGATACCGAGCAATATCGGGATTATTGTCATAGTGATAAGATTTAAAGGTATGTTAAACAGTCCCATTACACCGAGAACTATGACCGAAGAAAAGACTATGGGAATAACTCCTATAAGTCCCGCAATAATACTTCTGAAAACAATCGACATCAGTAACAGAATTATCAACATTGCCGTTATAAAAGAGATAAGTTCCCCTTTGATAATATAGTCCTGAATATGTGCAACCCTATATATTACACCTGAAAATCTTATTTTAGCATTAGGAAAATACTTTTTTGCCAAATCCTCTAAAAACTCTTTTTCCTCGATAATGAGGGTTGTATCATAATCTTTGACCTCTATCATCACTCTGACAAACCTGTAATCATAATCAACCCATCTCTCGACTTCCTCTCCTCCAGCCATTTCATACAGAAGAAAAAGTTGAGATATAAGAGATCTTTTGTCGGGTATTACATAGTATTTCCCATCCCCCTTATGCATAACCATATTAAGTTCTTTTACAACATCAACAATAGAAGTAACTCTTTTAGTAAGAGTCAAATCTTCCGCTTTTTTTTCAAAATCATCCAGATTCTTCAATATTTCCGGATCCTTGATAGCATCATTTTCAGGGAACTGTATAGTAACATTATAACTGTAAAGAGACCCTATCTTTGTTCCTGCAATATAGTGTGCCTTTTTAATATAGTTCAGTTTCATTCCGAAAGTGGTTTTGTGATCAACATTTATCCTTGTTCTTGTAGCAGTTGCCAAAGAAATTATAATTAAAACAACAATAAATGAAACAAGTAATTTCTGCCATCTGAGAATAAACTTTCCTAGCTTAAAGGAAATTGCTTCGGAAGAGTGCTTCTTTGAGACAAGATATTTTCCCCTCCCTTTATCATCACTACCGAAACTCAATAGTGCAGGAGTTATCATTATTACAATCAAATAGATGACCATAATTATCAAAGCCGTAGTCAATCCCATCCATTGAAGGATTCTTATCGGAATAAGCGTGAAAGATAAAAGAGAACCAAACGTTGTGAGAGCTGTAAAAAACATCGGCCATCCGGTATGCTCCATTGCATATAAAATCGAATCCTTTCTTTTTCCGGTTGAACGGAACCTATATCTGAAAAAATTGAAAATATGAACGGAATAACCTATGGAAACAGCCATTCCGAGAAATACGGGAATAGTTATAACCATATTATTAACTTTTGTTCCCAAATAACCCATAAAACCATAAACAATAACGATTGAACTGAATGTGGTTATCAGGGGGAATAAAACCCCTCTCAAAGACCTCAGGAAAAGAAAAAGAAGGAAAATCGTAACGATTACCGAAAGTATAATATCGCGTCTTGTCTCTCCGAGAAAAAATTGATTGGCCTCATATTGAGTTATAGGATATCCGGCAGCTTTTATATTAAACTCTTTAAATTCTTTGCGGTTGAGAATCTCGGTAACTTTTTTTCCGATCACCTGCTCCGGGTGATCATGGAACATTGATTCCCAATCTTCCGGATATGGATTCAGATAAACTATTATCCATGTCTGTTTGGAATCATCGGAAAAAAGCTTATTTACAAGAATTCGCTTGGAAAATACAAATTTTTTTAATTTTTCAATTTTATTTTTCTCTTTTGGGATCTTATCCGGAATGAGCTCAACTATCATAAACCCGTCTGAAGTCGGAACGGGAATCCTAAAGTTAGTTAATGAAATAACATTGGAAATCAAAGGTACTTCTTCTTCAAGAACTCCACTTAATTTCCTGATCATTGATAATATATCCGGATTAAAAACATCTTTTGATTCCACGAGAAGTGCAACGAAATCATTGTTACCGAAATACTCTTCAAACAGTTTCGTATTTTCAAGGATCTTGCTGTCTCTCAGGAAAAGTCCCTGATCAGAAGCTATTATCTTTATCCTGCTTAATCCGAATAATGCAATAATATCGACAATTAAAAGAAAAACAAGGATTCCCCATCGGAATTTAATAACAAATTCACCGAGACCGGCAAACCATTTATTAATCTTCTTTAAACTTTTCACTATTTCCATTTTCAAAAAATATACTTTAATTTTAACCATATTTGAGAATTATTCAAATATTTCCCGAAATATGAATATAATCCTTTAAAAATATCAACACCGACTATAATTTTAAATGAATCATCAATTCTAAATATTAACTCCGTTCTGTTATACATATTCTTATTATTAAGAAATAGATAAGCATAGTTCCGGAATCTTAAAAGATAACCAATTTTCCCTGAAATATTTATATTTTCTATAAATTTTTTCTCTCCGTAAAATGGAATTTCCATTCTACCGGGAATTGTATTATAGAGAAGCTGAAAAGTTATTTTAAATTCATTTCTCAAAAATATATCAATCCCTGCCATCCATTTTTTATAATCTCCACTCATCAATTTTTCCGGCAGCCATGACATCCGTAGAAGTCTGTTTTTATAAATAATAAACTCTCCTCTCAGCATTATAAAATCAATAGGTTTTGAAAAATAAAACCCAAACCCCCTAAGTTTTTCAAAGCCCCTGTCGACATTAAAATAATCATCAGGGGAAGATGTATAATAAAAAGGAGTATCGTTCCATTTGGAAAAACCGTAAACAGAAATATCAAAACCTTTTAAAAAAAGAGACAATTTTGCAAATATTTGACTGTTTTTTAACCCCGAATTAGGTTTTTTTATAAAAAAATGATCCTTGAAATTTTCAAAATAGTTAATATCTATTTCATTAAACCAGATCGAACCGGGGTCGGGAGATTCGGATCTTCTAAAAAACGGAGACCAAATCAGATCAAACTTTACATTTTTACGAAAAAGAGATAAGAGAAATGAATCAATTCCCATTTTCATCTCATAGTAATCCATTGTTATATATTCTCTCAAGTCCATAGGAGAAATAATATCAGATACTATTATTCTTTCCGAATTCCCCCATGAAAATATCTGACGTCCTGCTCTGACCTCAACATTTTCACTAAGGGAAAAAGACAAATATGCTTCCTTTAATTGAAGTTCAAAAGATTGATCAATTATACTGTATCTGATAAACTTTGTTGAAAAAAAAATCGAACCTTTTTTAAAGAAAAGTTCAAGATTCGTTTTCAAATCACTTCGTAACACTTGAGGACCTGAACTATTTTCAAATCCAATTGAACCATATGTATCAAAAAATCCGGAAAATTCCACTTCACCGGATACATTTTGGAAAAACAAGATAAATGAAACAAGGAAAAATCCAATAAATCTGTTTAAGCTTATATTCTTTTTCAACGAATTTTTACTCTTTCAAGACGTGACGGAGAAAAAAGCGAATCACTTATCTTCACATTCAATCTGACTTTTTTAATTTCCAGAATCGTTTTATGCTTTTTCTTTAAATTCTCCATTTCAAGTTTTTCAACAATCCAGATACCATCGAACTCTTTTAATTTCTTAACTTTGAGCAATTTGATTTTCTTCCCTGTCTTACTAAAATATTCAGCCTCAATTGGTATCAGAACATCTTTTCTTATATAACTTATCCGTTTCCCATAAATATCCTTATCACTTTTTGATACGGATTCAACAATCCAGCAAAAATGCCCGTCAACGGCTTTTGACCCGACCAACTTATGGTTCTCCTCATCTACTCTTCTTTTCCTAAGCTCATTATATGTCAAATCAGATCCCATAAAATAGTCATTTCTTGAACTGCCGCTCACACGCTGCACCCTCTTTATAGATGGTAAATAGAGCCATCTATTACTCTCTTCCAAACTGCTGACAGGATCAATTGACAAAAACTTTACTCCTTTCACGTCGGAAGGAGATTTAAACATGAAAAGAGTTTTGACCGAATCTTTATTACTCTTCCTTACAACTGAGATAACACGAACTCTTTTTCTTCCCATTCTATTGATCAGAGTCATTTCAAGATTCATTTTCAAACTTTTACCTTCACTCCGGTTGAAAACTTTTTTCATTATCTCTATCCCGGTTACCGGCATAAGAACATCAAATTGAAAAATTATTACTATTACAAAAAGAAAAACACGCTTTCTCATATATTAAACACTCCCGGGAATAATTATGCCCAAAAATAACAAAGTTAATAACAGATAAAATATATACTTCATCATTGTATTGAATTTCAGAAAATTATTTTATTATATTTTGAATGTAAAGTAAAAATAAATATAAGTTTAACGTATATTAGAGGAAATTAATTACCCAAGATGCAGCAATTACTCCACCGCTTAAATAGAGGAAAAGTTTGACTCCCTCCTTAATAATTTTTTTCTTCTCATCATGCCTAATAAATGCAATTAACGTAGATACTATAATTGAATAAACAACCATTGAAATAAAATGACTTCTGAATATCATTTCTTTTTTCCCCGTGCAATATCAAATGCACTCAACGCGATCAGATAATTTAACAATCCCGCCGTTACCATATAAGCGGTCCCATACTGATAAGTAACTGCAGCAATACTACCCTTGGAATATCCGAGAAGTTTTACGATAAAATAGAACAGACCGGAACCGAGATCACCAAGATATCCTAATACAAGCAACGGATGATACTGCCTTTGCATTTGTCCGAAACCATTTGACGTTTCGGTATAGGGAAGAAAAAATGTTCCTTCCATTATTATTCCGAGCAGTAGCAGCAGAACAATACCTGAAAAAAAGACAATGGCCTTTAATCTTTTTTTTTGTATCAGATGACCGGAGCCTGGAAGTAACCATGACAGAAAAAAAATCAAATACGGTTTCATAATTTGAATTATACAGTATTTTATATATTCAAACAAGAAAAAGATCGTTTATTGACAATGTATTTAATGAATTATAATATTAAATATGATATTAATCGGTGTTGACACAGGCGGTACTTTTACAGATTTTGTTATTTTTAAAAATAAAACAATTCACTCGTTCAAACTTCCTTCTTCTCCGGAATCTCCGGAGAAAACAATTCTTGAGGGTATTAAGCCCTACCTTAACAAAGATTTTATCCTAATTCACGGAACTACTGTTGCAACAAATGCATTTCTTGAAAATAAAATGGGAAAAACCGCACTCGTTACAACCAAAGGATTTGAAGACATCCTTCGGATAGGAAGGCAGAACAGAATAAATCTATTTTCTCTTGCACCGCAAAAAGCTCCGGAAATCATACCTGATAATCTGAGGTTCGGAATAGATGAAAGGACTCTCTATTCGGGTAAAGTTAAAAAAAGTGTTAATCTGCAGGAACTTATAGAAATAAAAGCTAAATTAATAAAAAAAAACGTAAGATCGGTAGCATTTGTTTTTCTTCACTCTTATATTAACGGTCAAAATGAAATAGAAGCTTCATCAGACTTCCACGATGATTTTCATGTCACCATCTCATCCGGGATACATCCGGAACTAAGGGAATATGAGAGGACTGTTATTACCGTTTTAAATGCTGCACTGATCCCTGTTATGTTTAATTATATCAATAACCTTACCCGAGGAATTAACAATGGAAAACTATATATAACACAATCCGACGGAGGTCTTCTGCCACCTGAAAAAGTACAGTCGGAACCTGTATATACACTTCTCTCCGGTCCCTCGGGCGGGATAACGGCAGCAAGGAAAGTTGCAACGGATCTAAAACTTAATCATCTTATCACTTTTGATATGGGAGGGACTTCTACCGATGTATCTGTTATTAAAGGCGGAAGATCAGTAATATCAAAAAATCTTTCATTAAACGGACTCCCCTTGGGGATTCCAATGATTGATATTAAGACAATCGGATCGGGAGGAGGTTCCATTGCATCCGTTGATAGTGCCGGGGTTTTAAAAGTAGGTCCGGAAAGTGCCGGAGCAGATCCCGGTCCCGCCTGTTACGG
>CAZWFY010000003.1:83478-85673 GCA_964633415.1 uncultured Clostridia bacterium | reverse complement strand
CCTTCACTTCCGGGTGTTTTTTCAGCTCTCGGAATGATATTTGCAGAGATAAGAAAAGAATTTAGAGAACCTGTTTTAAAGGATTTTACTTCAGAGCTTTTTTTAGAACTTGAAGAAAAATATTCTTCACTTGAAAAGAAAGCTTTTTTATATTTTAATTCTCAAAATAAAAAAAAAATTGTATTTAAACGCATCATTGAAATGAAATACAGGGGACAATCGAATGAGATCAGAATCGATTATTCAAACAATATAGTTCGGGAATTTCACAACAAGCATAAAAAATTATACACTTACAATCTTGATGATAAAAATATCGAAATATCAAATGTGATTTTAATTGCTTCAAAAATAGTTTCGGAAATTAACCCGGATATAAATTCACAATCTAAAGATCCGCTTATGCATAAAGCCGTTACATTAAAAGTCTTTTCTAACGGGAGCTTTGATAACTTCGGTTTTTTCCCCAGAAGTTCATTCTCACCCGGGGAAATCATTCCATCCCCTTCAATTGTTTTTTCTGATTTTTCAACAATTATAATAGATAAAAAATATTCTGCATATATCGATAAAAAAGGCAACCTTAGAATGGAGAGAAAATAGTGGATTCCATAGAAATATCAATATTTAAAAATATGTTCCAGTCGATCAGTGATGAGATGGGAGAGATTCTAAGGTTATCCGCACTCTCTCCTAATATTCGTGAGAGGATGGATTTTTCCTGTGCTCTCTTCACTGTTTCGGGAGAAAGTTTTGCTTTCGGTAGTCATATACCGGTACATCTCGGAGCTATGCCTATGTCGGTGCAAGAAGTTCTTGACAACCATAAGCCGGGAGACGGAGATACGATAATGCTGAACGATCCGTTCAAGGGTGGAACTCACCTCCCGGATATAACAATGGTCTCTCCCGTATATGTAAATAACAAACCTGAATTTTATGTTGCAAACAGAGCTCATCATTCTGATGTCGGTGGAATGCAGGCAGGCTCAATGCCTCTTGCTTCCGAAATTTTTCAGGAAGGAATGATAATTCCTCCCGTAAGAATAACAAAAAAAAATTCTATTAATCGAGAAGTTCTTGATATGCTGCTTGCAAATGTCAGAACTCCCGAAGAGAGAAAGGGTGATATTTTAGCTCAGATCGCATCAAACCAACGGGGAATACAGAGAATAAAAGAGTTTGTAGAAAAATACGGACTTAAAAAAATCAAACAATATTCTTCAGAATTGATAAACTATACCGAAAAACTTTTTCTTAACTTTTTAAAATCTATTCCGGAGGGAGAATATTCAGGTGAGGATATTCTTGATGATGATGGTTTCGGTAGAAAAAATATAAAGATCAGACTTAAATTGACTGTAAAGAAGAATGAATTGATATTTGATTTTTCTAAAAGCGACCCTCAGACAAGAGGAGGACTTAATGCAAATAAAGCTATAAGTTTTTCAGCTGTTTTATACGTCTTAAACACACTTCTTCGTGAAAATATCCCTATCAACTCTGGAGTAATGAGACCGGTGAAATTAATTTTAAAAAAGGGGTCAATTCTTAATCCGGAGAGATCGGCAGCGATGGCGGGAGGAAATGTAGAAACTTCCCAAAGAATTACAGATGTTATCTTTAAGACTCTTTCTTCAGCTTTGAAAAATATAATCCCTGCAGCTTCTCAGGGGACAATGAACAATATATCGTTCGGAATTAAGGGCTCCGCATACTATGAAACAATAGGAGGAGGAGCCGGAGCTTCACCTTTCGGAAACGGAATATCTGCCGTTCATTCCCATATGACAAACTCACTTAATACACCTGTCGAGATTATTGAAAGAGATTATCCTGTTCTTATCAATCAATACTCAATCAGAAAGGACTCGGGAGGATTAGGAAAATTCAAAGGCGGGGATGGTATTGTCAGAGAATATAAATTCTTAAAGGATATGAGCGTAAGCCTTCTTACGGAAAGAAGGAAACATCCGCCTTGGGGATTGTTCGGGGGAAGAGACGGAAAAACGGGTGAGAATATTCTGATAAGAAAAGGGAAAAAGATAAAACTTGATGCAAAGCTGAACCTTGAAATACGGAAAGGAGATATTCTTAGAATCATGACCCCGGGAGGAGGAGGATATGGAGAAAAAAAATAAGTTTGGACCGGGATTTCTCGTTGCTGCCGCTTTTATAGGTCCGGGTACGGTTAC
>CAZWFY010000003.1:0-83378 GCA_964633415.1 uncultured Clostridia bacterium | reverse complement strand
AGTTTGGACCGGGATTTCTCGTTGCTGCCGCTTTTATAGGTCCGGGTACGGTTACATCTGCAACACTTGCCGGAGCCAAATACGGTTATTCTCTATTGTGGGTAATTATTCTTGCAATTTTTTCTGCAATAATTCTTCAGGAAATGGTCGGGAGGTCATCTCTTGCAAGCAGAATGGATTTGGGGACTTCACTGATTAAGATTCCAGAGAAAAAATGGATTAAACTATTATTAGGTTCACTCGCATTTTTAGCCATAGTTATAGGATGTGCAGCTTATGAAGGGGGAAACATAGTAGGAGGCAGTCTCGGTATTGATATATTAACAGGTGTCGGGCACAGGATTTGGGTTGTTTTGATAAGCTTAACGGCATTAATAATTCTTTGGGCTGGAAAATACCGTTTTATAGAAAAACTTTTAATCGGACTTGTTGTAATAATGGGAATCAGCTTTTTTTTAACCGGACTGATAGTAAAACCGGATATCGTCAATATCATAGCAGGACTGAAGCCATCTATTCCCAAAGGATCTATTACGCTTATTCTGGCCCTTCTCGGAACAACAATTGTGCCTTACAATCTTTTCCTACACTCATCTGCAATATTAAAAAAGTGGGATTCATCGGACATGAAATATATGAGATGGGATATAATCTTAGCGGTTGGATTAGGTGGTCTGATCACATTTTCTATTGTTATAACAGCTTCTTCCGCCTATTTTTTAAAAAATATAGCCATTACATCACCTACCGATCTTTCTACACAACTTGCTCCGCTTTTTGGCAATTTCTCTAAAATTTTATTCGGTATCGGATTATTTGCTGCAGGTCTGTCTTCAGCAATAACAGCACCCTACGCCGCTGCATGGACAGCAAAAGGGCTTTTCGGTTTAAAAGAACAGGGGAAATGGTTCCGGTCGGTTTACACCGGTGTTATCCTTACCGGGATATTGCTTAGTCTTATAAATATCAAACCTATTGAATTGATAATTCTTGCACAAGTGACAAACGCCCTCATAATACCTATTATTGCAATTTTTGTATTCTACCTTCTTAATACAAAAAAACTAAAGAATTATAGAAACGGATTAATCATGAATTTACTATTTATAATAGTCTTTATAATTATCGTCATTATTAACATTAAAAAGTTCTTTTAAATCGATGCTCATTGAAAGATATAACGGTAATTAAAAAAATTCTAAATAACTAACATATATGATACAATATAATTTCAATTTTGATACTGATTTTCTCAGGAGTGGATATGGGATTTAATAAAAAAATTCTCTGTATCGGGGCCGGATATGTCGGTGGACCGACAATGGCGGTTATTGCAAAAAAATGTCCGGAATACATAATTAACGTTGTTGACATCAATGAAAAAAGAATAGAGCAATGGAACTCGGAAAAGTTACCTATCTATGAACCGGGACTTTTGGAGATAGTCAAAGAGGCAAGAGGAAAAAATCTTTTCTTTTCAACCGATATAAAGCAAAAGATTAAGGAATCGGATATTATCTTTGTTTCGGTGAATACTCCGACAAAGACTTTCGGGGAAGGTGCCGGAATGGCATCAGATCTTCAATATTGGGAAAAAACAGCACATGAAATAGTAGAAAATTCAAAATCGGATAAAATTATAGTAGAAAAAAGTACTCTTCCGGTCAGAACTGCAGAAGCAATGGAGAGAATTTTAAAATCAAATAGCAACGGAATAAAATTCGAGGTTATTTCCAACCCCGAATTTCTTGCCGAAGGAAGTGCAATAAAAGACCTGCTTGATCCCGACAGAGTCCTTATCGGTTCTCATCTCACGGATGATGGACTCAAAGCCGCATCAATTATTGCCGAAATCTATAAACACTGGGTCGCAAATGAAAAGATCATTACAACAAACCTCTGGTCTTCGGAACTATCAAAACTGATAGCAAATGCTTTTCTTGCACAGCGAATATCATCCGTCAATTCTATATCTGCTCTCAGTGAAAAGACTGATGCGGATATCTCGGAAATTTCTCGTGCCATTGGAACAGATTCAAGGATAGGGTCTAAATTTCTCAATGCCAGCATCGGTTTCGGAGGATCCTGTTTTAAAAAAGATATTCTCAATCTGGTCTATATTGCAAAGAGCTATGGATTATCAGAAGTTGCCGAATATTGGAAAGCTGTTATTTCAATGAATGAATATCAAAAAAAACGTTTTGTATCAAATATGGTAAAAGAGATGTTCAACACTATTGCCGGCAAAAAGATCACACTTTTCGGTTTTGCTTTTAAAGCTGAAACAGGAGACACAAGAGAATCCCCGGCAATTGATATTTCCAATTATCTTCTTGAGGAAAGAGCCGTCCTTTCAATTACCGATCCCCAAGCTATTGAAAATGCAAAAGATGATCTTGCAAAATCAGAGGGGAAAATAATTTTTGAAGAAGACCCTTACAAAGCATCGGAAAACTCAAATGCCATTGCTGTTCTGACGGAGTGGAATCTTTACAAGGATTTAGACTATAATAAAATATATAAAAATATGAAAAAACCTGCTTTTATCTTTGACGGTAGAAACATTTTAGATCATGAAAAATTGTTTAAGATCGGATTCAATGTCTATCCGTTGGGGAAAAGAAAACTTACTCACTTTAAATAAAAGGAGTCAAAATGTGCGGAATAGTCTGTTATAGTGGAAAAAAGAGAGCACTACCTATCCTTATCGAAGGATTAAAAAATTTGGAGTACCGTGGATATGATTCTGCAGGTCTCTCTATCGAACAAAACGGAATACTTAAAACTTTCCGCTCGGAAGGAAAAGTATCCAATCTCGAATCAAAAGTTTCCCGTATAGAATCGGATTCCACTTACGGCATAGCTCATACAAGATGGGCAACACACGGGAAACCATCTGAGAAAAATGCCCACCCTCAATCAGACTGCTCGGGAAAAGTTACGGTTGTTCACAACGGTATTATAGAAAATTATATTGAACTTAAAGAGGAATTAATTAAGAAAGGGCACTCATTTTCCTCGGATACGGATACTGAAGTTCTCGCTCATCTCGTTGAAGAAAATTTCAAGGGTGATCTTGAAGAAGCGGTTTTAAAATCGATAGAAAGATTATCGGGGACATTCGGAATTGCTGTTCTTCATGAGGATATAAAAAATAAAATTGTCATAGTTAAGAGCGGCAGCCCGATAATTCTCGGTATCGGTGATGACGGATTTTATGCTGCATCCGATTCCGCTGCAATTTCTCCTTACACAAATAAAATGATCGTTCTCAGCGATGATGAGATGGCAGTTCTGAACTCTTCTGATTATTATATTAAAAATTTTCGAAACGAGATACTTAAAAAGACAGTGGAAACTTTCGATCCGAACTCATATGCGAAGGATAAAAAAGGATTTGAACACTTTATGTTAAAAGAGATATTCGAGCAGCCGATAAGTATTAAAAATGCTTTCAGAGGAAGACTGATAGAGAATGAAGGAGTCTCAAAACTGGGAGGACTCGAGCCCGTACTTGAAAGATTAAAAAATATTAAAAAACTGATAATTGTCTCTTGCGGAACAAGTTATTATGCCGGTCTTATCGGACGCTATATTTTTGAGCACTTGACCGAACTTGACGTTGAAACCGAGATGGCGTCGGAATTCAGATACAGAAAACTTAAACTTGATAAAAATGTTGCGGTTCTTGCAATTTCTCAATCGGGAGAGACGGCAGATACGATCGCCGCTTTAAAAGAAGCAAAGAGAAAAGGTGCCCTGCTTCTCGGTATAGTAAATTCAGTCGGAACTACAATCGCTCAGATGACCGATGCAGGTGTATACAACCATGCAGGTCCTGAAATATGTGTTGCATCAACAAAAATATATACTTCACAACTTGTTATTCTTACATTAATCGCACTTCTTATAGGAAGATATCAGAGTATTTCGTTTGTAGAAGGAAAAGAGATAATCAAAGGTATAAAGGAACTTCCGAAACTTGTCAAAGAGATCCTAAGTGATGCAAAAAAGATAAAGGAGATTGCACTTAAATATTCCGGATACAGAGATTTCCTCTATATCGGAAGATTGTTCAACTATCCCACTGCAATGGAGGGAGCTTTAAAACTAAAAGAGATCTCTTATATACATGCCGAGGGTTATCCTGCGGGAGAGATGAAACATGGCCCCATATCTCTTATCGATGAAAACTTTCCTACCGTAGCAATTGCAACGGAAGATATGGTAACAGATAAGATCATAAATAATATGGAGGAGATTAAAGCAAGAAACGGAAAGATCCTTTCAATAACAAATAAAGGAGTAAAAAAAGTAGCGGATATATCGGATGATATCATTTATGTCCCTAAAGCTATTCCTATACTCCAGCCTATTCTTAACGTAATCCCTCTTCAATTATTTGCATATTACATTGCAAACGCAAAGGGATGTGATATTGACAGACCGAGAAACCTCGCCAAATCCGTCACAGTAGAATAAATACTTTAAATATTTAAAAATCGTATTCATTATATCTATGATTTCTTCTATTTTTCGATAAATCTTTTCAGTAAAAAAATATTTTTGTTGACAAGATGAAATTTCCATACTACTATTTTGATGTCACTTTCCGATATCAAGGAGGCATTATATGAATCAGTTAACCCTAAGACATATTCCCGAGGAGCTGGATAACCTAATCAGGAAGATCTCAAAAAAGAGAAAAAAAAGTATAAACAAAACTATAATCTCTATACTTGAAGAAGCTCTCGGTATAAAAAATAACTCCGGGAAAAAAAGGGATGTCTCTTCACTTGCAAAAACCTGGAGTGAAGAAGAGTTTAAAACTTTTAAATCAAATACTAAAATATTTGAAAAGATTGATAGTGAGATCTGGAAATGATTAGGATCTGTATAGATACAAATTTTTATGCTGCATTTAAAAGAGGGATCTCGGAAGCAGTTGATCTAATTGAATATGCAGAAGAAATCATTGTTCCTTCAATAGTTCTCGGGGAGCTCTATGCGGGATTTTTTATTGGGAACAGAGTTAAAGAAAATATTTCAGAGCTGCATAAATTTCTTGATCTACCGGGAGTTTTTGTAGCTGATATTGATATTTCCATAGCAGAGAGATATGGTATTATTGTGAAAATTTTAAGAGCGAACGGAACTCCTATCCCGACAAACGATATATGGATTGCAGCTATAACTCTTGAAAAAGGTACAAGACTTGCAACATTCGACACTCATTTCAGATTAGTTCCGGGAATATTCCATATTGATATTTAATTAAATTCAGTTTAATTCATTTATTTATTGAAGTTTTTCCCTTAACTCTTCAAGCCATTTTACTTTAGCAGTCTGAATGTTCGGGCTTGGATGCAGGTATAATATAGGATTATCTTTTGAGGGAATTCCGATAGTATTAAACTCTTTTAAGAATTGCATCGCTTTTTCTGCCAGAGGAATAAGATGCTTATCCCTGCCCCATCCGAGTACAACCGGAGAATTAACGTTTTTCATTAAAAACACTTTTTCTATTTCATCTCTTCTTAATTCGGAAAAAACAGTATGAATATCATTATAGTTTTCTTCAAAATCTTTAACTTTCTTAAAAAATCTTAGACTTTTAGGTTCTCTGATATCAGAAAGATTTATCACTCTTACATGATTCCATCCCATTTCAATCATTACCCTCATCACTTGATATTGCGTTACATCCGGTTTGGCTTTAACCATACGGTTGCCATTGATCTGATCTTTTACTCCGAAAAATTCGAATATAGGTTCGGAATAACCCTCTTCTCTCGGTTCTGAAGATCCGGGATTCATCATCACAAAAACTGCATCGGGCTTCCCGAAGAACATTGGGATAGGTTCACCGATTCCTGCAATATACTCTCTTTTATATATTTCAAGGATGTTCCTTAATTTTATTATTCCACCGTTATTTACCCTTAAATCATAATAACTTCCAAAAACTTTGAAACTTAATTTAAGTTCGGAAGCATAGATGAATTTTGTCATTTGTGAGTCTAATATATAGAGGCACTCAGGTAACCGACCACCTGATCAAGATCCCCGCTTGTTACACCGGAATTAGTATATTCGACAACTTCACACTTTTTGGCACCGAGTTCCAATACTGTTTTTATCATTAAATAGACAGGTGCAACGCCACACATGGAAATTCTTTCGGAAGATACGACATCCATCATTCCGTCCGGATCTAATTTTAAAATCTTTTCAATTGCTTTAAAATCTTTCTTCTCTGCTTCTTCGGCACTTATATAATGGCTCATATCGGATGATGCTACGACCAGAGTACTTCCGCTTTTTTTTTCTATGACCGAAGAGAGTATTTGTGCACCATCCGATAATTTATTTTTATCATAAGTTGAAACAATAATCGGAACAATTTTTGCTTTTGGATTGAAATATTGAATAAACGGAACCTGCACTTCAATTGAATGTTCGGAGTCACCGATATTATTGCTGTCAAACAGTGAATTTTCTTTTATCAACTCTTCTGCAAAATCCCTGTCAACTTCAATTTTGCCGAGAGCAGTCTGCCACATTTCATTTGGATCTACCGACATTTTATCTCCTCTGCCATTGTGATCCACACCGAGAATAACAACTCTATTCGGGATAATAGCCGAAGCATATCCTTTCCCTGCACAACTACCGGAATAAACATATCCTGCATGTGGTGATATCAATCCCTTTATCTCTTTCGGGATGAATTTTCCGGAAACATATAATTTAATATTTTTAATCAATATATTTTTTTCACCGGGATAAAACATCCCCTCAACAACAGGTTTCCTTACCATAAATTACTCACTTAAATGTTAACCGCCCCTTCTTGACGACAACTTCACCCGACTTAATAACCGTGTGAACAGGATTTATTCCGAGATGATAAGCAAGATAGCTGTAATCCGGTATCTCAAGTAAAAGTGCATCCATCTTTTTTCCAAGTGCAAAAGAGCCGATCTTATCCGATCTGTCAATTGCATAAGCCGCATTAATAGTTACCGCATTTATTGCTTCTTCAATAGTAAATCCCATTTTAAAAATTGCAAGATAAAAAATAAACAGCTGTGATGAAACCATTGAACTGCCGGGATTGAAATCCGAGCCGAGTGAAACAATTCCATTTTTTTCCATCACTTTTTTTGCAGGAGCATATTTATCCATCTTTAAAAAAAATGAAACTCCCGGAAGAAATACTGCTGCCGTATCTGACATTGCAATAGTATCGATCTCTTCATCTGTCATCTCAATCAGATGCTCCGCTGAAACTGCATTTTTCTTTACGGCAAGCAATGCTGCGTTATTCGAACTGAATTCATCGGAATGAACTTTAACTTTTAAACCATTACTTATCAATTTATCCAAATAGTATTCCGAATCCTTATATGAAAAGTATCCGTCTTCACAAAAAATATCGCCAAACTCGGCCAGTTCTCTCTCTTTTACTTCCGGGAGAACTTCTTCCGACATATATTTGAGGAAGTCCATATTTCTGCCCTTGAACTCTTCAGGGATATCATGTGCTCCCATAAAAGTTGATACAATTTCAACAGGATGGAAAGAGTTCAGTGCTTTAAGTGTCTCTAATTGTTTTAACTCTGCATCCTTGTTTAAACCGTATCCGCTCTTTGCTTCTAAAGTTGTTGTACCTGCAAGAAGAATTCTGTCCAATCTCCATTCACTTTGAAACAGAAGATCTTTCATTGTTATCTCTCGCGTTTTTTTTACCGTCCCCTTAATTCCCCCGCCCTCTTTAGCTATCTCGACATAACTTACGCCCTGAAGTTTTCTTCTGAATTCATCTTGTCTGGTTCCTGCGAAAGGAAGATGTGTATGAGGATCTACAAATCCCGGTATTACTACAAAATCCGAGCCGTCAATTATAACCGCATCTTCACTTAAAATACATTTCTCATTAAAATCATTTTCAAAACCGAGAAATGATATCTGCTCCCCGGTTGAACCTAACCATACATTCTTCGATACTTTTATTGAGTTCAGTTCTTCTCCTCGAACAACCCGATCGGAAGGAGGGTTAACAAGCTCTTTAATATTTTTAATAAGTAAATCTATCTCTATCATTTCAACTTCTTCTCTTCGGTCTCTGGAAGGTCGGAACATCTAATAAATCTTCTTCCGGATAATCATCACTGTGTGTAATATTAGGATGATTTCCCTCCGTTATATACTCTCTTCCATTATTGATAAGATTCAAAGGAGTTACATCTCTTTCTCTTAGCGGGTTATTTTCTTCCTTTCTTCTAACAAAACTCAAGCTTGAGATCTCATCGGTATTAACTCTTTGAGGAGTTACGGCACGATTTGAAGGTAAAGAGATACTTTCTTCAACCTGAGTTTTCTCCTTAAAAAACTTTTTCTTTTTAACACTGTCAAAACCTGTTGCAATAACAGTAACCCTTAAAATATCTCCTAAATTATCATCTTCAACAACACCGAATTTACTTTTTACATCGGGAGCAACCTTTTTACCAATTGTATCGGCAATAATTTTCAGTTCATCTCTTCTCAAAGGATAAGCAGGAGATGTAGTAATATTAAACAGCACTCCAGTTGCACCTTCGATAGATATATTGTCAAGTAGAGGAGAATTGAGTGCTTTATTAACCGCTTCCTCAGCACGATTTTCACCTTTGGATTCACCTGTTCCCATCATAGTCATACCTTTTTCGGCCATTGTAGCTTTAACATCGGCAAAATCAACATTCTGAAAACCCGAAGTGTTTATTATATCCGATATACCCCTTACAGCTTTTAAAAGTATTTCATCAACCTTTCTATATGAATCTCTCAACGGTATATCATCATCATCAATCTCAAACAATTTTTCATTAGGAATAACAATTATTGCATCTACACTGCCGAGCAGATTTTTAACACCCTCTTCAGCAACTTCCATTCTATGTTGTCCCTCAAACTCAAATGGTTTTGTAACAATCGCTACAGTTAAAATACCCATTGAAGATGCATGATTTGCAATAACCTGAGAAGCTCCCGTTCCGGTTCCTCCTCCCATTCCCGCCGTAAGAAAAACCATATCGGCATTTTCGAGAATATCTGTAATTATCTCCGTGCTTTCCAACGCTGCCTGCATTCCGATCTCGGCATTTGACCCGCTGCCTAATCCCTTTGTAAGTTTTTCACCTATCTGCAATGGAATTGCAGGAGTTTTCACAGTTGAGAGATCCTGCAGATCGGTATTTACAGCAATAAAATCAACACCCGACAATTTTTCCTCTATCATTCTGTTTATTGCATTACCTCCACCGCCACCAATCCCGATAACTTTCAATACTGCACCGAGTTTACGTTCCTTTTTAATGGTTATTTTCATTTCTTCTCCCATAAAAACCTCCTAAAAACCTAAAAAATCCCTTAATTTTTGCATAAAACCTTGCGAAGAACCGGAAATTACTCCACGAGTTCTCATATCAAGCAGACCATATTTAATAAGACCGAGGGAAGTTGAAAAATCCGGTGTATTAACTTTATCAATAAGACCGCCAAGTCCGAACGGTTTCCCAATCCTTATAGGAGCTGCAAAGATATCGTCTGCTATTTCAAGCAATCCGTCAAGCTGCGATGTTCCTCCCGTGAGAACAACACCTGCATTTATCTTATTTTCCAGCCCCTCCTGCTCAATTTTATTTTTAATCATTTCAAATATCTCTTCGGCTCTGGGCTTAAGAATCTCAGTCAGAAGAGACGGATTAATCAATCGTACTTTCTTGCCCCCTACACTTGGGATCTCAATATTCTGATTTCGTAAATTGGGATCGGTTCCGCTTCCATATTTTCTTTTAATAAGTTCCGCTTTATCTATAGGTGTTCTTGTTCCGATTGCAAGATCATTTGTAAAATTAAAACCACCGACCCCGATTGTTGAAGAAAATTTAAGAGCTCCCTTTTCGTAGATCGAAAAATCCGTAGTTCCTCCGCCAATATCGACTAACAGCACGCCAAGTTCCTTCTCATCCGGAGTCAAAACCGCTTCTGCCGTTGCTATATGTGAAAGAACCATTTTCAACACATCAATTTTTGCTTTTTTCAGACATATCAGTAGATTTCTTGTGGCTGAACGTGCAGCTGTAACAATAAGAATATATACTTCGAGATTTGAACCCGTCATTCCCACAGGATTTTTAATATCCTCCTGCAAATCAATTATAAATTCCTGCGGAAGAACATGAAGAATATCCTTGTCATTCGGAAGCATTATGCTACTTCCGTGGGTAATTGCCCTGTCCACATCATCCTGAGTGATCTCTCTGTTTCTTCCTCCCGTAATATTGATGCTACCCTTTGCACTTATCGATTGTATATGATTTCCTGAAATATTAACGTATGCCGACTCTACTTCCACCCCGGCTGTCAGCTCCGCTTCCTTTACTGATTTTTTTATATCCTCGACTGTTCTGTTCATGTCGACTATAACGCCTCTTTTCATTCCGTTTGATTCCGAAACGCCATAACCGATTACTTCAATATCATCATTACCCTCTTCAGTTTTAACCTGACCGATAATCGTACTTATTTTATTAGTACCGACATCAATTCCAACCAAAAAATTATTCTTCATTTACACACCCCCTCTCGAACTCAAGATAAAACCTATCCTTAAATCTGAGATCAACCGCTTTTATTCTATTTCCATTCAAAACAAGTTTCTTCTCTAATTTGAAAAACTTCTTTAACTTCGGGATAAAATTTTTCTCCCCGGTGTAAAACAGTTCTTTCGATCTTTTTAGTTTAAGAACCAAACCGTAAGGATTTTTATAAGAAATATATTCAATTGATCTTCGTATTTTACTCAACTCCGTTAATCCGGAATTTAATTCTCCAAGATTAATCCCGGCACCGTCTTTTATTAATATAAGATCCGGCTGTAAACTTTTAGATTCATTAACAATAACTCCCTCCCTGTCTATTAATTTTACAATTTTTCCATCCCGTATCTGAAAAACCGGTTTCCTTAGAAAAAAATCAATTTGTAATGTGGAAGGAAGTTTTCTGGAAATGTTAACATCTCTTATCTCTCCTATTCCTATTAATTTTCGTCTCAATTCTTTTAAATTAATTGTTAAAATATTCCCACCGAATGATTTCAAAATATCTCTAACCTTATGTTTCATATAATGAGGCGGATTAACAAGTTTAAAGGATTTAACCGACAACACTTCCCACTCGGTTATGAATTTTCCCATTTTAAAAACACCTAAAGCAATAATCATAAAGAAAAGAACCAATAAAAATATATGAAATCCCTTCAATTTGATTGACCTTATCTTTTTTTTTCTATAAAGGTTTTTATTATTTCTTTTTCTTAGAAATTCTATCTCCCCACCGGGATTAAAAACAGCGGCACGCCTCATTTTATTCTCTCCCGAAGAGAGTTTCCGAATTCATGTGCAGTCTTTGTCAAATTTCCGGCTGAAAGAAAAATAATCGCATCACTCTTCTTAACTATACTCAAAAGATATTTCGCAATCTCATCAAAATCCTCAATATAAATTACATCTTTAATACCATATGATTTAACTAATTCAGTCAATCTTCCGCTATTTACATCTTTAATCTCTTTCTGATTAGCACTATAAAGTTTTGCAATAATTAACTTATCCACCACATCAAATGATTCGGCAAATTCTTTCATCAGCAGTTTCAGTCTTGTATATCGGTGAGGTTGAAACACGGCAATTACTCGTTTATATTCACTACCCGACAGAATACTTAAAGCCGCTTTTATCTCAGTCGGATGATGGGCATAATCATCAACAACCAAAATGCCGTTTGAATCATAGAGTTTTTGAAATCTTCTTTCCGGCAAACAAAATTCCATAAGTCCGTTTTTCACCGTTTCAAGATCAATTCCCGATTCAATCGAAGCTGCAATCGATGCAAGTGAGTTCATCACATTGTGAATCCCACCGATCTTCATTTTCACTGTTCCTTCTTTTTTCCCGTTAATTATAAGTTTATAACTTGTTCCCTTTACATCTGTTTTTATCTCCTTTGCTCTGATATCAGCATCATCGGAAAGACCGAAGGTGATAACTCTTTTGTTTAAATTTTTTATTACTTTTTCGGAATTTTTACAATCGGCATTAATTACCACCAAACCGTAAAAAGGTACTTTATTTCCGAAACTTTCAAAAGCCTTAATCAAATTCTCCATTGACCCGTAATAATCCAGATGATCATTCTCTATATTTGTTATCACGGCAATAGTTGGGAAAAGCTGTAAAAAACTGCCATCCGACTCATCGGCTTCAGCTACAAGAAAATTTGATTTCCCGAGCTTGGCACCACTTTCCTGCATCATCAACTTTCCCCCTACAACATAAGTGGGATCCTTTCCCGCTTCACTTAAAATCGTTGCAATCATCGATGTCGTTGTAGTCTTTCCATGCGTACCTGCAATAGAAATGGAATATTTTACCCTCATAAGTTCCGCTAACATTTCAGCTCTCGGGATAATTGGAATATTATTTTCCCTTGCCGCTTTTATCTCAACATTATCACTATTTATTGCACTGGAATATATAAGTGTTTCGGAATCTCTTATATTTTCACCACTATGACCGATATAAATTTTAATTCCTGATTTTCTCAAACGTGATATTACTTTACTTTCAGCTATGTCGGATCCGGACACGATAAAACCCATATTATTTAAAACTTCGGCAATTCCGGACATACCCGAACCGCCTATTCCAACAAAATGCAACTTTTTAATCCGGCTGAATCTAATCATTTAACAACACCATTTTTCTCTGTCTCGAAACATTTAAAACAATACCTGCAATTATAAGGCTTGAGATGAGTGAACTTCCTCCGTTTGAAATAAACGGAAGAGGAATTCCTTTCGTAGGGAAAAGTCCTATAGATACTGAAATATTTATCATTGCCTGAATTACAACCATGAATGTAAGCCCGGTTACAAGAAGATATGTATAACTGTTTCCGGACATCTTGGCAATATTTAATCCTCTTACAAGAAAAACAAAAAATAGAGAAATCAGAAGCAAACACCCTATCAACCCTACTTCTTCCCCTATTATTGAAAAAATAAAATCCGAATATGCATAAGGGAGAAAATATAGTTTCTGAACCGAATTCCCCAATCCCTGTCCGAATATTCCTCCCGACCCTATTGCATAGACGGACTGTAAGGCTTGAAATCCATAAGTTGATGAAAACGCCTCCGGATTCATAAATGCGAGTATTCTGTTCATCTTGTCGGGATTCATTTTAACAACAAGTATAAGTGAAGGAAGAATAAACAAAAAACCTCCGAAAAGATATGAAAATTTCAAACCTGATATAAACAACATAATGACAGTTACAATTAAAATAAGAGTAAATGTACCGAAATCAGGTTCGCGAAGAATAAGTAGTTCTATGATTATCACGGGAATAAGCAGCATTAGTAATTTTTTCGGATCGTTCACATCAGACTTTTTTTTTGTAAGACTGAACGCCAGATAAAGCACAACTGCTATTTTTGCAAATTCGGACGGCTGCACTGAAAAATTCCCCAATTTAATCCATCGGAAACTATTGTTAATCTTTCCTATGAAAAAGACTGATATAAGGCCTAAATAGGTTAAAAACATAAAAATATAGATAAAATTTCTCTCAAGAAACAGAGGTCTCTTTAATGAGGCTAAAAAACCGAATATCAAGCTTCCCAAAATAAGCCAAATTATCTGTCGTTTCAGAAAATGAAGACTGTCACCAAATTTTTCTTTGGCAATTATCATGGTTGAGCTGTAAACCATTATAAGTCCGAAAAGTATAAGTATGGTTACCACTGCTATCATAATTTTATCAACCCCTACACTCTTAACCATTTTTTAAATTTCCTACAAACTTCATAACTTCCTTTTTAAACTCATCACCTCTCTCCTCAAAGTTGTTAAACATGTCATAACTTGCACAGCCGGGAGAAAGAAGCACAACACCGCCGGAATCTTTCAGAAAATCATATCCTGATCTTATCCCATCCTTCAGATCCTTTATCCGGTTCAAATATTTACTTACGGGTCTAAGCTGATTTGCAATAATTTCCGATGCTTCACCGATCAACATGACCTGTTTCACTCTATCACCGATATATTTTGTGAGAACTGAAAAATCACTCCCTTTATCCTTCCCGCCTAAAATAATGACTATATCTTTATCAATCCCTGTTATAGCCTTTAATGTTGCATCTATATTTGTTGCTTTCGAATCATTTATAAATTCTATATTCCCGAAACTGCCGCATTTTTCCATTCTGTGAGAAAGTCCTCTAAAACTTCTCAGAGACCTTTCTATATCTTTCGGTGTAACTCCCGCAATCAGCGATGCAACAGAAGCAGCCATGATATTTTCTTTATTATGAGATCCTATAAGAGTATTAGATGCAAGAGAGATTCTTTCTACTTGATTATTCAATCTGACATTTATTCCCAAACCATCCGTATAGGCATACGCCCCCTCATTATTATTATTCAACTGAAACCAGATTTTTTCAGGACTTATTCCGCTTCCATTGTTTTTAAAGAATTTTTCTCTGATAAGATCATCCGAATAATTGAGTATAGAGAAATCCCCGTCTTTCTGATTTTCCATCAAACGAAGTTTTGCTTCCACATACTCATCAAAGTTATCATATCTGTCAAGATGATCCGGTGTAAGATTAAGCAAAACCGAAATAAACGGCTTAAATCTCTTTATCTCTTCAAGTTGGAAACTTGACACTTCCAAAACAACAAAAGTTTCAGGAGTTATCTTATCAACAACGGATATTAAAGGAGTTCCTATATTACCGGCAAGAACAGATCTTTTATTTCCATTCTCTAAAAAATGGTGAATAAGACTTACCGTAGTTGATTTTCCATTACTTCCGGTTACAGCTATTATCGGAGATGAGATATAATCATAAGCAAATTCTATTTCCGAAACAATATCAATGCCTGAATTTTTAAGCAGATTAAATCTTTTTTCCCTGCCGTTTACACCGGGACTAATTACAATTTTATCAATCTCAAATAATCTATTAATTCCAGCCGGATCCTGAATGACCGATATATTCATCCCTTTATATTTGCTTCCCAATACAATCTGCTCGGATTTTTTATCATCAAAAATTATAATTTTTCTTTTATCATCTCTTCCAAAGAGAAAATCGAGAACTGCACGTCCCGTTTTCCCGAATCCGACTATTCCTATACCATTACCCATTTTCTATCTCTTTAATTGCATTCTCCAAGGCGATCCCTCTGGATGCTTTAAAAAGAATGACACTTCCCTTTTTGACTTCTTTAAATATAAATTTCCCCGCATCGGAGGAGTCTGCAAAACTCACTATACTCTCTGACGGGAATCCTCCTTCAACAGCTCCGTCTGCAATCTTTTCCGCTCTCTTTCCTACAGTGATAAGAAGAGAAAAATTGAGCCCTGAAAAAAACCTTCCTGCTTTAAGATGATAGTCATTTTCTTTTTCCCCGAGTTCAAGCATATCTCCTATAACCGCTATCTTTACTTTTTCAAACTCCCGGTCAACCCAGGAAAGTGTTTTTTCAAGAGCCATGGGATTGGAGTTATAGGTTTCATCAATTACCGTGAAATCCTTTATTTCCTTAATCCTTCCCCTGTTACTTAGAGGCTTTATTCTCTTTATAGCTTCCTCCATTTCAAAATTTTTCATACCTGCATTTTGAGACACTATAATTGCCGCAAAAAGATTCTCAACATGAATTCTATTCACAAAAGGTGTAAAAAACCGGGTTTCAATTCCATAAAAATCTATCAGCAGTTTTGTTCCATCCTCATATCTTTCGCTCTTTTTCAAAATTATATCGTTTGAATCGTTATTATTTCCGAAAAATATTTTTCTTCCTCGTTTCCCTTTTACAATATCAAGCACTTCGGGGGAATCTCCGGTTACAAATGCGATAGAGTCGGAATCAAGATAATTCAATATCTCGGATTTTCCCAATGCAACATTTTCCAAAGTTTTTAAAAATTCAAGATGAACGGGAAAAACATTAAGAATTACAGCTATATCCGGTTTTAGTATTTCGGTCAACAGATCAATTTCTCCTATTCCCGGATAACTCATTGCCAATTCAAAAACGGCAAAATCCTCATCACCTTTCAATTTCATCATGGAAAACGGCATTCCGATCCAGTTATTCCAGTTTTGAAAAGATTTAAAAACCTTATATTTAAAAGAGAGTAACTGTGCAACAAATTCTTTGGAAGTTGTTTTTCCCGCACTTCCCGTAATTCCTATATATTTAATGTTATTAAACTTATTTCTTATATATGAAGCAAGCTTATGAGCTGCTTTTAACGAATCACTCACAACTATTAAAGGTATTTTGACACCGGAAGTATCAAAATCTTTTTCAACCACTGCAGCTATTTGATTGTTTCCATTAAGTTTTCCCACAAATTTATGCCCGTGTCCTTTTTCAGACTTTAATGCAAAAAAAAGAGTCGGCTCACTTCCGATCAACCTTGTATCAAACTGATAATCTGTAAAAACAATATCGGAGGTACTATTAACAATCACTCCATCTATGATTTTTGAGATCTCATCTAATTTAAACGCCGGCATACGATCCTCCCGTTAAAGATTCGACTATTTCAAAATCATCAAAATGTATCGTTCGGTCCTTGAAAATCTGATAATCTTCATGACCTTTCCCTGCAATAACCACAATATCTCCCTTTCCTGCAAGAGAGAGTCCGGTCTCAATTGCTTTTTTTCTGTCCGATTCAACTACATATCCGTTAAAACTTTTCGGAAATCCGGAGATTATCTGAGATATGATATCCATTGGTTCTTCCCTTCTCGGATTATCACTCGTAATAATTACAATGTCAGCATATTCCGAAGCAATCTTTCCCATTCTCGGTCTTTTTGAAATATCTCTCGAACCTCCCGCACCAAAAACAAGAATTAACTTTTCCTCCGTTAATTCCCTTATTGACTCTAAGAGATTTTTTAAAGCATCATCACTGTGAGCATAATCAACAATTACGGAGAAATCTCCCTTATAGGCGAAATTCAATCTCCCTTTAACCTGCTTAAAATCTTCTATTGATCTTTCAATAATACTAATCGGAATATTCTTTACAGTTGAAGAGGCAACCGCAGCCAGAATATTATATAGATTTACTCTTCCGATCAAGCTGCTTTTTATATTCAGAATTCCCCTGGGTGAGACAATTCTAGCACTTATTCCGTCAATGTCCGTTTTATATTTTTCCGGATATACATCAGCTTCATCAGAGAATCCAAACGTAATATATTTTGAGTTACTCTCTTTAATTATCTTTTCACCTTTTTTATCATCAATGTTAATAACAGCCCAACTGTCCGAAGAGAGATTTCTAAAAAGAGATAATTTAGAAGAAAAATATTCATCCATTGTGCCATGAAAATCGAGATGATCTCCGGACAAATTCGTAAAAACCGCCTGAGAAAATTTAATTCCTTCAACCCTATTCATTGTCAGCCCGGCGGAAGATACTTCCATTATCACCGTATCAAAATCATTTTTGCAATCTTCAGATAAAAATCTGAAAAGATCTCCGGCTTCGGGTGTGGTTAACTTAGTTTCACAAAAAACACCATTGCATTCCATTCCGAGTGTACCGGTTTTCACAACTTTAAAAATATTTGAAAATATCTTATATAGAATGGATACAACGGTTGTCTTACCATTTGTCCCCGTCACTCCGATCACATATTTTTCCGAGAGAGGATCTCCGTAAAAATTCGAAACAATCTGGAAATAAGCTTTCCTTATATCCTTTAAAATAACCCAGACAATAGATTGCTTAAGATCTTCCGGAGGGTTCTTTTCAGATATGATCATAGATGCTCCTTTGTTAACCGCATCTATGACAAACCTGTTCCCATCACTATTGAATCCCTCTATGGCAATAAAACAAAAACCGTTTTCTACACTTCTTGAATCGTATGAAACTCCTGAGATAGAGATCTCACAACTTCCATAACAATCTATTATCTCAATCCCCCGGATCAGTTCTTTTGCTCTGATCATAGTTTTATCACTCCGCTTTTTCCGGCAGGATAGTTGATTTCTCTTAAAACTATAATTTTTTCGGCAATTTTTTTAAAAAGCGGTGCAGCAACATCTCCACCGTAAAAACTTCCCTTAGGTTCGTTAATGACAACAAACATCGTAACTTCAGGCTTTTTTGCCGGAAAAAATCCTCCGAACGAGGATACATACATATCAATGAATTTATTTCTTTTATACTTTTTAGCCGTTCCGGTTTTCCCTGCAATATCCACCCCGTTTATAAAAGCTTTTTTTCCGGTTCCCTGCTTAACTACATCTATCATCACGTCTCTAATATCCGAAGCAATACTCTCTGAAATAATTCTTTCTTTGTGAATTTTTTTAAAAACGATTCCATCAACCGAATTCAATATCCTGGGTTCAACCATGAATCCTCCCGATGCAATCACATTAAAAGCCCTTATCATCTGTATCGGGGTCACATAAACTTCATATCCATGGGAAATATAGGCAGCTGAATATTTATCCCATCTATTAAGCGGGTTGAGAATACCCTTTTCCTTGGCAGGTAATCTTATCTCAAGAGGAACTCCTATCCCGAATTTATTAATATCATTATACAATCTGCTGTCGCCTATTTTCATTCCAATCTGTGCAGCTCCGATATTGCTTGAATATATGATGACCTCTCTGAAACTCAATTCACTATGTGGATGATCATCAGTGATCTTCAAACTATTTATTGAGAAAGAACCGTTATAACAATTAATCATTTTTCCCAGATTACATACACCTCGCTTAAGTGCTGAAGCCGCAAGTATGACTTTAAATGTGGAACCGGGATAATACAGGAAAGAAACGGCATTGTTTTTTACAATACTCGGTTTCGTATATTTAATATTTGAAGGGTTATAATAGGGATAACTTGCCATTGCAAGAATTGAGCCGTCATTGCTATCCATCACTATTACCGATCCGGATCTGGCATGATATTTACGAATAGTATTTTTTAATTCTTTCTGAACAAAATACTGTACGGAAGAATCTATTGTCAAAGAAATATTCCTGCCCGGAACCCTCTCTCTAATATAATCGAATTTAAATATCTTACTTCTCGCATCAATCTGTGCACTGATTTTCCCACCTTTACCCATAATTACGGAATCAAGTGAGAATTCGAGCCCTGCCAAACCCTGCTCATCAACTCCGACACCTCCGAGTATATGACCGCTTAGTTCTCCATTGGGATATATCCTCTTATATTCGTCAACAAAACTAAATTTCGACAGATATTTTTTTACATCTATTTTTAATACGGATCTATATTCGTTTCCGGTCAATTTCCTCTTTATCCATATAAAACTTTTCCCGGAATTTATTCTTTTAACTATTTTTTTCTTATCATTATTACTTATATAAATTTTCTTTTTAATTCTATTCAATAATTTTAAAGAACTGCTTTTCTTTTTATTGGTAATAAACAATGACTTTGATAGAATTGATATTGACATAATCTCATTGTTGCTGTCAAAAATAGTTCCCCGCTTCGGATGCAGTGTCATTACTCTGTTGCTTTGAATTTTTATCTTTTCCAGATATTTGTTAAAACCGAAAACCTGAATTTTAAAGAGCATTACAATAACAGCGACAAGCCATAAAACAAAAACAGAAAAAACCACAAGGACTCTTCTTCTTTCGTTTCTGTTTATTTTCATCTAATCCTCATATACCCTGATTATCTGTTCTTCCGACGGATATATATATCCCAGTTTGTTCTTGACAATATTTTCAATTCTGCTCAGTTTAAGCAATTTAGCTCTTTCCGCTTCGAGGATATTTATTGCCTCTTTTAATTTTTCTTCCTTTCTCAATAATTTTTGTAACTCATAACCGTAATCTATATTTTTAAGATTAAGGCTGGAATATGTGAACAGCAATATAAAAACCATTAATGCAATGGCAAAAAAAGCAGTACCTAAATATTTCTTTTTTTTCACAACAACTCCACAGCCCTGAGACTCGCAGATCTTGAAGGAAAATTCTCTCTGACTTCTCCATCTTTTGGTTTCATCGGAAACGGTTTCACAAGTTTTACAATCTTTTCCTCTTCAAGTGATTTCAACGTTTTTTTAACTATTCTGTCTTCAGTGGAATGATATGTTAAAAAAACAAATAATGACCCGCTCTGCAGATAATTCGGAATATTTTTTATAAACTCCTCAACTCCTTCAAGTTCATTGTTAATAAATATCCTCAGTGCCTGAAAAACTTTCGCGGCAGGATGGGATTTCCCTTTTGTGGGTTTCCAACCGAAAAACTTCTCAATAATTGCTTTTAATTTATGTGTAGTGTCGATACGGTCAAAAAGCCTTCTTTCGATAATTCTTTTCGCAAGCCCTTTCGAACCCTTCACATCTCCATATTTTTTAAATATTTCCGACAGATCTTTCTCAGAGAAAGTATTCACGACCTGTTCTGCGTCCATTTTACCCGATCTGTCCTTTCTCATATCAAGTTTTGAATCCTCAATATAGGAAAAGCCGCGTTCATTACTCCTTAACTGAAACATTGACAGCCCCGGATCAACAAGCACACCTTTAACATTTTTCCACTCAATTTCTTTGACATTAAAAATATCTTTAAATTCCATTTTCAACAACTCTGCTCTATCCCCGAACTCTTCCAAATTCTTTCTCGCAATATCAAGGCTCTCCTCGTCAACATCAATTCCTATTAGTTTCGAATCCGGTATGTTTTTCAGAATCAAACCTGCATGACCTCCCAATCCTACCGTACAATCAATATAAAGACCTCTCCCCCTTGTTTTAAAGAGAGACAAAACCTCCCTATTCATTACCGGATAGTGCCGGTTCATCATTTAATATCCTCGATATCTCATCAAGTTCTCTGTCTGAGAAAGATTTGGAAGCATATTTACTTTCATACTCCTCACAATTCCAGATTGCCAAATAGTCAATCTGTCCGATAATCAAAACATTTTCTTGTAAATTTATCTTTTCTCTCAACTTGGAAGGAATTAAGATCCTTCCTCTCGGATCTATTTCGGTTTCCGTCCCCCAGTAACTTGTCAATCTTATAAAATCTTCTATCTTTCTGCTTCTGAATTTGTTTTTTTCAATCTTCTGTTCTATAGTTTCCCAAGTTTTCAGAGGATAAAACAGAATATGATCATTATTTACAGAAGTGAGATACACCTCCTTACCATACTGGTTTTCAAGGATATTTTTATACTGCGATGGTATCTTTATTCTGCTTCGATCATCAATTTTAAGTATAAAACTTCCTCTAAATCTTTTCTTCATCCCATTTTGTCCCATTTCTTCCCATTTATATTAATATATATATACTTTAAATGTCAAGATTTTTCAAAAAAAAAATGTATTATTTAAAAAAAAAATATTTTTTTTTAAATATATCTATTGACACACTATATATAGTGTTTTAAAATTTACACATAACTATATACAACACTAAAGGAGAAAGAAATGGAAAATTTTTCTGAAAATGCACTAAAAATACTAAAGGCAAGATATTTCAAAAAAAATGCGGACGGTTCGCTTCTTGAGAAAAAACCTTCCGACCTATTTAAAAGAGTATCAAAATATATAGCAAAAGCCGAAAAAACCGATAAAGACAGAGTATATTGGGAAAAAAAATTTTTCAATACAATGATGAACAGAGATTTTATGCCGAATTCCCCGACATTAACGGGAGCGGACAGAGGGATGTGTCTCTCTGCATGCTTTGTTCTGCCTATCAAAGATTCTCTTGAAAATATTTTTGAAACTGTAAAAAATGCTGCACTGGTTCATAAAGAAGGCGGCGGTACTGGTTTTGATTTTTCACTAATCAGACCTCAGGGGAGTTTTGTGAAAAAAACTCAGGGTATCGCTTCAGGACCTGTTTCATTTTTAAAAGTCATTGATGCCGGAACCGAAGCCGTTAAACAGGGAGGAACAAGAAGAGGAGCTAATATGGGAGTTCTTCGTGTCGATCATCCGGACATCAAAGAGTTTATAACCATGAAACTCAATGGAAGAACTGCTCAAAACTTCAATATCTCTGTTGCAATTACCGATAAATTCATTGAAGCTCTTAAAAATAAAGGCACATACGATCTGATTGATCCGAAAACAGGAAAAGAGAGCGGCAAGATGGATGCGGAAGAGATATTTGACATCATCGTCGATTCCGCATGGAGAAACGGTGATCCCGGATTAATTTTTATTGACAAAGTAAACAGATTAAACCCGACAAGAGCACAGGGACCGATCCGAGCAACAAACCCCTGCGGTGAGCAACCGCTGCATGACTATGAATCATGTAACCTCGGTTCGATAAATCTTTCAAATTATTATATTCCGGACAACAAAGATGAATTTGACTGGGAAAGGTTCAGAGAGACAATAAAAATGGGTGTCCGATTTCTCGATGATGTAATTGACATGAATATATATCCCTTACAACAGATAGATGAGATTGCGAAAGCCAATAGAAGGATAGGACTTGGTGTCATGGGATTTGCGGATCTCTTAATTAAAAGAAAGATCAGATACAATACAAAAAAAGCCCGCGATTTCGGAGAAAAAATTGCAATATTTTTAAGGAAGGAAGCAGAAACAGCTTCGGAGGAACTCGCAGTTGAAAGAGGAAATTTCCCCAATATTGAAAAATCCATCTATAAAGGGAAAACCATGAGAAATGCGGCGATTTTAACCGTTGCACCTACGGGAACAATATCAAGAATTGCAGGATGTTCTTCAAGTATCGAACCGGTGTTTGCTTTCAAGATTGTTTCAAAAATACTGGACGGAGAGATAAAAGATTTTCACCCGTTATTTCTGGAATGGGAAACTAAAAACGAAGGCAAAGAGCCACCTGATTATTTCATAACCGCTTCTGAAATTTCTCCGGAAGACCATCTGAAAATGCAAGAAGTATTTCAGAAAAGCGTTGACAGTGCCGTGTCAAAAACAATTAATTTTCCGAATAATGCATCAAGAGAAGATATTGCAAATGCTTATCTCAAAGCGTTTGAAATGGATATTAAAGGAATCACCGTTTATCGTGACGGCTGTAGAGCAATTCAAGTTCTTAACAAGATGGACGGAGAGAATAACCCTCAACCTATGGACAGACCGGATTCTCTGCCGTCAACAACACACAAAATATCAACCGGATTGGGAAGACTTTATATTACAATAACTCATTTTAACAAACAGCCGTTTGAAGTATTTTGCTCTATTGGAAAAAGCGGATACACCACAATGGCTGATGCGGAAGCCATAGGCAGACTGACATCTCTTGCATTAAGGAGCGGGATCTCAGCTGCAGATGTAGTAAGCCAACTTAAAGGAATAGGCGGATCGGAGCCGACATTTCACAACGGTGCATTAATACAGTCAATTCCGGATGCTATAGCCCAAGCTCTTGAGAAACACATCGGGGAAGTAAATGTAGCAAATCAAGATGTCAATTCAATAACCTGTCCGATGTGCGGGGCAACTCTTCCTGATGAAAAATGCCCAACATGTCCTAATTGTGCATGGACAAGATGCGGCGGTACCTGATCTTCAAAGTAGAAAAATAAAATACTATTTTTCTACTTTGAGAACATTTTTGATAGCATCTTCAATGCTGGCTTTCGGTAGAGCACCGAGTGCCATCTGAGGTTTCTCACCTTTGGGGCAGAAAAGAATTGAGGGGATGCTTGTAATTTGAAATACTCCCGCAAGTTCTCTCTCAGCTTCAGTATCAATTTTAAATATATTTATCTTTCCTTCATACTCTTTCTGAAGTTTTTCCAAGACCGGTGAAACAATTTTACACGGCTGACACCAATCGGCATAAAAATCTATTATACAGGGAAGTTCTCCCTTGAATTTCCACTCTTTTTCATTTTCATAATCAAAAACCTTTTCAATAAAAGTTTCTTTAGTTAAATGTTCCATTTTTCTCCTCTATCGAATTCTTTACAAGAATTTTTAATGTTAAAGTTTAATTATACCTTATTAGTGCTATTAAGTCAACGCTATTTTTCGAAAGGGCTGTAATTTTCAAGCAACTCTATTGTCGATTTCAACTCTAAGATCTCAACCGGACATTTAATCCAATCATGATTCCAGCATACAACAAGATCACAACTATGGTCTGAACTTAAATAATCTTTACAGTCGGAACTGTTTACAAAAAAAGAGATGTTTATATTCTCCCATGCACTCTTTTTTTCTCCGGAAAGTCTTTTCCCGGAGAAGCACCCGCTCTTTTTCGAAAAAGAGATAATATTATAATTCAACTCCTCGCAAACCATCCCGAACAGAAATATCAGCTCCTCTTTTTTATCCGGAATTGTTTTTAAACCTCTGAAATCTATTATATCGTCTTTAAGAATATTTTTTTTATCCGGCTTAATTGTTTTAGGTATTATCTTTCTTTTTTTCTTTTTGTTTTTTTTCGGCAGTTCACTAAGAAGATTTTCAATTCCAACATTATCCGTTCTGAAATTAAAATCGTAATCCTCATCTTTTTCCTCTTTATGCTTTATCTCCTTATTATCACTTTTTTTCAGTATCAGATCTTCTCTGTTAATTGAGACCATGGTATCATCAAGATTAAAGATCGAAGAATCGGAAGCCGCACTCTTATCCTCATAAATGTGATTAACCTCATTTTCTTTAATATATTCAGGAAATTTTCTTTTTGCAACATTCATTGCATCTTCCAAAGTTCTCCATCTCTCTTTGTATTTTTCGCCGGGATATTTCCCACTGTCGTGAATCAGAGACATAGTAGGTATTTCCCCATACTGATTATACAACCTGATAAGATCCTCAAGGAGTTTATTGTCGGAAATATCATTCAGTTTTTTACCATGGGGCTCTAGTCCTGCCTCAACCAATGCATCCTGCCAAGAGACTATATAAAAATCCACTGTTTTTTCAGGGATCATTGTCCGGGAAATAAAGTCACTCCTGTCTAAACTTTTTTCCCCTAAAACTTTGGCCACTCTTTTTATTTCTTTTATAATTTGATTTTTATCATACATTTATCAGATGCTTCTCCTGATAGTTTGATCTCTCTTTACTCCATTTGATATAAATTCAACCGGAATCCCAACATAATCTTCAATAAATTTTATATATCTCTTTGAATTTACAGGAAGATCGGTATATTTTACAACTTGATCAGTTCTCTCTTTCCATCCCGGAAATGAATTTCCGATGCCTTTTACGGACTCAATATACTCCAGATACGAAATAAACTCTTTACTCTCACCGGAAATATCTTTATAAGAGGTAATGAGCTTAATCTCATCCAGATCATCAAGTACGTCAAGTTTCGTAAGGAATAGAGAATCAACTCCGTTTATCATTACTGCATATTTAAGAGCAACCAGATCAAGCCAACCGACTCTTCTCGGTCTTCCGGTAGTCGCTCCGAACTCATTACCTTTTTTTCTTAAATATTCTCCTGTTGAATCTGTCAACTCCGATGGGAAAGGACCTCCCCCGACTCTTGTTGTATATGCTTTCGTCACACCGATAATCTTATCCAAAGCTTTATGAGAAAGACCTGACCCGGTAAATATTCCTCCGACAGTAGGATTGGATGAAGTAACATAAGGAAAAGTCCCGAAATTTATATCAAGAAGTGATCCCTGCGCTCCCTCAAATAGAATTTTTTTTCCTTTATTGAATAATGAGTTTAAAAGATAAACGGTATCTTTAGTATATTTTTTTAAATCGGCACCGGCTTCGATATAACTATCTACATAGGAATACATATCGATCTTTTCCCCTCCGTAAACTTCAACTATTCTGTTGTAATACTCATTTAAAGGCTTTACCTTTCTCAAAAAAACATCCCTGTCAAACAGATCTTTTACAAAGAGTGATCTTCTTCCTGTCAAATCCTCATAAGCAGGACCGATGCCTCTTTTCGTAGTTCCGATTTTTATATATCTGGAATTTTCATAGATCATATCAAGCTTTTGATGCATAGGAAGTATCAACGGTGCCATCGAACTTAAGATCAGATTATCCAACTTGATACCGCTATTTTCTACAGCTTTCATCTCTTTGAGAAGTTCGACAGGATTGATAACAACTCCATTTCCGATCACGGAAACTGTCTCCGGTGAAAAGATCCCCGAGGGTAAAAGGTGGAGTACAATTTTTTTCCCCTTAAAATATATTGTATGCCCCGCATTATGCCCTCCCTGATATCTAATTACAACTTCATAATCCGATGCCAGAAAATCTATTGCTTTACCTTTACCTTCATCTCCCCATTGAAGTCCCATTACTGCTAAGTTCAAAATTTTCTCCTAAAAACTCTTTATTTTAACTTTCCCGAATATAATATATTTTAACAAAGTAAATGAGTTATTTCAATTTAGATAGAATTTAGAAATTATAAGCTTGTAAAATAGAAAAATTATTTTAAAGTGTTTTTAATGTTTTCACAAAAAGATTAATATCACTGATCGGTTTCTTAAATACCAGAGATTCTGTTATTCCGATTTCCTGCAAAGATTTTGGAATTGAATATCCCATCGACCCGGTATGGACAACAAACTTCATATCCGGATTGATCTTTTTCGCTTCAATAATAAGAGAATTTCCGTCAATACCGGGTAATCTCATATCAATTATCCCGATATCCATTATTTTTTTTTTAATTATTTCGAGAGCCTCTTCCCCGCTTACCGAAGAAGATACATCAAACCCTTCATCTTTTAAATATTCTTCCAATGCAATCCTTACAATATCTTCATCATCTACTATAAGGATTTTGATTTTTTTCCCCAATCCGGTTACTCCGTATAGGGAAGTTTTACAACAAAAGTAGTCCCCTTCCCAAGTTCCGACTCGGCATAAATAACCCCCTTATGATTTGTGGAAATAATAAAATATGAAACCGACAAACCCAACCCGGTTCCTTCTCCTACAACCTTAGTTGTAAAAAACGGTTCAAAAATTCTTTTAAGAGTATCCTCATCCATTCCGGGACCATTATCCCTAATTCTAATCACTGCCATTTTATCCTCTTTTTTCAGAGAGATCACAATTTTCGGATCTTTAACGATATTTTTCATGTTAAAAATAGCCTGGACGGAATTCTTCAGTAGATTTAATATTACCTGTTGTATCTCATTTTCCACACACATAATCTTGGGTATGGGATCATCATACTCCAATGAGATATCCATATGTCTGAAATCATATTTTTTCTTTAAATCATAATCATTTCTTGCAAGTTCGATAGTAGTATTAATAACAATGTCAAGATCAACCGGACCCTTTTTTGATTCACTTCTTCTGCTGAAATTAAGCATATTTGAAACAATATTAGAAGCCCTTTCTCCCGACTTATGAATAATTTCAAGAAAACTAATAATCTTCTGTTTTTCCATATATAATTTCAATTTTTCAAAATCAATTCCGCACTCTTCAGCTGTTTTTACATTAGACTCAAAATCATCGGATAATCTTCTCAAAATATTCTGGACTCCGAGCAGTATTCCGCCCAAAGGATTGTTTATCTCATGTGCCATTCCTGCAGCAAGTCCTCCGACAGACATCATTTTTTCCGTCTGCATCATCATATTCTCAATTCTTACACGGGAAGTCACATCGTCCATCCGTATAACGGCACCCTCTACTCCGTTTGCAACCAAAGGATATATCATAATATCCGTATATTGAATATCATCCTGAATTTTAGCAAGAACTTTTTCTATCTTCTGGGGTTTTTTATCCTTAATAGATCTCTTTATAAGTTCCAGATCATTTTCGAATTGAGGGAAAAGATCCTTCAATGATTTACCTATTGCATTATCGCTTGCAACTGATGTTTTTCTTTCTGCTTCGGCATTCCACTGGGTTACCCTGCCATTCGTATCGACACCGATCAGGATAGAAGGCATTGAATCAATAATATTTTTCAGATATAGACGTATATGCTCAAGATTTTCCCTTTGAGATTTCAGAGATTCCGCCATCTTGTTGAATGTGACCGTTAAAGTCCCTATCTCATCATGAGAAACCGCTTTTATACTAATATCAAGATCACCTTTTGATATCGATTCGGCACTTTTCGAAAGATTTAATATTGGTTCCGATAATTTTCTACCGATAATAAAGCTGATTATTATGATAACAACAAATACAATAAACGATACCCATATCAGACTTCTTATATCAAGACTTTTTGCCTGCAAAAGATCATCAATATTCAAAAACACTTCAATATACCCGACTTTTTCTCCGAGATTATCCTTTATAGAGATAAAATTTGATAGGTATGTTTTATTCTCAATTCTAACCCTTTTATCTTTGTTATTAGAAACTAATTTTGTTTTCGGGAACAACCTTTCCCCATTGGAATCCAAAAATGTCGTACCTATCTTTTTTCTATTTGAAGATAAAATTATCTCGGATTTTACCTTTTCCCTGATCTGATCTGCAAATTCGGAATCTATGGGGATTTCAAGAATAAGTCTGCCTATACTTTCAAATGAGTCGGAATCAATTATCGGTGAAATAGAGAGCATGGAAATATTCCCGTTTATCTCCACAAGACCTGATTTTCTAAGGAAAGTATCTTTTATGTTGGAAAAAAATGATATTTTAAACAGATTATCTTTCGGAAGATTACACTCGGACGAAAAATTCTTATAAACAACTATTTTATTCTTTTCGTTTATAATTCTGACATTTACAGATGTAAGAAAAAAAGCTTTCAATTCGATCATAGTTAAAATCTCATCCGGATTATCCAGATTATCCGTAATCTCTCTCAACTCCGACAAAAAGAGTGCCTTCCTTGATAATTCACTGAGATATTCATAAAAAACATTCTCGGTTTGTTGAGATAAATCTCTGATTTCATTATTTGCAGAACTCTCATATCTGGATGAGATTGATTTTATAGAGAAAAATATCGAGACAAATGATACCAAAGCAGCAATAATAAAAAACGAAATAAATAGCTTTAATGTTATCTTCATTTTTCCCCGAGTGACAATAAATTCATCATTCTAAACGGTGTTACCTTTAATTCCCCTATTCTCCTATTGTATATCACAACCAATTTACTCTGATATAAAGGAACACTCAGAGCATTTATACTTATAATATTATTTATCTTCTTATACAACAATTCCCTCTTTTTAATATCCCCTGTCTTCCTCGCTTCATTTATCAGTTTTCTTACCTTATCATTTTTCCATTCCGAAAAATTCGGAAACCCATTTTTTTTCATATCTTTGGAAAATAGAGGTCTTACCATTGAATCAGTGTCGGGATAATCAGCGATCCAACCTGAATAAGTAAGATCAAAATCCCCTTTAACTATTTTATCATTATACTCTTTTCCGGTTTTAACTCTTTCAATTTTCAATTTTATTCCTGCTTTTCTAAGATTTCTTGAATAAAGTGTAATAATATGAAGAGCAAGCCCGGATCCTTCCATTAAGAGAAAACGTAGATTAATATTATTCTTAATGCCTGCTTTTGATAGCATTCTTTTTGCTTTCTCCACAGAGAACGGATATAAATTATCTTTTCTGTAACCCGGAACTCCATAAGGAATTACAGAATAAAGTGGTGATGCATAATTTTGATATACAAGTTTTACGATTTTCGGATTCCACAAATAATTCATAGCTTTCCTGAAGAGAGGGTTCTTTAAATAAGTATTGTTAAAATTAAACACAAGAAAGGTTGAAGCCAGACTCATTGTTTCCGATCTTCCAACCCAACTAAGTCCTTTTAAAGATACAAGTCGGGAAATAGAAAAACTAAACAATACATCAATTTTCTTTTCTTTAAAAGAGTTAAGCAGACTATTAAGATTATTACTCAAAATAGTGATATATTTAGAAAAACCTGGTTTCTTTCCCCAGTAACCATCAAATCTCAGAAGCTCTAGTCTTTTCTCTTTTTTCCACATACTTAACTTAAAGGGACCGGTTCCTACCGGATGGTTGTGAAAATCAGCTTTATGATTTTTCACTGCTGAAGGTGAAATAATTGACACGCAATCAACACTTAAAGTAGCAAGAAAAGGAGCAAAAGGCTCGGAAAGAGTGAAAGCAACCGTATATTCATCAATCTTTTTAACTTCCTTTAATGCATAGAATATCTCATCATATAGAGGGAAAGCATAAAATCTATACTTGGATTTTTTATTTCTCAATCTATCAAATGTAAAAACGACAGCATCCGCATTAAAAGGAGTTCCATCGTGAAAGCTTACTCCGTGTCTTAAATTAAATATCCAGTTTAACCCATTGTCAGATGATTTCCATGATATGGCAAGTGACGGCAATACTCTAAGAGTTGAAGGCTCTAACGTTACAAGTGTATCAAAAATGCTTTTTATATAAATTGTTGAACTGTCATCCCATGGTTCTGCCGGATCCAAAGTAACCGGGAATCTTGAAGTTCCTGCAACTATAATATTGCATTCTCCAAAACCGTTTATAACTATTGTCAGCATTAATATAATTATTAAAACTATTTTCTTTTTCAACTTTTCTCCCTGTAAACATTTCCAAAATATACAATAGAATTACCGGAAGTAAAAGAATATAACCCTGTAAAAAGGATACAAATAGTTATTATAGATATTATTTTAAAAAAGTTTACTTCTTCTGTCGGAAATAGATAACAGTTTCCCGACATATTTCTTTTCATATATAACATAGTAGAATAACGGGAAAAAATTCTCAACAAAAAAATTAATCTTTTTCTGTTATTGATTGTTGAATTGCTATATAATATTTGTATTAAGTTTTAATGGAGGTAAACAATGAATTTTCCGAATATTTTAGACAGATTTCTTAGTTATGTTAAGATCGATACTCAATCCGATGAAGAATCGGAAAGCTTTCCTTCAACAAAAAAACAATTCGACCTTTTAAACAAATTGAAATCCGAATTAAATGATATGAATCTTGATGATGTCAATCTTGATAAATGGGGATACCTGACGGCTACGTTAAAAACAAACCAAAAAGAAAAAATGCCTACTATTGCACTAATAAGCCATGTTGATACTTCTCCGGATGTATCGGGGAAAGATGTAAAACCTCTGATTCATAAAAATTATAATGGAAAGGATATAGTAATAAACAGAAACGAAAATATAATATTAAAAATTTCAGAGACCCCCGAGTTATCTAAAAAAACAGGAAAGACCATAATAACATCCGACGGCACTACACTTCTCGGAGCTGATGACAAAGCCGGTGTATCCGAAATAATGTGTGCGATCAATTATCTTATAAACAATCCGGATTCTCCCCGACCTAATATCAGGATACTATTCACACCCGATGAAGAGGTCGGAAGAGGGACAGAGCACATTACAACGGAACAGATAAACGCTGATTACGGATATACACTTGACGGAGAGAAACTGGGAGAGATAGAAGATGAAACTTTCTGTGCGGATACGGTTGAAATTCATATTACCGGAATTATGGTTCATCCGGGATATGCCAAAGGGAAACTGGTAAACGCCATCAAAGTTGCAGGAGCGATAATCGATTCTTTTCCGAAAGATTCATTGTCTCCTGAAACAACTGAAAAACGTGAGGGATATATACATCCTTTTACTATTTCCGGGGGCGGTGAAAAAGTAATAATAAAAATACTTATCAGAGATTTTGAAGAATCCGGACTTAAAGAAAAAGAGATATATATTAAAAATACGGTCGATGAAGTATTGAAACAATTCAAAGGTGCCAAAGCGGAGATCAAAGAGATCGAATCATATAGAAATATGAAGATCATTCTTGATAAGTATCCTCAAGTTACAAAAAAAGCGGTTGATGCAATAAAATTGTCGGGAATAGAACCGAAGAAAAATATTATCAGAGGCGGGACAGACGGTGCAAGATTAAGCTTCATGGGACTACCGACACCCAATATTTTCACAGGCGGTTCAAATTTCCATTCAAGATATGAATGGATCACTCTTGAAGATATGGAAAAAGCCTCCGAAGTAATAGTCAACCTAATGAAACTTTGGACGGAATAGAAAAGCTGAAATAGAATAAAAACAAGACCATTTGCTGAAGTTATACTAAAAATTGCTGTACCAAGAAGAATCATAAATTCTTCTATCTAAATATTTTTTGAGACTTATATTGAATTTTTATATTTAATTATACTAAAATAAATTATGGAGGAATAATGAAAAAATCAACAATTTTTATCTTAATTTTATTTGCATTATCTCTGTTTTTCTTTTCTCGACAATTTCAGTATGCAGAAGTATATCCTGTTAAAGCTTTAAAGGTTATGCAGCTTTATAAATTTGATATTCAGGGTATAAAGAGAATTATTACAAATCCAGCCAAAATAAAATTTTTGGTTCAATATTTCATATCTCCAAAATTCCCAAAACCCTGCTTTATAGGAGCACATATTAAAGGGACAGACAATTGGTCATATATCCCCGCAGGAAGAGTTCCCTATGGTGTTCCGAAAGGACAAATACATTTTGATAATAATGTATCCGTTGAATTAAACTATACCGGATCATCTCCCTTTACATCGGAAAAGATTGAAGTATATATCTATACAAAGGATAAGACATTGAAAAGTATGGATATAAATTGGGGACAAACATGGAATAAAGATTTTGATAAATTTCAGATTTTCAATGTAAGGAGCACTTTTAAATCACCTTCCAAAGAAAAGTTTTTAATCCGATATTTTATTACCCCCAAATATAACAAACCATGCTTTATCGGAGCACGCATAGTCGGAACTAATAACTGGTCATATATCCCTGCAGGAAGAATTCCTAATGGAGTACCGAAAGGACAGATAAACTTTAGAGACAATATTTCCCTTGAATTAAACTATACCGGATCTGCACCCTTTACTTCAAAAAAGATAGAATTTTTTATTTATACTAAAGAGAATACTCTGAGGAGTACCAGAGTGAACTGGGTAAAAACATGGAGTAAAAACAGTAATAAAAACAAATTTTTTCCAAAGAAATTACTAAAAGCATATGATCCGGTAAAACTTATGAAAGCAATACCTCAATATAAGTTTGATATTCAGGATATAAATATGATTTTCATTACCCCCTCCAAAGTAAAATTTCAGGTCAGATATTTCATATCACCCGAATTTCAAAAAGCATGTTTTTTAGGAGCTCATATCGTGGGAACCAATAACTGGTCATATATTCCGGCGGGAGGTCTTCCTTACGGAGTACCGAAAGGGCAGGTTCACTTTAAAAATCAAGTGATTGTAGAGTTGAACTACACTGGATCTTCACCTTTTTCTTCTCAGAAAATCGAAGTATTCATGTATACAAAGAAGAAAAACTTGAAGACTAAGTTTATTAACTGGGGACAGACATGGAGTAAATAAAAAATTTCTTAATTCTGTTTTAAGATACTTTTTTATGTAAGATCAAAAACTATTTCGGAAATTTTTCTGTTTTTTTAACAACTCAGGGTGTATTGTCTATTTTAAAAACAATTCCGTTTATTAAAGCAAGCAGACCGATTACAATAAAAGCACCGGTCATTGAAAAATTATCGGAGATATATCCGATAACCGGTAGAAAAAGCATAAGGAAAACTGATTTTGCAAGAGCCGTGATCGAAAGAATCGTCGCTCTGTTTGATGAAGATATATTTTCATTCAACGCTGTAGTTAAGATGGGTCTTCTTAGATTTTTTAACAAAAAGATCATCAGAAAAAAAACTATCCCCCATTTTTCAACAATACCGATCCAAAAAAATATAAACGGGATGATCGCAAATATTCCCAGAGAATTTATTATCGAATATCTTTTGAAATGCTTTTCCAATGTATATGAATATCTCGATGCAAAAGCGGTTATGAGCATAAATATCATATAAATTACACCGAAATATTCAACTTTTATCTTTGCCGACACCATATATGGCTGAAGGAATTTTTCAGAAGCTTCGATACAAAAAATAAAAAGAGCGGAATTAAGAATCAGCTTTAACATATTTTTCTTCCCATATATCTCCATAGCTGAATTCTTAATATGAATGAACTGTTCTCTTAATCCCGGAATTCGTATCCCAATTTTTCCCTCAATATCAGCATAACTTACAGTATTAAATATATTCAGAATAACCGGTATTAACGCTGCAAGAAAAACCGTTTCATATCCGTATTTTACGGCAATAACCCCTCCTGCAACGGAAGCGATGGCTTCACCGATCCTTGCCCAGAACTTACACTTGCCATAAACTTCGGTTGGAGTCACTTCCGAGCCGCTATATTTCAGATAGTCAAAAATAAACGCTTTATGAGTACCCGACTTAAAGGCTTTATTTACAGCAAGAAATATCATTGCAAACAGGAACCATAAGAATCCGGAAAGAAAAGCAAAAATAAAATAAGCAGGAATAAGAGAAACTCTGGAAACTAACAGAGCGGGTTTCTTTCCTATTCGATCCGCAAGTATTCCGCTCGGGATTTCAAGGAGAAAAACAGCTGCAGATTGAATGGAGTATAATGTAAAGATCTGAGTGTAATTAAGCTTGTTGAACTGAAGAAAAAGTATCATTACAGGGATAAAATAGTTCTGTGTTTTTAAAAACTCGGTAATATAAAACTTTTTTATCTGATCCATTTTTATTCCAGTCACATAATATACTATATGTCACTTCAAAACCAAAATATTTTAAACTCGCTTGACACATTCGACATTTTTTGATAACTTTATTTCGTTTAATCTCTTCAGAGCCTTTACGCTATGAAGACGAGGTGAGAGTCCGGAACTCTACGATCCTCACCAACCTGTTCTCTATGAATAAGGTGGTAATCCGGCAGGGACTATTTCCCTGAATAGTATTCAGGAGGCGGTAAATGTTTATATTTTCACTTATGTTGATGTAAAGCCCCGAAACTATCGGGGCATCTCAAATCTATTTTCCTTAGGGAAATCCATACAAAAAAAATCAAAGGAGAAATTCAAATGAAGAAAAATAAAACTGAAAAAGCAGCGATAATCGGTGCTACCGGAATTATAGGACAGGTCTTTACCAGTATGCTTTCGGATCATGATGTTTTTGAAATTAAAAGCTTGATCGCTTCAAAAAAAAGAGCGGGAAAAAGATATAAGGATCAAGTGAAATGGCAACTTCCCTTCGCTCCGAACGAGAAAATATTCAATATGACTCTTGAAGAACTCGATGCCGGGGCACTTAAGTCACGCGGAATTAAATATATCTTTTCAGCACTACCGGCGGAATCGGGAAATAAGATCGAATCATTCCTCCGCGAAGGAGGATTCTATATCTTTTCAAATTCATCGGCACACAGGCGGGATAAAGACGTTCCGATACTTATCCCGGATGTAAACCCGGATACTATAGAGCTGATAAAAAAGCAGGGCTTCCCTGATAAAGGATTTATAATCACAAATTCTAATTGCAGCACATCGGGACTTGCAATAGCACTTTCACCTTTAAAAGAGTTCGGGATTAAAGAGGTCACCGTATCCACTTATCAGGCAATCTCGGGAGCCGGATATCCGGGTCATTCTGCAATCGATATTTCAGATAACGTTATACCTTTCATAAAGGGTGAAGAAGAAAAAATTGAGTTTGAGACAAAGGCGATACTCAATATCAATTTTGATATATTCGCTTCATCAGTCAGAGTTCCCGTCAGATTCGGACATCTCGAAACCGTCTGGGTGAAATTAAACACATATCCTGACAAAGAAAGTATTTTGAAAAAATGGGGTTTATTGTCACAGATAACAGATCTTCCTTCAATTCCAAAAAAACCGGTAATATATCTTGACGATGAGGGAATACCACGCAACAATCTCTCCTTCCTCGGAACCCCCCGGGGAATGCAGGTTTTTACCGGTGGACTTAAAATAAAAGGTGAGAAAATAGGATTCAATCTTCTTGTGAACAACGTTGTAAGGGGAGGAGCGGGGGGATCGGTGATTAATGCCGAATACTTCCAATCACTCTATGGAGAGAACAGTGAAAAAGATCGTAGTTAAATTCGGCGGATCGGTACTAAAGGAGCCGTCGGATTTTAAAAAGATCCTTTCCGCTGTCCGGTCATATTCTCAATATCTGATAATTGTGGTATCTGCCCTGTATGGAGTTACCGACAAACTCTCCTGCTTTTTAAAGAAGGGAGTTTTTAACAAAAAAAGCATTGATAATATCATTGAATATTTGAAAGAACTGCATTTTACATTCATCAATATTAACATAGATAAAAAAAGCAGCTCCAATGAAATCAGAAGGAAGATACTTATACTTCTGAAACAATTAAAGAATTATCTCACAGGACTTCAACTTATAAGCGATGTTCCCGATTTTTCACATTCATATGTTCTCAGTTTCGGGGAAAGATTGTCATCAAATCTTATTTCACTGTTCCTTAATCATTACGGGATAGTGAACAGTGTAGCACTCCCTGAAAAGATAGGATTATATTCATATGATTCTTCGGACAGGTCGGGTGTCGATTTTAATCGTTCAATTGATTCCGTCAAGAAAAACTTATCTCCGGAGAAAAATTATATAATTCCGGGATTTTACGGTATTTCCGAAGGTTCGCGTATTTCGGTTTTCGGAAGAGGTGGAAGCGATTATACAGCGGCATCGATCGCAAAATGTATTGATGCCGAATTCCTTGATCTGTGGAAAGATGTCGAAGGGTTTATGACATCCGATCCGAAAATAGTAAAAGAGGTGAAACCTATTGAACATTTAAGCTATGAAGAAGCTGCCGAATTATCATATTTCGGAGCTAAAATAATCCATCCGGGTGCATTCATCCCTATTAAGGAAAGAAACATAGAATTGAGAATATTCGGTTTGGGAGATATTTCCGGAAAATATTCGCCGGCTACGGTTATTAATTCAAAAAGATCTGTCGTAAAAGATGTAATAAAAAGTATTACTTATGATAATGATATCTCGATACTAAGACTTAAAGGTGCCAATGTCGGAGAAAAACCGGGAATAATAGCTGTTGTATCTAAAAAATTCAATAAAGCCGGAATCAACATCAAGTCAATAATCACATCACAGACATCTATAAACTTTCTTCTTTCAACGGAAGATATTAGGGAAAGCTTTAAAATACTTGAAAATATCGAAAGTTTTATACTTGAAGAAATCTCAATAATAGATAATATTTCCATCCTTGCTGCAGTCGGAGAAGGAATCGGAGAACGATTCGGAATAGCTTCAAAAATTTTATCCGCTTTAAACAAAGAGAAGATAAACGTCCGGATAATCTCTCTCGGAGCATCAGAGACTTCAATGTATCTGATCATAGACGACAGTGATTGCAAAAAAGCATTGACTGCCATTCATAAAGAATTTTTCAACCGAATAAAGGATAAAAAATGACTGAAAAAAAGAAAAAATATAACAGAGAGACAATTTTACTGCATGCAGGATATGATCCCCGGGATGCTTTCGGAGCACAAGCGGTTCCTATTATCCAAAGCACATCATTTCGATTTAAAAACAGTGATCATGCAACATCCCTCTTCGAATCGAATGAAGCAGGCAATATATATACACGGATCTCAAACCCGACGACCGACGTTCTGGAAAAGCGGATAGCAGAACTGGAGGGTGGCAAAGGTGCGGTTGCATTTGCGAGCGGATTGGCAGCAATATCTTCATCTATATTATCAATCGCCAAAGCCGGAGATGAAATAATATCCTCCCAATCTCTCTATGGCGGCACACATAATCTTTTCAGATATACATTTAAAAAATTCGGAATAACCACACATTTTGTTCCGATCAACGAATTTGAAAAGATTAAGCCTTTAATTAACGAGAAAACAAGAGCGGTTTTCACAGAATCAATTGGTAATCCTTCTCTGACTATTTCAGATATAGAAGGATTAAAGGATATTTTAAAAAAATATAATATTCCTTTGATCGTTGACAACACTTTTTCTCCCTATATTTTTCAGCCCTTTCATTTCGGAGCGGACATCGTTGTATATTCTGCAACAAAATATATCGGAGGACACGGAAATTCAATGGGAGGACTTGTTGTCGATTCCGGAAAATTCGACTGGAGTAAAGGGAAATATCCGGATATCTCGGAACCTGACCCTGAATTCCACGGAATGATTTTTTCCGAAAAATTTAAAAATGTATCTGCAAGCACACCCTATATTATGAAAGCAAGATTGACTATGTTAAGAGATCTCGGAGGATCCATTTCACCATTTAATTCATTTCTTCTACTGCAAGGTCTTGAAACACTTCATGTAAGAATGAGAGAACATATAAAAAATGCAAAAAAAATCACTGTTTTTTTAAAAGAGCATCCGAAAGTTTCGTGGGTTAATTTTCCCGGTTCGGGAAGCAAAGAGAATGATATTCTCGCAAATAAATATTTCCCGAAAGGTACCGGAGCTGTGATCGGATTCGGAATAAAAGGCGGAAAGGAGTCCGGAAAAAAATTTATTGATTCACTCGGATTGATCGCTCATCTCGCAAATATCGGAGATACACGAACACTTGCAATTCATCCTGCGTCAACAACCCACCGGAGATTAACGGCAAAAGAGAGACTGGAAGCCGGAGTAACGGAAGATTTTATAAGACTCTCGGTCGGAATAGAGAACCCTGACGATATCATCTCTGATCTGGATCAGGCATTAAAAAAAGTAAACGGCGGAGAATAAAATGGGAAACAGATCGATAGGGAAAGTAAAGAAAAATTATTTTACATTCGGGGGGAAAAAGAGTGACCGTCTTTTACTTGAGTCGGGAATAGTGTTTGGCCCCATAACAATCGCCTATGAAACATACGGCACTTTAAATGTTAAAAGAGACAATGCCATATTGATCCAGCACACATTAACTATGGATTCACATGCGGCCGGATATTACAACAATTCGGATAAAAAACCGGGGTGGTGGGATAACCTTATCGGTCCTAAAAAAGCATTTGATACGGAAAAATTTTTCATTATCTGTTCAAATATCATCGGAGGTTGCAGCGGATCTACCGGTCCTTCCTCAAACAATCCGGATACGGGGAAACCTTATGGCACTGAATTTCCGTTTATTTCATTATCGGATATGATCAAAGCTCAAAAAAAATTATTGGATTTTCTGGGAATTAAAAAATTATTTTCTGTCGCCGGAGGTTCAATGGGCGGAATGCTTGCTTTGCAAATTGCATCGGATTTCCCAGAATTTACCGCTTCAGTAATCTCAATTTCAGCCGCATGGAAACAATCTCCCATGCAAATTGCTTTCTCAGAAGTTGCCAGACAATCGATAATAAGGGATCCAAACTGGAATAACGGAAATTATTATGAAAAACAAATCCCGAAAAAAGGATTGTCATTGTCAAGAATGATAGGACATATCACCTATATGAGCGAGATCTCCATGGAAGAAAAATTTTCAAGACGATTAAAAAATAAAAAATTCAGCAATTCGTTTGATATTGATTTTGAAGTTGAGAGTTATCTGAATTATAACGGTAACTCTTTTGTTGATAGGTTTGATGCAAACAGTTTCCTCTATATAACACGTGCCCTCAACTATTTTGACGTTTCAGAAGACAAGCTGATAAAGAACTATTCCGATATCTTTCCATCCTTCCTTCTCATCTCTTTTGATTCGGACTGGCTCTATCCTCACAGCTATTCGGAAGATATAATTCACTTTCTAATGAGCAAAGGAGTCAACACTACATATGCAAAAATCAAATCTTCATACGGACACGATGCATTTTTACTTGAGCAGGAAAAAGAGTCCGGAATAATAAAGAATTTTTTAGAAAGGATTTGTGAAGAAAATGAATTATAAAAAAGATAAAAATCATAAAATAATATCGGAATTTATCTCGGATAGAGCAAAAGTCATGGATCTCGGATGCGGGTCGGGAACTCTTATGAAAAAATTAAAAGATAGAAGAGGAGCTAAATGTCAAGGGATTGAGAGAGACAGTGAGAAAGTATCCGAATGTATTTCAAAAGGGCTTAATGTATTTAACCTCGACTTTAATGACTGTCTTATACATTTTCCCGACAAGTCATTTGACTTTGTAATTCTTAACAACAGTCTTCAGAAAACGGAATTTCCGAAAAAGATCATAGATGAAGCATTGAGGATAGGAAGATCCGTTATAATCGCATTTCCCAACTTTGCATATTTTAAAACACGTTATCAACTCTTCTTTCGGGGAAGAACCCCTATGACAACTTCCCTGCCCTATGAATGGTTCGGAACACCAAACCTGAGATTTCTTTCTATAAAGGATTTTATGCTCTTTTGTGACAAGAAAAAAATAAAAATTTTAAATTCGGCATTTATTTCTCAAAACAGAATTATAAGAATTTTTCCTAACCTTCTCGCAAAGGAAGCAATTTTCCTCCTTGATTCAGGTAACACTCATTAGAAATTAATTGTATTGAGTGTAAACTTAATCTATTTTTTTACCTTTTTGATATATTTGTGATATAAATAATATGAAAGAGATCGCATTGGGATTTTCGTCACTTTTATTTTCAGGAAAGAAAAAATCTAAAAGTATTTACAAAACTACCCATAAACAAAGAAGTGAAATTTTCAAGAACTTATTTACTCCCGTAAAAATCAATCTCTACAATTTTATTATGAAATCCCTTAATTTTGCAGAAGACGGAAATGATATATATCAAAATACAGTGTTACGAGCATTTAAATATTTTAAAAATTTCGATAGATCTTTGGATTTCAAGCCATGGATATTTGCTATAGCCAATAATGAAATAAAAAGGTTTTATAAAAAAAACTCGCAGTTCAAATTCGTCGATAACATATTCAATTCAACGGAATTCCAGTCGGTGGAGGACTCCGGCAAAGAGATTGTCCAAATTATCTTCTCTATCGCACAAGAGTTAAAACTTAGGGAAAGACAGATTTTTTTCATGTTTTATGACAGTGGCTTCAATATCAATGAGATCTCTGAAATTATTGGAATTAAACCCGGAAACGTAAAAGTCATCCTATCGGATTCCAGAAAAAAAATAAGAAGATCACTCGGAGTAAAAAAATGAAAAATAAAATTAATAATGAACGTATAAAAACTATTGTAAAATCTGTCGATCTGAAGATTCCTTATGAAATCGAGAATAAAATCAACAAAAAAATATACAGACAAAAAAATTTCATACACGGATTCAATTGGACTCCGGTACTATTAACCCTATTATTGCTGGTTGCGGGAATTTTCTTCTCTTTAGAAAATAAAGAGAGTTTTAATATTCGGAACGAGATTAAAATAGAGTATGAATTAAAAGGAAAAAATATAAAAATCATATGGGTGAAAAAAAAGGATTTTTCACTCCGGAGGATAAAACAATGAAAAAAAAATCTTTAATCTTTTTATTTGTAATTTTGTTTACGGCAGGATCTTTTTCGGTTTTTGCAGAAAGCAAAAACAATAATATTAGTAAATATGTAAAAAAAACATATTTCCTGAAAAATATTTCAGCCAAAGATGCCATTGATACTTTAAGAATTTACACTGAAACCTATTCCTTAAAAAAAAACATTTTATCGGTTGAAATGGCAAGAAAAAATATTGGGAAATTTGAAAAAATTCTAAAAAAAATCGATACTGAAAAACGCAGAATAAGCTTTAGAATATTTTCTGTTATAGGCTCACATAAAAAAGATTCATCCGGAGAAAAATTTGAGAACAGAGATCTAAGAAAAGTCATTACCGAATTAAAGGATGTTCTTAGTTTTAAATCATTTAAGCTTGATGGAACTGCATTTCTAAACGTTATAGACGGTTCTAACTTTAATGGAGTTACTCTTCCGTCAAAAACCGGACTGTTATTTAAGCTTATGTTAGGGAAAGTAAACTTACGTAAAAACAGATCAGATGAAGATATTATCTATTTTAGTTTCAGTCTCTCACATTTAATGGATTCCAGAACATTTATCAAGAATAAAGGGTATCTCGTTGCGGGGGTCTCAAAACTCGGGGACAACGGGAATGCACTTATTCTTATAATAAATGCAACCATTCAATAGCGTTCACTAAGATGCTCATACTTTTTATAAGTTATTTATTCAAAAAGTTATTGATCAGTTGAATTCCGGCAGAAGAAAAAAATTTACCGAAATATTTCGTAAAAAAAAAATTGATTTTCCATTTTTAATACAATAGTATGAATTTAAATTTATATTTATGGCTTTTAAGGAACAGTTTTAGGAGAATGGAAAACAATGGGATTTCTTAAAACAAAAATAAATAGAAAAAAATGAAGCTGTATACAATATTTTCTATATTTTTATTAATGGTTATTTTATCTTTTATAGAATTGTATGGAGAGAGAAGTTAAAAAAATAATATTGAACTCATTCGTTTCAGTATTTATTATAATAGTGATTTGCACAGATATAATAAATGCACATTTACAAATAAGAGCTAATAAAAATCCAATAATAAGTAATTTCAGATTGCACTACAATGAAGAGACATTTATCAATGGGAGTAACTGTCCCGATGAATATTTGCTTGGTGTATATGATATGGCAATTGATTCAATGGAAAATCTTTATTTTGTAACATGGAGTAAGGTTTTAAAATTTAATAAAAAAGGAAAATTTCAAAGGATGTTCTGTAATATTAAAGGTGAAGGTCCGGGAGAATTACAACAAGAGCCTTTTAGATTATATATTGATCAAAAAGATAATTTGTATATTACAGACGGCAATAAAATCGTTCAATTTAACTCTGAAGGAAAATTTATAAAAAATATTAAAGTATTTGGTGTTGGAGATTTTATTTTATCATCAAAAAAGTATATTTTTTGTGTGAAAAGCACATACAGAGGGGACAGAAAAAAAAACAGATATATTACATTAAAACAGTTTAACTTTAAGGGGAAGAAAGTTAATGAATTTTTATCTTATCCGAATCAAACTATTATAAAGATACGGAGAGTAATTATGGGGTGTAAACACTACTATACACCATATATCTATTTTTGTGCCACAGATAGTGGGGGGTTATGCTTTGGTTACAACGAAGATTATTCTATTTACATTGCAAATTCTGAAGGGAAAGTTATTAAGACAATTAAAGTTGATTTATTAAAAGATGAAGTAAAATCAAATGAGATCAATGCAATAAAAGATACATTGCTTTTTAAAGTAAATAATAAAAATTATTATAAACTGATACCCATTCCCAAATTCAAACCATATTTTAACAGGATACTTTGTGATGAGAAAAACAGAATTTATGTAGTCAGAATTCAATCTGTACTTACAAGAAAAAAATACGAAGTGGTTGATATTTTTTCAACAAAAGGGCAATTACTATATCGTGTCAATATGCCTTATGTTCCGAGAATTATCCGAAACGGAGTAATCTATACAGTGGACAAAAGTGATAAGGAAGATATAAAAATAAAAAAATTGATAATAAAAAATTATAAAGCAATGAAATATTGATGTACAGTTATCAGCTATAGGGTTAGGGAAACCCAATTCCTTTAACTTAGAGGAATTATAAATTCTCAATTTTGAATTCTAAATTCTTAATTAAAATGACAAGCTCCGTAAATTCTTAATGACGTTCACGAAGTGAACTAATGACTACAAATGACAATCCCTGTAAGTACTTAATATAGACTGAAAGCTCTTTTTTTTTAGAAAAAAAAATGCATATGTGGTATTTTCTATATTAACAATATGGAAAATTCAAATAGTTATGACTACATCATTATCGGTTCGGGTTTCGGTGGAAGTGTTTCGGCTTTAAGACTTGTTGAGAAAGGCTATTCGGTCTTAATGATAGAGAGCGGAAAAAGATATCGTCCAAAAAATTTCCCGAAAACCAACTGGAATCTTCGTAAATTCCTCTGGGCTCCTGCAATCGGATTATACGGGATATTAAGGATCCAACCGTTAAAAAATGTCCTTATACTAGCAGGGAGCGGAGTCGGCGGCGGGAGCCTCGTATATGCAAATACGTTACTCGTCCCGCCCGACCCCTTTTTCACGGATCCATCGTGGATCTCTCTTGATAAAGATTGGAAAAAGGAGCTTATCCCACACTATAATACTGCAAAAAGGATGCTCGGAGTAACAAAAAACAGTGGAATGACAGATGCAGATAAACTGTTATACGAATATTCTAAAGAGATAGGAAGAGAAAAGTTTTTTAAAAACACTGATGTCGGAGTCTTCTTCGGTGAACCCGGCAAAAAGGTTCCGGATCCGTTTTTCAACGGAGAGGGACCGGAAAGAACAGGCTGCACAAAAACAGGGCACTGTATGGTCGGATGCAGAGACGACGGGAAAAACAGTCTTGATAAAAACTATCTCTGGCTCGCTGAGAACCGTGGTCTGGAAATACTTCCTCAGCACAAAGTATTATCGGTCACACAGAATAGTGACGGAACTTACAGCATTTCGGCAAAAAAAGTTACCGGGATCGCAACTTTGCATAAAAAGAAAAAATTTATCTCCAAAGGTATCATATTTTCAGCAGGTGCTTTGGGAACCAATGAACTTCTTCTTAAATGTAAAGAAAAAGAATATTTGAAAAAATTATCTGAAAAAGTCGGCTTCAGTGCGAGAACCAATAGTGAAGTTATGACGGGAATCACAGCAAACAGAAGAAAAGGATTTAAAGTCGAAGGCGTTTCGATAACTTCCGGGGTTTATGTCAATGACTCCACTCATATAGAAGTTGTCCGATATCCTAAGGGCTCAAGTGCAATGAACTTTCTTACAACTCTTCTTGTAGATAAGACCGGAAAAGTTCCACGATTTTTTAAACTGATAAAAGATATAATCATCCATCCTTTAAGGTTTTTAAAAATATCAATCCCATATAGATGGGCGGAACTTTCCACAATTCTTCTCGTGATGCAGACTACGGATAATAAAATAAGGCTCACAAAAAAAAGAAGACTGCTGTTTCCTTTTAAAAAAGTTTTAACATCAATAACGGGAGAAAAAAAGATCCCGGCTTACATTCAGGTCGCAAATGATGCAGCAAGAGAAATGGCAAAAAAAATTGACGGAATTCCTCAGAGTGCCGTAACCGAAATATTGTTCAATTCTCCGGTCTCCGCACACCTTATCGGAGGATGCCCCATGGGAAAAGATGCCGGCGAAGGTGTTATTGATAAATATCATAAGGTTTTCGGTTATGAAAATATGTATGTGATCGACGGATCATCAATCCCCGCAAATCTCGGAGTCAATCCAAGCCTTACAATTACTGCAATGGCAGAAAGAGTTATGAGTTATATTCCAAAAAAAACTGAAAAACAGTGAAAGAGATAATAGGAACTTCAAACAGATTTATTGAAATAAACTTAACTAAAAAGATATATAAAGAAATCTTGATCTCAAAAGATGAGAGGAAAAAATTTTTAGGCGGCAAAGGTCTTGCACTAAAATTACTCTATGAACGATTAAAACCCGGAATTGACCCGTTAAGTAGTGAAAACATTTTTATCATTGCAACCGGAATCCTGATAGGAACCGGAGCTCCGAATTCAGCAAGATTTTCAGCCGTTTCCAAATCTCCCCTGACAGGAATAATCACCCACTCTTCCTGCGGAGGTTCTTTCGGAAACGCACTTAAAACATCCGGATGGGATGGACTGATAATTACCGGAAGATCTGAAGAACCTATCTTTTTAAGAATTGATTCTTCAGGCGTAGAATTCCGAAATGCAAAAAAGCTATGGGGAAAGACAACAAGTGATACTTCCGGTTTATTACAAAAATACGGGAAAGGCTCTATGGTCATAGGACCTGCAGGAGAAAATCTCGTCAATTTTGCAAATATTGCTTCAGATGACAGATTTCTCGGAAGAGGAGGACTCGGTGCAGTTCTCGGATCAAAAAAAATCAAAGGTATTGTCGCTGAAGGAGATGAATTTTCCATTAACCCTGTCGATAAAAAAACCTTTAAAAAAATTGTAAAAAGGGGTTTCCAATATATAAAGAGAAACTATTATACGGGAACTGCATATAATAAATTCGGAACGTTAATGTATGTGAAATCAAACAATAGAGCCGGAATACTACCGGTTAATAACTTTTCCTCAGGAACCAGTGAAAAAGCTGAACAACTATCAGGGGAATATATAAGTAAAAAATTCAAAACAAAACATCAAAGCTGCAAAAACTGTTCAATCTTATGTGGACACAAAGGGGATTTTAACGGAAAAGAGATGAAAATACCGGAATATGAATCTGCTGTCCTTCTCGGATCCAACATAGGGATATTTGATATGGAATCAATTGCGATATGGAATGACATATGTTCCGAAATGGGATTGGATACGATATCAACCGGAGGTACTATAGCTTATGCAATGGAAGCATCCGGACAAGGAATTATCGACTCCCCGTTAAAATTCGGCAATTCTGAAAATATTTCCGAAACACTTTATGATATTGCATATAGAAGAAATTTCGGAGCGGAACTCGCCATGGGGAGCAAAAAACTCTCGGAAAAATACGGCGGAAAAGAGTTTGCAATTCAGGTTAAAGGGCTTGAGGTCGCCGGATATGATCCGAGGGGAAGTTTGGGTATGGGATTAAATTATGCAGTCGCAAACAGAGGGGGCTGTCATCTCTCATCTGCAATTTTTTCCCTTGAGACAACTCTCGGTTTTATTCCAAAAAACTCAACACTTAATAAAGCCAAATATGTTTTTCTCTTTGAAAATATTATCTCATCAATCAATTCCATTCACACCTGCTTATTTACATTCTATCCCTATATACTCGAATCATTAAGATTGAGATATTTACCTAAACTATTGCTGAAAATCGTTATGACGCTGTTACCGGGATTATCCAAACCGTTTCTTGATTTTTCAATCTATTCCGGTTTGTTCACATCGGTAACGGGAATTAAATTATCAAACAGAGAATTTTTAAGAGCGGGAAAAAGAATTCACATTCTTGAAAGATATATGAACTGCAGGGAAGGAGTTAATTCCTCCCACGACACTCTGCCGGATAAGTTGTTATTAATGAATAAGAAAAAAGGAAAAACAAAAAAATTCCCTCTAACAAAAATGCTGAAAAAATATTATAGATTAAGAGGTTACAATGGAAATGGAATCCCGGATAAAGGAACACTAAAAAAATTGGGGATTGATTTAAACAACTAAAAGATGAACGGATTCAGTCAAGTTCTCTTCCGGTTTTAAGAAAATACAATATCCTGAATATAAGATTTAAGACTACTTCAACGGACAAGAGATAAATAAAAATATCAACTCTATTAAATATGGAAAGGAGCATTAATATAAAAAAACCCAATGCTCTGAATTCCCCTGTTTCTCCGGTTCCCTTTTTCTCAAGAAGGTTATTTATATAGAATAGGTTAACTTGAAGCATATAAAGTCCAATAGTAAAAAGCCCGAGAATCAAAAATTCGAAATTTCCAGTAACCCTGAAAACACCTGCAATAACACCGAAGAATATGATAAAATCCGATACTCTATCCAGGAAAAGATCCAGATACTTTCCGAATATTGTTCCTCCTCCTCTTGAACGGGCGAGCATCCCGTCGGAACAATCAAAAACCGATGCAATCTGAATCAAAATCCCACCTGTAATAACATAGGAATAGCTACCGACTGAAAAACAGACTGCTCCAAGTAATCCTATAAAAAAGGAAAAAAGCGTTATCTGATTCGGAGTTATTTTAGTATTGAAAACCATTTTCACGACAAGAGAAGCAAGAGGACGATTAATATATTTTTCAACATTCAAATATTTGGAAATTTTTCCGTCGGATCCGTCGCTTTTTAAAGACTTTTTATAATCGTATTCACTATTTTTTAGCCGTTTTTTTTTGCTACTGTTCATTTAAAACCCTCAATAGATACTCTTTAATATTTCAAACACATCTTTATTTGTCAATTCAACGATATTGTTTGCCATTCTCTCTTTCGTAAAAGATTTTTCAGCAAGGTTAATCAGATCTTTCTCTTTCACTCCGTAATCTCTCAACGAAAAATTCACTCTGTTTGCAATAGATCTCTTTATTCTCTCCTCCAACTCTTCAGGAGTGTTTAAATTTGTGCATTTAAAAAGTTCATAAAGCTTATCTTTGATTTTACTCCCGTTAATTTTAAGCAGAGGGAAAAGTGGCATGGAGCAGGCTATTCCATGAGGAATTCCATATTCCAGAGTTAACGGATAGCTTATCGAATGAGCAGCGGCTGTTTTAGTATTTGAGAAAGCCAACCCCGCATACATTGAGGATAACACCAATTCTTTCCTTACCGCCTTCGGAGTAATCCTGCTAAGCTTTCCGATATTTTCAGCAATCAATCTTATGCTTTCATATGCAAAACGATCCGATACAGGATTGGAGTTGATATTCCATATCGCTTCAAATGAGTGTGATAATGCATCAAGAGTAGATGAGATAGAAACCTCTAACGGGATAGAGTAAAAAAGTCCGAAATCATATACGGCAAAATCAGGATAATTATCTTTATTTGAAATCGAGTGTTTTTTTTTGTTCTTTTTATCCCAAACAGTCGCCCACATTGTCAGTTCCGACCCTGTCCCGTGTGTAGTAGGTATTGCTATAAAAACCGGTTTTTTAACGGTGGACAAATCACTGTTCTTCGATAAAGCTATGAGTTCGGAAGAATCAAATATATCGGAATGACATCCGAATCTTACGACTTTAGCTGTATCGATAACCGACCCGCCTCCGATTGCAATTATCACTTCCGGTTTGATCTCTCTTGCAAACTTAAGAGCTCTGTCAATACTATCCAAAGAGGGGTTCTTCTCAATTTCGCCATATATATAATCATTTTTGCTGTCTTTTGTAAAAGCCGATAATTCCGGAGTCTCCTTAAAACCTCCGTAACAGAATATCAGCCTTCTCTTCCCTTTTCCGGAAATATCAGACATTTTTTTTGAGTTTAAATTTTCAAAAAGTATTTTTACCGGATTGAAATATTCCAACCTCACCTTCTTATAAAATCTCTGAATTTTTCTTTCATTTGCAAAGGTGTATCGGATGGTCTTTGCAAACCGTTTATAGTTCCGGGACGTATCATAACTCTTAAAAACATCGGTTTTTCCAACTTGTCGATACTTTTTACTATCTCTTTGAATTGTTCGATACCGGTTACAGTTAACGTATATTTGTATCCGCTTGCTTCCGCAACTTTACACAGGTCGGTTCCCGAAGAAACCGTGGGCTGACTTCCGGTAGATTCGTATGCAGAATTATCAAAGCATATATGAATGAAATTTTTAGGAGAATAGTGTCCGATTGTAGCAAGGCTTCCCATCTTCATAAGTACAGCTCCGTCACCATCAAGAAGGAATATCCTTTTCCCCCGGTTCTCGGTTGCAATCCCAAGTCCTAAAGATGCAAGACAACCCATTGATCCGGTCATATAAAATTTACCGGGATGCTCTATAGATTGATATAGTTCACGTCCGGTAAATCCGGTTGTACCTAACAGAATATCATCTTTCTTCAATTCCGATTTTAATGCATTAAGGTATTCAATCCTTATGGGTAACAGATTCTTTTTATCTGTTCTTTCACTTAAATATTCAGAGAAATATCCCTTTTTCACTATCAACGCAAATGGTTTGCTCTCCTTCTTACAATATTCCGAAGCTTCGTTTAAGATTTCTCTCAGATCTTCGTCTGTTTCAGAAAGGATTTTATAAGGGATTTTAAAAATTTCAAGGAATTCAACGATCGTTTTTCCCATCAGCATATGTTGAGGCGCATCTTTCTTTCCGGGGAATCCTCTCCACGAAATCAACAAAAGAGCAGGAAGATCATAAAGCAGTTGAAGTGACGATAAAGGATTCACAGCATTTCCGTAACCGTCGTTTTGCATATAGACAACAGGATATTTTCCCGACAAAGCGAATCCTCCCGCAAGTCCCATCGCTTCTCCTTCCGATGTACATATATAATTTTCCGTATTTGCACTGTCGTTAATATAGTTTAAAAGCGAAGTGAAAACGGAACAGGGAACTCCCATAAAAGGGTTGAAACCTTTTTTTATTATTTCATCAACAAAATTTTTTGGATCCATTACTATTTGCTCCCTGGAATAAGTGTTAAGATATCTTTTATCGATATACACATCTCATCGCATTCCTTCGCTCTTCCATGCTCAAGAATTGATTCAGCGACCTTTTTCATAACAGGATAACTGCTTCTCAGCAACTGATTGGCGTAAATTACAATTCTTACTCCTTCTTTTCCAAGTTCTTCCTCGGTTATATGTGAATATGTACTCGGAACGACAACAAGCGGGACATTGTTCTTTATTTTCTTATATCTTCTACAGAATTCCAGAATCTCGTCGGCTCTCTTCTCTTTACTATGTATCATTATTGCATCGGCACCGGCTTCGATATAAGCTTCGGCTCTCTTTATTGCATCCTCCATTCCCGCCTTTAAAATAAGACTCTCAATTCTTGCAATTATCATAAAATCATTTGTTACAAGCGATTCTTTTCCGGCACGTATTTTTTCACAAAAATTTTCTATGGAATCCTGAGTTTGCTTTACCTCCGTTCCGAAAAGCGAATTTCTCTTTGATCCCACCTTATCCTCGATTATTACTGCAGAGATGCCCTCTCTCTCCAGTGTTTTCACCATAAAGCTGAAATGTTCGGAAAGACCCCCCGAATCTCCGTCAAATATAATCGGTTTTGTTGTCACTTCCAGAATATTATTCAAAGTATTCATTCTGGAGGTAAGATCCACAAAACCTATATCCGGTTTGCCTTTTGAAACGGAATCGGTCAGACTGCTTAGCCATATTCCGTCGAACTCTTTTTCACTTCCATTCTTCTTTATTTTTGTCTTTTCCACTATAAGCCCGGTTAATCCGTTATGAGCTTCCATAATTCTCACAATTCCTTTTGCTGCAAGTAATCGTCTTAAGGCTCTTATCCTTATTCCCGGAGTGGTTCCGACCTCTCTTACCTTTGCATTCAGCATTGTAGAAGATATTCCGGGAGTATATTCCGGTTCGATCAACTTCCCTCCCCACTCCTTTAAAGTTTCAAGGACTCTTTCTCTAGTCTCTCTTTGAGGACCCGTTCTCCAGTCATCGCCGTGAACCACAAAATCGGGTTTTATTTTTTTTAAATTGGGAACATAATCAAGGGTTTCCTGTAAAACGACTTTTGATACACCTTTTATATTTTCTATTATGGTCTTTCTCTCTTCCAGTGATAAATACGGGAGTCTTTTATACGATGCAATCGCTTTGTCAGTTAAAACTCCTACTATAACTTCTCCATATTTTTTTGCTTCGTTAATTATATTTAGATGACCCGTGTGGATTATATCCGCACTCATTCCTACATAAACTTTTTTCATACCAGAAAACCTCCGGAATTAATTTGCTTTATCATTATAAAAAAAATCAAATCCAATTCTATAGCAAACTTTTCACTTTTGCAATTAAATCTTTATAAAACTTCTCTTTTTTTCATTTTGATTTAGATGCATCTGCATATTATGATATAATGATCATCCCAAATGAAAAATACAGAAAATCCGGATAAAAAATATCAGAAAGATAGCATGGAAAAGCTTATTAAAATAATCACGGAACAATTATATCCGGAAGAGAGATTCCCGATCACTATTTTCCCTGACCTTGTTCCGTTACTATCCGGACTTTATCTGAAAATAACAAAACAAAAAGAAGAAAAACAAGACAAAAATGATAATCGGCAATATTTTAAGGTAAAAGAAGAAGATGTAAAAAAAGCTTTAAATCTTAATTCTTTAATAAAATTCCATCCGAATGTTCTTGTTCTTCTATACAGAAATCTAATAGTGAGATATATTTCACAAAAACATTTTAATAAAAATGAAGTTGAAGATATCGTTCATGATATAATAACGATCGTTTTAAAAAATAAAATAGAAAAGTTTAAATCAGTATTTTCTTTCAGCGAAAAACAAAATCCGACTTTTACGTCCTACTTTATGGTTACAATACGTAATATATATATAGATATGCTTAGAAAAGAAAAAAAAGAGGAGAAAAAGGTAGCAAAAGAAGTGAATATTCTCAATATAGCCGGAAGACAAAGAGAGGAGGGTTTTACAAATCTCATTATAGATGAAGAGTTACAAAAATTGAGAATGCTTCTTTCTCTTTATAGAAAAAATCAGGCAAAAATCATTTTAACTCTTAAGATGAAATATAATCAGAAGCCTTCGAAGGATGAAATTCTTGCCTGCTTTGAAAATTGCAGTAAGAGTGATATAGATATTCTGTCCTCGGATTTTTCAACACTTTACGAAAGGAAAATTTTTGAAATAATCACTCCTGTTTACAGTAGGTATTCTTCTCCTAAACTTAGACCGGATTCATTAAGAAAATGGATATCAGACAAAATCGGAGAAATAAAGGACCATATGAATAAAACACATCCTAATAATCCTTACAACTCTAAAAACATCCCAGATCTTTTTCTAATCTTTTTTAACAGAAACAAACAAACCGGGAGAATGAAGAATGCTTCATAGAGAAGATTATTTTTTAAAAAACGGTCATTTAAATGATTATTCAATTTCACTCATAATTGATGACATCAGAAAAACAGCAAAAGTAGAACTTACTCCTGAAGTCGATGATCATCTTGACAAATGTCCAGCCTGTAAAGATAAAATTATGGATATTCTTTCATCCACTATTATCACTTCTTCTCCAACAAAAAGAAGTAGTTTAGAGAAAAAAAATGCAATAAAATCCTACACGGACAACCTTATTAAGAAAAGATATATAGGTCAAATTGCAGCAACTTTCATTCTTATTCTTTTTCTATCGGTGTTTTACACAACGAAAATCTCAAAAAAAAGAACTTTGACGGAAACTAACAATAAAAAGAGTAAAATTTCATTTATACTCAATAAAGCTAAAACCGAAAAGAAAAACCCTGAGATCAATTCAAAAGTTAAAAGCTCATTGAGATTTGACCCTAATCCGAATATGGAAGCAATGACTAACGGCATAGAGAGAAGTTCACTTTCTTCGCAAAACTCCTTTCACTCTTTCGTCAGAGGCAATGACAATGTGAAATTCAGTTGGGGGAGAATAGATTCAAAAGAGCTCACACTTTCAATAGTTGATAATAAAAATTTTATTGTCTTTACGTTTAATGTTTCGGCAAATAACTTTATCTTGAACAAGAAACTTCTTCCGGGATTGTATTATTGGAAACTTACCGATAAAAACAATCTCTACTATATCGGTAAATTTAAGATAGCCCCATATCCTATTCCCCCAATAAAATAAAACCGCCCCAATATTTTGGAAAAGCCGTATAAGGGTCGGTTACGAGCTTTAATTTAGCCGATCTCAGAGATTCGGCGAACCCTTTTCCATTCAGAACATTTCTATAAAAATTTATCATCAACTTTCCGGTTGATTTGTCCTCAACTTTCAAAAGAGAAAAGATAATATTATTAGCTCCTGCATACAAAAAGCCTCTGCTTAAAGTCAAGACTCCCTCTCCCTCCATCAATTTTCCTACACCGCTCTCACAACTTGACAGAACAAGAAGATTAGTTTTGAATTTCATATTATATATCTCTCCGGAAAATAAAATCCCGTCATCTCCTCCGAGTTTCTCCTCTTCGGTTGAGAAAATCAATCCTGACAAATTGGGTTTTTCTCTGTTTATTATCGTATGAGTTGCAATATGAACAAATGCATAATCTTTAGTAGATAAATTTTTCTTAAGACTATTTTCCGTTGCATCTTCATAAAAGAAACCTTCTGCTTTCAATTTTTTCATTCTGAACAGATCAATAATTCTTCTCAATTCTATATCCGATGCAGGCAGTTTCGGCAACTCCTTCTTCATTAAATAAGGTAAAGCGGAAACCGCCCAATCAAAAACCGGAGCATATCCGATAAATCCTCCGTTATTTTCCACTTTTCTGCTATGAATATAATCCCGGATGGTCAATGAATAGTTATATGATATCGAAAAACGTTTCACTAAATATTTCAAGTCAGAGAATGAGGAAAAATCCACATCATCCGGTATTAACACTTCAAAAGGCAATAAAAATAGCTTTCCATGAGGAATTATCACCAACTTTTCCTTTCCGGACAGATTTTTCAAGAAGGGCTTTATCAAAATCCTATAAAGCTCCTTAGAAGAATCAATAAACATATCCTCTTCTATCTTTTCTATTGATATATACAATGTATTGATTAAACTTTTAAAATCATCAGGTATTTCAAAACGTTGAAATAAAAAATCATCATTTGAAAGAAAAAAAGTATAAATATAGTTTGCTCCGAGAAGATATTCTATTACAGCCTCGTTTTTATTCAATCTCATCCTAAACAGATCCGGATCAACAATTTTCTTTTCATATTTCACCATAAAATAATTTTTGTAATCCTTCTCAAATTTTTTTAATAGGACTCTATACTCTCTTTGTGTCTTATAATAATCCAGCTCTTCCGGATCTTTATTACCTTCTGAAAGTCTATTATTTCGATATCTCTTCTTGGCATTATAGAGTTGAAAATCTGATATTTTTTTTTGCAAAAATTTTTCTCTAATTAACAACTTTTCAGGAATACCGAAAGATTGCTTTGCTTCGGATTCATGTATCATGCTTAAAAGCAAAGAGGCTTTACTCTTTTCGGAAAGGGAAAAAGCCTCTTTCTTATATCTGTTTTCACCACTGATTGAAAATAATCGATAAGATATATCAATCGCATCTTTTATTGTTTTCTGGGCTGTCTTATTGAATTCACTGTTATTCTCCCCTCTTCTAAACCTCTCTTTTAATATTTCAATGATTTTAACAAGAAAAATATAGGTTTTTTGAGCCGATATAAGGATTTCAAACTTTTTATTACCTCCTTCCGATTTTGCCACCAGGGATTTAGCTTTATACTTCAGTACATTTATTATATCTTTGGTAAATTCTGATTTTTTAAAATTTCCATACTGAGCGGAACAATATTTGCATTTTGAAAATTTTTTATTCATGGCATATAAAGAATTTTGAAAATACTTAAGGGCATGGTCAATATCACCCTTTAAATAACAAATTTTTCCCAGTTGAAAATAGGTGTCGGCCGTGAAGAGATGAAATTCACCGACTCTTGATATTTTTATCTTAAGAGATTCCTGTAAATATTTTTTAGCTTCACGGTTATTTCCTCGGAGGGAAAAAACTACTCCCATATCATGAAGTGTATCAGCTGCCTCAAAACTATTCTCTCCAAAAAGATTTATCCTTATTCTCAAAGCATTTCTGAAATTCTCCAATGATCTGTCAAATGCACCTTCCATTGCATATATTATTCCGATATTTTCAAAAATAACAGCAGTTAGATTACTATAACCTCCAAAAGTTTCCAGATAGACTTTCAATGATTTGTTTAAAACTTTTTTTGCCTCTTTATACAGCTTTCTCTTTTCACTTATTCGATTAACAAACTTAAATCCCTTGAAAAAATTATCATCAATTTTCTCAAAATGGTGTAATTTTATCAAAAGAGATTTGTAATAATATTTATCTGCATTTTTACTATCACCCATGTTTCTGTATGCCAAAGAAAGGCTGTTGTATGTTCTGGAAACTTCACTATGATATTTCCCGTAAATTGATTTTTTCAATTTAAGAGCTTTCTTATATATCTCTACAGCCTTTTCAAACTTTCTCTCCTTCATAAACCCGAAGGCTATTTTATGATAGCTCTTAGCAAGAATAGAATACTTATATCCGGAATGTTCCATCGATAAATTCAATCCCATATTCAAATATTTAAGTGCGGATTTAAAATTTTTTAATCTTGAAAATCCATTTCCAAGCTTAATATAGTTTTGAATGGCTCTTTCCCAATGTCCTTCTTTAAGGTAATCATCTATCGCTCTTTTCAAAAAAAAATTTGAAGCCTTATATGAGTCTTCATCTTCAAAAATTGTTGCCGCCTTCTCATTTTCACTTATAACGAATTTCGGTTCGGTTTTAATATCTATTTTTTTTTTACAAGAAACGGAGAAAAACATAAGTATTAAACTTATAAAAATAAATTTTTTTTTTTTTATTGACATTACTAATACATTATATAGAATTACTCTTTATTTTAGAAGCGATATTCAATCCGTTTTTAATCTTTAATTCGTATTAATGAAGTGGAGCAAAAATGTTTAAAAAAAATATACTTAAAATAATTATAATAATTTCCCTATTTCAACTTACTCTCATGTCCGAGACTAAAACCGAAAATATCAAAATTCCGGGAAATGCAACTTTACTTTCAAGGTATATAAACTTTTATTATAATCTACCTACAAAAGACTTTTTGTATCATTTCAACGATCTTCTTATATTTTCAGAATCCCCGACAAAAAACCTGATAAAAAACGGTGTGAGAAAAAAGATCATGGATATCATATTAATGGAAAAAAGAATTGATCAGTTGATAAAAAAGAAATTTCTGTTCGAGAAAAATATGTTTACAATTAATATCTCAAAAAGAAAGGGGCTGCGGAACGGAATTAAACTAATGAATTACCTTGGATTGATAATGGAGAAATCCGGAGAAGGTTATAATATAGAGTCTGATAATTCCACGGGAATAGTTGATTATCATAAATTTATAAACCTAAACATTAAATCTCTTGAAAAGCAGATCAATAAAACAAGACGTATTTTCTACCGGCACATCACATCCGATATCCCTGCAAATATAAATTTTGACTTTTTAAATAATATAACCGGTTTTTCACTAAACAAAGATAATTTTTTATTAAAAATAGTTCGGGAAAAAAGACTCTCTATCTTACTTGGAATTATTTTCAGATTATCGGATTCGGAAATAGATTATATCTCAAACCTCAAAACAAAGAGCATTAAAAATCCATGGAAAACTATCTATGAAGACGGGAAATTTTTAATGGGACTGTTTAATCTGTCAGGTTCTTTAAGGGTTAAGAATAACATGCTTAACATTCCCGGAGGAGACAAAGCGGTTAAATTCTGGTCAATTATAGCCGATGCCGATTATTCGAAGGAGAAATTTAAATTCCTGAAAAATATTACTACATCTTTAGACGGGAAGCTTAACTATCTCTACTCAATATCTTTTTGGCAATCAAATAAAAAGCTTAAATCCTTATTCTTTAACTTCGATCCCATTAAAATGAAAAAAATTTTATCCTTAGTGAAACTTAGTAAGAATGAAAAATTGACCGACAACAGATTTGCCAGATTAAGAAAGCAGGGGTTTTTCAATCTTCTCTATGCTTTGGAAGAGAGGGACGGAAAAATATATTTCCCGGGGAATATAAAAAATTGGATAAGAATATTAAACAAGAAGAAACTGACAAAAAAAATTAAAAATATTGATGACGCAAATAAGCTCACATTTCTGTTTATTAAAACCGTGCTTGAGAAAAATTCATACAAAGATGAATTTCCGGCAGTCAAAAAGATTATTTCAATTTACTCAAAATTTCTTGATCGTCCTGAACTTTTAGATGAAAATACATTAAGACTATTCTTTCACGGATACAAAGATTACAACATACTGATAGATTTTATTGATAAAATTGATATTAAGGATTGGGAAACCGCAATAAATATGTTCAACTGGGTAAAAAAACTTCAAACAAAAAATCTTTCGGACAGGGCTGACTTTTCAGCTGTTTATCAATCATATTTCGAAATACTTGCATTTGTCACAAAAAATCACACTAACGGAAATGATTTTGACCGCACAATAAACGAATTACTGAAAATACCTCTTAATAAATCTACATTTATTCACGATATGTTTGAATGGTTCGGTAAAAATTTTAATATCCCGTTAAAAAAAAATTATATCGACAACAGATTTATTGAATTTCTCTTACAAGGATTGAATAATAGGATGATTGACATTGAAGATGAAGAGTATGAATTCCAATTAAATAATATAACTAAAAAATCAATTAACAGCATTATTAATTCCCAGGAAGTGATCAGACTATCCTCTATTTTTGAATTCGAGCAATTGTTCAGTGCCATTCTATCTTCTGATATAAACACAAGAAGCAGAGCCTTTAAAAATATCATTAAACTATTCCAGATAATCCCTCACCCTGAAATCAGTGATGAAGCTCCGGATTTTATAAAAAGAAGGGTAATGACATATTCCAGGAAGGAGTTAAACAGGGATCTGAAAAAACTTGGGATTGGTTTAAAAAAAGACGGAAATGAAAAGAAACTGCAAAATATTTTAAATCGATTCAGGAAAAAATATATTTTTCCACACTTGAAAAATTTTCTCGTTACAATTGCATATGCTATCAATGCAAAATCGGAAAGATTGCGAATGTTCATTAACCCAAACCTTGTGAAACTACATGATTTCAGAACATCAAGTAACCACACTCCATGGAATTATTCCGGCAGACCGGAATCCAGCCTCACGCTTAAAAGTATTCCCGGATTTAGACTTAAAGGAGGATTATCAAGGCTTAACCTTCTATTTGCATCTGTGTGGAAAGATCAGATGCTTGCAGGTAATATAATTTTTGACAGTCAATTGGTTCAATCTCTGCTTTACAATGTTCTTCAATTTTATCCATATGTTAATTTAAAATATTTTCCCGAATATATATCCCTTCTGATAGAGTACGGACTTGAGCTACTGGAAAAAGCCAAATCGAATAAAATGATTAACAAACTCCTTTCGGAAAAGATCGGGAAATTGTTTTCCGGATACTCATATAAAAAATCTTCCGAATATCTTGAGGGAAAAAATGATGAATTGTTGCTCTTCTATAATCAATACTTTAAAATAGGAAAATCCCTTATTGATTGTAATAAATGTCTCGAAATATTTTCTCAAAAGGATCGTTTGAAAAAATATTTTCAACTCCCGCTCAGCTTGGAAATTCTACATGAAAAGGATAATTTCGGAAATATATATTATAACTGTTTAGGCTCTTTGAGACCGAAATGGAGAGACCTTTTTCCGCCTGAGGAAGCTGACATTTTTAAATCCGGTTATTTTCTCGGTGAGGAGTTCAATGAATTTAAAATGAGACTCTCTTACCTTGCATCCAAGAAAAAATATTCTACAGCTCTTTACGGTCACTTCCTGTTTAATTATCTGCTATCATCATTTCCGAGATTCTATCAGCAGAATTATGAAAAAGATATTTTTACGACTTACTTTATATTTAATATTATGAATAATTCAAACTTCAAAAAAATACTCAAGAAATATAAAAGAAGAGGTTATGTGAGGATAAGATGAATATAAAAAAATTTTTTATAATAACTATCGGTCTTTTTATACTTTTTTCTTTCTCTCTATCCCGGGAAAATATAGATATTAAATTTATTTCACCGGATGCCGAAGATGTCTGGGTCGGGAAAAGAAAGATTGAAGTCAAGATAACCGGTATCGAAACGAAAGAGATCCATTCCGTAGAATTTTATCTTAACGGGAAATATTTAAAAGAGATTCAAAATCCTCCATTCTCATTCTATTATAATTTCGGGAAATCTCCGAAAAACAGAAAGTTAAAAGTTATCTTAAGAGATTTTAGAGGAGTTCTACTTAGGAAAGAGATAAAATCATATCATTTTGATGACGTCCAGAGCGTAAATGTCGTTGAGATGGCAATTCCAATCGCAGTTATAGACCGGCATGGGAATTATGTTAAGGGGCTAAAAAAAGAAGATTTCACACTGATAGAGAATGGCAGACCAATTGAGATCTCTATCTTAAACCGAATCAAAAATCAGATGGGGAACTCTCATCTTGTACTTCTTATTGATATAAGCTCTTCCATGAAAGATAAAATGGGATATATTAAAGAAGCTGCGAAAATGTTTCTTGAAGATCTTATGAAAAAAAACGATCAGGCAATTGTGATTTTCTTTAATCATGAAGTTATTGAAGATACGGATTTTACCGATAATATTAATGATCTTGTGAACTCTATTTCACTTGCTTTTCCCTTTGGTGCGACCGCTCTTTATGATGCAATAGCACATTGCATAAATCTGGTCAAAGGAATTCCCGGAAGGAATATAATTGTAGTATTTTCGGATGGAGAGGATAACAGCTCTTTTATTGACCCTTATACATTAATGAAAAAAGCCGAAAAATCAAACTTAGAAATTTACTCTATAGGAAAAAGAACCTATTCATATTCCGACGAACAATATAAAACACTGCTTGAAAAGATTTCTAAATCTTCGGGAGGAATCCCCTTCTTCTTTGATGATGTAAAAGATATAAAGAGAATGTATAAAAAGATCAGAAGGGATATTCAAGCTAAATATCTATTATATTTCACACCTGTTTCAAAAGGGAAGATTAAAACATTCAGAAAGATAGAAGTAAAACTTAACAAAAAAAGAGGTTATAAAATAAGAACTGTTAAAGGTTATTATTATTAAGGAGAAAACATGAAAAAGATTTTATATATATTGTTAGCAATAATACTGTTTTTGGCCTCTCTTTATTCTGACCGAAAAGACAATAAAATACGAGAGACTGTTTCCGTAATCAATATTGAAATTCCGGTAAGAGTTTTCAGTAAAGGAAAAATAGTTGACAATTTAAAAAAAGAGGATTTTAAACTTTTCATTAACGGTAAAAGAAAAGAAATTGCCGGTTTCAATATAAAGAGAAAAATTATAGAAACCCAAAACATCGGATTGGAAGCCAAAAAATCTCAAGTTCCTTCAAGATATTTTATTCTTGCAATGAATATTACAAATTTTTCAAATAAAATCAGAAAAGGTGTTGACTATCTACTTGACCAAATCCTAAGAAAAAATGATTCACTACTTGTTTTCATTAATAACAGGACTGAATTCTTTAGAAATATTGCCGACAAAGAATCAATAAGAACTAAACTTAATCACTTTCTAAAAGAGGAGAGTCAAAAAGCCAGAACAAGAATGATCCTCTATTTTAATGAATTGGAAAAGGCAATAGATATAACAAAATTTGAACTCACTCTAAAAACTACTACAGGCGGAAAAAATCCCGTTGAATTAAGGAATGATACAAGATTTGTTTCGGAATTTTTAAGAAAATATACAATTCTCTGGAAAGATTATAAAAGCAAATATCTTATTCCCGATGTGAAAAGCTATATTCTTTTTTCCAAACATTTGCAAAAGATTAAAAACGAGAAATGGGTAATCAGTTTTTTTCAACAGGAGATGTTCCCGAAAATAATAATTACCGGAGAATTGATGAGAATGCTTCAATCACTTCTCTACAAATGGCAATCAAGTAATAATCCCGAAACCGTCAGTATGTCAAGAATAGTCTCCAGACAGATTGTCGATTTAAAAGAAGAGATGGATATTGCGAAAGGATTCCCAACCGAAGAGATCACAAAAATGTTCACTAAAGTCGGTGCAACTTTTCATTCTGTATTCATAAGATCTTCTTTAGAGACATTCAGCAAGGATATTGAGTTCAAAAAAATATCAACCGACCTTGAAAACAATTTAAGAAGCTTGACAAAAAAGACAGGCGGAGAGCTTATCGCATCTGACAACATAACTGAAGCACTTTCAAAAATCGTAAAAAAAAAGGATGTCTATTACATACTTAATTATGAGCCGAAAGAGAATGAAAAACTGAAAAAAATTAAGATAAAAGTTAACAGAAAAAAATGTAAACTTGCATACGATGATAATATAAGATCCGAATTCACAAAGAAAAATACCGTATCTCAATATGTTAATGAAAATTCCGAAATAAAAATTAAGGATATGAGTTTTTCAAACAGAAAATTGTCTATGAAAATAGACGGATTTCTTATGAAGATAGTTAATAAACAAACTTTCGGACAGATAAGTCTCAGGATCAGAATAAGTAATTTGCAAGATATATCAATCTTTGACAAAGAGAAAATATTATCTGCATCAAAACCCGAAATAAATCTAAATATGGGGTTTAATTGGATTTGCAAAGGTAGATATGAATTTGTTATTGATGCAAAGGATATGATAAGCGGTAAGATAGCAACCGATTTTATCCAGGTCAAAATCAAATAAAAAAATAATAATTGTAAAAATAACTAATTTAAATATTTTTCTTTATAATATTCTTTCATATCAATATTATAAAATTTCTTTAGCAAAAGATATAATTCTTTATTTTCATTAAACATATCTTCAGGTCTTTCAAAAAAGAACTCCGTTGCAACTGCAAAGAATTCGGAATCATTAACATCTCCATATGATCTTAAAAAAGACGATCCATCTGATATTTTTGCCCTCTCATTTTCAATAGCATTTTTCCACTTTAAACTATTCTCCGCACTGTTTCCGATTAATGGCACCCCGCTTAATCCCCTATTCTCAAAATCAAAATAGTGGGCAATCTCATGAAGCAGTGAATTATAACCGTCTGAAGAATTTTCAAAACTTTTTTTTAAAATATCCTTTGTGATGAGAAGTGGTCTCCTTTCTCCAGCCATCCCGGCGATCTCACCCCTGTTAAACCTAAAATCAGTGTCAAATGTCTCTCCCGGATAAACAACCACACCATCTTTAAACGGAGGTTCCCACTCTTTTCGTCCATGCAGAATTGTAGCAACTCCAATTGCAATAAGTAGTTTTGTTTCGATATCAATTTCAACCGATCCTGCGGCAGTGATATTAAATTCTTTTAAAAAAATTTTTATATCATTTTCAAATTGCTTCTTCTCCTCTCCATTAATCACTCTGTATAAGACCGAATACTTTTTAATTATCTGCTTCCACAAATCGGGTAGAACGGCTCTTACTGCTTTAGCTCTCCTCAAAGACTTTCGAAACATAAACAAAGCAAAAAAAATGAGAAATATAACAGTTACCTTTATAAAAACAATTTTTCTTGAATATAGAGCAAGAAATATTCCTGTCATAAGTGGTAGAAAAAGATAAAAAAGCTTAAAGAAAAGATCCTGTTTTGTAATTATTTTCATTGATTTTCAATAAATGTTGTATATGACATATCTTTCTATTCGTTCCTAACTAATGCAGAAACAATTTATCTAACTCTTCAGGGATCTTTGGTCTTCTGCTTTTATTCAGGACCGTCCCGAAAACCTTCCCTTTTAAAATCAATTTATTATCCGGATATTTGTAGATGTCCTGAATAAATGCGATCCGTAATGGTGAAACTCTCACCGGATTCGTCCCTATCCAAAATTTATCTCCTCCAACGAGAGGATATTTATAATCCATCTCAACTCGAATTACAGTTAGAATAATTCCTTTTTTTGTAAATTCCGAAAAATCTATTCCGAAATCTCTGAGGAAAAGATGCCTTGCATGTTCAAGATAATTCTGATAAACGGAATTATTCACAACCCCCTGCATATCAAGTTCATAATCCCTGACATCAAAATCCGATCTATGTTTATAAATATCCATTTTTATCTCCAAATTATGGTTAATGAATACTTATATCAAAAATATACATTTCATTAAAGGAATAAATCAAAAAACAACTGTTATTTCTAACTATTTAAATTGTTTCTACTCCTATTTTTCCGCATTAAGAACCAATGAAATAAATTCCGCTTCATCCCACTGGTCGGAACTACTGTAAGGGTCCATACCCAATCTGACTATAACCAGATCATGTGAAGGTATAACAAATACCAGTTGAGTATAGAGTCCCCATGCAAGAAAAATATCATCGGGAAGATCATAGGCTTTATAATTCTCAAAAGAACTGCCAAGCCACCATTGATAACCATAGAAATATATTTCAGGAGGAAAAACCGGCTTTAAAGATTCATCGATCCACTTTTCGCTAACAACCTGTTCTCCATCCCACTTACCTTTGTTAAGATACAAAAAACCGAATTTTGCAAACTCCTTCAATGTTCCCTGAATACCCCAGGGTGTAATCGTATGACCAAGCGGATCGGCAGCCCATTCAATATCAGGAAGTCCAATATGACTGAAAAGATTCTCTTTTGCAAAATAAAACGCTGACATTCCGGTCGATTTTTCAAGTATTCCTGATAAAAGCATTGTATCACCGCTTGAATAATACCATTTACTTCCCGGATTATACCTCATCGGTTTATCAAGAACATATTTAATATAATCATCATGATCCATCATTAAAAAAGCATCATCTTCACTATGGGAGAATTCTCCCTCTTCCTGCCAAGTCAAGCCAGACATCATAGAAAGCAGGTTTTTTATCGTTATGCCCTTTTTCCGGATATCAACATCGGGTTTTTTCAATTCAGGATAATATTTTGAAATTCTCTCATCTATAGATCCGATAAGCCCCTTTTCAAGTGCTATTCCAATAAGTGCATTTGTAAAACTTTTAGCAACGGAATAGCTTTCATGTCTTGAATTTTTCGTAAAATCTCTGAAATATTCTTCAAGGACAATATATCCTTTTTTTACAATAAGCAGTCCGTCGGTATGTATATTTTGATTTGCGGCATAATCATAAACAATTTCAAGTTTTTTGGAATCCATCCCCACCGCTTCCGGGGAACAGGTTCTCCAAGAATCAGTCGGATAATATTCTCCATAATACTCTCCATCTCCAACATGATAATGATGTTCCGTCTCCCTAACCCTATCACAGTTAAATAGAAAAAGAACAATCAGCATTAAAACAATTTTTTGATAAAAACCTATTTGTTTCATAGACATCCTATTAAAATAAAAAATTTATTCCTAAATTAAAAACTTCTTGTTTACCTTGTTGCCGACCAAGTCCCTGTTCCGGTATCGGTACCGATAAATGTTCCGGACATATTATTATTATCGGCAATTATTCCGATAAAATATTGAATAACACCTGTTGTCTTTGCGATTCTTGTAAAATAAATTGCAACATCACCAACCCTGTATGTTCCGGAATCACCGAGATCATCCGAAAATTTTCCCTCGGCGGCTGTTCCTGCAAAAGTAATAACTCTTTTAACAACAGAATTGTTTTTAAAAGTAATACTAAGATTCCATGTTCCTACAACACCTGCATTAGCGTCAATGTTTTCATCATCTCCACTTTTTTTGCAACCCTGAAATGAAACAACCCCAAAAACCAATAAAAAAATCGAAAAATATAAAACAACTCTTTTCATTCCCTCCTCCTTGTACTTATTATTTTATTTTAAACTATAATTTGAAGAAATCAAGAAAAAAATCAAATTTTTGACAAAGAAAAAACAATTTGATATAATTTTATTTTGTAAGTACAGGTGAGAGATAATAAAAATGACCAATCAAAAATTATTTTTTATTGAAGTTTTAATTTCTACCTCTATTTACTTTTAAATTTACAAGGAGGTTAGAAATATGGCTAACGGAACAGTAAAATGGTTTGATCCTCAGAAAGGATTTGGATTTATCGAAATGGAAGGCAGCAAGGATATCTTTGTGCACCATAGTGAGATCCAGGGTGACGGATTTAAATCGTTAGATGAAGGGCAGCAGGTCGAATTTGAAATTCGTCAGAATGAAAAGGGTGACTATGCAGCTAATGTAGTAAAAATATAGACTACTAAAAACATTACACACAACCCCCGTCCAGGGGGTTGTGTATACATTTACTTTTTCCTATCTTTCAAGAAAAGAGTTAAATTCAAATAATCAATTAATACTATCGGGAGTTGTACCTTTTTTAAACTTAAACCAATCTTTTTCAGAAGGAAAGTCAGATAGAGCACCATGATTGATAAGAAATTCCGATATTTTTGATCTCTTGAGAAACTTCGCCCAGTGAAGAGGTGTCCAACCATACTCATCAGTGGAATTAATGTCAGCACCATATTGAACTATCTTTTTAACAAATTTTTCCTTATTGTTTATAACAGCTTTATGTAGATTTGATATACCGTTTCTATCAACCCTGTTCTCAATCTTAATCCTTCCGCTGATATTATATGCCAAGTCAAAACGTACTACGGTTTTCATTTCAAGAACTAATACCAAAGTTAAGACAAGAATAAAAAGAACTATCAGCTCTGCTTTCCATGAATCCATTCTTATTCCGGGGTAGCAATATTCATTAAAACTTTCTCCGTCATAAATTACCGCTTTAAACATTCCGGATTTTTTCAACAGTCTGAAAAATTTCCGATAACTTTTATATTTTTTTCTTAGAAATTTTTCCTTCACTAATATCTCCTGTATCTGGTCATAGACAGAATATAGATAATTCTCAAGTTATTTTGAAAATAGAGAATTCCTTTATCCTTGTCATAATGCTTTTTCGAAAATATCCTCAAACTCTCTTTTACGAAATCTCTATCAATTGATATCTCTATACTGTTTTTTGAATTCGATATATTAATTAACGGAGTATTCTTCAAAATAACCTTTGATATACTGACACCTTTAAAGTTGATCACCAACTTTTCATCAGCATCAAAACTTAACTTACAGTGATTTTCATAATCTACAATCCTTTCTCTGTTTCCTGTTTTTTCTTCCCATGGAATTTTTATATTGTAAAGAAGTTTTATATCTTTCCTGATTTTTATCGACTGTTTTCGTTTTCTTACAGATTTCACAAGTTTTTCAAATTTTTTTTTCATCTCATCTGTATTTCTATATCTCTTTTCTATTTCAGGTTTTAAAGATTTTGCAATAAATCTTATAAATTTTTTATCAAGATGGCTTGAAACATAATTTTTTAAAAAATCTTCCTCGAAATTCATCTCTGAAAGTGGTTCAAATATGATATTGTCCCATAAATCCCCTATAAAAATTTCAGTAATGACAATTCCTGCAGTAAACATATCAATTCTCGGATCTGTCCTGTATTTTTTTATAAACCTTGCCGGATCAAGATATTTTTCCTTACCGATAATTTTGGTTGTTGAACTGTTCTTTACAATCTTTCTGACTTTTGAAGTCCCGAAATCCCCAAGCACAAAGTTAATTTTATTCTCTCTATCAACAATAAAGATATTCTCAAGGGCAATATCTCTATGAACAGTATTTCTTAAATGTAAATATTGAAGATCTTCGATGATCTGTCTCGATATTTCTATTTTTTCATTAAACCCTATCTTAACCTTTCCCCGCGACTCCATTAGTATAAGGTCCTTCAGTGTCCCAATTGCTAATTCAAGAAGGATTCCCTTAAATTTCCCCTCCAGCTTCCCATTCCGGCAAACAAACTCACCTGTTCCTTCCAATTTTAACAATCTCTCTCCACTAAATTTTTCGAGAATTGATATTTCACTTTCAACCGATTCATCAGAACCTTTTAACTCCTCTTCGGAATATCCTCCACTGTTTGTAAACATATTTTTGAATGAGAGCGGAAGTTTAAGAGCATAAAATTTTTTTCTTTCAACACTTTCCACTTTCAAAATTATTCCATATCCACCGGTCCCAAGAATTTCAATAATCTTATATTCACAATCATCAAATTTTAGTAATTCTACAAATAGAATAATTTTATCAATCTCTTTTTTTTCTCTGTTTAATAAAATAAAATCTGAAATTCCGGATGATCCGCAACGACTGCAAATATATTTTTTTTGCGGAATAAAACGATTACACTCGGGGCAATATTTCAAAATGCTACTCCAAGAAAAAGATAAGATTTCAAGAAATTTACTTTCTCATCTGTTAAAATCGACTTTGAATACAGAGGATAGATTGATTGAAAACCGATGTAGAGATAAAACTTCCTCATTGTTATCCCGATCTTTAAAGATGCAAATATTCCAAAATCATATAAAAGTTTATCTTTTTGCTCCTCACTCCCCGTGAGTGAAAACTCTCCTGTATCAGATTTCCCGTTGAAATATACTATTCCCGAAATCCCACAAACCATATCAAATATACACTTCTTCCCAAAAATGGTCCCATAATAAAGATTAAATATTTTACCTAATTCAGCACCTGTACCTATACGGCTGTATTCTATTATCTGATTCTCACCATTAATAACAGATCCTTTGGAAAGATTAAGAATAAGACTTAATTCGATTTTTCCGGGAGAGATATTTGACAATTTAAAAAAAAATTCACTTAAATTACCGCTAACATCGTCACTCTTTATCGCATCGCCTGAGAAATCAACTCTCATTTCAATATCTTTTAAAGATACAAAAAAACCTGTTTGTGTTTCGGCAATTCCAAAACTTAACAGGGTAGCAAACAGTATTATTCCAATTCTTGCCCTATTCATTTTTTTCCTCCATCTTTGTTAGTTTTAGTTTTACTCTAATCAACATTTTCTTTTTTTTCAGAACTTTCCGGAGAAGATTGTTATAATGAATTGAATCGGGATCTTCTACAAAATATACTTTATATGTATTTATCTTTTTGAATGATCGTATTAAATTAATAACGCTTTTAATTGAAAATCCTACTCCGAAATATTTAGATGATTTCCCAAGAGACCATAATGACTGCCTGCTGACAAACTTATCGGGAGTAACTGTTTTTGAATTCGTCAAAAAATTTCCCGCACAAAAAAAGGTGATACCTACTCCTAACGGAATCAAAGATTTTTCAAGAAACATCTTTTTATCAAAATATCTTCTACCTTCTTTTTTAACTATCTTTTTGCTTTCCTTTTTAAAATTCCGGTTAATCAATTTAACAAATCCAAGATTGGGATTAAAGTTTATTCCCGAAGGAATCTTATACTCTTTTTCAACAGTAAACTTATAATTTATTGAAACCGAACCACTATAAACATTTATACTAAACTTTGTAATATTATTAGCTACTTCCACAATTTTCATTGGAATTTTCACAAAATTTTTCCCGGATTTTAAGAAAACTGAAAATACCACTCTGTTTAAAGAATCAATTAATTTCATTCCGGCTGATGTGGAAGAGCAGATTTTCATATTGATAAATTCAGGTGGTGAAAAATAGCTTATTCCATCATCAATATTACAAAACTCAACTCCCGATATCTCAGGAAATACTTTTTTCCATCTCTCTATATAATCGAATATTTTCATTCTTGCACTTAAATCTAAAAAATCCGGAGAAATTGATTTAAACTCGAACATCGTAAATAGTTTTTTAATACAGCTCACTTCTCCGGCAATATTATTCTCATTTTTATATGCATAAGAAAGAATTGCCAAAGCTTCTGCTCTCTCAACTTTTGAAATTTTTTCAATATCTCTTTCGAGATATCTGATTATCGAACTGAAATCTTCATAATCATCCCAATATTCTGATATTTTATTCTTCCATTCGGAATAGGAAAACAGAGATAAAAACAGAATCAGTGTAATAGTTAAAAATTTTTTCATTCTATCTCCTTTTATATTTAAGTATCAGCGGTAAAAAGATATTTCCACTAAACTTTCTTATTGTAGATTCGGTAATAAAACTACTTCGTATCTTACCGTTTGTTTTATAAACCATTACCACTCTCCCCTCCGAAATACCGAGTAGTATTTTGCCCTTTTTTAAATCAATATATTTTTCTATCTCCATGGTATTCAGCATTTCTACGCTATATCCTGTTTTACACTCAGTCTGAAAACTTTTTACATATCTCTTTAATCCTTTATAAGTCAAATCCATAATTATAGAAACAGAAATAGGATCAAGAGTTACAAAGACATTATCCGCTACTCTTTTAAACTCAATTCCTTTAATGTATTCAAACCACCGCTTTTTATAACTTTTTAAATTCCGATTCCCGATTAACTTATCGGTTTCCTCAATAATTACATTTTGATCAGCTTTCACATAACATCTTTTATTAAGCAGTTTAAATTCTTTTTTGGATTTACATAAAATCACATTATCAGATCTTTCTATTATCAGATATTCGGAGATTAAATCTCCCTTTTCTGAAAAAACTAATTTGTCGTTTTTAAAAACATTTAGATTTTTTGAAACTGAAATTAAAAAAAAACCATACCTGATGCCGAAAATATTAATTTTTTTAAAAGAAAGCAGATCTAAATAACAAATAATTAATATCACTACTAAAATAATGGCTTTTTTCATAGATATTTACGAGATTTCGGTTTTTTCAAAGAGAATTAGTGTTTTTTGCAAAAACTATTTTTTTTCTTCATCTTAACTGAGAACAGATTCTCTTCCATTTCTTCAAACCCTGAGAATTCGTTAAACTTTCAACTTTTTAAATTTACTAATCCCCTTCCTCCGCTGTTTTATTTTTTGAATTTTTAAATTATCGGTTTGATATATTTATTATAATAAAAATATATCAAATATTTAATAAAAATCGTCTGATTTTTTAAATTATATTCAAAATGATCTCTTTTTATTCTGTATACAAGATTCTCCATAATAAAAAGAGGTTTATGCTCTGCAGATTTTTCAATATTTTTATAGCCCATCAATTCACAAAACTTCTTGAAATCATTGCTTATCTCTTCATTGTCAAGATCCATTATAGCTTTCTCTATAAAATTTGATTCCCTGATTTTAAAATATTTCGATACTTCCCAAAGCATCATCTTTGTCTTATCTCCAAGAGAAATATTTATAACTTTTCTTTTTATTTTCGGCATCTTTTACCTCATCATTAATATTATATTCACTATTTTTTAATATTTCAACATTTTTATTAATTTTCTTTAAAATTTGAGAAGATATTTATCCGTTGACAATTTTTATCTATAAGCACATAATTCATTTGTGAGGTGAAAATGAAAAAATTAATTTTAATTATTAGTCTGTTTCTATTCTTATTAATGATCGTTTCATGTAAAAAAGCAGATGAAGTAACAGCGAATGACACTGAAAAAGTAAACACTATAGAAAAATCAATTGCTTTTACTGCCTCTGTCCTTAACACTGTCGGCTCGACAATAATGAATGCATCCTCGGGTGTCACTTCATTTTCAAGAAACTCTGCTCAATCGGATAGTTTTAACTATGATTCATCAACAGGATGGTGGACCCTGCAAACGACTCTCAGTACAGGAGAGAGTGCAACAATCAAAATTCAATTTATAGACTCCAATGGTAATTATAGAAAATATTATACACATCTTATTGTTAAAATTAAGTCAGAAGGAACAATTACCGGAAACAACGGAAATTTAACGTATCAGATGGATATTACCGGACTTCATGATGGAAATTCGGAAATAATATTTAACGGCAGCGGATCCGTGACATACATGGGAACCACAAGTACTTTTTCATTTGCCAATATAATTGCCTCACTTAACAATGATTATGCTCAGAGCGGCACATTAACTATTAATATTGAAGGTATCGCCGTATCAGTAAACCATAACGGAACTTCAAAGATTACGGTATCTTTTTTATACAACGGCAACAACTATTCTTTCACATTAGATCTTGCAACCGGAACTGTCTCTTAATTCAATTATACTCAAAAATAACAGTTAAATAAATCTTCCGTATCTTCATCCGGGATTTATTGGATAAAATTTATCCTGCCCATTCCTGCACCTCCGGTTCCATATATCGCTTGCGGAATTCCGTTTCCGGTATAAGGAAAGAAATTCTTAAGGAAAGATAAAAGTGCACCCCACTCTTTTAATTCCTGCATACCCGGAGAAGGATCCGAATCTATTCTGAAAGCAAGATAATTCTTAGGAGGAATCGGATTCCCCGAAGAATCTCTCGGTATTATTGTAAGTCCCATATTTGTAACTGCATTCATCATTTGGAGTGCATAGTAATCAACAACAACATGGTAAAGTGTAGTATTGTCCGTTATATCAATGGCAGCACCTTTTACGGTAGTGAAATAATCGCTTCCGGAAGTCAGATAGATTGCGGAAACTCCCTTAAAATATGGGGCCATTGCCGAATTATAATCAACTCTTATTCCTGAAAAATTAAGATAAAAGTCTGAGCCCAGCATCCTTGACACGGTTAATCCCGCTTCACAGACATTCCTGAGATCCTGTCCAGTAATATATAGAGACATAAGAGGATATCCCGGCATTTTCTGCGAAATATCAGGAGATGTTCCCAGCGGTATAGTGTTATAAATATCAGTAAATGTTACCGTTCCCGTGGCTCCGGGGAAAAAACCATCCCGTATAACTCCGTTTGGTATTATTGCCACATCATAAACAGCACCGTCGTTCAGAGGAGCAAGCCCAGAAGCAATTGCTCTAAGTGCATCAGCGGAAAGATTTCCAAGTCCGGACTCTTTTCCACCATGGATCTCCATCACTTCCGAGACACGGGAGACAGGCATATCAAGAGAGAGACCTGCAACTGAAAGAGCCGTGTTTATAGCTTCCTTATATCCTGAAATAACCGTTTCAAATACGGTTCTGTTTTTTACGGTATCATCAACGGGCAGCAATTTAAAATCAAAACTTTTAACCGTTCTTGAGTCGAGATCATAAGTTATATCCATACGGCTTAGCCATTTACCATATTCACCCGGAGAAAATATTCTTGTATTCGACGATCCCACTTTGAAAGCTGTTTGAGTAGCAGTGTGATAATGTCCCGAAGCAATAATATCTATCCCCGTTACATTTTTCGCGAGATTAAAATCATCTCCTGTTCCATCCGAATAGATTCCACCGTGAGATAAAAGGATAACAACATTCACTTTATCATTATTTCTCAAATCATCAACTTTGCCCTGTAAAAAAGAGTAGTCATGATTAAAAGTTATGGGAGCGGCAGCCGGTGCAAGACGATCTGCATTAACACCCATTATCCCCAGTATACCGATCCTTAAACCGTTTGAGAGTTTTAATATTTTTTTTCTTACTATTTTCCCGGAATTCACCATGGCTTCAATTGCATCATCAGCAGGAGAAGCATCACTTGTAAACATATTGGTTGCAATAACCGGAACATTGAAACCACCCGTAAAACCATTTGACAATAAAAGAGAAAGCCCCGCATAAGACCAATCAAATTCATGATTCCCCAAAGTTATTGCATCATATCCGACCATTTGAAAAAATTTAAAAAACACAGGGTCTGCTGCAGCAAGATCATAAACAGTTCCCATTGAAAAATCTCCGGAATCTACAACAACCACCGGAATATCTTTCTCTTCATTTTCCTTTCTTACGGAAGCTATGAGACTGGCTATTCTGGTAAAACCGCCAAGAACAGAATCATTATCACTGTTATTTCCCGGAGTATAATCCGATGAAGGACCATATCCACCCGCATGGTTATGAAGATCTGATGTTTGAAGCAATGTGAATGTCAATGTATTACCTGATCCGAGATCCTGACAACCGTTAAATATAAGCAGTAAAAATACTGTTAAGAAAACAAGAACAAACCTATTTCTCATTTATTCCTCCTGGCAAACAATTTAGTTTTGTTAATTGTTAATTATTTATGCTAACAATCTGAAAAATAATTGTCAAATTGTAACCGAAAAATTTGATCTCAAAAAAAAAACTCCAATGTTTTTATCCATTAAAAAAACTCTAAAATAATATAAGAATTTTTCATTTTAAGGATAAAACAGAAATACTATAAGAAATTTTATTATTAGAGACTATCTTTTATTTTTACATAAAAATATCGTTTGAAAAAAATTTTTCCATTGAATATAATTACAATTTACAGGAGGATACATGAAGAATTTCTTGAAAATCTTGGTGATTATCACTATTTTACCGTTTTTATATATCTCTGTTTCCGCAAACGGACTAAATCTCAACGGTATCGGTTCCAGAGCAAGCGGTATGGGTACAGCTTATATCGGTCTTTCGGATGATTTCAGTGCGGTTTTCTTTAATCCGGCAGGACTATCTCAAATAGAGGAGACCTCATTATCTGTTTTCGTTACTGATCTTATTCCTAAGGGCACGTATAAATTTGAATTGATGGGAATAACTCTTGCCGATGCAAAAACTGTAAACTCAATGTATCCTTCCGGCTCAATATCTTACTTTAAACCCTTTTCAAAAAAACTTGTCGCCGGTATTGCACTTTATGTTCCGTCAGGTGCCGGAGCAAAATGGTCCGGAGATGAACTGAAAATGCTGACAGGCGGAAAACCATATACATGGGACAGCACGATATTTATGATCACATTGTCACCTGCTGCAGCATATAAATTCAGTGAAAAATTTTCAATCGGAGCTTCAATAAACCTCAATTATGTAACTTTGAATATGGAGAGACCCGGTGGAGACGGATCAACAATTCCTTTCTTTCAATATAGCGAAAAAATGTCAAAATTTGCTCTCGGAGCAACTGTGGGGCTTATGTATAAACCGACAAAAAAATTGAGTTTCGGACTGACTTTGAAAGCACCTGTTAAAGCTTCAATTACCGGAACGGCAAAAGCTCCTTTCCTTGCAAACCTCGGTCTTGCAGCCGAATCAAAAGGAACAAGAGAAGCAACGTGGCCTCTCTGGTTGGGTATGGGAGTCGCATTCAAACCTACTGACAGAATAACAATAACCGCAGATGTCACATATTCCGAATGGTTCAGTCTTCAAAATATTCCCGTAAAATTCGATGAATTAAGCTGGAAATTTGCCGGAATGGATGAAGGTTCGGAATTTATTCTAAATTGGGATAATACTATCGATTATAAAATAGGGATTGAATATAAATTATCCGATACATTTGCACTTAGAGGTGGATATTATACCGACCACTCCCCTTCTCCCGAGGAGACATTGAATATTATGCTGCCCAGTATTGATTATAGAGGAGTGACATTGGGATTCGGATATAAAAAAGGAAAAATCAGAACTGATTTTGCATTGGAATATCTTTCCGGCAGAAGCAGGACAGTCAACCCGATGAATTATTATGCAGGAGCAGGAATGCCGGGAGTCCACGGAATGAAAATAATTGTTCCGAATATTACAATTTCTTACGTTTTCGGAAAATAGAACTTATTCTTTTCTCCTATCTTCTCCCGAACGCCTATCGGTACCACTTCGCTTATCCATAATGCTCTTTTTATTTTCCGCTTCTTTTCTCCGTTCCTCACCCGACCTTTGATCCTGCCCCGATCTTCTCTCCCTATCCGTCATTGTTTCTCTCTCCTTTAAAAAAATTTTATATCTGTTTAATATTAAGATTATCAAATCATGTAAAAATTCTCAAAGTTCATTTAATTTTTTTAATAATATCTATGATGCAACAATTTATATTTGATAAAATAATTTTTTACTAAATGGTTATGACTGTTCAAACGTATTATATACAGAATAAGATCTATGGATGACAATATCATTATTCGGAAATGCTTAGCCGGAGACAGGGAGATCTTTGAAGTGCTTGTTAATAAGTATAAAAATCTGTTATTTTCATTTGCAAAAACTATAATTTCGGATCATGAAGATACAGTTGATATTGTTCAGGATAGTTTTGTAACGGCTTTTACAAGTCTTAATAAATTCAATCCGGAAAAAAATTTTAAAACATGGATAATGTCAATTACCTACAATAAGTGTATTGACCATACAAGAAGAAGAAAGATTTTTCTAAAATATTTTGATAAATTAAAGAAAGAATATAAAGAGAAAACCTTTGAGAAAAAGCAGTATGAAAATATAGAGGATTCGAATCTGTTCAAACCTGCATTAAAAAAACTATCTAATAAGGAGAGAAGTGCTCTTGCAATGCAGCTTAATCTAAATATGACTGCTGACGAGATTGGCAATGTTTTAAATTGCTCACTAAATACCGTACGAGTTCATCTTTTTAATGCAAGAAGCAAAATAAAAAAAATTATGACATCTTCAATGGAGCCTTTAAAATGAAATGCAAGATTATAAGATTCCTTTACAAAATTGTTTTATTCAATTTTAAACGGAGTTTTTTCATTAATCATTTTTATAAAGGATGTCTTGAGAATTATGACATGAATAAAAATGAAGAAGATAAAATAAAGATGTTTTTCAAAGAATCAATACCATCTGATAACATAGATATATGGAAAAATATCAGATACAGAATACTCCAGAAAAAAGTTGAAAAAAGAAGAATCCCTCGAACAAAACTTATTTTCGGTTTTGCAACAGCACTTTCAATAGTCATTGCCGTCTCATTTATATTTCTTCAATATTCCCCGATACAATCTTTTAAAAAGAGGGAGATTTATAAAAAACTAAATGAATCTGACAAAAAAGTATTGATAACTTCTCTTGAAATTGACGGGAGAGAAGCAAAAGGAATATATTTTTTCTCACGTGAGAAAGGAAGAGTAATCGTTTGGGTTCAAAAAAATTAGGAGGGTAATATGAAAAAACTGGTTATTGTTATACTGGCTATACTTATCATCATTTCAGGATTTTTGACCGGTTCCGAAAAAAAAGGAAATGATATTTTTGTTAAAATGAGATTCTACGAAGGGCACAGAAAGGGTGTAAAAAATATCCCGTCCGTGGTCTCAGCCTTTTTTTTGAAACCTCTTTTTGTTGGAAATATTACTTTTAATCTCGATAATAAAAAAGAGAGCGAAGAGATAAAAAGAATATTTAATCTCACAGCCATAAGAATATTGAATGAAACAAAATGGGGATGGAGATTTGATGAAAAAAGAAAGGAATTTGAGATAATCATACTTAACAGCCATAAATTTACCGTTGAAGTTTCGATGTTAGACAGAAAAAAAAGCTTCGAATTGAAAATTGTTAACAACGATAACAACAGAGTTCTTCTTAAGACGATCCTTAACCTTCCGGAAAGTAAATCTTCGGTTTTCGGGTTTGAAGATTCTTTCGGGAAACCGTTTTTTCTCTCCCTTAATCGAGCGAAGGGTGAATCCGTAATAAGAAGGGAATCCGTGAAAAAAATAAAATCAATAAAAAATCCGGTCCTTATTAAAATGATCAGACCTGTCTATCCCGAAACAGTATTGAAAAAGAAAATCGGTGGTGTCGTCGTCGTCGAAGCCATATGTGATAAATTCGGAAGAGTTAGTAAAGCAAGAGTAGTAAGAGGAAACAGTATATTGGCAAATGCCGCTCTGAAAGCAATATACAAATGGGTATATGAACCCTATATAGAAAACGGAATTCCAAAGCCTGTTAAATTTTATGTGGTTGTCAAATTCCAGGTAGATACAAATGTGAGAAATAAAAAAATAGACTCCAATAAAAATATACCGGATATATGGCCTGCAAAGGGATATCTGACAAGCGGATTCGGATGGAGAATTCACCCTATCACAAAAAAAAGAGATTTTCATAAAGGGCAGGATATAGCTGCAAGGAAGGGAACAACCGTTATTGCACCTGCTGCCGGAACCGTAATATTTGCAGGATTTAAAAAAAATTATGGAAATCTCATAGTGATTGATCATAAAAACGGATATATAAGTAAATACGGGCAACTATCGGTTATACTTGTAAAAAAAGGAGAAAAGATCAAGAAAAAACAGATGATTGGAAAAGTAGGCAGCTCCAGCGTGGGAACCGGACCTCATCTGCATTGGGAGGTTATTTACAAGGGGCAACCTATTAACCCGGTAAAACTTGTAAAATATTAAAATTATATTGTAAAAGTAATATATTTTATTCTTTAATTGCATTCTCCTTGAGATAACTTAGATACACTATTTTTCGTATTAATCATATGAAAAATACTTTTCACAAGGAGAAAAAATGAACAGAAAAAATTTATTGATTTTTTTCATGGTTTTCTTGCTAACCGTAGGAGTTTTCGGCAAGACAAAGAAAACAAAAAAAGATGATGATCCGATAAAATCATCATTTTTCAGTGCATTTAAATTTAGGTCGATAGGACCCGCTTTCACATCGGGAAGGATTGCAGATATAGCGGTAAACCCAAAGAATCACAGTGAATTCTATGTTGCTGCCGCTTCCGGGAATATATGGAAAACTGAAAATAACGGAATCACTTTTAAACCCGTATTTGAAAAATACGGTTCATACTCTATCGGATGCATTGCCATTGATCCTGATAATCCAAATGTTGTATGGGCGGGAACCGGAGAAAACAACCATCAAAGAGCTCTCGGTTACGGTGACGGCATATATAAAACACTGGACGGCGGAAAGAGCTGGAAAAATATGGGGCTTAAAAATTCAAGACAGATAGGAATGATCTTGATAGACCCGCGAGATACAGACGTTGTTTATGTTGCCGCCGAAGGTTCCGTCTGGGGACCGGGTGGCGAAAGAGGACTTTATAAGACAATTAACGGTGGAAAAACCTGGAACAAAGTTTTGAATGTCAGTGAAAACACGGGAATTAATTGTGCTGTTATGGATCCGACAAATCCGGATATAATCATCGCATCTTCCGAACAGAGGAGAAGACATGTTTTTACAAAAATCGGCGGAGGACCCGAAACCGCAATATATAAAACTATTGATGCAGGTAAAACATGGAAAAAATTAAAATCAGGACTTCCGGCTGCCGATAAAGGCGGGATAGGTCTTGCAATATCTCCGGTAAATCATCTTGTGGTTTATGCAATAATTGAAGCGGCAGATAAGCAGGGAGGATTTTTCAGATCTACAGACCTCGGAGAATCATGGTCTAAAATGAGCTCTCATGCCGCAAGCGGTCAATATTACAATGAAATTTTCTGTGATCCGAAAGATGTTGATAAAGTTTTTTCGGTAGAAACGGTTACTCATTATACGGATGACGGAGGGAAAACATGGAAAATGCTCGGATTAAAAAGCAAACATGTTGACGATCATGCAATCTGGATAGATCCTTCCGACACAAACCATCTGATAATCGGCGGAGACGGCGGAGTCTTTTACACCTATGATATGGGTAAACACTGGAATCATTTTTCCAATTTACCTGTTACTCAATTCTACAGAGTATTTGCAGACAACTCAAAACCGTTCTATTATATTTACGGAGGAACCCAGGATAATTCAAGTATGGGTGGTCCTTCAAACAGTATTAATCGAAGCGGTGTAACCTCAGGTGAATGGTTTATCACTAACGGAGGTGACGGATTCTGGTCTGCAGTTGACTGGAAAGATCAAAACATTGTATATGCAGAATCTCAATATGGCGGAATGGTCCGTTACGACAGGAAAAGCGGAGAAAGAAAAAGTATAAGACCTCAACCTAAGAAGGATGAAAAAACCTATAAATGGAACTGGAACACACCTCTCGTTATAAGCTCACACTTAAACACAAGGCTCTATTGTGCTGCGAATAAAGTATTTAGAAGTAATGACAGAGGAGACAGTTGGAAAGTTATAAGTCCGGATCTTTCAGCCGGGATTGACAGAAACAGCTGGAAAGTCATGGGAAAGCACTGGAGTGCCGAAGCGGTTGCCAAAGATGTTTCAACATCCCTATTCGGAATGGTCGTCTCGTTCGACGAATCGATACTGGATGAGAATCTTCTTTATGCCGGAACAGATGACGGTCTTATTCATGTTACCGAAAACGGTGGAAAAACCTGGAGAAAAATCAGTTCTTTCACAGGAGTTCCGAAATACACATATGTAAGTGATATTATGGCTTCAAAATTTGATGAGAACACTGTATATGCTACTTTTGATAACAGAAAAAGAGATGATTTCAAACCCTACATTCTTGTTTCAAATGATAAAGGCAGAACATGGAGATCAATATCTTCAGATCTTCCTTCAAACGGAACAGTACACACAATCGCTCAGGATCATGTAAAAAAAGAACTTTTATTTACAGGAACGGAATTCGGAATATTCTGCTCCATTGACGGAGGAAAGAAATGGAGACAACTTAAATCCGGAATCCCAACCATAGCAGTCAGAGACATTGCGATCCAGAAAGATGAAAATGACCTTGTTCTTGCAACTTTCGGCAGAGGGTTTTATATCCTTGATGATTATTCGCCTTTAAGAGAACTCACAGCTGAGATTACAAAAAAAGATGCTTATATTTTTAAAATTAAGGATGGATTACTATTTATTCAAACAGGGAAAAAATATGGACAGGGAGAAGGATACTGGACTGCAAAGAACAGAGCTTACGGAATATCTTTTACATACTATATGAAAGATTCATATAAAACGAAAAAGTCAAAAAGAATCGCTAATGATAAAAAACTTTTCAAAAAAGGAGACTCGATATACGTTCCTACTCCGGAAGAATTGAGAGAAGAATCAAGAGAAGTATCACCTCATCTTCTTCTGACTGTAAGAGATTCCGATGGAAATATTATCACGAAACTTTTTAAAAAAGCGTCAAAAGGTATCCACAGAGATATTTGGAACCTTTCAATGCCGTGGGAAGATCCGGTAAGGATAAAAGGGGAGAAATTTGATCCGTTTAAAAAGATCGAAGATGGTTTCCCTGTAATGCCTGGTAAATATTCACTCTCCATCTCCATTATAGATTCAGGCAAAGAGATAAAACTTGCGGGACCGGTTGAATTTAATGTAAAAGCATTGAATTCGGCAACTCTTATCGCAAAGGATAAAAACAAACTGAATAAGTTTCGTAAAAAATTAACGAAGCTCTCAAGAGTACTTCAGGGAAGCTATTCGGAAGTAAAAGATTTGCAGAGAAAGGTCATCTTCATTAAACAGACACTGTATGCAACTCCCGCATCAACAACTGCTGAAATATCAAAAGTTAGAAAAGTTGAAGATAAGCTGGATAGAATAAATTTTCTTCTCCGGGGAATAACACCTAAAGCCAGCAGAGAAGAGATCCCGCCTACTCACCCTCCTCTATTAACCAGGTTTAATTCCATCCTATATTCACAATACGGGAACACATCTGCCGCCGGGAAGAGTCAGTATGATGCATATAATATTATTGTCAGTGAACTCAAACCGCTAATTTCACAATTGAAGATAATAAGGAACAAGGATATAAAGGAACTGGAAACCGAACTTGATAAGCTAAAAGCTCCATGGACATCAGGAAGAATCCTCGAACTGGATTAAAAACGCAAAACTCATAAACTAAGAAGCGGGGTTAAAAAACCCCGCTTCTTTTTATGAGTGCAAATAAAAGTTATTACTGATTTTTTTATTTATTATTACAATTTCAGGATACTGTTTGCATTCAAAAAAACCTCTTTGTCAAAACCCATTTTTTTCAAAAGATAATAGTTTTTATCAAGCGGATTTTTTGTAAAAACCGCTTTAAGAAATATCCGTATTTGTCTGAAAATATTCTTCGATTTTTTATAAGAAAGTTCAACAATCGGAATCGGATAATCCGAACCGTATAAGAGCCTGGATTCAGGAATATTTTCCTGGATTTTATTTATGAACGGATTTCTGAAAGGCACACAAAGAGCAGACAGATCCGCAAATAAATCCCAGCCATTTCCCTCAGATTCATTAATCATCGACATCAGCATTATAAAATCATCTTTCGGATCATCAGGAAAATAGGGTAAAGCACAATGTGCAGCTATAACTGTTACTCCTCTTGAAAGAGGTCTTTTCAATCTTTCCGGATTATTAAACCTGTTCCAGTTTTTATCCCATGCCGGAATCGCATGCTCAGGTCCGGCATGAGAAAGCAGAGGAATACCATATTCAGCCAATTTATCATAAAATGAATCAAACTTCGGATCATCAGGATTGATATTCTGTGTTGATGGAAGCCATTTGCATAAAACCGCTTTATCTGCATATTTATCCAACTCATCTTTCCAGTCTTTTCGATTCGGGTTGATTGACATCCCCAACAAAATCCTGTCTTCACCAAATTTTTCGAAAAACTCACTTTTCAGTTTAACAATACATTCGTTAGATGTAAAAAGGTTGGTTTTTCTTCTGTCCGGATTACCATTTGCATCATAAACTTGATCAAGTGCAAGCAATACGATTTTATCCGTATATTTCGACCTGTCAATTGTTTTAAATATATGTTTCCGAACTTCATTAAAACCGGCTTTTTTAAATAAAGAACCGGTTACAATTTTCATTGCAAGAAAAGCAACACTCTCCTCAAAGCTTTTCGACCAGTAGCAAAAACCTTCAGGACCGTCAGGTGACCCGAAATGGACATGGACATCAATTAAATTTTTCATATTACATCCTTAAATAAGAACTAAATTTCACTCAAAATAACTTTCAAATTATCCTCAAACAAAACCGCTCTTTCCGGTGGATCAAATATTTTCACTCCGGAGTTTACATCAAAAAGCATTCCTGATTTAAATTTGTTGTTCGGCCAAAAAACAAGTCTGATCGTCCCCTTGTCAATCTCAATACAAGTTATTCCGTCGGAATAAACCCCTGCACCAATATTAAAATAACAATTCTCGTTTAATTTATTATCACTTAAATCTTTCTCTATCTGACTTATCAATTCATCGAAATCACTCTGCATATCACTTAAACTATGATCAAGAATTATCTTTTCAATATCAGTCAATTCATCTCTCCTTTTTTTTGAAAGATCTATAAGCGATTTGTAAACCGAGCTTAACGAATGTTTCTTCCCGAATATAAACCTATGAGTATGTCCGGCTATTAAAAGTTTATGATTTTTCGTCGCCCATGAATTCAACAAGAAATCTCTTTCATGCCTTACCATCGGATTTTTTGCCGCTCTTTTCTTCTTTCTTCCGAAAGTCCTAAAGAATATAGATGTTACAAATCTGACAATTCCCTTTGCAACCTTCCATAAAATATCCGATTCAAGACTCCCTTGCTGACCATGCAGAACAACTATCTTTTCTCCCAGTTTCAGTGCCGGTTTTACAACAAGTTCACTATCAATATCATTTGTCAAATGAGGCTTTAAGATATTTTCGACCTTTACTTTTTTTCTCCACTTAATATCATGATTACCATACAATCTTATATATCGACCGGGCTCTGAAAAAAATTTTCTTTCGAATTTCAAAACCGTTGAATCATACTTTTTAAGAGCTTTTCCTATTTTAAATCCCCAACCTTCTTCCGAATCCCCCACTTGAACAAGTGTAAATCCCTCTTTGAAATAGTGATCGAATGCATAACAGCATGCAACTTCATTTTGCATAAATGAGTCATTTTTTTTCTTGGTACCCTTATGCAGATCACTGAAAAATACAAGTTTTGACAAGTTGATATCAAAATCAGCATTATAAGAATCCCTTAAATCCTCCTCAATTCTTTTAAACGTTATCTCTCTCGCAACCGATAAATCTTTGGACATTTTACCCCCCCAGGGAAATATTGTTTTTAATCTATAAAAAGTATATAGTAGGATATTTTTGAAATGTCAACTTTAATAAAAAATATTTTTAAAGCCCAACAATATTTTTAAGAATTTAATTCATTCAAATCCGTTATGATCTCGAATGATTTTATATTAAAAAATGACACTACATCTTCAACCAAACCTTCTCTGACAACAGCAAGAA
>CAZWFY010000002.1:0-104174 GCA_964633415.1 uncultured Clostridia bacterium | reverse complement strand
AATTGGAAGGATCGAAACCGCCCGCTAAGGGCGGCCCCGCTATACATCAGATCTATTTTAATCCAAGTTCTTTAATTATATTATCAGCTCCACCAAGTTTTTCCGTTATGAACATTACAAATCTGATATCAACCGAAATACTACGTTGAATTGAAGGCTCATACTGCCAGTCGCCTGTCATGGATTCATAATTACCGTCAAACAGGATTCCAACAAGTTCACCCTTAGCATTCATAACCGGACTTCCCGAATTCCCTCCAGTACTGTCGACAGTGTGAAGAAATGCGATAGAAACATCCTTCTTCCCCGGAAAAGCCCATCTTCCGAAATCTTCTGCGGCGTAGAGTTTTCTTAACTTAGCAGGCATGTTAAAAGGAACTTTGCCTGTATCTTTTTCCAGCATTCCCTTAATAAAAGTAAACGGTTTATACCATACCGCATCTCTCGGACTGTAACCTTTAACTCTTCCATATGAGAATCTTAAAGTCATGTTTGCATCGGGATAAAGGCCGCTCCCCTTCCATGCATATAGAGCGGAAATATATTTTTTTCTTAATCCGGAAATTACCGCATTAAATTTTTCATTTCTTTTTTTATACGCTTCAAGTTCATCATAGATATCTTTTGCAATATTTATAAACGGATCATTTAAAGATTCCAGTTCTTTAGAAGATTTGTAAAAAAGTGATTTTACAAAATTGACATCTTTTAACTTAGTAACCTTATAAGCATTCTTCGTAAAAAGTTTTATTCCCTTTTCCCCATTCTTAAGAATCTCCTCAAGCCCCTTTATTCTTTCAGACCCTTTAAGATTATCCGCTGAAAGCATAGCCTTTATAAACATAGCTTTGTCCGAAGGTTCATAGAATGACATATAACTGTATTTCAACCTACCAACCATTCTCTTGATATCTTTTTCAGAGAAATAAGGATTCCTCTTCTTTTTAGGCTTTTCTCTCTCCTTAACTGTGAAATATGCATTTCTTGCCATATTGAATATTGTCCCGCTCAGACGCAGAGGATATCCTAAAATAAAATCTCTGTTTCTGGTTTTAGAAAGATTTTTATATTCCCTTTCTATCTGAGGCAAAATATTCCCATATCTTTTTTTTAGAAGTGTTTTGCTGTTGATGAATTTAGAAAACTTTTTTTCAAATTCTCTTTTTCTTTCAACAAAACCCGACTTTTTCATCCCATCAACAATTCCCTGGTAATACTTCATCCCATTGTTCAGTCCTTTGTGCAAACCTGAAACTTTTGCTTTAGCAACCTGTGAATCTTTCCGGAAAAATTCGAGAAGTTTAATAACTTCACCGAAATATTTTATTTTCTCCGGATTTGAATATTTAAAGTTTTCCTCCGCTGAATATGAGGTTCTGTATCTCGTTGTTGAACCGGGATATCCCATAATAAAAGTTTGATCTCCCTTTTTTAAACCTTCAGATGCAACTTTAAGCCAATATTTCGGTTTGTAAGGAATATTTTCCTTGTTATACTTTCTTCCACTTCCGTCAGGTGCCATATACACCCGCATAAATGAAAAATCACCGGTGTGACGAGGCCACATCCAGTTATCAATATCTCCCCCATAATTACCGATCGCTGAAGGAGGAACATAAACGACCCTGATATCATCAAACCTTTTATAAACATACAGGATATACTGTTTGCCGTTGTACATTGTTGCAACCGTAGCATTTATATCGGATCTGTTTTTCTCAATTTTTTCAGTTATCCGTTTTATCCTTCTGTCAATTGCTTTTTCTCTTTTGACCGGATCTTTAATTTTTGAATATTTGGTAAATCGAGAAGTTATATCTTCCATCCTTTGAAGAATTTGAGCCGAATATCCGGGAGCAACAATTTCATCTTTATAAGATTTTGCAAGAAAACCATTTGTTATATAATCCGTTCCGCCTGTTGATGCTCTTTGAACAGCACCAAAAGCTACATGATGATTGGTTAAAAGTAATCCGTTAGGGGAGATAAGCTCAGATGTTCCCCCTCCAAGAAGTACAATTGCATCCGTAATACTAGGATGTTCCGGATCATAAATATCCGAAACACTGATTTTAAAATCTTTAGTATTCAGATTGAGACTTTTTAACTGAGACAGCATCCACATTCCTTCATCCGCAGGAACAAATGCCGCAAGATAAAAAATAACTACAATAAAAATAACAATTTTTTTCATGAGTTCTCCTTATTTATTACAAAGTTAAAATACATTACATAGTATTTTATACAAATATTATACGATTTTTTAAAATTTTTGTTTTCGTTAACTTTGACAATTTATATTCACTGATTTTATACAAAATGTTGACAAAGTTACAAATAAATATATAAAATAGCTATAGAACTCTGGAAATGGAGAAAAAATGAATAACACAAAAACTGTTTTACTTCTCGGAGCACTGACAGGACTCTTTCTTGTTATTGGCGGATATGCCGGTGGAAGAAGTGGAATGTTAATTGCTTTTATCTTTGCGGCGGTTATGAATGTCGGTGCCTACTGGTTTTCCGACAAAATGGTACTTCGTGCTTATAGAGCAAAAGAATTAAGTGAAACCGATGCACCTAAAATCCACTCTGCCGTTTCAAGAATGTCTGAAAAAGCCGGAATCCCCAAACCTAAATTATACTATATAGATCAGGAATCCCCGAATGCATTTGCAACAGGGAGAAACCCTGAACATGCGGCAATAGTTGTTTCAAGAGGGATTATGAAATTAATGGATAATAGAGAACTCGAAGGAGTTCTCGGGCATGAACTCACACATATAATTCATAGAGACACACTGATATCTACTGTCGCAGCAACCATTTCAGGTGCAATAATGTTCCTTGCCTACCAGATGAGATGGTTTGCATTTTTCGGGGGTAGTGATGATGATGATAACGGAGGAGCTTTAGGGCTTATTGTCATGGCAATTCTTGCACCGCTTGCAGCTACAATCATTCAAATGGCAATCTCCAGAGCCAGAGAATACAAAGCCGATAGTGGCGGTGCATATCTTTCAGAAAATCCGGACGGACTCGCATCCGGACTAAAAAAACTGGGTGAATTCTCAAAACGCATTCCTATGAAAGCGACAAAACAGACTGCTCATATGTTTATTGTCAACCCGTTTTCAGGGAAAAGTCTTTTTAAACTTTTCTCAACACACCCTCCGATAGAGGAACGTATTGATAGACTAAGAGAAATGAGCAGGGGTTCTATAACACCTACCCTATAATAATTTTTTTTCTTCTGATCAGTTCTTTAATATTTTTTTCAACCGGAATTAAATTTTCCGATAAATCTGTCTCCGAGTAGTACATTGCCGTTGATAATGTTCCCGGAGTGGGTGTGAAAATTTGAACATCACTGGTTTTCAAATCAAGATATTTCAACTTTCTTTTCATCTCTATCAAATCCTCTAATGTTTCACCCGGATGTCCGATAATAAGATAAGGCGACAACTCAATCTTCCGGTTAATCCTTTTCGAAATATCTCTGTAGACCTTAATAAATTTTTCAAGTTCTAAATATCCGGGTTTCCCCATCAGATCAAGAACACTCTTTTCAGTGTGTTCCGGTGCAATTCTTAAAAATTTTCCGGAGTGAAATTCTAATATATCCTCAAGAAGCTCCCGGTTATCCGTCAGATTATCATATCTTAAACCTGATCCGAGAAAAACTTTTTTAACTCCGTTTATGGACCTAATATCTCTTAAAAGCTTCAGATAATTATCTCCTCTTTCTAAAGAGGAACATTTCCCCGGAAAAATACAGGAAGTTCTCAGACAAATTTTAGCTGAGCAACTGTCCCCGAACATTTCCGCAGACGGTCCTCCGATATCTGAAATAACACCTCTCCACTCCGGATGTGCTTTTAAAGATTCAACCTCTTTTCTTATGGAATCAAACGACCGCGATATAATTCTCTTTCCTTCCTGCAAAGATATCGAACAGAATGAACAACCACCCTCGCAACCTCTATGGGATGTGATTGAGAAAAGATTCATTCTCAATGCAGGGGTAAATTTTTTTGTCGATAGATGCACCCTTTTAAAAGGAGAAGAATAGTATAGATCAAGATCAGAGCTCTTATAATCTTCATTTGGAAATACCGCAATATATCTGTCACCAACTTTTTGGCAAACAACATTACCCTGCTTTATTCCTCTATCTTTTTTTAAAAAAGCATTAACAAGTAATTTTTTATCGGATAATATTTCATCATAGGAGGGTATAAGAGTAATTTCAGGGATATCTTCTATATCTTTGACAATTTTTGAAGTACCATTGAGATTGATATCTTCTATTTTTTCCCCATCTCTAAGCAACTTTGCAATTTTTACAAGCTGCTTCTCACCCGGGCCTGTGACCATAAGAGATGCTCTGGAATCAAAAAGTATAGGTCTTCTTATCTTATCCTTTTGAAAGTCATAATATGTAAATTGCCTTAATGTAGCTTCAACACCTCCAATCACTATCGGAACATCTTTAAAAACCTCTTTAAGCTTGTTCGAAAAAACTATAACTGAATTATCCGGTCTTATCTTATATTTTATTGAGTCGGGATATCCGGGAAAAAATCCATCTCCTTCAAGTTGATATAAGTCCTCATATCTCCTCTTTCTTGTTGAAGTATAATTTAGAACTGTTGAATCAACAGGTCCTGATATTACAGCAAAAAAATATTTCGGCTTCCCAAGTACGGAGAAAGAAGAAGATTTCTGCCAGAAAGGTTGCTCAATTACTCCGACACGAAACCCTTCTTTTTCGAGAATTCTCTTAAGAATTCCTTCGGGGAAAGAGGGGTGGTCGGAAAAAAGATACGGAAGCACAAAAATAATATCGAATTGAGACATAAATCCTATTTTTCTCGTGCAAGAAACAAGTTTAAATGATCAACCATATTTCTACTCATTTGACCTCCGACCATGAAATCCATTAATGATTTTATGTCAACAGAATTAATTGTCAAACATATTCAACCATACTCCTTGATAAAATCAAGAGCGATCAAGCAATCTGAAGAGATTTTTAAGGTCATTCATAATTATGCAACCGCTTATTCCGGCATTTAAAGATTCAACATTCCCGGATTGTTCTATTGCTATTTTCTTGAATGATTTGAGGATATTCTCATCTATTCCCTGCCCTTCACTTCCAATAACAACTATTGCAGGAATTTTTATCTTTTCGGCTTTTTCAACAACGCCGCGAACATGAGGGGAAGTCATATATATATTGAACCCTCTGTTTTCAACCTTTTTTACTAGAGAATCCAGAGTATCAAATCTACTTACCCTTATTGAGAATATAGAATTTTGAGCAGCTCTCAAAAATTTTCTATTATTTAAACTCACACAATGTCCGGAAAGAAGCAGATCTTTGATACCGAAAGCAGCAGCACATCTGAAAAGAGTTCCCATATTCCCCGGATCCTGAATATTATCAAGTGCAACCGCCACCGTTTCAGAAGTAAATAGTGCCGGTTCAGGAATATATTCCACAACGGCAATCAAGTCCGGAGTATCTTTTAATGAAGATATCTTTTTTAAAATCGCTCTACTCACAAGCCATAGCTCTTCAGTCTCAACTTTTTTCAGATCAAAAGGTAATTCCTTTTTAACATTGGAAATAAGAAACTTAGTCCGCACTCCGTCGGCAACAATGTCCTTTGCAATTTTTTCACCCTCGAAAAAAAAGAGTTCCCGCTCGGATTTTAATAGGCGCTTTAAACTTTCATTGCCGGTTGAATCAATTCGTTTAACTTTCAAAGACAAATCCCTTTCTCCTCAATCCCATACACATCTTTCTTTCAGGGTCTATCATCCGATACATTTTTGCAAATCTTTCAGTTCCCTTTAAAGGATAATAAATCTTGAAATCAGTTTTCCTTTTGCTAAAAATAATTGTATCATTTTCTTCAGCAAGATATAGAATACCATTTCTAATATCTTTTGAAATCTCACCAATATACTGATAAATAGTATAAACAATTGCTCTGGTCAACTTTTTTTCATTCTCTTTTATATCAACAACTCTATTAATTATTAATTTTCCGGATCGTTCCCTGATCTTTTCAAACAATTCTTCGGAAGAAATATCCTTTGACACAAATAGTTCGAAAACCTCATCATCACCGACAGCAAAGATTGGGATCGGCGGAGGTGCCGCCATCTTAATTCTGGGATGATGACCTTCCGTGCATCTGAATAATATTCCTGTTTTTCTTATAATACGTTCGACATATTTCATGATCGAAAGGTGGGATAAAAATCTAAAATCACCGTCTTTTTTAAAAAAGAGCCTTATTCGTTTAAATTCATTCAAAGGAAAAGTGTGATTTTTCACTCCTTCATCAATCTTATTATTTGTCATTGGAAGTTTATTGAATTTAAAATCGCATCCGTTACATTCCGAGCATTTCAAATCAATGCAAGAAAGCATAATCTCTCCTTTCAGAGCTCTTTTATACTCGGATTTAAGAAACTCCTTTTTATAACCTAATTCAATGAAATCCCATGGCAAAATTTCATCAGTAGAAAATTCTTCAAGAAAAAGATCAAGATTGTGTTCCCTGATAATGGATTCCCAAACAGAATAATTAAAATCCATATCCCATGCAGTAAACAATTCACCTTCCTTAAAAGCCCTTTCAATTAAATTTCCAACGCGAGCATCCCCTCTGGCCAGAATAGTTTCCACAATTCCTTTCTCAATTCTATGAAAATCGACTTTAACATTCTTATAGCGTTTAAACCCATTCCTCAACATTCCGATCCTCTCTAATATCACTTCTGTTTTTTCTCTTTCTGACCATTGAAAAACCGTGTGAGGTTTAGGAACAAAAGGAGAAAAAGAGAGGTTAATTCTAATATTTTTTTTTAATTCTTTTGATATGCCGACAATCTTTTCTACAAGAAGAATAATACTTTCAATATCCTCATTCGTCTCAGTCGGGAGACCAAGCATAAAATAGAATTTTATTCTTTGCCACCCTCCCGAAATCAGTCTTTCAACTGCATCCAGGATCTCTTCATCCGTTACATTTTTGTTAATCACTTTTCTCAACCTGTCCGACCCTGCTTCCGGGACAATAGTTATGCCTGTCTTCCTGAATTTAGAGATAGATGAGAGCATACTCTCCGAAAGTGTAGATGGCCTTAACGAAGGAAGAGAAACGGAAATACAGGAACCGGAAAATAGAGTGGCACCTTCAACAAGTCTATCAATGGCGGGATGATCTCCACTGCTTAAAGATGAGAATGACATAGATTCAAATCCTGTTTCTGCCAATTGGTGCTTATATTCATCTGAAATAACAGACTCGCTTTTCACTCTAAATGGAGAATAATAGGCTTTTGCCTGACAGAACCTGCAATTTTGAGGACATCCTCTCGCTATCTCGGTTTCAAGCCTGTTAAAGACAACATCCGTAATCGGAACAATCATTCCGCTTTTTTTAAAAACATTCTCTAACTCTCTTATAACACTTTTTTTCACAGGACTCTTAAAATCAGCAGATATATAAAACTTTCCGACCTTTTTTACAGGATGCAAAGAGGGGACATAAATACCTTCATGCTTTTCAAAAACAGATAAATCCTTCTTCCCGCCATTTTTTTTTAAAGTTTTTAATTTTTCAATAATTTGCGGGAAAAGTATTTCCCCATCTCCTATCGCAATAATGTCAATAAACTCTCTTACCGGTTCAGGATTAGATGCAACAGAGATTCCTCCGGCAGCAATTAACGGAAAATTTCCGGCTCTCTCTTCTGTTTTCAATGGAATCCCCGACAATTCCAGTGTCAAAAGAATGTTTGTATAACTCAACTCGCTTAACACCGAAAAACCGATAAGATCAAAATCTTTTAAATATTTTCTATTCTCTAAAGAAAACAATAAAATTTCCTCATTTTGAAAAACTTCCATTGAGTGACGGTCGGGAAGAAAAGCTCTTTCCACATTCACTCCATCCATCTCACCCAGAAGTTGATACAATATCTTTAAACCCTGATGACTCATCCCGATCTCATATTTATCGGGAAATACAAGACATATGTTTAAATTTTCTTCTTTAAAATCACCCTTTTTACAATTTATCTCCAAACCTGTATATACCTGAGGATTTACAATCTTATAAAACAAATTCTCAATTTCAGTCATCAGCTTCCTTATCCACTACTCTTTAGAGATAAAATAGTTAAGCTTCATTTTAAAAATTATTCCTTCTCCGATTAAAAATGCCAACATTGAAGATCCACCGTATGACACAAAAGGTAAAGGGATCCCCATAACCGGAAAGAATCCGGTTACCATCAAGATATTAATCAGAAACTGAAAGAAGAGCATTCCGTTAAACAGTGTTATAAAATAAAACTCCTCATCACTTCTCACTTTAAAATTAAATTGACGGTAAAAAAACAGAAAAAACAGTATCAGAAGCATTGTGATCCCCATAAACCCAAACTCTTCTCCAAGAACAGAAGATATGAAATCAGTATGCCTTGTCGGCAAAAATTTCAAATGGGATTGGGAACCCTTTAAAAACCCCTTTCCGTTCAGTCCGCCCGAGCCGAAAGCAATTTTTGATTGAATTACCTGATATCCGGATGTCTTACTGTATTTTTCAGGATTAAGGAATGACACAACCCTTTTTTTTTGATAATCCTTCAGCCCGTAGTTCCAAAGTAAAAAGGCTCCGGCAGTAATTGTGATAATAAGAAAAAAAATTATCGACAACTTTATTTTTTTAATAATAATTGCAAAAAACAGAACAGAGAGAAGAATAAAAGCAGTCCCCAGATCCGGTTGCAAAGCAATAAGAACAAACGGAATAAATATTATCCCGATAATTCTGAAAAAATTTTCCCAGTCAATTATTGAAAATTTTACAAAATATCTGGCAAGAACAAGAGCAAGAGATATTTTAACAAACTCCGAGATTTGAACGGTCAAAAACCCCATCTTTATCCAGCTTTTTGTCCCTGCCATAATTCTTCCGGCAAATAACTGAATTAACAGAACAACCATAAAAAATAAAAATAAAGGAGTACTCCATCTTAAAATTGTCTGAGTTTTAACCGAAAATACAATAAAAAACAGTGTTAATGAAAATAGAATTTTAATAATATGTTTTGTAAAAAGATCTCCTTCCGATTTATACGTAGCACTAAAAACAAGTACTGTTCCAATTATAACAATAAGAAGCAAGATAGAAAAAGTAATCTTATCAAAAAAGTGCCACTTTTCACTCATACTTAAACAACCTCCTGTAAATTTTACCGGCAATTGGTGCTGCAATCCTCCCTGCATCACCTCCATTCTCTACAAAAACCACAATTGCATAGCGGGGATTTTCCCTCGGAGCAAAAGAGACAAACCATGAATGGGGGGTAAAACGTCTCTGCTTAGCCAACACTTTATATCTGGGATTTTCAAGTGACAGAATCAACTGAGTCCCCGTTTTTCCACAAACATCTACTCCATCAACTTTTGCCGCTCGACCGGTTCCACCATCGTTTACGCAACGGTATAATCCGTTTATCACTTTATTAAAATACTCTTTTTTTATAGGGATTTCCGTTTTAACAGGAGTATATTTCTCGACAACTCCGTCATGTCCGATAATTTCGCGCATAAAATGAAATTTATAATAACTTCCTCTTAAAGCAACAACACTTATCAATCTCAACAACTGTATCGGAGTAGCAGAGATCATCCCACCACCAATTGCAACCGAAATGGTCTCTCCCGGATACCAATCCCGGTTAAACACTCGTCTTGTCCATTCTCTGGAGGGAAGAATTCCTCTCATTTCTCCCGGAACATCAAGACCGCTCTTTTCTCCGAACCCCAAATAACGAGCAAATTTTGAGATTACATCAATATCCATTCTTCTGCCTAGTGTATAAAAATATATATTACAAGAGTTCTTAAGAGCATCTTCCAGATTCATCCAGCCATGACCGCTTCTATTCCAACAATGAAATACTCTGCCGTAAAATTTTGCACTTCCGGTACAAACAACACCTGTTCCGGAATAGATTTTTTTATCACTCAATCCGGCAAGTGCCATAACAATCTTAAAAGTTGATCCCGGAGAATATAGACCTCGGATAAACCTGTTATGCAGAGGCTTATCCTTATTCCCGATAAGATCCCTCCAGTCTTTTGTACTAAAATTAGATGTGAAAAACTCCGGAGAAAAATTCGGCATACTCACCATCGCAATCATCTCACCGTTCCTCAGATCAACCACTCCCGCCGCACCATTATAATCTCCATAAAGAGATTCAATATATCTTTCCAGATCTATATCCAAACTTAAAATAACCGTTTTTCCAATCACCGGATCTTTTACACTTAAAACTTTCCTGATCCGACCGAGATTATCTCTGATAACTGTTTTTTCACCACACTTTCCCTTAAGATAATTTTCATACTTATATTCAATCCCGCTTTTTCCAACCATTTCCCCCTGGTTATATCCGGAAAAAATTGATGTTTTCAACTCCTTGTCTGAAATTTCCGAAACATAACCTATAACATGTGAAGCCGATTCACCATACGGATACTTTCTTGCAGGATCCGCATTTATTTTAAGTTCCGGATATTCATCAGACCTGCTTCCCAAAAATATTGCTTTTCTAAAAGTGATTCCTCTTTTAACGGGAACCGGGAAACTCAAAGGATATGCAGCATATTTATCAATGATTTTTTTTAATCTCTCTTTAGTAAAACCGGTTAACAGAGAGAGCCGTTTCAAACTTTCCTTAGTATCTTGTATTTTATTCCTCAATAACAAAAGATCAAAATTCAATCTGTTTTCAGCAATAATTCTACCCTTAACATCTTTTATAAAACCTCTCGGAGCCTCTAATTCGATTTCACGGATTATATTTTTTGACGATAAATCACTATAATAATTATTTCTTAATACCTGCAACTCCCAAAAGGAAAAAAAAAGAAAAAAAAACACAATGAATATAATAATATTTATTGTAATAACAATTCTCTTTTCCTCAATTTTACCTACAATTTTTTTTTCAGTGTACATTTATAGCTTTCCTGACACTTTTAGATGTCAATAAAAGAATTCCTGTCATTGCTGTTAAAAAAGGCTGAATCATTAAAAGATCAATATTGAAATTGAAGTTATAGATAAAAAGCAAAAAAAGATTGGCAATAAGGTTTGATAAAGTAAGAGATGTAAATATTATTAAAAATGCGGAAATAAGTCGTTTGGGATCTATATAATTTAATGCACCATAAAGAATGAACGTGACACTTACTCTTGAAAAACCGTATATCCCGATAATACTTCCCGTAAAATAGTCACTAAGCCATCCTATAAGAACAGCTGCAATGATTGCTTTTATATAACTTTTTCTCATAATAAAATAGAGAAGGATTAGATACATGAAATCTATATTTATCTTATATTCGGTTAAAAATTTGCTTACGGTAAATTGCAAAAGAATAAAAAATATAAAAATTATATATCTGAATCTCTGCTTATTCATTTTTCATTCATTAGTATTAACCTCTTTATAGAACTATTGATAAAGAAAGGTTTTACATATATCTTCATTACAAGAGGTTTCATCTCTGTCCTTATTACCTTACCTATCTTTAAATAAGGAGGATATATTTTATCTGTTCCGGATGTAACAACTGTCTCTCCGATATCCACTTTCCTATTACCTATTACATATTCAAATCTGCAGATTTCCGAATTATCCCCTTTCAAAAGCCCCTCAAGCTTGTTTGAATCTAAATATGCTCCGATACCTCCCGCCGGATTTGTTATGAATTGAACTTTCGAAGAAAAAAAAGTGACCGGTTCCGTAATTTTCCCCACAAGTTCCATTTTCTGATTTAGAACTATCATCCCTTTATGAACCCCTGAAGTAAATCCTTTATCAACTATAGCTCCGCTTAATGGAAAACCGCTGTTAATTGAAATCACATTGACAGAAATATATAATTTGTCTTTCGGAAAAGTGTAAGGAATAGGGGTAAGTTTATTAAGTTTTCTTCTTAACTTATAATTTTTATACCAAAGTTCCCTGTTCTTTTTTTTCAACTCAATAATTTTTTTTTGATTATTTGCAATAAAAACATAACGGTCAATTTTATCGGAAACAAAATCTACACTTTTATTCCAGACTATATGAAAGGGAGATATTATCGAATACAAAATAGTTCCGAGAAGTGACCTATTATTTTCTAAAACAACTGAATTAGAAATAAAGACAAGATTGATAAAAAGTACAATGATAGTTAGTGCAACTCTTTTTTCAAAAGAAGAATCTCTGTTTTGCACTTTCTCAACTAACAGCTGTCATTCTAATAATTCTGACCTACCTTTCTTAACAAATCAATATTTTCAAGAATCTTTCCCGTACCTTCCACAACACTTGTTAACGGATCGTCAGCGAGAAAAACCGCAAGAGAAGTCTCCTCTCTCAAACGTTTGTCTAAGTTTTTTAAAAGCGATCCACCTCCCGCCAGAATTATTCCCCTATCAACAATATCAGCGGCAAGTTCCGGTGGCGTTTTTTCAAGAGTTATCCTTACAGCTTCAATGATCTGAGAAACAACAGTTTCAAGAGCTTCCCTGACCTCATTATCCGTAATTGATATTACCTTCGGTATTCCGAAAGAGAGATCTCTTCCCTTTATTTCCATCTCCAGATTTTCATCAAGCGGATAAGCCGAACCTATCTCAATTTTTATCTGTTCCGCAGTTCTTTCGCCAATCAATAAATTATATTTCTTTTTTATATATTGAATTATTGCTTCATCCATTTCATTACTTGCTATTCTAATTGATTTGGAAATAACTATCCCCGACAGTGAAATCACGGCAACATCGGTAGTTCCCCCGCCTATATCCACAACAATATTACCTCCGGGTTCCGTTATAGGAAGATCCGCACCTATGGCAGCTGCCATTGCCTGCTCTATCAGATAAACTTCGCTTGCTCTTGCCCGTAATGCTGCATCTTTAACTGCTCTTCGTTCAACCTGAGTTATCTCCGAAGGAACTCCGATAACTATCCTCGGTTTAATTATACTTCTGTTCCCACGAGTTTTTTTTATAAAATAACCGAGCATTCTTTCAGTTATTTCGAAATCGGCAATCACACCATCCTTGAGAGGTCTTATGGCAACTATGTTCGAAGGAGTTTTCCCCAACATATTCTTTGCCTCCGAACCTACAGCCTGTATTCTCCCGGAATCTCTGTCAATCGCCACAATCGAGGGTTCCCTGATCACGATTCCTTTGCCCCGGATATAGACGAGAGTATTGGCGGTTCCCAGATCTATTGCAAGATCGGAACTGAAACGGTCGTAAATCTTAGAAATCAAACTCATAAATAATCTCCCTGTTTAAAATTCTTAAGACCTTGTATTGATATTTTATTTCAATCAAAACAGATCGAATTTTTCTCATTCTTCAAAAATTGTTACTTGACGGGTTATTGTATTCTCTACTTCCGATGCTGAAATCACCCTGAACGATATAGTTTTAAGACCCATTGATTTAAAACTCTTTGTATAAATAAAAGAACCATCTTGCTCAAGAGGAACAGGAACCTCATCAATAAAAAGAGTTGAATCGGGAAGAACCTGACCTTTTATTAAAACAAGATTGCCGTTAACGGTAAGAGAAATAATATCTATTTCAGGAGGCTGCAAATTCATATTCTCACTAAGAATAGATCCGAAAAGTCTTATTCTTCCGGTAACTGACGGTTCTCCTTCTATATTATTTTTATTCAGAGGAAAAACATTCCAGAAAAAAACTTTCTTTTTCCCGAACTCGGCAAGGTTTATGGTTGTTCTGTTTGCAACCGTCTTTTTCTCAGCAAGAATATTCTCTCCCAAAGAAGAGCCGTAAAGTTTAAAACTATAACCTGATGCATTGGGAACAGATTTACATTCAAATCTCACATTTGCATCTCTAACCTTTTCCAAATAAATTTTTTCGTCATTCGGAACAATAAATTCAGGTGATGATGGAATCTCTTCCGAACTTATCAATCCTTTGTTTGTAAAAAAATAAATCCTTTCCGGCAACAACTCAAAATCTCCCGAACCGCTTTTCACATTGGATACACCATTGTAATTCCAAATTGTCAGTTTCCCATTAGGAGAAACAATCAACCTTCCTTTTCCCGACAAATTAACGTTGTAAACTTCTTCTAAAACATTTACTGACGTCTTACCATTTTTTATCCTCTCCCAATAAAATTCACCCTTATTTAAAGAAAGATTCTTTTTCGAAGATGAAAACCGGATAAAAGAGAGCGGATGGATATTAATAAAAAGATCGGAAAACAGAATCTCAAGTGAAACATGTTGAGGCGTCATAATATTCTGATTCTTTCTAAAATCCAAGTCGTTTATGGAAACAGGGATTTTCATTTCGGGATCTCTATAAAAATAAGCACCTTCTGAATAATCGGTAATTCCCATAATAACGGAATTGTAATTAATCTTCCTAATATTTATCTCATACCCGAGAAAATATACGATCACCAAAACAGTTATTATTATTACCAAAATCGAGAAAATTAATTTAACCTTTGACATGTTAATTAATATTATCAAAATAAGTAAAAAAAAGCAATTATAAGGGTTATTAAGGTCTGTTTGTAGATTTAAATATCACAGTCGAAACTAACTTTATCATTTAAAGCTGTTGAAATACCCTTGTTTAAAATCTTTTTAAACTCCTCGCCGGGGATTTCACAAGCACCTAATGAAGCCATATGTTCGGTGTAAACCTGGCAATCAATTAAAATAAATCCTCTATTCTTTAAGTATTCGACAAATTTTATAAAACCATATTTTGATGCATTTTTTTTTAAATAGAACATAGATTCCCCAAAAAAAATCTTACCTATAGAGACTCCGTAAAAACCACCGACGAGTTCATCACCGTCCCATACTTCTATCGAATGTGCATACCCCTCCCTATGAAAATCCATATACGCACAAACCATTTCATCGGTAATCCACGTCCCATTCACCCTTGATCCCGCACTACGACATTTTTCAATGACTGACTCAAATTTTGTATCACAAGTAACATTGAAAATATTTTTTTTTAACAACCTCTTCATTGTCCCGGATATATGTATCTCTTCCGGAAAAAGAACCATTCTCGGATCAGGTGACCACCACATTAACGGCTCTCCTTTGGAATACCAAGGAAATATTCCCAATGAATATGCAGATAGAAGAGTTTTTACATTAAGCTCTCCGCCAACGGCAATCAACCCTCTCTCATCAGCTTCTTTCGGATCCGGAAAAGGATCCCCTTTCTTTAAATATACTATACCCATATTATTCAAAAAGCATTATATATTAAGTAGAAAGCAATAAAAAATAGAGTCTTGATATTTCCTTTCTGTAAATCTATAATATATTATTAGCTTTAAAACAATTAATTATAAGGAAGGAAGATGAGTATAACAGTAAAAAAAGTTGAATCAAAAAAAGATTTAAAATCATTTGTAAAGTTTCCGTTCAAAATTTTTAAGGAAAATAAATACTGGGTTCCTCAATTAACAATGGATGAGCTGGAAATTTTTAACCGAAAAAAAAATCCGGCTTATGATTCAGCCGATTCAAGACTTTTTCTTGCTTACAGAGATAATGAGATTGTAGGCAGGGTAGCTGCAATAAACAGTATAGTCGCGAATGAAAAATATAAAACAAAAAATCTGAGATTCGGTTGGTTTGATTCAATTAACGATCAGGATGTTGCAAATGCACTGCTTAATGCAGTTGAAGACTGGGGACGTGAGATCGGGCTTAAAACTCTAACAGGACCTCACGGTTTTAACGACCTTGACCCTGAAGGAATGCTAATAGAAGGTTTTGACAAGCTTCCCACAATAGCAGTCTATTATAATTATCCATACTATAAAGAACTTATGGAGAATTTCGGTTTTGAAAAAGAGATCGATTACATTGAATTCAGAGCCGATATTCCCAAAGAGGGAGAAATTCCTGAAAAACTTCTAAATATCGCAGAAAAAATAAAAGAGAGAACCAAACTTCGAATAATAAAATTTAAATCTAAAAAAGAGTTGATCAATGTGTGGGCATCTCAGGTGTTTGAAGTTCTTGAGGAGGCATTCGAAGAAATTTACGGTTCTGTCCCTCTAAGCAAAATACAGGTCGATTATTATATAAAAAAATATTTTACTTTTGTTGAAAAGGATCTTATAAAAGTAGTTGTGAACGAAGATGACAAGGTCGTCGGATTTATCATTGCACTTCCGAGTCTTTCTAAGGCATTTCAAAAAGCAAAGGGGAATTTACTACCATTCGGCTGGTTCCATCTTTTAAGAGGTTTAAAACAGAGAGAAACATTGGATTTCTACCTTGCCGGAATCAAAAAAAGCTATCAAGGCAGAGGATTGGGACTTCTTATGATCCTTGAGATAGCCAAAGCAGCAAGAGAAATGGGATTTAAAAGTGTCGAATCAAATCCAGAACTGGAAAACAATAAAAAAATCCACGGTCAATGGAAATATTTCAAACATGAACAGCATAAGAGAAGAAGGATTTTTAAAAAAAATATTAAATAATTAAAACATTCCCGTAATACAGATGAAAACATCGGATATTTCCAATTCTATGAAAAAAAATATGATAGGTCAATTGTTTATGATCGGGATTTCCGGTGATACCCTGACAAGAGAAGAAGAAAAATTCATATCGGAAAATAATATAGGATTTATCATTCTTTTCTCAAGAAACACTAAAGATACAACCAAGGTCAAAGCTCTTACAAAACATATTCATAAACTCGGAACAATCAAACCGCTTATCTTTATAGACCAGGAAGGTGGTCCGGTTGTGCGATTCGGTGAAAAAACATCGACATTTATCTCCCATATGGGACTTGCAGCAACAGGAAAACCCGAATATGCAAGATTTACAGGAAAAATAATCGGATATGAAATGAATTCCATGGGCATAGATGGTATATTTGCACCGGTTCTGGATGTAAACACGGAAAAAAATAATCCGGTAATAGGAATAAGATCATTTTCAGATAATAAAAGAACAGTCTCAAAATTCGGAGCTTCTTTCATTAACGGACTTCGCGAAGGGGGAGTTATTCCATGCCCTAAACATTTCCCGGGTCATGGAAATACTTCCGAGGATTCTCATCTGACACTCCCTGTAACCGACATATCCGAAAAAGAACTTATCAAAACTCACATCCACCCATACAAAAAGGTTTTCGGTTCAGATGTTGATGCAATCATGACAGCACATGTTATTTACTCCTCAATAGACAACAATCCCGGAACATTTTCCCCTGTTTTTTTAAAATATCTGTTAAGGGATAATCTGGATTTTAACGGGGTCGTATTTTCGGACTGCCTGGAAATGTCTGCAATAAAAGAAAATTATTCTCACGAAGAAATAATAGAAAAGGGAGTAATTGCGGGAATTGATATTTTTTCAGTTAGTCATTCCATCGATTTTGCAAAGAAACTGATCTCATCAATGAAAAATATTATTAAAACAAATTCTAATGCTTTATTAAACATTAATAAATCGTATGAAAGGATTATAAAGTTAAAGGAAAAATCAGCAGGAATATCTTATAAAAGCAATTTTTCATTACGAAACCATCTGGAAATGGAGCAAAAAATTGCAGCTCGCTCAATTACCGTTTTAAAAAAGTCCAAAGGAGTTCTCCCTTTAAACCCGGATAAAGATATTATGATAATCAATATGAGAAAATCCGGTAGAAGCACAGATTTTTCAGACGGAAAAACCGTGATATCATTTACATCGATTATAGAGAAAAAATTTAAACATTTTAAGATAGTAAATCCGGACAAAATCACTGATTGGGGAAATTTTAAAAAAATGGTTAAAGTTGCAAGCAATGTTATTCTTATTAATTATTCTTTCGGAGGAAAAGAGGATATTGAATCGGAAAATTTTATCAAAAAAATTATAGGTATAAGAAAAAATATAATTCTTGTGGCTGCAGAAAACCCCTACATTCTAAGAGATTTCAAAGAGGTTGCTATTAAAATTGCAACATTCGGCTCAAGGAGAATCCAAATAGAGGCTCTCGTTGATCTATTGGCAGGAAGTATAAAATCTACAGGGAAATTTCCGGTAAAACTTTTTTAGATCGGTTATTTTAAAGAATCTTTTATCTTTTTTATTATCTCAAAATTTTTCTCTACTCCTTTCTCAATTGCAGAACGAAAAAGATCATAAGGAACAGAGCCCTCCTCGGCAACACCCTGAACCTCGATAATTTCTCCAATCTCAGAGGAAACAATATTTATATCCGCATCTATTTCCGAATCTTCCTCATAATCCAAATCTGTGATTATCTCTTCACCTCTTATTCCCACCGAAACAGCGGCAAGCATCCTGAAATCGGGAAGATCATAAAGTTTATTTTCAAAAACAAGGTGTTTTAAAAGCATAATCAGAGCTATCATTCCGCCATTTACCGAAGCACAGCGTGTCCCACCGTCAGCCTCGATGACATCTGCATCAACAGTAATATTAAAACCATCTGTTTTTTTCAAATCAATTGCACTTCGTAGAGCTCTCCCTATAAATCTCTGTATTTCAATATTTCTGTTGTCCGTCCTGCCGCGTTCCCGAAAAAATCTCTGCTTTCCGGTTGAATATGGAAGCATCGAATATTCTGCACTAACCCATCCTCTCTTTTTTTCTTTTGCAAAAAGAGGAACTTTTTCCGTATATGTAGCCGAACAGATTATCCTTGTTCTCCCCTGTTCATATAAAAGTGTTGCCGGCTGATTTGAAATAAAATCCTTAGTTATTTTTATCTCTCTCAAATCACTGTTTTTCCTACCGCTACTTCTCATCTTCACTCCCGGTCTGACCACTTCTGCGCCTCCAGCGATCATGAAACCAAAACCACTGTTCCGGTCTGGTTTTAATATTTTTTTCTATCATCATCATTGTTTTCTGAGTGAACCTAATAATATCCTCCGAACTATCCCCGCTCCTTTCACACTCTACGGGATCTCCTATCCTCAGAACCTTTTCTTTACCTTCATATGTGAGGAAAAGCGGGATAACCGGAACTCCTTTTTTAAGATTGATCTGAGCAACAGTAGTGACGGCAATAACTTCTCTTCCGAAAAACAGGACGGGAACCCCTTCTCTCGTTATTGTATTTTGATCAACAAGCAGATAAACCATTCCGTTTGATTCAAGAATTCTTAACATTTTACGCAAAGAACCATCTTTATATATGATCTCAGATCCCATAAAATGTCTGAATTTCTTTACGATTTTTTCAGTTAACGGATTATCCATTTTCCTGGCAATACTGTTGATTCTGACGTTCATCTTTTTATTTAATATATAGGGAATAAGCTCCCAGTTCCCGAAGTGAGCGGAAAACAATACAGCTCCTTTACCATTTTTGATTGCACTTTCAATTATCTCTATTCCTTCAACTCTCACTTTCCCGATTACCTGTTCCGGGGATTTTCCTCCGAAAAGATAGATAATATCTACAAGTACAGCAGAGAAATGATCATATATTTCTTTTTTTAATTTTTCTCTTCCTTGCTTATCCAGTTCCGGGAAAGCAATTCTAATATTTGAAACTACAAGCTTCTCATACCTTTTTCCAGCCAGTTTAAAAACTAAAAGGACAACTTTCCCATACCACCCTTTCAGAAAAAGAGGAGAGATCCGGATCGCATAAATAAAAATTTTAAACAAAATATATTCAACTCTGAATTTTATCTTTTTTTCCATTTATCTTACTTAAAACGATCTTTTTTATATCCGGTTTAAATTCTATTCTATTTTTTAAATAAATCAAAGGGATCTGCGGATCAACCTCACTTTTCAATTTCACAAAATCTTTAAATGTACACACAAGAAAATCACATTTATTGTCTTTCCTTATTTTATCAAGTTTTAAAATCTCTCGGGATTCAAATTGATGGTGATCATGAAACGGAAAAAAAAGCTTTAAACCGAATTCTTTCAGGCTCTCTTCAAATCTTTTATTGTCACCTACTCCCGAAAAACCTATGATATTCTGTCCGATATATTTAACACCCTTGCCATCTCTGTCAAAAAACCCGATAGAATTAAAATTATATTTCCCTTTGATCGTTGATTCTTTTATCTTATATCCGGACATCACATTTTCGGTTAATATTTCATTTCCATTATAAAAACAGACTATATCTTCATTTTTAACCATAAATTTAAAATTCCTTAAATAATAATACTTTTGAAGGGGATTTATGAGCATTAATGAAAAATCCTTTTTTATATTTACCGTCTGAAATCCATCATCAAGAATTACAACACTGTTTCCTCTCTTAATGCTGTTTTCGACAGATTTCTTTCTCTCTTTTCCCACATATATGTCAGAGCCGGGAAACTCATTTCTGTATATCAACGCTTCATCACCGACATCAGCAAAAGTATGCTCCTTTATAACCCTGCATCCGTTTTTAACGGACTTAGAACCATATCCTCTTAGAATAATAGAAAAATTCACGCCATTATCTCTTAATAACCTTCCAAGTTCTAAGACCGTTGATGTTTTTCCCGTACCTCCAAAAGACAGATTATCAATGGAAATAATAAAAAGATCTTTATATTCAACTTGTCTGATCGATCTTATCTTTAAATTTAAGAATGAAACGGATTTAAATATCAGAGACAGTAAGTTCAATATTATCTCTTTCAATTAATAAACTCCTCAATCTGCCCGATAATGCATTCTATTGCTCCTGATCTGGAAAATACGGCATTTTTTTCGTCAGCTATCAACTCATAATTTCTCAACAGAGATAATTCATAGGATATCCTTAAAAGTTCCTCTTGTGACTTTAACACCCTAAAAACTCCTGCTTTGACCAGTGCCGAACCAATATCCGGGAAATTACTAAAATGCGGACCGCCTATTATCGGCTTACTCAATATTGCAGGTTCATATAGATTGTGTCCACCGACAGACCGGTCAAAGCCCCCTCCCATAAAAACAATATCCGATAATTTCATAAGTTTCATAAGATAACCCATTTCATCAAATATCATTATCCCGTCATTTGGAATATCCTTTCCTGTTTGAGAATAAAGAAATGAATTCACGCCATGATCAGAGATTCTTTTTTTTAACGATTCGGATCTCTTTGTATGTCTTGGAGCTATTATTATAAAAAAAGTTTTCAATAGTTCATTTAGAACAGGGAGAAAAAAGTTTTCATCATCAATATGAGTAGATGCAAAAACTAATATTTTCCCCTTATCACCTAATTTAAAATCTTTTCGAAGTTTTTCTGATGAAGGAAGTACTTTCGCGGCTGCAATTGCCTCGTCCGCTTTGATATTTCCACAGGAAATAATATTTTTAACAGGAACTCCCATCATAGTAAATCTATCTTTGTACCAATCCCCCTGGATCATTACTTTTGAAAGTTTTCTAAAAAAAGGTTTCAACAGAAATAAAAATTTTTTATATCTTACAAAAGCTTTATCTGAGATCCTTCCGTTTATAAGAAATATCGGTATTTTTCTGCGCTTTAAAATCATTATCCAGTTGGGCCATATTTCAAGTTCGTTTAATATAAGAATCTTGGGATTAATTAATTTAGTAAATTTTTTTACGGCAAAAGAGAAATCAAGTGGAGAATTAATAACATCAATATCAGGAAATATTTTTTTTGCGATATCAAAACCGGTCAGAGTCGTTACTGACAAGACAATATTTTGATCTGTTTTTTTTTTCAATTCTCCTATAAATCTTTCAAGACCTTTTACCTCGCCAACGGAAACCGCATGGATCCAGATTCTTTTTTTTTCTGAAAATTTAATATCCGGAAATAATCTTTTCTTAATAATATTTCTGTATTTTTTATTTAATAGCTTTTTTAAATAGAGGGGAGCAAGAAGTATAATGGATATTAGATAAAGAATATTAAACAGATACATGATTTTTTAATTATATCATATGAGATAATTGTGCTGAAATATTGACTTGAACATAATGTTAGGCTATTTTAAACAGCTGATACGGGAAAATTATTCGGATAAATGGTAAATATTAAATATAAAGAGTTTGAAGGAGAGTTTGTCAAAGAGTGCCCCTGTTCACCGGAAGCAGTTTCATGCGGTTATTACAATCTTAACCTTCATACGGGATGTCCCTATTCATGCACATATTGTATTCTTCAGGCATATCTGGATTCAAAAGAACCTGTTTTTTATACAAACATTGAAATTGCAATTAAACATCTTGAAAAGATTGCGAAATCAGAAAAATACGTAAGAATAGGAACAGGCGAGCTTTCCGATTCACTTGCTTTTGACAGAGAAACGGATACTACGGAAACTTTACTTAAAATTTTTAGAAAATTTCCCGAAATTATATTTGAATTTAAAACAAAATCCGTCAACATAGAAAAACTTCTAAAGGTGAAACCCGAGAAGAACATCATCATATCATGGTCCCTCAACCCTCAAATGATTATCGAGAGAGAGGAGATTGCGGCACCATCTTTGAAGGAGAGACTTGCTGCAATAAAAAAAGTGATAAATTACGGATATAAGATCGGTATTCATTTTGATCCCCTGATTCTTACAAGCGGATGGAGAGAACTTTATAGAGAATTGATAGAAGATATTTCAAAAACCGTTAACAAAAAAAGAATTGCATGGTGGAGTCTCGGTTCCTTAAGATTTCCGGAATCTTTAAAAACTCATATAATGAAACATTCAGGTTCCAGACTTTTTGACGGAGAATTAATAAAGACACAGGATGGGAAATACAGATATTTCAAACCTTTAAAAATCGAACTTTACAAATTTATAAGAGATGAGATCAGATTAAAAGTCGGAAAAGACACTCCACTTTATCTATGTATGGAAGACAGAGAAGTTTGGGAGGAAATTTTTCCCGAATTAGAACCGGATAGGGAATCCATTAACAGATATCTTTATAAAAATACATTTAAATAAATATTTGTCCGGCAGCCTAACTATTTATATCTTACCCATTTAACAATCTCTTTAATTGAAGGTTTCTTTCCATACATAAGAATTCCTATTCTGAATATTTTTGCACCGAGCCAGGCAAGAAAAAATATAAACAGAATACTTAAAACAATTGAAAGAAGGATTTGTGAGAAAGGAGGGATTGCAACACTTATTCTCATAAACATAAGTGTCGGAGTAAAGAAAGGAAAGAGTGAAGATGCCACTACAAGAGGAGTGTTCGGATTCTGAGTGACCATAATTCCTATCATAAAAGGAATTATTAAAAGATATGTAATGGGTGCAGCATACTGCTGAGCTTCCTGATCGGTGTTAACAGATGCACCTACAATTGAAAACAGAATTGCATACATAAAATATCCTATAATAAAAAATATTACAAAATATATTCCCAATTCCAGAGTTAAAAAATTTAATACGGACGGATCTATCCCAAGAGAGAATTTACCCATAAGCATCCATCCCATAACCATCCATATTCCTACCTGAGTCAAACCCGCTAAACCGATTCCGATTATCTTCCCATAAAAAAGGTTCTGATAATTTGTCGAAGAGATAAGAACCTCAACTATTCGATTATTTTTCTCTTCAATAACTCCCCGCATAATAAGCTGACCATATCCCATCAGCACTGAAAACAGTATTGTCAGCATAAATATTGACATCATATATGCCGTTCCCGAAGATGATTTTGTCGTTCCTCTCTCTTTAACAATAAAAAGTGACGGTCTTAGACCGGCAGTGGCTTTTTCCACGATATCCACTATCTTGGGATCCGGAATTTTTTCTTTTAATATTACTGTGGATAAGATTTTTTTTACAGTAGAATTAATATATTTATTTGCCTCGAAATCAGAAATATTTTGTGCACAATAATAAAATTTTCTGCTCTCTTTGATGTTTTCAGGGATTAAAAGAATCCCGTCGATTTTTTTTTCAAGGATCATTCTTTTATAACTTTCCGTTAATTTCAACTCTTCATCCGCTTTTTTCACGGATCTTTCTTCATAAATTTTCATAAGATTATTCTGTTCATGATCTTGCGAATTCATCTCTTTGAAATTGAGCTTGAGCTTTTCTTTAATATAGGGGTTAGAATTACTTGCTTTAACAAAGCTTTTTGAAATCAATCCCGAATAATCTATTATCCCTATCTCTTTTGTTTCTCTTCCGACCTTGGTAAGGAGAACCGGAATAAAGATAAATCCGGCCATTAGTGCAGGAGTCAGTATAGTTGCTATTATAAATGATTTCTTCCTGACAATCTGTTTATACTCTTTTTCAATAATTGCCCATATTTTCATGCTATATCTCCCTGCTTTTCATTCTTTCTTCAACTTTTCGGATAAAAATATTATTCAATGACGGTTCGGTAATATTCATTGACGTTAATGACAACTTTGAAATAAGCTCCTTAAAAAATTTATCTTTATACTTAAGATCCACTAATTCTATCTCCATCTCTTTTCCATAATCTTTTACACTCTTTATATATTTCAATCCGGAAATAAAAGAAGAGTCACCCTCATAAGAGATTTTAATAAATTTTGTTCCATATTGAGCCTTGATCTGTGAAAGAGTACCATCTATAACCTTTTTGCCCTGTTCGATCATAACAACCGAATCAACGATCTTTTCGGCATATTCCATTAAATGAGTGGAAAAAATAAGAGAAATCCCCTCTTTCTTCATCTTTAGAATTAAATCTTTGACAAGTTCAATGTTAACAGGATCAAGCCCCGAAAAAGGTTCATCTAAAATCAAGATCTCCGGTGAGTGTATTATTGTGGTTATTATCTGAAGTTTCTGAGCCATCCCCTTGGAAAGCTCTTCAATCTTTTTTTCTTTATAATCGAAAAGATTAAATTCCTTCAAAAGAATATCTCCCCGCTCTTTTATTGAATCGGAATTCATTCCTTTCAGTTTTCCGAAAAATTTTAAAGTTTCCGATACTTTCAGTTTTCTGTATAGTCCTCGTTCTTCAGGCAGATAACCTATTCTGTTTTTAAGTTTTTCATGAAAACGTTCTCCCAGGATCTCAATATCACCGCTGTCAGGAGCAATAATATTCATTATCATTCTGATAGTTGTAGTTTTTCCCGCACCATTTGGTCCGAGAAGTCCGAGTATCTCACCTTTTTTTAAAGTCAGTGAAAATTCGTCGACAACTCTCTTTCCGTCAAACTCTTTAATAAGTTCATTTAACATCAGAATGTTTTTCTCCATCATACCTCCGTTGAATCTGCATTCATTTTAGGGTTGAATTCTATCACAACTCTCAAGATCAATTAAATATTGCTTTTTTTAACCGCATCAAATTCGGCAATTATACTCTGTGATGGCATTTTGTCAAAAATGCTTATTATATATATGAAAAGTATAGATATAATAAATCCGGGAACAATTTCATACAGGTCAAAAAGACCTCCGCTGACATTTTTCCAGATAAGCACTGTCAACCCTCCGGAAATAATCCCGGCTACGGCTCCCCTTCTTGTCATTCTCTTCCAAAAAAGCGAAAGAATGATGACAGGTCCGAATGTAGCTCCAAAGCCTGCCCAAGCGTATGCAACAAGATCAAGGACGCTGCTTTGAGGATCTAATGCAATAATAAATGCTATAATTGCAACGATAATCACGGATATTCTACCGACAGAAACAAGCTCTTTTTCCCCGGGTTGTTTTTTAAATATTTTTCTGTAGAGATCTTCAGTGATCGCCGAAGATGTTACAAGAAGTTGTGAGTCGGCAGTACTCATAACTGCCGCAAGCACTGCTGCAAGAAGGATTCCGCCTACCATAGGAGTCGTTAAAGCATCAACAAGTTTCATAAAAACTTTTTCCGACTCCGCTTTACCTATTAGCGGATTTTTAATCAAAAAAGCTCTCCCGGACATTCCTACGGCGATTGCAGCTGTTAGACTGATTGATGCCCATGCTATGGCAATTCTTCTGGCTTTTTTTATTTTCCCTGAAGATTTAATAGCCATGAATCTTGCAAGAATATGCGGTTGCCCGAAATATCCGAGACCCCATCCGAAGAGTGATAGAACAGCAATAACAGTTATCGGTTTGCCGTCCGCAGTTGTCATCGGATTAAACAATTCCGGATTAATCATATACAGCTTGTGTACAGATCTATCAAAACCTCCCATAGCAAAAACCACTATCACGGGAATAACTGTAATTGCAATAAACATGAGTGCCCCCTGGAAAAAATCTGTCCAGCTGACAGCCATAAACCCCCCGAGAAATGTATAACTTATAATCACAAAAACGCCAATGAAAAGTGCCCAGAAATAGGGAATGTGAAAAACCGTATTAAAAAGTTTTGCACCTGCAACAAATCCCGAAGAAGTATAAAGGAGAAAAAAAATTATTATAAAAATTGCCGAAACCGTTCTTAAAATACCGCTTTCATCCCGAAACCTATTCTCGAAAAAGACAGGGAGTGTGATTGAATCTCCGGCAATTTGAGTATATTTCCTTAATCTTTTTGCAATAAACTTCCAATTCAAATATGTTCCCGTAAGAAGACCGAAGGCAAGCCAGCCGGATTCCATTCCGGAAAGATAAGCATAACCGGGAAGACCGAGTAACAGCCAGCCGCTCATATCCGATGCCTGGGCACTTAAAGATGTAACCCAGGCATTGAGACCCCTTCCTCCGAGAACATAATCCGAAAGATTTTTTGTCCTGTTATAAAAAAACCATCCGATTGCAAGCATAAAGATAAGATAGATAAAGAAAGATATTAGAGTTCCTACAATTTCCCAACTCATTATTACTCCTTATAACCGCTAACGGTTATAATAAGTATTACCGTATAAAAAATCAAAAAACAATATTTACCTCAAAAATAGATTCAGATAACTCACGGCAACTTCTTTTTGGAAATTCTGCAGTGAATACAAGTTCATTGCCGACTCTGATATTGTTATATTGAGAAAGTGCTATTTATTAAACTTATTCTTCTATCTTTTCATGTATAATTCACAAAATAGCCGAAAATTGAAGCATTATCCTGAGTATTTCAAATCAGCATTAATGTAGGTACATTATATTAATGTATTTTAACTTTTTTGACATTTTCTTAAAATGCGGTTAAAAAATATATTAGTTATGATTAATTCCATTAAAACCTACTGTAATTATTGTAAAATATACTCCCGTGAAGATCTTAATAAAAACCGGTAAACTACAAACAGATGTTAGAAGTAAGAAAAATAAGTAAAAAATTCGGAGGTATTAAAGCCTTAAACGAAGTATCTTTTGATTTAAACCCCGGCGAAGTGGTCGGATATCTTGGTCCGAACGGTTCCGGGAAATCTACGACAATGAAGATTTTAACAGGATTACTGAAACCCTCCACAGGAGAAATATATTATAGAAATGAAAGTATTAAGAAAGATCTGTATTCATATAAATCCAAAATAGGATATTCACCGGAAAATGCAAATCTTTACCGGTATATGAGTGGTTATGATTATCTTCTTCTGATCGGTAGGTTAAGAAAGATAAAAGAAAAAGAATTAAACAGGAAAATTGAAATTTTAACTGAAATTTTCGAAATTGACAATTCAATATTCAACTCCATTTCAACTTATTCAAAAGGAATGGAACAGAAAATTGTTATAATATCCACAATCATCCACAATCCGGATATACTCTATTTTGACGAACCGCTATCCGGACTCGACATTAAAACCGTTTCAATCTTTAAGGAGATGATAACAAAAATGTCTGCAGAAGGAAAGATCATTCTCTATTCTTCGCATTTGGTTGAAATAGTTGAGAAGTTATGTAACCGTTTAATAATTCTTAATAAAGGAAGAATTGTCAAAGACGAATATATAAAAATATTAAAAAAGAGTAGCGGTTCCGAATTCATATCAGATATTCTTAGGGAAGAATTGGATCCTGAAAAAATTTCTAAAAATGCAGAAATAATCATGAACACAATTATGGAACAATAAATGAAGATTATTTTAAAGAAAGATAATAGAATAGATTTTTTAATCCTTTACAAACATTTTCTTAAACGATTTATAAAAAACGACCTTATAAATGACGATAGCAAATTACTCCCTAAGATAGTACTCGGGATAGCAGTTTTAATAACAATATCGGGTTTTATTTCTATCTTTAGTCTTCAAAAATATCTTATTGTTCCAAATCTCAAGCCTTATGCATGGGTAGATCTGTCAACCCTTATACTTCTCTCTTTTATTGCAACCGGTCTGATATCCATTCTTGAATGGAAAGTAATATTTTTAGATAGAACAGATTATGCAATCCTGAAATCTCTTCCCGTTAAAACTCATCTTATTCTTCTCGCAAAGTTGACAAGTGTATTCACATTGATCATCCTGACAACTGCAACCGTCTCTATCATTCCCGTAGTGCTTTTCCCAATGTTTCTTGCAGATAGCTTTCTCCTCTTTTTCTCCTCGCTAATTATAAATATAACAGGATTTATGTTTTCAAACATTTTTATTTTTTTCTCAATAAGTATCATCAATCTGATTATATATTCAATTCTTCCTTCAAGAATTTACAGAACAGTCAGTTTCTTACTACAAATAGCAATGATAGTTATGCTAATGTTGATTGCCGTTTTTCCCGTAGCATTGAACGATACGGTTTTCGAAATGATGAAGTCGGGATCACCGAAAGTTATATATTTCCCTCACCTCTGGTTCATTGGGATAATCGAATGGCTTAAAGGTGTCAGGACAGAAGAAATAGTCAAACTGGCAAAAACAGGAATTATTTCACTCATTTGCTTAATTGTTGTATATTTTTTCTTTCTTTTAAGAACAACAATCGGATATGGAAAAAATTCCGGAAAAACCATTGCAAAAAAAAGTAAAAAACGTTCAGAGAAAATTATCGACCTGCTGTTTTTAAGAAATCCTATTGAAAAGGCTCTGTTTGTTTTTCTTAAAAACTCTCTTTTCTCGGTAGATTATGTAAGAATGTCGCTGGCATTTTTTATCGCTTTCGGTCTCGGGATCATTTCAGTTTATTATTTGAATATTTTCTTACTCTCGGAATTAAATACACTTAAATTGATTGAAGAGATCTTTTTTATATCAAACACAATCATCTACTTTCTTATTTTCGGAATACAGACTTCATTAAATAAACCCCTGGAACTTAACTCTTCATGGATAATTAAAATCACCGAAAGAAAGAATAAAAAAAAATATATCTCGGGTTTAAGAAAATCCCTGCTAATACTGATTGTTGTTCCGGTTATAGAAATGATATTCATTCCGGTTCTTTTGATAACCAATATCAGATTTGCAATTTTACACTCTATAAATATTTTTGGACTCTCAATTCTTCTGTATGAATTATTTTTTATTAATTTTCACAAATTCCCGTTTGCATGCAATGAAATACCTTTCTCAAATTCAATGATGCGTTTATGGATGTTGAAATTGATAGGATTTGCGTTATACATAAAAATTGCTTCAATTATTGAAAATCTTTTTACATCTGACATTTATTATACTATTCTATTTATAATCGGAATTCTGATTATAGTTTCCATTAAAGATAAGTTAATGAAGACTAATTTTGATTTTATTTACAATATAGATGAACTTGAGGTTTTTCAAACATTACAAATCGACAACTCTAATTTCGACTAAACCTATTGGAATCATTCCATTATTTGATTTTTATCATTAAGCACACAAAATATTAATGAAACTATAAAACATATAATTTTATATGTTCTTTGATATTTGTCAATTTTTCTTGACTTTAGAATATTTTTTGAGTTATATTATTAACGTTTCATCCGATATTTTTTTTAATGGCAATTAATAATGAACAACGATACTCCTTTTAAATTAATAAAACTTCTGGGGACAGGTGGCTTTGCTCAAACATGGCTTGCAAAAGTTACCGATCCCGAACTGGAAGAAGAGTGGAATTTTTCAGAAGTAGCGGTAAAAATTCCAAACACAAAGAGTAAAGCAAAGGTATTAAAAAAAGAACTCATCTTAAACGGCAGTCTCCATCTCAGTCTTACCGGTATGGAATCCGCAAATATAGTAAAATATTTAGGGTTTGAAATATTTGAAGGGAAGCCTGTCATGGTTATGGAGCTTGTAAGAGGAGGAAGCCTAAGAGATAAAATAGGGAAAGTAGGAAAACAGAAAAAAATTGATATTTCCGAGGCTATCTCAATCCTCAGAGGTGTTCTTAACGGACTTAAAATAATACACAAAAAACATATTATTCACAGAGATATAAAGCCCGAAAACATACTTTTAGACGGAAGGACTCCTAAAATTGCCGACCTCGGAATAGGAAGAATGATCAGTCCTGATGAAATGGCCTCCACTGCTGTCGGAACACTTTTTTATATGCCGCCCGAACTATTGCTCGGGAAACCGGCAACCTTTAATGTTGACATCTGGTCCCTCGGAGTCACTCTGTATGAAATGGTTACGGGAGAATTTCCTTTCGGAATAAATATAAGAATGCCGCCCGGGAAAATTATGGTTCTAATAACAGATCCGAAAATCAAACCGGTTTTTCCACAGGGCATCAAAGTCCCCGATAATATTAAAAAAATAATTTATAAATCTATGGAAAAAGATCCTTTAAAACGTTATAAAACGGCAGACCAAATTTTTGATGAGCTTAACAACTCAAAAGAAAAAAACAAAGATACTGAAATTCCCGACAAAGAACTTAAGGATATCATAGAATTATTACATCAACCCTTGAAATCATCCAAAGGGAAAACAGAAATAGAGAGATTGTTAAAAAAATTTCCTGACTCAACAGAATTAACACTTGAAGCCGGAGAATTCTTCAACAGGATCGGAGAAACCGAATCAGCACTTGCGATATTTCAAAAAGGTATAGAATTTGATCCGCAAAATGCGATGTTTTATTGGAATCTTGCAAACATTTTCCAGAAGAAGGGAGATTTTAAGAAATCCGTAAAATTGCTAAAAAAATGTCTGGATTTAGGATTAGATAAAAATCTGGAAAGATATGCTAAAATTTTAATGAAAAATATTCAGGGAAAATTAAAAGAAAAGGGAATATAAAAAATGAATGAGTTAAACGACAAATTGTATCCCGATCCGCTGGAATTGATTTTTAACGAAGTCAAAAATCTTCTTTTGGATAACGGAAAACTAAATCTAAAACTTGAAGAATTAAAAAGGAATCATCAAAAGGAAAAAAAAGCTCTGTTAATGAGTCTTATTTCTTTAAGTGATAATATTTATAACATCGGAAAAAAAGAAAGATCAGATACAGGCAGCTTGAAATTATTATACAATATGCTCATCAGATCTTTAAAGGATTTCAACGTAACACCTTTTGGTGAAGAAGAATATGAGAAAATCGATCACAATTTACATCTCGTTGTGGAGACGGAAAAAAACAATAATTTTAACGATGGAAAAATCATAGAGGTTATTAAACAAGGGTTCCGCTTAGATAATGAATTACTTAGAGCAGGAGAAGTAAAAGTGGTTTTAAACAGTAAAAAAGAGGAGGAAAAGTGGGAAGGATAATAGGAATTGATCTCGGGACAACAAATTCGGTTGTTGCTACGATTGATATGGGTGGTGTTAAAGTTTTACAAAATCGTGAAAATGAACAGCAGACTAAATCTGTCGTTTCTTATCACAAAGGCGAATTTATTGTCGGAACTCCGGCTTTCAGACGCTGGCTTTTAAACCCCTCCGAAACAATTATTTCCATAAAACGTCTGATCGGAAGAGGTATTGGAGATCCGGAGATTGAAAACATAAATAATAAAAGTAATAAAAAAAGCTGGCTTCAGTATAAAATCGTGAAACCTACAGACGGAACAAAAGACGGGATAAGAGTAATACTCGGGGAAAAAGAGTATTCTCCTGTTGAAATTTCATCAAAAATTTTAAAAAAAATAAAAGATGATGCAGAATTCATTCTCGGAGAAGAGGTCACCCACGCAGTTATAACTGTCCCTGCTTATTTTAGCGATAAGCAGAGAAATGCGACAAGAGAAGCAGGCCTTCTTGCGGGGCTTACGGTAATGAAAATTATTGATGAACCGACTGCCGCAGCTATTGCTTTTGGAATAGACTTTAAAGATCAGGAAGCAAAAACTCTCCTTGTTTTTGATCTCGGAGGAGGAACATTCGATATATCCGTTCTTATGATGGCTGCAGGTGCTTTCTCTCCATTAAATCTTGAAGGTGACATGTGGCTCGGAGGAGATGACTTTGATTCACTGATCATTGATTATGTATTAAATGAAATTAAAAACAAATATAATATTGATCCCCGAAAAAACAGCCGATTTATGGCTACTCTGAAAAATGAATCTCAAAAAGCAAAAGAAGCATTAAGCTCTTCTCAGCAAACCGAGATAATTATTCCATCTCTTTTGAATGATGAAAAAGGAAATATCATTGATGTGGAGATTGAAATTACAAGAGATCAGTTTAATGAAATGATGTCTCCGCTTTTGGAGAGGATTGAAAAACTTGTGAAAAAAGCAGTGAAAAACGCTAATTTTGAGTTTGAAGATATTGATTATATTCTTATGGCCGGAAATGCTACGGCTATTCCGAAAATCCATGAATTAATAGAAAAAATGTTTGGAAAAGAGAGGGTGATGAGGAAACTTCATCCGAAGCAAAGCGTTGCAATCGGAGCAGCTATGGCAGCCGCGGTTTACGGTGCAATAAGCTGTCCGAGGTGCGGAAATAATAATCCGATGGATGCCGAAACTTGTGAAAAATGCGGCGAAAAGATCTCCGGAGAAAAAGATATAAAATTCTGCCCGTCATGCGGAGCAAAAAACAGTCTTGATGCAGACTTTTGTGTTTCCTGCGAAAATCCATTTATTCAGGTCAGTGGAGTTAGAGGCGGAATAGCCCCGTTTAATTATGGCATCCAAACTGAAAACGATAAATTTAATGTTTTTATAAAAAAGGGGGACCCTTTCGAAACTCCGGAGGAAAACAGAAAAGTTCTGACTTTTTACACAAGATTTCCAAATCAAAGAATTATTTCTGTCCCTGTATACGGTGGTGATAATATGGAGAAAGCAACTGCAAATGAAAAACAGGGGGAAGTCTTCTCCGTACTTCCTCCCGGATTTCCCGAAGGTACACCCATAAAAGTAAAAATGTGGCTTGACAATGACGGCTCTTTTATCGTTGACAATTTTCTTGATGACGGAACAGATATTGAGGATTTAATTCTCAGGGGAGAATCCGATCAGAAAGCCGTTGAGACACTCGAAAAAGCCGAGGAGCAATTTGCAAAAAAAGTCAACTCAATTCCTCAAGGAAAGAGGGAGGAGATTGAGAAGAAAAGAGATTCGATTCTTGAAAAAATGGATAAAAAGGATTTCTCGGGAGCTTTAGACAATGCAAAAGAGTTGTTATCCGATATAGAGAAAAGCGACATTAACAATTTAAGCCTAATTGAGCAAGCTTACAATGTAAAAAACTATCTGAATTTCATTCTAACGGAATACAACTGGATCATAGGTCCTAACGAAAGTTTATTAAGGGATATAATGAAAACTCTTGATGATGCAATTTATTCGGAACAAAGTGAAAAATTAAAATCCGCTCTGGAAAAAGCAAACATAGAATTGAATAAAATTATGAAAACGACTGATCTGGGAGCATTCCTAAGTCTTCACGGTGCTATAATTACCGTTATAAATCCGATTGATCCGGCACTTGGGAACCAGTTACAATCTGAATTAAAAGCGATTGAAAATCTTTTTAAAAATAAATCTATGGATGCAAACAATAAACTGACTCAATTTATAGGAAAATTAAATTCAGCTATATCCGATATTCAAAAAAGGAGACCGAATGGTAAACCCTGCCCGAATTGCGGTACGTTAAATCCTGTTGGAGTTAGATATTGCAGCTCCTGTAATAGCGACTTATGGATTTTAGGAGCAAAATAACATAAAAAGATAAATATGAAAGATCCGCTTCAATATAATCCGACACCATATGATATTCTTAAAATAGATACTACGGGAATAATAGATAAAAAAACTGTTGAAGGTCATTTTAAAAAAAATTTCAATAAAAAGGGAGCAAGAGAAGCCAGAAATATTCTCAATAATCATTTAGACAGAGCAATTGTAGATATCTTTTTTTACGAAGAAATTTATTTTAAAAAAATGCTCGGAAAAATATTCAACAACCCCGATTATCTGATAACAAAGAGAGAGAGAATTGCACATGATTGGGAAGAAAATCAGAGAAAGTTTTTCCCATATTATCCTATAACACATATTCTTGCAGTATTCTGGTTCTGGTGGGCTGTTTTCGAAGAAGAAAAAATCTGGGATGAAAAAGGAGAATTGAGCCTAATTGCTCCATCCCTTGACAATAATAAATTTTCCGGAGAAATATTATGGGAAAATGCAATAGTAAACTGGATCTCCGTAATAAATTCGGAAGAATATCTCAAAGAATGGATAAAATTAAAAAAGAGTTCCGGCCTTCATCTTGACCCTTCAACAGATATCGAAAAAGTGAAAAAAAGAGTCGAATTATTTATTGTCGGATATTTTAAAAAATTCAGCGAAAGATACAGGCTAAAGAATGACCTGAAAAAAGCACAACAATATCAGAATTATGAATTGCTTTTTTCTTCTGAGAATAAAAGTGCACAAAATGTATCAAATATTGGCTATACAAGAAATTTAGGCGGAAAGGATTATAAGTTTTGCTCGGGGAAAATCCTTCTTGAAAAAACCGGATTTCTCAGTGAATTAAGAGAATATATCGACAACAAACTAAAACAAACTCCCGACGACAATAAGCTTAAGGAATTCGCTCTCGGTCTTTCACCATTTTTTAGTATCAGATCACTGCTCGAAGAAAAAAAATATGACAAAGCACTTGAATCTATTAATAAACTCTCATTATCGGATCAGGAAAATGATGAAATAATCAATATGAAATCAATATGCTTTTTTGAAAAAGGCAAACAACTTTTTAGTACCGGAGATCTAAAAAAAGCCTTCTCTTTCTGGGGAAACGGTTTTATTTTGGAAAGAGATTCAATAAAAAAAAAAGAAGAAATTATATCTCTCTGCAAAAAGGAAGCCATATCACTTCAGAAGAGTTCCCCCGATAAGGCAATAAAAATTCTCGAAACTGCAATAGAAACAATTCCGGATCGGGAATTAAACAAAACCCTCTCAATCATCTATCTTGACAGGGGAATAAAAAATATGAATAGTGCTTTGCAGAAAATCCCTCCTGTCAATCCGAATAATATATCAGGCACTATTTCGGATATAGAATTCAAAGAAATAATAGAAAAAATTTTAGATGCAAAACAAAGCATAACGAAAGAGGTTGAAAAGGCACTTTCGGATATGGTTAAGGCTGTTTCCGCAGATCCTGAAAATCTAAATGCCAAAGAACAGCTTAAAATTGCTAAAAACAATATTTTCGACGTTGAACTTATTGATATTTACAAAGCAATTGAGATGAAAAAATTCGAATATGCACATGAAAGAATCAAAGATTTGAAGAAGAACGGATCAACGAACCCTAAGATAAAGGAGTTGGAAACAGCTCTTAAAGGCTATTATTGCTGGTTTTGTAAGAACAAAAAAAATCCTAATCTCAGTGATGAAGAAAGTGTTATTGAGGTTAAATTATACAAAGAGACAGAAAGAGATTTTTTAAATGTTAAATGGGATATTTTAACAATCAATGTCCCGCGCTGTACAAAATGTAAAGAAGCTCATGAAAAAAAGAAAAAACACGGGTTTGGCATCGGTTGTATTACCGGATTGACTTACAACGTCATAATTTTATCAATATATAAGTTTCCGGATAACGGATATCTTAGCCTTGGATTTTTTACTCTAATCCTTGGTATCGGATGGATTTTTAAAATACTCGAAGGTAATGAAAAGAATCTTACGAAAAAAATAGATACAAAGAATAATTTTCCTTTAATTAAGGAAAAAATCAAAGAAGGATGGCGTTTCGGCGACAAACCGCCCGATGTTAATAAAACGTAAAATATGATAAAGGGAGAAAATTTATGACAGATAAAATTGATTGCCCATGTGGTTATGGCAAAAACATTCCGATAGAAAATCCTATCTGCAGATTCTGCGGAACAGATTTATCAATTCTATTTAATATAAAAAACCTTCCCGAACTATATCTTAAGAAGGGTAAAATCATGTCGCGAAAAAGAAAAATTGATGAGTCGATAAAAAATTTAAAAATTTATATCGGATTTAATCCGGAAGATAAAAAAATAAAGAAAAAAATCAGAGATTTAATAAAGAAAAGAAGTACCAAATGAAAGAAAAGCATAATTCTAAAGTATTATCAGCTTCATGGAAAATGGCTGCAATTGAAGCTTCAATAAGATTAAAATGTAGAGAGATCGAAAGCTGTCATATTATTTTGGGAACAATTGTTATTTCAAATATGGAAAAAACAAAGTTTTTTAAAAGATTCGGAATAGGAGATGATTTCTCAGGTAGCGTAGAAAATGAAAGATTAAGCATTCGAGAACTGTTAAAAAAGTACGGACTTTTAAATAAAAAAACCATTGATGAGTATAGAGACTATATAAAATGCGAGACAGACAACTCATCCGGTGAAATTGTTCACAGAAGTTCCGATTGCAAATCGGATTTCATTAATGCTTCAAACATTGCATCATCTGTTAATGACAATACAGTGACCGTTTTTGATTTTTTAGAAGTGGTTTTATCTTCAAGCACAAATCATTTATATACTTTTTTGGAAAGCAGAGGAATTAATATTGAAAAATTCATAAAAGATCTTAAAACACTAAAGACCAATTCCGTTACAAAGAAAGAAGGTTCCGATCCTATCTCCGCTTTGTTAAGAAAAATAGGAAAAGATCTGACGGAAATGGCAAAAGACGGAAAGTTCAGCGAAGTTTTCGGGAGAGATGCCGAAATAAAATCTCTTGCGAGAGCTCTGGCAAAAAAGAAAAAAAACAGTATTATACTTATAGGCGATCCGGGCGTAGGGAAGACGGCAGTTGTTGAAGGTTTCGCCCAAAAATTAACTCAAAATATATTTTTAGACAATTCGCTGCAGAATATTCGATTAATAGAGATAAAAATCTCCGATTTGATCTCCGGATCAAAACATCGTGGAGAATTGGAAAAAAGAATTAATTTACTACTCGAAGAAGTTGAGAAGAACCCTAACATTGTCATATTTATCGACGAAATTCATACTTTACTTCAAGATGGCGGATCCGGATTAAAAATTGCGGATATTTTAAAACCGGCTTTACAGAGAGGGAGTTTCCGGTGTATCGGTGCTACAACATTTTATGAATATAAAAAATATTTTGAGACAGATCCGGCATTATCAAGAAGATTTCAACCCCTTATTGTAAAAGAACCGACCCCCGAGCAAACTGTTAAAATATTAGAATCATTAAAAGAAGATTACGAGAAATATCACGGGATATCAATTTCCGATAAGATTATCGAAAAAATAGTTTATCTTGCCCACAGATATATTCCGGAACAAAAATTCCCGGACAAAGCACTGGACATACTTGATGAAGCTGCCACTATATTGCGTATCAATAGTTTTTCCTCAAAGGAAGACGAAATAAATCTTTCGGAATACCATATTGCCAATGCCGTTTCCAACAGAAGAGGAATCCCTGTTGAAGTAATAATGAATGATGATAAAGAAAAAGTAAAAAATATAAAATCATTCTTGGAAGATAAGATAATAGGACAAAAGGAAGCCGTTGAAGCCGTCAGTGAAGCAATTATCGAGGTAAATACAATCGGAGGTTCCGAGAATAAGCCTCTCGGAGTATTTCTTTTCGCAGGAGCAACCGGAACCGGAAAAACAGAAATGGCAAAAAGAATTGCATCATTTTTATTTCCGGAAAATTCAGACTCATTGATAAAAATAGATATGTCGGAATATATGGATGAAAATTCTGTTTTAAAACTTATCGGTGCTCCTCCCGGATATATAGGTTTCGAAAGAGGAGGAATTCTTGTTGAAAAAATAAGGAAAAATCCTTATTCGGTCTTATTACTTGATGAGATTGAAAAAGCTCATCCGAAAGTTTTTGATCTTTTTCTTCAAATATTTGATGAAGCAAGATTAACGGACAGCTCGGGAAGAGAAGCTGATTTCCGTAACTGTTATATTATAATGACATCAAATCTCGGTGCTGCATCTAAGGAAATGAATAAAAAAAGAAAGATAGGAGTTCTTCCCGAATCCGATAATTCCATCAACATATCATCTCCCGACAATAAAGAAATATACTCACAAAATATTTTCAGAGCTATTGAAAATGAATTTAGACCTGAATTTTTATCAAGAATCCCTTATAAAGTCCTATTTTACGGATTGTCGGAAGACAACCTTATGATAATAGTTAAAAAAATCATTATCCCGAAAATAACCCACCGTTTTTCAGAGCAAAATATTGGAATAAATATTGACGATGAAAGTATTAAATTTATTCTGACAGCTCATGACAACAGATACGGTGTAAGAAATCTGGAGCAGTTAATAAGCGGAATGATAACAAGAAAAATAGTGAAAATGATCGTATCGGGAAACATAAATAAAAATGATTCTGTTCTTATATCTTTTAACGGAACAAATTTGGATGTTAAAAAGAAGGGTGGAGATTGAAATTGGGGGAAGAAGAAAAAAAAAGAAATAAAGTAACGATTATTTCTCTGTTAATTATTATTATTCTGTTTGTATCGACTTGGAATTACTTAACAAACGGAGTAAACACCCAACTGATAAAATATTCCGATCCGTTAAATGACAATTTGTATCGGTATCTAAATAAAAAAAGTATTTCTTTAATAAAAAAAAATTTTTTTGATTTTATAAATGAAGTTAACACTATAATAAAAAAAGAATATAAGTTTTTTTTTATTAAAATAATAAATCAAAAAAAAGAGATCGGTATAGTTTCTGAAATTTTAGAAAAAATAAAAACATTTAAAGTCAGATTAAAAAGTGCCCCCAATATTACAGGACAAGAAATCAAAAAAACAATAGATGATATTTTAGATGATCTTGAATTAAAACTGTTATACAGACGGGAATTTGAAAATAATAAATCAATAGATAAGTATGTTGAAGAACTAAGATTTTTTAAAAGAATAAAGAAGACCGAAAGTATTCCAAAAACAGAACCAAAAGTAATTCAACCTAAAAAAAACAAACCCTTTGAAAAAAAACCTGAAAGAGAAAAGATTATCAATCAACCGACAAGAAAACCGAATATATCCGAAAAGTTGAAATCTAAAGAGATAGTTAAAAAAAAGGAATCGGTAACGGTTCTCCCTGTTAAGCAAAACAGGAAGATTAACATTCCTGAAAAATCTGATGATTTACAAAAAGAGACTCTCACAATTCCATTTGAAAACCTCAACAATTTTATAGGTAAAAAAGTTCGACTAATCTATAAAATGGGACGAGTCCAAGAAGGAACTCTGTTAGCTGTTGAAAGAAATTTTCTGAATATTCATGTTTTTTTTAAGGGTGGAAATATGAAAATGAAAATAAGCTTTAATATAATAGAAAGAGTGGAAAAAGTTATTGAGAAAAACTCATTTTATTTAGAAGATTTTCGGGGGAATTAAAGGTGAATGAACAAAAGGATGCATTTCTGTTTTCATTCTATTTCAACGGTCATATAAAAGACGGGAATGATAAGAATGCCGTTAAAAATATTATAAAGAGAAGACTTGACTGCAATGTCAATAAATTAGATGAACTGTTTTCCGGCGGAGAAGCACTCTTCAAAGAAAATGTTGATTTTGCCTCTATAGTTAACCTTATTAAAACTTTTACTGAAGCGGGAGCCGGATATGAGATAAAAATAGCCGATTCCATTCATTCTGCAGTTTCTACAAATGAATATATTGTTGATAATGCAGGAAAAAGAAGTTCGAAGATTGATTTAGAAATTACAATAAGCAGATCAAAAATGGAACTTGATGAAATAGGGAAAAAATTTGACTATATTTCAGAACTAAGCAAAAAATTCGAAGATTTGAGCGAAGAGATTAAGTGGAAATTAGGGCAGAAACGTATTAATCTCAATATAAAATACAATCAAATTTACGAAGAAAGAGAACGAGCCGTTACCGAGCTTATTAAAGAAGAAAAAGATAGGGTTGAAAATAGAATAAAAGAGATGGAATCTTTCTATAGAAAGGTGGAAACGAATCATGATCAATCCCTTGTAAACTCACTTTTAAATGAAATCAAAAAGTGGAAAGATGTAAGCGGATTAATACTATCAAATGCAAAAAAAGCAAATGTAGAATTAGGATCGAATTATTCACAGAATCAATGTTTTATTGCAACAGCGGTTTTCGGAGAAGAGAGTTTTGAGGTTATATTTTTTAGAAGATGGCGAGATTCCGTTCTTAAAAAAAATTTAGCGGGTAAACTTTTTATAAGCTTATATTATACATTTTCACCTCCAATTGCCAGATTACTAAGAAAACATTCCGGATTAAATAAAATTGTTAAAAGAACACTAATAATGCTTATTGGCAAAATATTGAATAGAGAGAAAAATAATGGCTGATATGTTATATAAAATTGTCTTTAAAGGAGAGATTTTGAATGGATTTCACATTGACGATGTGAAAAACTCTTTTTCCGGATTATTCAAAGTTAACAGAGAAAAAATCGAATCTCTTTTTAACGGCAAATCATATGCTTTAAAAAAAGGACTTAACAAAGAAAAAGCTGAAAAAATTAAAAGATTATTTGAAAAATCCGGAGGTAAATGCTATGTAATTGAATATAAAAACAAAGTTATAGATTCAAATCAACTGAAAAACCACAATGAACAATATTTACGGGAAGTATCAACTTCCTCAACCGGAACAAAAGAAGAAGAGATAAATAAAATCACTAAAATTAATAATAATGCTAACAAACAAAATATTAATTCTACTAATCCGAAAGTCTATGAAAAACAGATTGTTTTAAATCTAAATAAAACCGAAATGAATAAAAACAGAGATCAAAATCCTGAAAAATCCATATTATCTCCGGGAGATACTTCGTATATTCAAAATGATTCTCCCCGACAAAATGATTTTGCTCCAAACATAAATTCTCAGCCTGAAAAAAAAAAAGAATCTTTTAAGAATAATGATTTTAATATGACAAAAATCCATGTTTCTTTTAGTGGAAAAACAGGACAAAATGAAGTGTTTGCGGAGGTTAAAAACCAGATTACTTCATATTTCGGTATTGAAAAGAAGGATGGGGAAATTTTATTTAACGGTAAACCGGTTGTATTAAAAATCTTCAAAGATGTTGAGAAAGCGGAAAAATATGTCAAAATGTTAGAATCAATCGGAATATTAACCGAACTTATTTTCACAAATATAATTGAAGCTGAAGAATTAGAATCGGAAATTACCGAGGAAAAACTTCTTAATGCTTTAATAATCAGAGAACAAACTATTATTGAGATAAGGAAAGTAAGAAAAACAATTAGAGATATAAACCAGTTAAAGGAAATGCTTTATACAGTTGGTCAAAAAAGAGATGCTTTCATAAAAAGAAGCCTTTCATTCAATATTTTTAGAGATATGAGGCGAGAACAATTTGAGCTCAATCAAATATCAGAAGTTTTTAAAACATTATTAAGTGCATATATAAATGCTTCTACGGATCTTGCAACTACAACAAGAATAGCTCTTGCCGTCCCATATGGAATTCTTGCCGGAACAATTTCCCGACTGGTTCCGCAATTCAACTCGGAAACAGAAGATAATTCTTTCTTTAGATCTTTAAAAACCGAAAACGATATAGAAAATCTTAACCTGTCTAGTGTATACCTAAAAGACCTTCTTTTTACCATTGTTGATTTTAACAGATTATTTGATGAAATAGAGATTGTACAAAAACAATCTTCTGACGACATCAACAAAATTAAGAAAGCATTAGACTCGAAATAAAATTGATATATAGTTTATCTTATTCTTAAATATCTATTCTCTTATTTTATTTGATTTTTTTAAGTCTGTATATTACAATCATCTTACCCAATACATTTTACTGATTTTCGGAGATATTTATGAAGAATTTTTTAATCAAATCGAAAATGAAAGATCAGATTGCCGTTCTCTACCCGAAAGGACATCTCGATGCTCACAGTGTTGAAAAATTTGAAAGCGAACTGCTTAAGATTCTGGAAAATAAAGTTTATAAAATAGTGGTCAACTGTAGAGATCTTAAATATATAAGTTCGGCCGGAATGGGAATAATAATGGGATATCTTGATGAAGTACGTGAAAAAGGCGGAGATATAAAACTTACAAATATGATTAAAAGAGTATACGATATTTTTGAGTTGGTCGGTTTTACAGATATTTATGATTTTCTGAATGAAGAAGAGGATGCAGTAAAAAAGTTTAAAAATGTTTCCTGAAAAACCAGAATTATCCATAACGGTTCCTTCGAGAACAGATCTGCTAAAGATGCTGACGGAACTGACACGCCATATAGCATTAAGAAACTTATTCTCCGAATCCGAATCCCAAAAAATTTCCCTTGCTGTTGACGAAGCGATAACAAACGTAATAAAACATTCATATAAAAATGAGGAAAACGGGAAGATTACACTTAATTTTTATCCGGCAGATAAAGGAATAAAAATATCTATATCTTTCTCCGGAATTCCACCCGATCTCAGAAAAGAACCTGCCGATCTTGAACAGCTAATAAAAGAAAAAAAAAAGGGAGGACTGGGAGTCACACTTATTAAAAAGATCATGGACTCCGTCAAATATCATACGGTAAACGGTACCAACCACCTTGAAATGGTAAAATGGAAGAAGAAAAATTAAATTCCCTTAAAAGAGAACTGAAATTAAAACAATTTCAATTTGATTCTCTTTATGAATTTTCTTCCGCAATATATTCATCTTTCAGACTTGATAGTATTTTAAGAGTTTTTTTCTCTTCCCTTATGGGTCAACTCGGAATATCACGTGTCTTTTTCATGGACAGGAGATACGGGCTTTTAAGAAAAAAAGGATTTAAACTCTCGGATTCCGAGAGAGAATTTTTGTTAAACAATCTAAAATTTAAGAAAGAAAGCTGGTTTTACAAAGATGTTGAAAGCTTGGGAGATGAATACACTTTAGTAAAAGATGATCTTCTTAAGAATGGAATTTTTACTCTGATAAACCTTGATGAAACCGGAGAAAACACCATTCTACTCGGACTTGGGAAAAAGTTTAACAGGATCAAATTACAAGCGGAAGGAATCGAAATGACATTTTTTCTCGGAAGATTCATGCTGATAGCCATGGAAAACAGTTTCATGGTGGAAAAAATGATTGAAAATGAAAAACTCGAAAGAGAAATAGAGATCGCAAAAGAGATACAGCTTTCACTTCTTCCGGAGAAAAAAACGGAGTTGAGTGATTTTGAATTCTCCGTAACATATGAACCTATCAATTCGGTCGGGGGAGATTATTATGATATTCTTCCGAAAGTTATGGGAAAAATCCCTATTTTAATTGCTGATGTTGAAGGGAAAGGTCTCTCTGCCGCACTTCTTGCCGCATCATCACAGGCTGTGTTTCATACCTTAAACGAAACACTCTCAACAAATCCGGGAGAATTTATGTCAAAGGCAAATTCTCTAATCTATAAATTTACAGGGGGAAACAGATTCATTACCGTCTTTTTTATGATAATCAACGAAATCGATAGATCTATTTCTTATGTAAATGCAGGGCATGTTGAACCTATTCATATTAGCGGAGACAGAGTAAATATTTTAAAGAGCGGTGGTTTTTTAACCGGATTTACAAATGATGCCTCTTATGAATTCGGTAAAATTAAAATGAGAAAAGGTGATATCCTTGCTGCATTCACCGATGGAGTTCCTGAAATAGAGAATAGAGAAGGTGAAGAATATGGTCGTACACGTATTGCAGATTTCATTCAAAAACATAGGATGCAAAGTGCAGACGAAATAAACAGAGGACTTTTCAAAGCGATTTCAATTTTTAGTGGAGGTAAAAAACCTGCCGACGACTGCACCTTCATCCTACTTAAATCAATCTGATCAAAATATTTCACATCTTTTCCCTTCGAAATTCCACAGTTCAACATCTCTGAAGGAGAGAATCAATTTTTTTTCTTTCTGCGGATATAACTTCAAAGTAATATTCAAATATTGACATTACTGATTAAATATTGTATCTTATATGTCTGTGACAGGGGCGGTTAGCTCAGTTGGAAGAGCATCGGTTTTACACGCCGAGGGTCAGAGGTTCAAGTCCTCTACCGCCCATTTGTTTTTGCGGGGTCGTAGTTCAGTTGGTTAGAACGCTGGCCTGTCACGCCAGAGGTCGCGAGTTCGAGTCTCGTCGGCCCCGCCATTGCCTCTTTAGGGGGCGAAAAGGGTTCGACAATATTGATGAAGTTGAAGCTGCAGATTGAGCCGAGCATCTCATTAAAGTGTTCAAAACAAAAGAAACGCAAACGATTTTGCACTCGCAGCATAGAAATGTTGCCGTTCCGTTATCCCGTTCCTGCGGGGATAATAGGGGCGTCATTTTGCAGGATAAGTTTTAAAGGAGTGCTCTTATTTCTTTAAAATCGAAAATCTAAAAAGAGCTCCCGCGGTGATTTTTGTCTGTTTTCTTAACCGCAGGGTACAAAAAAACAGAATATATCTGTAGATGCTTTTGCAAAGTCCTTATTGGACGCGGGTTCGATTCCCGCCGCCTCCATGTGAGTTTGTACTGATGAAAAAGAGTTACATTTTTCTAATATATCTTACTTTTTTAATTGTGCAGTTGTTTCCTCTCAATTTGAATATCAGGGCTTATGACCACAATGATTTTACACGAATAGTTTTTGAGGGAGACAGAGGTTTTGACTATAACATATCTCATAAATCTTCTAACGATTTAACTCTCGGAATAAATGAAATTGAAAAGCTCGAAAATTATAATGTTGACTCAAAAGGATCAAATCTTATACAAAAAGTAGAGCATACGACTTCTAATAATCATCACTATTTCAAAATATCTTTTAATAAAAAAAGCCGAATTTTAAAAAACTTTGTTTTGGAAAAACCTTTTAGAGTGGTTTTTGATATTACACCGCTAAACGAACAGGAAATAAAGATTAACTCTATCGGAACAAAGGAAGAAGAAAACAACTCCACATCTTTAGAATCCACTCCTATAACAAAAAAGGATATTACTATTGATACTATTTGTATTGATCCGGGACATGGCGGGTTGGATTTGGGAGCTGTAGGAAGAGGAGGAGTGAAGGAAAAGGATGTTACACTAATAATTGCTAAAAAACTTAGGAGTAGAGTAGAAAGAAATTTAGGGTTACGTGTGATAATGACAAGAGAAACAGATGTTGAGGTCGCTCTTGATTCAAGAGTTTCCAAAGCCAATAATCAAAAAGCACAACTTTTCCTTTCTATTCACGTTAATTCATCTTTCCGGCGTTCCGCAAGAGGTCCGGAGACATACTATGTCAGTTTAAAAGCAACAGATCAATCTTCATTCAGACTTGCTCAAAAAGAGAATGGCTCAGGTTCGGACAAGGGAGATACTCAGGGAAATGATGAACTAAAAATGATCTTGTGGAGTATGGCTCAAAGTGAATATATAAAGGAGTCAAGTAAGCTCGCCGACTATATACAAGGCGAGCTAAACATAGTTATGAACACGGTTAACAGAGGTGTTAAGCAGGCTCCATTTAGAGTTTTAATGAGAGCTTCAATGCCTGCAGTTCTTGTCGAAATCGCATTTGTCTCAAATAAATATGAAGAATTAAAGCTAAATGATGATACATTTCTTGATTCTGTAGCAGATGCCATATACAGAGGCGTATCCAAATTTATCTATTATTACAATAACAGATTCAAATGAACAGAAGATTAATATATATACTTGGTATTTTAGCTCTGATCTTTTTTATTACATCTTTGATAATTTTTCTGAATTCAAACTCAGACATAAAAAAAAAGTCGCCGGATCAGATAGGGAAGAATGTGGATGCTAATGTCAATATTCCTTCCAAAAAGATAGTTAAGATTTTTTTTTTAACTGAAAGTTCACAGTTTTTCAGACCTGAGAAATTTTATTTGACTATCCCTGACAACAAAGGAGAGATTTATAGTGAATTTCTGAATCTTATGTTCTCTGAAACTTCAAAAAGAATAATTCCCTATCCGGAAAACTTAAAACTTAACAGTGTCTATTATGTTAAATCGGAAAAAATGATAATTCTTGATTTCCAGGAGGATCTTTTAATAGATTTTCCTGGAGGAACAAGATCGGAAATTGAGTTCATATACTTTTTTGTTAACAACATTTGTTACAATTTCAAAGAAGTTGAAAAAGTGAAATTTTTGATAGACGGAAATGAATATAAAACCATATCCGGTCATCTGGATATTCAAAATGCCTTTTTCCCAGATTACAAGATCATTAGAGATGAATAGTAAATCGATAGGGATATTTGACTCCGGAATTGGGGGATTAACCGTATATAAAGCTATTAAAAGCAGTATGCCCGGTGAGAAAGTTATCTATCTCGGTGACACGGCAAGACTACCTTATGGTTCAAAATCTCCTGAAACAATAAAAAAATTTTCAGAACAGAATTCACATTTCCTGATTTCAAAACATGTAAAAATCATCGTCATTGCCTGCAACTCTTCATCTTCCTATGCGGAATCATTTCTTCAGGAAAAGCTGGATATTCCGGTTATCGGTGTTATCAGTCCGGGATCTGAAGCTGCAGTCACATCAGGTAATAAACAAATAGGAGTTATCGGAACATCTGCTACGATATCATCCGGTGCTTATGAAAAGGCTATACTCGAAAGAATTTCCGATGCAAAAGTAATCAGCAGGGACTGTCCCCTGTTTGTTCCTCTTGTGGAAGAAGGATGGATTGATCATGAAGTTACAAAACTCGTGGCGCAGGAATATCTTCTTCCTCTTAAAGATAAAGGTATAAAAACCCTTGTACTCGGATGTACACACTATCCGGTACTAAAAAAAGTTATCGGAAATGTGATGGGTGAATCTATAACACTCATAGATTCTGCAGAAGTTATAGCAAAGAAAGTAAAAAATATCCTTAAAGATTCCGGATGGCTTAATGAACATAAGAATGTTATCCCGGAAGATGAATTTTATGTGACCGATTACCCTGAAAGATTTAAAAGAGTCGGAGAGATATTTCTTAATAGAAAAATTGATAAAGTAAGAATTGCTTATTTCTAAATCAAAATAATGACATTTATCAAATTTATCTACCCTAATTATTTTAAATCATTTTTTCAACAACTATTTCAGCAATATCTTTAACTTGCAATTGATCTTCAACCTCTTTATCCTTAACACCATCCGTAAGCATTATTGTGCAATAGGGGCAGGAAGTACATAAAATTTCTGCACCTGTTTCAAGAGCCTCTTCTGTTCTGATATGGTTAATCCTATCCCCTATTTTCTCTTCGGTCCACATTAAAGCTCCGCCTCCGCCACAGCAGAGACTCTGTTTTTTGTTGTGCTTCATTTCAACAATCTTTTTCCCGCTCTTCTTTAATATGGATCTGCTTTCGCTATAATGCCCGTTATGACGCCCCAGGTAACAGGGATCATGATATGTATATGAGCTTTCATCACTATGCAGAGAAATTTTACCTTCACTGATCAGACCGGCGAGAAAAACGGAATGGTGTATAACTTCAACATTAAACTCTTCATTTAACAATAATTTTGAAACTTCAGGATATTCATTTTTAAAGATGTTAAATCCATGAGGACACATTGTAATAATTTTTTTCACATTATATTTTTTTAGCGTTTCTATATTCTGCTGAGCCATCATCTGGAATAGATATTCATTTCCCGCTCTTCTGACCGGATCCCCGCAACACTTCTCTTCCTTGCCTAAAACTGCAAAATCAATTCCGGCTCTATTCATGATCTTAACCATTGCATCCGTCACCTTCTTGTTCCTATCATCAAAGGAACCTGCACATCCGACCCATAAAAGGTATTCGGAATCCGGAAATTCACTAATAAGCCTAACACTTTTATCTTCTATCCAATCTGCTCTCGTAGCATCTCCAAAACCCCACGGGTTACTGTTATTCTCCATATTTTTAAAAAACTGATTTAATTCGGGAGGAAATTTTGCTTCCATTAACACTCTACTCTGTCTTAACCCCAGTATTTTAGGAATATGTTCATTTTTAACCGGACAGACACTCATACAAGCTCCGCAAGTAGTACATGACCAGATCTCATCATCTTCATAGACATTGTCCATTAAAACCGAAAGCTGATATTCACTGTTCTTTAATTTTTTATTTCCATCTGTTTTTAAATGATCCCGCATCTTTGTAATAATTTCTTTTGGTGATAGAGGCTTTCCGCTTATTGATGCCGGACAATAGTCGGTACACCTTCCGCAATCTATACATGCAAAACCGTCCAGAAGGTCCTTCCATGTCATATCCGATAATCTTTGTATTCCGAAACTCTCTGCATTTTCAAGATCAATTGTTTTTATATAACCGGAAGACTTTCTGCTTTTAAGCATAATATTAATTGGTCCCATGAACATATGCATATATTTTGATCTTGGAACATAAAGTATAAAGGCAAAAACATTAATGATATGAATCCACCATAAAATCTTCAAAAGAGAATATGACTTAGGCATCCATCCTGCTACAATTTTCCCAAGAAAAGCCAGGCTTGCATTCTGAGGATGAAGTGCAATAGAAGCACCTTCATAGAGAAGAAATGTCAATGTTACGGTAACAAGGAGTGAATAGATGATAGGAGATTCGGCAGTTCCGTACGTATAAGAAGATCGCCTTGCGATATACCTCTTTAGCAGAAGAAACAGTACTGCAATCAGAACTCCCACCGAAAAAATATCTACAATGAGAGAATGGATCATACTGATATGTATGTTTTTATTAAATCCTTCCAAAATATGATAAACGGTAACCGTATCAAAGGTCAAAGACCCATACAAAATAAAAAAATGAAAAAATCCGGTTACAGGTCTTTCGGATTTAACCGAACAGAACAACAGAAAGAAAGATGTCACGGAATCCATAATGCGGACAATTATATTTCCGGTTCTATTTTCCGGTCGACCAAATCTTACTAATTGAAAAATGTTATAAAGGGGTTTGAAAAAATATATTATTGTAAGAATTAAAAGTATCAAAAATATAACCGATTCGATCAAAGTCAGCATAACAAATCCTCCTCCGAATTTAAATTAAGTTTAGCAAATAATGAGTTTTGTGGCAATCGTTAAGAGTTATATTTTTTTCTTCAACAAATAATTCCGGTAAACAAAAAAATATTGATAAATACACTTTAAAATAAATTATTTAGTATTATAATTATTCTGTTTATGAATAAGACGAAAAAAAAGAGAGGTGATTGAATGTTTGAGAAAAAGATTTATAAAGAAAGAAGAAGTATTTTAAAACGAAAGGTTGGAAAAGGAGTAATATTTTTGCCCGGAAATAGTGAATCTCCGATGAACTATCCTGATAATACATTCCATTTCAGACAAGACAGTTCATTTCTTTACTATTTCGGCATAGATAAGCCGGGATTTTACGGAATAATTGATATAGACGAGGGCAAAGATTATATATTCGGTTACGATTTTACGATTGATGATATTATCTGGATGGGACCTCAGCCATCCGTAGCTGAACTTGCGGAAAAAGTCGCCGTTGAAAATACCGGAAGTACCGATGATCTAAAAAAAATAGTTGACGGGATCCTGTCTCAAAAGAGAAAGATACATTTCCTTCCACCATACAGAGGTGAAACATCGGTAAAGATATCCGAGCTACTCGGAATATCAGTTAATAAAATCAAAGATTACTCCTCTTTGGAACTTATAAAAGCTATGGCATGGCAGAGATCATATAAAAGTGATGAAGAAATTGAACAGATCGAAAAAGCTCTGAAAATTTCATGGGAGATATATGACTCGTTGATGCGTAAGATCGAACCTGGCAGATATGAATATGAGATGGTTGCAGAGATAAACCGAATTATCACCCAAAACGGATCAAATGTATCATTTCCTATAATTTTATCCGTGCATGGAGAAACATTACATAATCATTCCCACAACAACAAGATGAATGAAGGGGATCTGTTAATTATCGATTCGGGAGCGGAGTCTCCCGAACATTATGCTTCCGATATAACAAGAACACTTCCGGTATCGGGAAAATTCACTCCCGTTCAAAAAGATATTTATGAGATTGTTCTTAAAGCAAATGAGACCTCTATAGAGTTTTCTCAACCCGGAAGAAAATATAAAGACATACACCTGCTTTCGGCTCAAGTGATTGCATCAGGTCTTAAAGATATCGGAATTATGAAAGGCAATGTTGAAGATGCCGTTAATGAGGGAGCTCATGCTCTCTTCTTTCCACATGGTCTCGGACATATGATGGGTATGGATGTGCACGATATGGAAAATATAGGAGAAAACTATGTGGGATATACCGACACTATAAAAAGAAGTAAACAGTTCGGACTCGCATACCTTAGGCTTGCAAAAGAGCTTGAACCCGGATATGTATTTACCGTAGAACCGGGAATATATTTTATACCCGCTCTTATCGATCAGTGGAAACAAGCTGATAAATACACGGATTTTATCAACTATGATCTACTTGAAAAATATCGGGATTTTGGAGGTATAAGGATTGAAGACGACGTACTGATAAAGGAGAAAGGGCATAAAGTTCTTGGAAAACCTATCCCGAAGTCGGTTAAAGATATTGAAAACAAGATGTCCTAAGCTAAAATACGGAATATTCTTCTACCGCTATACCGAAATAAATTGTTAAATACTTGACATCTGCGTTTCACTAATATATAGTTTGACTTTAAACAATAAAGAGGTTGAGATGAAAAAAAAGATAAGTTTAAGAGTAATAAGGCGGATTTCTTTTTACTATGAAGCTCTATTAAAACTTGACCTTCCCGAAGATGATTATATCTCCTCTAAAAAACTGGAAGAGATAACCGGAGTTTCCTGTAATCAGGTAAGACAGGATTTTTTCTATCTTGGAATTTCTGTCGGTAAACAGAAAAAGGGATATCAGGTCAAAAAACTGTTTAAGGAGTTGAAAAAAATTCTCTCCATAGACAAAGGTGCGGAAGTCATTGTTGTTGGAGCAGGGAGAATAGGAAGAGCTCTTTCGGAATACAAGATTTTCAAAGTACGAAATATCTTAGTAAAAGCTATGTTTGACATCAAGGAAGAACTTGTGGGAACAACTCTTAACATAAGAGGTGAAAAGATACCGATTCTTCATACAGATAAAATGAGCAGCTATCTAAAAAAACATCCGGAAATAAAGATCGCACTTCTTTCCGTCCCGGATTCCGTTGCACAGGAAATGCTTGATAAACTTATTGAATCCGGAATTAAAGGTGTTGTTAACTTTGCCCCGAGAATTCTAAAATTACCGAAAAATGCTAAAAACGTTCAGTTGGTCAACGACTGTATCGGAGCTTCACTTTACAAGATCGTTTATCAGATATACAGTAAACATAAAAAATAGTTGCAAATAGATTATCTTCCCTCTAAAATCTTAAGAGGATAAATGCTGGTTTATGTAATTACATTTGTATCACTTGTTATTTTTAGTGCATTTTTTTCTTCTGCAGAAACATCTCTGCTATCTCTTGACTCTATCAAATTGAAACATAAAGCAAATAAGAATGATAAAAAGGCAAAATTACTTTTAAAAATATTAAAAAACCCCGAGGAATTCTTTTCAACAATCTTAATCGGAAATAATATAGTAAATATTGTTGCCGCATCCATTTCAACAATAGTATTTACAAGAATATTTTTTAATAATGAAAAACTCATTCTGCTAAGCTCCACACTTTTTACAACATTAATAATTCTGTTTTTTGCAGAGATAATTCCCAAATCCTATGCATACAGATATAGTGTAAAACTCTCATATCTATATGCATATCCCATAAAATTCTTTTCATACCTCTTTTTTCCATTCGTAAAGTTATTCTCCTTTCTTTCAAATATTTTCCTTAAAAACAGTTCCGGGAAAATAGAGAATAAAGATATAACAACCGAAGAACTCAAACACTTCCTTTCGACCGAAGTGGCTTTTTTTAAATACAATCCGGATTCCCTTAATATATTGAATGAAATTATTGATATAGGGATCAGAGATGTTAAAAGTGTTATGACACCGAGAATGGAGATAGTAGCGCTTGACATTGACGCTGAAGATAAATTGTTTGAAAAAACGTTGTTGACGGGAGAAGTCACAAAAATACCTGTTTTTAAAAACAATCTTGATAACATAAAGGGTATCATTAACATCAAAAGGATTTTACCGGATATAATTAAAAATGGCATAAAAAAAGAGATTCTTGTCGGTTCTGCGGAAAAACCTCTGTTTATCTCGGAATTTTCTTCCCTTAACTACGTTCTGAAAGAGTTTAAAGAAAATGGAAAAGAGATAGCCATAGTACTTGATGAATACGGAACAACTATAGGAATTTTAACTTTAAATGATATTTTCGGAGAAATTCTCGGAGAAATGGAACTCGAAGGAGAAGAGATAACCGAAACGGTTAGAGGAACCTACTCTATAAAAGGTTCGGTACCGGTTGAAGAGATTAATTATAAATTAAAGATCGAACTTCCTCAAAAGAAAGATTATTCAACTTTTTCAGGTCTGTTTGTTTTCTACTTCGGAAAACTTCCCAAACCCGGAGATAGAATAAATATTAACGGATATGAAATGTCCGTTAAAAAAATGGGGAAAAGAAAGATAGATGAAATATTATTGACGGTTCTAAAAAAAAACAGCTGATATTTCCTCTTTACCCGGCAAGATGAATAGAATATAATCAGAAACTGAAATGGAATATAAAAATATCACCATAAACAGAAAAGCCCGCCACAATTATGAGATAATTGAAAAATTCGAAGCGGGCATATCTCTTACCGGAAGTGAAGTTAAAGCTATAAGAGAAGGGAAAGTGAATCTTAAGGATGCCTTTGTGGATCTCAGAGATATGGAGGCTCTGCTTATCAATGCTCACATAGGGCTTTATTCAAATGCAAGTTATAACAATCATGAACCGTTGAGAACAAGGAAACTCCTGCTTCACAGAAGAGAAATACATAAACTTGATAAAAGAGTAAAAAGCAGAGGTCTTACCATTATTCCTCTCAGAATGTATTTTAACGATAAAGGAAGAGTTAAAGTTGAGATAGCTCTTGCAAAAGGAAAAAGAGAATACGATAAAAAGCAAAAATTAAAAGAACGAGATATTAAACGGGAAGTCGAAAGAGAGTTGAAAAATTATAAATAGTTTTTTTATTGCATTGATCCTGCAAAAAAAAGTGTAAACAGAGAAAAAATTAAAACTTTGAAAAGAAGATATAAAAATGAGATTATCATGCTTTTTTTAATCGACATTTTTGAATACCACGAAATCCCAAGTGCAATGACAACCGTATACCAGATCGAAAAATAGTCAAATCTTGAAATAAAAATAGATAAGAACGTCTTTTCGCCAACCATACCAAAAAACATTGCAGGAGAAAAATATCCGAGAATATTAAGATGAAATATAGAGGAAAAAGTATCAACTATTTTAGGAAAAACAATATCTATAAGAGATGCCGCTGAAACCAGAGAAAAATAATTTATATATAACCCTTCAGCTCCCCCGACTCCAAAAAAAAGATATGTAAAAAAAGCTCCAACTCCAATTATTATAAAAACCGAAAACAACTCCGGAAAAACAAAAAAAATCTTCTGAATAAACGACAGACTGTCATAATTAAGATTGTGCTCTTCAAAGAAATTTGACATCTGTGAATTTTTCATCACATCCGACATCTTATCCAGTGTGTACGGAAGACTGATAAAACTTAGAATAAATATTATTATAAGAATAAAAGTGATCGCCGGAATCCATCTCTTATCCTTCATAATCCTTCCAAGAGTTTCAGCAGGTTTTGTAATTATTTGTTCCAGTTCGGAAAAGAATTTATTCAATCGTACAAGCATAAATTGATTATACAGGATTTTAAACTTAATACAAAACATATTTTGGCATTCAAAAGAGCAAAAATTCCATTTTTATAGCATATATGTTAAAATAGAGTAAAAAGGAATGTTAGCCATGAGTGTAAAGGAAAATTACGAAAGAATTATAGATAGGTTGGGAAAAGCATGCACACGTTCTAAAAGAGACCCTAAAGATGTGCAGATTCTTGCTGTATGCAAAAATCAACCGATTGAGAGAATTATAGAAGCAAAAGAACTCGGATTAAAACTATTCGGAGAAAACAAAACACAGGAAGCCGAAGAACATATGGAACACATGGACTCTGATGAAATCGAATGGCATTTTATCGGCAAACTTCAGAAAAACAAAATCAATAAAATATTGAACAGTTTTGATTTCATAGAATCCGTTGACAGTGTAAAATCTATAGAACATATACACAAGAGAGTAGACAAGATAACCGAGACCTTCATAGAGATCAACATCGCAGATGAGAAAAACAAATCGGGATTTACAATCGAAGGTTTAAAAAAAGCCCTTAATTATATTTCACTTCTAAACAGAGTAAAGATTGTCGGATTAATGTGTATCCCTCCGTTTAACGACGATCCTGAATTCAGCAGATCCTATTTTGCAGAATTAAAAGAGTTGAAAGATGATATAAATGCTATGAATCTCAAAAACTTTGATATAAGGGAATTATCAATGGGAATGAGCAATGATTATGAAGTGGCGGTTGAAGAAGGTGCGACGATCGTAAGAATAGGAACAGCACTTTTCGGGAGACGCTTCAAGTGATATTAAACGACCTGCTTAAGTCTCTCGTGCAGGTTATTCAGCTGGCAATTGAAGTTTACATTATAATTATTGTTATCAGATCAATTATTTCATGGGCGGGAAATATGCCTCCGAATAACTTGACTTATTTCCTCAGAAGAATAACCGACCCTGTTTTCAGAACAGTACACAAATATTTACCATTTACAATAATCGGAGGGATTGATATATCACCGATAATTATAATTTTTACACTTTATCTTATAAATAATTTGTTAACCAGACTTTTAGGCTATATAATATTACAAGGAGGATGAGATGAAATTAACTCCTCAGGATATTTTGGGACAAACCTTTAACAGGAAGGTGAACGGTTATGACAAAATGGAAGTACAGCAATTTTTGGTACTAATAGCCGAAACACTTGAAAGTGAAATATTTGAAAAAGAAAAGCTTAAGAAAAAGTTTGAGAAAGCTCAAAAGGACCTTTTAAAATTTGAGAGGAAAGAGGATATTCTCAGGGAAACTCTTGTGTCGGCTCACAGATTCTCAAAAGATATCAAATCAAACTCTGAAAGAGAGGGTGAAATGATAGTAAAAGAGGCTGAAATGAGAGCCGATGAGATCATCAATGATGCCGTAAGAAGACAAAAAGATCTTAAGGGTGAAATAAAAAACCTGAAATTTAAAAGAAAAGAGATAGAAAACGACCTTATAAACATGCTTAACTCACTAAAGGAGCTTATAGAATCCTACCAGATCGAAGATGAGGAGTTTGAAAAGGTGGAATACCTTAGTAAATAAATTGATATTATAAAAAACCAACTACTGAACGGGAGGGAAAATGAGTGGTGAAGATCAGAAATTATCAGCGATAAACAATGCTCTATCGCAAATTGAAAAACAATTTGGCAAAGGTGCCATAATGAAAATGGGAAGCGACGACAGGGTTAATATTCCTGCTATATCATCCGGCTGTCTATCTTTGGATATTGCAATGGGTGTAGGAGGTTTTCCAAGAGGCAGAGTTATTGAAATATACGGTCCTGAAGCTTCGGGAAAGACTACTCTCGCACTTCAGGCAATTGCACAAGCACAGAAAGCGGGCGGATATGCAGCATTCATTGATGCCGAACATGCCCTTGATCCTGTTTATGCAGAAAAACTCGGAGTTAATATTGACGAACTCTACATTGCACAACCTGATTACGGTGAACAAGCTTTAGAGATCGCTGAGATATTAGTCAGATCGGGAGGTGTTGATATTATCGTTGTCGACAGTGTTGCCGCTCTGGTTCCAAAGGCAGAGTTGGAAGGAGATATGGGAGACAGCCATATGGGACTGCAAGCCAGGCTTATGAGTCAGGCTTTAAGAAAACTTACTGCAATTGTTGCCAGGTCAAAAACAACATTTATTTTCCTAAATCAGTTAAGAGAAAAAATAGGTATGTTTGTCGGAAATCCCGAAACTACAACAGGCGGCAAAGCACTTAAATTTTACAGTTCCATCAGAATTGATGTCAGAAAAATTTTAACACTGAAAAGCGGAACAGACATTGTCGGCGGGCGGACAAGAATAAAGATTGTAAAAAACAAAGTCGCACCTCCATTCAAATCCACGGAAGTTGATCTTTTGTTCGGACAGGGAATATCCGAAGAAGGAGATATTATTGATTTGGCAGTCGCTAATCAGATAATATCAAAAACCGGGTCATGGTACTCCTACGGTGAAGAAAAACTCGGTCAGGGAAAAGAATCGGTAAGAAAATTGCTGAAAGAGAACAGAGCTCTTCTTGAAAAAATGAGATCTCAGATCCTTGAAGCACTCGGGCTTTCCGACCTTTACCGTAAATCTCCGAAGAATAAAGAAAAAAAATAGAATTTATTTTAAATAAAATACTTGTTTTATCTAAAATGATAATCATTTTTTTTATCGGAATAAATTAAAATTATTGATAAAATTATTTTGACTTTTTTTAATATAATTTATATAAAATAAAAGTGGATATCAAGCCGAAAAAAATTTTTTTTAATCCAATAATTTATTCAAGGAGAAATAAATGGACTATCTATTGACGGAAGAGCAGGTGATGATTCGTGATATGGTCTCAAAATTTGCAAAAGAAGAGATTGCACCATTCTCATCTGAGAATGAAAAAAACGGGATTTTCCCTGCAGAAATAATAAAAAAAGCAGGAGAATTAGGACTTATGGGTGTTGCTTATCCTCCCGAATACGGTGGTGCCGGAATGGATTATGTTTCATATATGCTTGCCGTTGAGGAGATCTCGAAAGCCTGTGCTTCAACAGGAGTAATAATTTCTGCTCATTCTTCACTATCACTTGATCCGATATTTCGCTTTGGAACCGAAGAACAGAAAAAAAAATATTTACCGGATCTCTGTTCCGGAAAAAAGATCGGCTGTCATGCTTTGACCGAACCGGGTGCAGGATCAGATGCCGGAGCAACAAAAACTACAGCTAAACTCGTAGGAGATAAATGGGTGATCAATGGAACAAAACACTTTATAACAAATGGAAATGAAGCTGATATTATAGTACTTTTTGCTTCCACCGATCCTTCAAAAATGACTAAAGGTATAAGTGCTTTTATTGTAGAAAAGGATACTCCGGGTTTTAAGATCGGCAAACTGGAACATAAACTGGGAATTAAAGCAACATCAACTGCCGAACTTATCTTTGAAGATTGTGAAATTCCGAAAGAAAATCTGCTTGGAGAAGAAGGGAAGGGATTTAAAATAGCATTGATAACCCTTGACGGAGGAAGGCTTGGTATTGCTTCTCAAGCACTGGGAATCGCAAAAGCATCTATTGACGCTGCAATAAAATTTGCAAAAGAGAGAGAGCAGTTCGGACAGGCAATTTCAAATTTTCAAGCTATACAATGGATGATAGCCGACATGGAAACCGAATATGAAGCTGCATGGCTTCTTGTCTACAGAGCATCATTAATGAAAGATAAGGGAATGAGATATACAAAAGAGGCAGCTATGGCAAAACTCAAAGCATCGGAAGTAGCATCATTTTGTGCTAACAAAGCAGTTCAGATTCATGGTGGTTACGGATATACCGATGAGTTTAATGTGGAAAGATATTTGAGAGATGCAAAAATTACAGAGATATATGAAGGAACCTCTGAAATAATGAGACTTGTTATTTCCGCAAATCTTTTAAAATAGAGAACTCGATCGGACTCCGGGATTATAAATGAGTGAAAAAACTTATAAACCAAAAAATAAAATAAGAATTGTAACAGCCGCTTCTCTTTTCGATGGACATGATGTTTCAATTAATATTATGAGAAGGATCATTCAATCTTTTGGATGCGAGGTTATTCATCTTGGACATAACAGAGGTGCGGAAGAGATAGTAAACTGTGCAATTCAGGAAGATGCACAGGCAATTGCAATAACATCCTATCAGGGCGGACATCTTGAAATGCTAAAGTATATTTTCGATCTGCTGAAAAAACACAATTCCGGTCATATAAAAATCTTTGCCGGAGGCGGAGGTGTTATTCTCCCTGAAGAGATAAAAGAACTTGAGGAGTATGGGATCACAAAAGTATATTCTCCGGATGACGGAAGAGAGCTGGGGCTTATCGGTATGATATCCGACCTTGTTCGGCGATCCGATTTTTCCACGGAGAAGTATTATCAAATAGATCCGAAAGATATAAAAAGAGGAAACTTTAAATCACTTGCACAACTTATAACAACAATTGAAAATTCAAAATCCGGATCAAAAAAACTGCTACAGAGAGTTCAAGAGGAGATCCCCACAAAAATTACTCCGGTTATCGGGATAACGGGAACAGGAGGAGCAGGTAAATCTTCAATCATTGATGAATTTGTCAACCGATTCCTTAATGATTATAAAAACAAAAAGATAGGTATAATTTCGGTCGATCCTACAAAGAGAAAAACAGGAGGAGCACTGCTTGGAGACAGAATTCGAATGAATTCCATAAATGATCCGAGAGTGTTCATGAGATCTCTTGCTACAAGGCAATCAAATGTTTCACTCTCATCTCATATTGAAGATGTTTTAGGTGTTTGTAAAAGAGCTCCTTTTGACATTATTATTCTTGAGACTTCCGGTATCGGCCAGTCGGACACACGAATAACAGATCTATCGACAATCTCCCTATATGTAATGACTCCGGAATACGGTGCAGGAACTCAACTCGAAAAGATAGATATGCTGGATTTTGCGGATATTATAGCAATAAACAAATTTGATAAAAGAGGAGCTCTTGATGCTATCAGAGATGTAAGAAAGCAGTTCAAGAGAAACCATGGCCTTTGGGAAACCGGAGATAATGATCTGCCGGTATTTGGGACTGTCGCATCAAAATTCAACGACAAAGGAATGAACGCTCTCTATATTGAAATAATGAAAAAAATCAAAGTTTCCGATATTGAGAATATTTCCAAACATTATACTGATCCGGATCTGAAATATTCAGAAACAAACTCATATATCATTCCTCCTAAAAGGAATAGATACCTTTCTGAAATAGTAGAAACAATCCATACTTATAACAGGAATGTATCAGAACAGAGTTTGAAAGCAAGTTCCCTTTATGCATTAAACCTTACCGTTAATGAATTCATCGACAAAAAATCTTCCGACAAAGATATTGTCGGTTTATTGAAAAGAAGATATAAAAGGTTGGAAAAAGAGTTAGAGCCGGAAAAATTAAAAATCCTTAAGGAGTGGAAAAAGAAAAAATCTTCCTATTCAAAGGAATATTTCAAATTCACTGTCAGAGGAAAAGAGATTAAAATTAAAACCAAAACAGAGTCGCTTTCACATCTTCACATCCCCAAAATAGTTCTTCCGCGATATAGAGACTGGGGTGATATTCTTAAATGGGTTCTTCAGGAAAATGTTCCCGGTGACTTTCCGTACACATCAGGAGTTTTCCCATTCAAAAGAGAGGGAGAAGATCCTACAAGAATGTTTGCAGGAGAAGGTGGTCCTGAAAGAACAAACAGGAGATTTCACTATGTTTCGAGAGGTCTTGCCGCTAAAAGGCTTTCAACTGCTTTTGATTCGGTCACTCTTTATGGTTCAGACCCTGCCGAACGTCCGGATATTTATGGAAAGATAGGCAACTCAGGTGTTTCCATCTCATCTCTTGATGACGCAAAAAGATTATATTCGGGATTCAGACTTACCGACCCCAGAACCAGTGTCTCAATGACAATAAACGGTCCTGCGGCAATTATGGTCGGATTTTTTCTTAATGCCGCAATTGATCAGGAGTGTGAAATATTTATTAAAGAGAACAATTTAACGGATAAAGTTAAAAGAACATTAAAGGCTATATACAGTGACAAAGGTTTGAATATCCCTCAATACAGAGGAGATATCCCGAAAGGTAATGACGGACTCGGATTAATGCTTCTCGGCATCACGGGGGACAAAATATTACCCCCGGATATCTACGAGAAAATTAAGAGGGAAACCATATCAAAAGTAAGAGGAACAATTCAGGCGGATATTCTAAAAGAGGACCAAGCACAGAATACATGTATATTTTCAACTGAATTCTCACTAAAGCTTATGGGGGATGTTCAGGAATATTTTATTAACAACAAAATCAGAAACTTTTATTCCGTTTCGATATCCGGATATCATATCGCTGAAGCCGGTGCCAATCCGATAACTCAGCTTGCGTTCACTCTTGCAAATGGATTTACATTTGTTGAATATTATCTTTCACGCGGAATGAATATTGATGATTTCGCCCCCAATCTATCTTTCTTTTTTTCAAACGGAATAGATCCTGAATATGCCGTTATCGGAAGAGTTGCAAGACGAATATGGTCTAAAGCTATGAAATTCAAATATAAAGGAAATGAACGTTCCCAAAAACTCAAATATCACATTCAGACATCGGGGAGATCCTTACATTCGCAGGAGATAGATTTTAACGATATCAGAACAACTCTTCAGGCTCTATATGCAATATATGACAACTGTAATTCCCTTCATACAAATGCTTATGATGAAGCAATAACAACTCCGACTGAAGAATCCGTCAGAAGAGCTCTTGCAATCCAGATGATCATTAACCACGAATTCGGTCTTACAAAAAATCAAAATCCTAATCAGGGATCATTTATTATTGAAGAATTAACCGATCTTGTGGAAGAAGCCGTAATGGCTGAATTTGAAAGGCTGTCCGATCGTGGAGGAGTCCTCGGTGCAATGGAGACAAATTACCAGAGAAGCAAGATCCAGGAAGAATCTCTTCACTATGAACAGATGAAAAGCAGCGGTGAATATCCCATAATGGGTGTAAATACATTTCTTTCAAGCTCAGGCTCCCCGACGGTTATACCCGGTGAAGTTATCAGAGCAACGGAAAAAGAGAAGAGAGACCAACTTGATTCTCTTTCCAATTTTAAAAAAGCCAACTATAGGAAGGTTGAAGAGATAACCGATAAACTTAAAAAATCCGCAATTACCGGGGAAAATATATTTGAAACAATTATGGAAGCAACAAAATATTGTTCAATAGGACAGATTACCGAGACTCTTTATAGTGTCGGAGGTAAATACAGACGGAATATGTGATTCTGAAAAGTTAAAATCTTTTTGAAAAATTTTTAAAGAAAACCGTAAGATCATCAAAATAGGTATAGAAAATAGGGACTGCAAAAAGAGTAATAAAAGTTGCACTTATTAATCCGCCGATAAGAGTGATACCCATTGGAGCGTAAGGAATGCCTATCAACCCGGTATTTCCAAGTGCCATCGGAAGCAATCCGAAAATTGTTGTAAGGGCCGTCATTAAAATAGGTCTGAAACGGTTCATCCCGGCGACAAGAATAGCCTCTTCTCTCTGCATACCGGATTTTCTGTATTGATTTACGAGGTCAATCAGAACAATAGCATTGTTGACAACAACTCCTATTAACACAACCAACCCGATTCCAGCCATTATTTCAAAAGTTGTTCCGGTAAGAAAGATAAGCCAGTAAGAACCGACAAAAGCGGCAGGAATGGCGATCAGAACTGAAAGCGGAAGAATAAACGATTCAAAAAGAACTCCCATAATGATAAAAACAAAAATAATTGAAAATATAAGGGCACTGGCCAGATCGGAATCCTGATCTCTGAATCTCCGTCCTCTGCTTCCTTCTTCAAAATAGTATCCGGTCGGAAATTTAAAATCTGTTAAAATCTTATTTATTCTTCCTGACATCTTTTTCAGATCAACATCTCCGAAATATACTTTGACTTCCATAAAGGATTTTCCGTTTTCCCTGCGAATATTTCCCAAACTTTTATGAAATGTGAAGGAAGCTATCGAACTGAGTGTTGTATCCTTACCTGATTCGGTCTGAATAAAAAGATTTTTTAATTGTGCAAATGATTTCCTGAATTTCGCATTCGATTTCAGATAGATCGGGATCTCTTTCTCCCCCTTCTGATAATTTGAAATTTTTCTTTTTCTAAGATTAAAAGCTACAACCTGACCTATATAACCTGGATTCATACCGAGATTAAAAGCTTTATCTCTGTTTACATCAATATGGATCTCATCATTTCCCGTTTCACTATCAGTCTCAACACTTATAACTCCTTTGACAAGTTTTATCTGCTTCTCCAATTCATCTGCAAGAGTCTCCAAAACTCCCGTATCATATCCGCGAAGTGAAAAAGTAAAAGCCGAATCATCACCTCCGCTTTGTTCGCGCCATGATGTTCTTAATTTCACACCCGGGATTACAGGAAGATTCTTTTTTATATCCGTAGTCAACTCCTCCTTGCTAAGCCTAAGATATCCGCCTAACCCGAGCATTTTTTTTATTTTTGTAAAAATAACCTGATACCATTGAGTATCTTTATCCGGTTTTAAATAAATTTCAATTCTTCCACGGAAATTATTCGCACGGCTTGAAATATGATCTATATGATAAATTTTCTCCTTCTTCCTGATTTTCTCTGAAATATATGAAAGTGTTCTGTCAACTTTTTCAATACTATAATTTGAAGGAAATCTACAAATTATTCTGGCATCACTTGAGCCTCCGGTTGCAGTATCTGATTTTTTCATCAAACTCTGTGGAATAAATTGACTGATTATAATAACGACAATTATTAATATTGCATCAACCCTGTGCTTTAATGCTTTTACAAGAAGATTCTGGTAAGCCTGAGTCACCCTGTTATGAGTCGCATAAATAACTTTTGTCTCCCTGGGAATAGCAAAAGTAGATGCAAGAGGAATAAATATCAGGGCTATTAAAAGACTTGCTATTAAAGCAAAAATAACAGGGACACCTATCCTTGTGAGATAAAAAGCCATTCCGGAATTTCCCGACATTATCATCAGTGGCAAGAAAACAACAACCGTAGTCAATGTTGCAAGAGTTATCGCCAAACCCACTTCGGAAGCACCGGCAATTGCAGCTTCCTTCAAACTATATCCCTGCCCGTTTAACCTGTAAATATTTTCGGTAATAACTATTGCATTATCAACAACAAGCCCGATTGAGATCATGAGTCCCATCATCGTAATGGAATTGAGTGTCCATCCGATTGAATATATTATCATCATAGAGACAAGCAGAGAAAGAGGAATTGCAAGAGTTAGCATTACGGTAATTCTTATTCTTCTCAGAAAAAGGAATAAAATAATAAATGCAAAAAATCCTCCCCACATCATAGTTGTTTTAAGATTATTTATCTGATCATTTATTACCTGCCCTTGGTTCCAGAAAATAAAATAGTTCACACCTTTAAGCTCAGGTCTGGTTTTAAACTGAGATTTCAGTTTAGCAATTATTCTTTTACATACTTCGACAGTATTTGCTTCACTCTCCTTATAGGCTACAATCCCACCGGCAAGTTTACCGTCCACCCGCATGATACTCCTCTGCTCTTCATCAAAATCATATTTAATATCAGCTATGTTGCTTAGTTTGACACCCTCTTTTATTCTAATATCTTTTAGGTCTTCAAGTGATTGAAATTTCGACCTGCTTCTCAACAAAAGTTTATTCTTTCCGGAATAAACATATCCGCTGGACATTGAAAAATTATCTCTCATCAGACTTTGGATTATCGTATAGAGATTTACCCTGTATGTTTTCACTTTATCACTATCTATAATGATCTGAATATATTTCTCTCTCAAACCGAATAGTTCCGTATTCGCAACACCTTTAATTCCTTCAATCGGTTTATTAAGAAATTTGTCAGTTGCATAGTATGGATCCTTAATATCTTCATCATATGACACGCCCATATAGATAATCGGCTCATCATTATTCCTGAATCTTCTTATAAAAATATGTTCTATCTCTTCAGGTATAAGAGACCTACCCCTTTCCACTCTGTCAGTAACTTGAGCATAGGCAAGATCCATATTGGTTCCCTGAGAAAATTCCATCCAGAACCAAACTCCCGATGATTGTGAATTGCTGAAAATCCTTTTTAGATTTTTTACTGTTTTCAATTCCCCTTCAAGAGGCTTGACAATCTGCTCCTCCACTTCCTTTGGATTTGCATCCGGATAAGGGACCCATACTCCTAAAAAAGGCGGATTAAATCCGGAAGGAAGCAGATCCAACTTTATTTTTGAATAGGATACAAATCCAATCACCAGAACTGCCACGAGGATCATAGTGACAGTTACAGGGCGGTTTAGTGAAAATTTCGCAATAAATCTCTCTTTTATTTTATATTCGGTCATTGTTCACTATCATTTACTGAATCTGTTGTATACAAGCGGTATCAACACTAAAGTCAGAAATGTTGCACTTAACAGGCCTGCAATAACGGAGATCGCCATTGGAGTCCTTATCTCCGTACCTTCGCCTATTCCTATCGCCATTGGCAACAATCCGAGCACAGTTGTCAGTGTTGTTATCAAAATAGGTCTCAGCCGTATCTTTCCCGCCTGTTTAATAGCTTCCAGTTTTTCAACTCCTCTTTTTCTCAAAGTATTAATATAGTCTATAAGAACTATTGCATTGTTTACGACTATTCCGACCAGTGTTATTATTCCGATGTATACCGTTACTCCTATTGGAATTTTTAAAAAGAAAAGTGTGAAATATACTCCGATTAAAGCCATAGGAATCGTAAATAATATTAAAAACGGATGAAGGAATGATTCAAATTGAGATGCCATAACAATATATACAAGAAAAATCGCTAATATCATAGCCATAGCAAGGCTATCAAGTGATGTCTTCATCTCTTTGTTCTGCCCCGAAAGATCATAACTGAAATCCGCCGGGAAAGTATAATTGTCCAGAGTTTCATATATTTTTTTTACTGCATCAGTCAAGCTGATGCCTGAGATATTTGCGGATATAATCGCAGCTCTATCCTGATTAACACGTCTGATCTCATTGGGTCCGTTCAACACATCTATATTGGCAACACTGTTAAGAAAGATCGGTATATTCTTGCCCGGATTAATAATCAGATTTTTAATATTTTCCAACCTTTTCCTTTGATCCTCCTTGAGAAAAACCCTTATATCAACCCGCCTATCCTTCTCTTTATATTTTGTTGCAACAAATCCTTCCACTTTGTTTTTTATCAGGGTCGCAACATCAAAAGCATTAAGCCCGAAATGAGAAAGTCTTGCTCTGTCAAATTCAATAACAAGCTCGGGGAATCCGGATTTAACACTGTTTTGAACATCTTTTAATCCTTGAATTTTTGAGATTTCCTCATAAAGCTCGGTGCTTACCCGCCTCAATTGTGAAAGATTATATCCCTTAATAACAAGCTCAACAGGAGATTTTATTGTAAAAAGAGCAGGTCTTGAAATATTAAAATTAATATCCGTATAATTCTTTAAAACCGATCTTATATTTGAAATAACCGTGTCCTCGGATGCTTGAATATTCCCTCCTTTTTTTATATTTACAGTTATCTTTCCAACATGTTCTCCAACCTCTTTTTCACTTAATTCATCTTTTGTTGTTCCTGCGACATAACTTATATTTTTAACCAGAGCAATATGTGATATATCCCTTGATATATATCCGAGAACTTTATCGGTATTACTAACCGGAGTCCCTACGGGAAAAGTAGTATTTATATAAATTGTACCCTGATGAACTTCGGGAATAAGTTCTTCACCAATCTTGGGAGCTATTACAAACATGGTAAAAAGAAAGAGAAGAAATACCGAAACAATTATTGCTTTATCATTTGCAAACGATCTATCGAGAAGTTTCGGATATCCATTGTTGATAAAACTCAGAAATTTATTAAACAGATATGTAATAAATTTAATAATCGGAGTAACAATAGTTAATATAACAATCAAGAACAATTTGAATATAATTATCAATATACTTAAAAAAGTAAAGAGAGTTCTTACAAAAAGAAAGAAAAAAGCATTAATGAAGAATCTCGAAAGATAATAGAGATAAGAAAGAGTGAGATCCCAGAAAAAAAACCGGAATAACCCGATCAAAAGAGCTGACGCTTTTGATATCAATAACTTCCTTTTTTTAACATTGATTGAAATCCGTGAAAATGATGAAGAGAACCAAGGAGTTCTGTCTTCAAGAGATTGTAAATAATTTTCCACAGGATAATTTTTAAAATATTCATCCCATGGAGTTTTTTTCTTTGATAATTTTAATTCAACTTTATTAAAAAATTTTTGTGCTGCAACTTTCAAATCCTTTTTAATAACTACAGATAAAATCATAAGGATAGGGTAAAAAATAACAAAAAAAAGTGTTGTAAAAAAATAGACAAAAAGAAAGATCAGATCGGTAAAAAGGGTGATAATAAAAACAGCAAGTTGTAGAAACATTGAGAACCAGTTTTTTACGGTTCTATCTTTTTCAAAATCAAATTTAAAACTATTCTCTATTTTAAAACTCTTTTTTTCTATTTTTCTGGATGCCAGCATTGGAATAAAGAAAAGCGAGACCAATAGAGATGCAAGTAAAGAAAAAACAACGGATAGAGACAGATCTCCGAAGATCTGACCCGCAACTCCCTCCACAAATACAATCGGGAAAAAAACCGCAATCGTAGTCAGGGTTGATGCAATAACAGCTCCACCAACCTCGGAAACGCCTCTGACTGCTGATTCGACCCACCCATCCCCTTCTTCACGACATCGGAAAATGCTCTCCATAACAACAATGGAGCTGTCCACAAGCATTCCAATCCCGAGAGCAAGTCCGCCGAGTGACATAATGTTAAGACTTACTTTAAAAAGATTAAGCGGTGCAAATGTAGTTATAATGGAGAGGGGGATAGCAATTGCCACAATAAGTGTCGTCGAAAAATGTTGGAGGAAAAGATAAAGAACGATTATGGCTAATAATCCCCCGAAAATAGCGGTACTTTTCACTTCGTTGATAGAATTCTCAATAAAAATCGATTGATCTGAAAGAATTTTATAATCTATATTTTTCGGTAATCGCCATGAAATAAAATCTGTCATCTTTTTAGCCAGAACTCGCTCTCTGAACGCTCTTTTTCCTCCGGTTAACTTTTGTTTTTTACCATAAATATTTTTAACATAGTTTTGTTGAGCAACGGTTCCGAACAATTTTTGTTTAACTCTTTTGCTTACATCAACAATATTTGCATCAGCCTCTTTAAATATATTTATCTCAATACTTTCATGACGGTCAACTCTTGTAATAACTTTTCTTTCTTTATGGCTTTCAACAACCGATCCGAGATCTTTTAAACGAATGGCAATATTTCCTCTCTTTTCAATTATTATATCTCCAATTTCCCTAACACTCCGAAATTCATTAAGTGTTCTTACAATATACTCTGTCTTCCCTTCTTTTATATTTCCACCGGCAAGATTAATATTCTCCTGGGAAAGTCTTCTTGTGATCAAGTTAAAATCTATTTTAGTCGATGCAAGTTTTTTCTCATCAAGGCTTACAAGAATCTCCTTCTCATAACCGCCCTTTACTCGGGCCGCCGCAACACCGGGAACCGACTCAAGATCCCTCGCGATCTCATCTTCAACAATTTGTCTTAATCTGACAAGAGGAATATCACTGACAATCCCTATTCTTAGAACAGGGTCAAGAGACGGGTCATATCTAAGTATCATTGGTCTCTCTACCGCTTTGTCAAGGTATGTCTGATCGATCTTCTCTCTTATCTCCTGAGCAGCTCTATCCAAATTTACACTCCATGTAAATTCCAGAATTATATCCGACTGTTCCGGACGAGATATTGAAGTTATGGATACAAGATCTTTTATAAGACTTAACTGTTCTTCAAGAGGTCTCGAAACAATATTTTCAACCTCTTCCGGAGCCGCACCCGGATATTGTGTCCTGATAGTATAGGTTGGATAGGATATCTCCGGCATAAGCTCCCAACTCAACCTTTTATAACTCACATAACCAAAGACAGCAATTCCGATAGTTATCATTAGAATCGCGACAGGTTTTTTAACGGTAAATTCAAATTTTGATTTTATATTCATGTTATCTCTCAGAATTCATTAAAGTAATGATTTAACCAATTTTACCTTAGAATTATTCTTGAGCGTACTTTTCCCTGCTGAAACAAGCCTGTCCTTTGTAGAGATTCCTTCTAAGATCTCCACTCTCCGCCCATCATCAAAGCCGATTTTAACTTCAATTTTCATTGCAATATCTTCCTTGTTCACTTTAAATACAAAAACTCTTCCCTCTTCATAAATAAGTACATCTTTCGTCACAAGAACAACATCTTTGTGGACTTTCTTTATTACTTTAACATTAACAAACTGACCGACAACGAGTCTGTTTCCCGGATCTTTTACCTCTGCTGTAACTTTAAAAGTTCCACTCTCCGGATCAATTGCAGGAGAGATCCTCTTTATATACCCTTTCATTGTAAGATCGCCGGCTGTAACAAGTACATTCTGTTTTATGAATATCTGATTCTTTTCCTGCTCGGGAATATTAACTACTACAATTTTTTCTTTTGTATAAACTACTGAAAAAGATAATTGTGAAACCGTGATTTTATTTCCGACCTTAATATATCTCTTTGTCACAAGACCTGAAATCGGAGATGTTATTCTTGTATATGACAGTAAAAGCTTGCTCTGTTCCCAATCAAGTTTACTCTTCTCAAGGTTATATCTCAATTTTTCATATTCTTCTCTGCTTATCAACTCTTTTTCATATATCTCTTTCTGTCTTTCAAACTCTATTTTCTGCTGTTCATAGGTTATCTTACTTCTCTTTGCGTTAATTAGCGCATCTCTGTCATCGAGTCTTGCAAGAATATCTCCTTTCTTAACTGCATCTCCTTCATCATAAAATATTTCCTCTATAATTCCTGAAGTAAGGGGATAAATATCAACGGTTTTTTCCGAATCAATATTACTTGAAAAAAGAAGAAAGGAATTGATATCACCCCGAACAGGAAACATTACCGAGACGGGAATCAGATCAGTATCTTTTTTATTCTTTTTTTTATTGTCCGTTTTCGAATTATAGTTTGATGCTTTTTTTTTGCTTCCTTTCTCGACGGTTTCACCGGATGAACACGCAAAACTTATGAATAAAACAATTATAATTACAGAAAGAAAATATTTTTTCATAATATTACTCCTAATTTCTAATAAGAAATCTCTTTCACACAAAATATAGAACGAATTTCACTTGAAAAAGTTTACTTATACACCAATATAATAAAGATAAGAGTTAAAAGAAGAGAACTTCAAAAACTATATACGTTGGTTTCCCATACGAATTGATATTGTTCCCTTAAATATGATATATTATTATTTAAAAGAAAGAACGGAGAAAAAATGGTAATAATAAAGTTAAAAAATATAATTTTCTTTACCATACTTCTAACAATTCTGCTTCTCACCGGATGCTCCATCAATAGATTAATAATGAATAAAGTCGGAGATACATTGACAAAACCCGGATCCGGAACCGTATTTACGGGAGATAATGATCCGGAGCTTGTTGGGGATGCACTACCGTTTGCAATAAAGATGTATGAGTCCCTTCTCGGCTCGGCACCATATCACAGAGGACTTCAACTTCAAACAGGAAGTCTCTATATTATGTATGCAAATGCTTTTCTTGATACGCCCTCCAGTATGATGAGTGATGATGAATACAAGAAGAAAGAATTTCTTATGAAGAGAGCGAAAAATCTCTATTTAAGGGGCAGAGATATACTTCTAAATTCATTGGAGAAAAGATATCCGGGATTTTTAAAAAAGCTTAACAAAAACAGATTTTCGGAAGCATTCCAATCCATAAAAAAAAAGGAAGCTCCATTTTTCTATTGGGCTGCGGCGGGCTGGATTGGTGCTTTTTCAATAGATCCGTTTGATATGAAACTCGGCATAACCTTGCCAAGAGCAAGAGAATTGATGAAGAAAGTACCGGAGCTTGACAAAAATTTCAGCAGAGGATCAATTTACGACTTCTATATCTCCTATTACGGATCATTACCGGACTATATGGGAGGGGATGTCAAAAAAGCAAGGGAAAATTTCAAGAAATCCATCGATTTTCATAAAGAAAGAACCGCTTCTCCTTACGTATCTCTCGCAACATCTGTTTCCATAAAAGAACAAAATCTAAAAGAATTTAAACAACTTTTAAAAAAAGCCATATCTATTGATGTTAACAATGACCCGAAAAACAGACTTGTTAATATTATTAACATTAGAAAAGCAAAATGGTATCTGGGTCACATTGATGATTTTTTTCTTGAGTCAAATGAATCGGACCAAACAAATGAAAATAATACGGAGAATAATAATGAATAAAATCAAAGTGATTTTTCTGCTCATAATATTCACTTTTTCAACATCAGTAATGGCACTTACTATAAAGATAGGAAGTATTGCTCCTGCAAAATCACCATGGGATAAAGCACTAAGACAGATGGCGAGAGAATGGAAAACCATTTCCGGAGGTTCTGTTAGAATCAAAATTTATCCCGGAGGAATTGCCGGTAGTGAAAAAGATATGATAAGAAAAATGAAAATCGGAATACTCGGAGGTGCCGTATTTTCCAATCGAGGACTTACAAAAATATATTCTGACTTTTACGTTTTAAATATTCCTTTTATTTTCAATAACAATAAAGAATTCCTGTATGTTGTTGATAAAATGAATCCGATATTCGAAAGGAAAATAGGAGCAAAAGGATATAAAGTTATAATATGGTCAATGGCCGGATGGGTACATTTGTTTGGGAAAAAACCGTTAATTTACCCGAAAGATCTAAAAAAGCTTAAACTCTCCTTTGCTACAGGAGAACCTGAGCTTGAACAGGCGTGGAGAAAATCAGGATTTCAGGTTATTCCGAATGAGTTAAAAGATATGCTTATGGCACTTCAATCCGGAATGGTCAGTGCATTTTATCTCCCTCCTCTTGTTGCGGCATCAGGACAGTATTTCCCGTTATCACCATATATGAACCCGTTAAAAATAGCTCCGGTATACGGCGGAATAGTTCTCACAAATAAAGTTTGGAATAGAATTCCTGAGAATCTGAAGATAAAATTCGGACAAACTGCAAAAAGACTTGCTTCCGATCTGTATAGAAAAGCAAATGAACTCGAATTGGAAGCTGTAAAAACAATGAAGGCAAACGGGCTGAAAATCCCGAAAGTTCCTGAAAATGCTACTATTTTATGGCGACAATCAGCACAAAAGGGGATGGATCTTCTTATCAACAAAGTCTTCTCCGAAAGCATATACAAAAAGATGATCGGATATTTGAATGAATACAGAAAATCAGAAAAGAAACAATAAATTTTTCGGTTTAACAAAAAAAGTTGAAAACTGGTCATCCTATCTGGCACTTATTCTCCTTGCTTTTTTTCCGGTACTTGAAGTTATTTCCAGAAAATTTTTTCACACCGGAGTAGAAGGCTCAACAGAATACACTCATCATCTCGTTTTAATAGTTACTTTCCTCGGTGGAATGATAACCGCAAGGCAAAAAAAACATCTTTCGGTTTCATTGAATATAAATTTGAAAGAACCTGTAAATACAATAATCAAAACATCTGTTGCCATCATTTCATCAACTCTCTCAATTGCTTTCGCATGGACAGCTCTCTCTTTCTCTTTTACCGCATTCGATATATCACAGAAAATTAATTTTGTTCCCTTAAGATATATCTCATTTTTTATGGTACTCGGTTTTCTTGTTATGGGAATTAGATTCGCACTTGGACCGGAAGATAAAAAATTAAAGATACTGTCTGTTGTTTCCGGAATATTTCTTGGTTCACTACTTGCAATCGGAGCAATCTCAAATTTTTTAACGGCAATACTTTCAACTCCCCCTGATATACTCCAAAAAATAACTGAAATATCTTTTTCAATAAATTCATCAATAGCCTTACCGATAATAATATTACTACTGTTATCGGCAGTGTTTGAGATGCCCATTTTCATCATTCTCGGTGGAATTGCCTATATGCTCTTTGCAAAAGGAGCGGAATCACCTGAAATTATCCCCAATGAATCATATTCAATGCTTATCAGCCATTCAATACCTGCAATTCCTCTATTTACACTCACAGGATTTATCCTTTCCGAAAGCAAAGCAGGAGAGAGGCTTGTTAGATTATTCAGAGCACTATTCTCATGGATGCCGGGAGGACTTGCAGTAATGGCAATCCTTGTCAGCGGATTTTTCACCACTTTTACCGGAGCATCCGGTGTTACTATTTTAGCCCTTGGAGCATTGCTTTCATACGTTCTGATAAAAGGGAAATATGAAAAACGTTTCAGCGTTGGACTATTAACTGCATCGGGGAGTATAGGTCTTCTTTTTCCCCCGAGTCTTCCGATAATAATCTACGGCGTTACAGCCCAGATAAGTATAAAAGATATGTTTATAGGAGGAATAGTCCCCGGCTTTATTATGATATCCGCGCTTGCATTTTTCAGCATTAAATATGCAAAAAAAATGAAGGTAGAGAGAGAACCGTTCAGCATCAAAGAGTCACTTCTTGCTGTTAAAGATGCAGCATGGGAAATCTTTCTTCCCGTAATAATTCTTCTTTTCTTTTTCGGAGGAATTACAACATTAGTTGAAAGTGCTGCAATTGCTGTTTTATACTCCATAATCGTTGAAGTGTTCATAAACAGAGATATGAGATTAAGAGATCTTTCCGATGTAATGTTAAAAGCCTTGCCCATAATAGGCGGCGTTCTTATGATCTTGGCACTTGCTAAGGGATTGTCATATTTTATTGTAGATGCAGAGATCCCTATGAAACTGACGGCCTGGGTCAAAGCAAATATTGCTTCAAAATATGTATTTCTCCTTCTTCTCAATATTGCTCTTCTTATAACCGGAATGTTTATGGATATATTCTCGGCAATCATGGTGGTTGTTCCCTTAATAATTCCTCTGGGAAATATTTTCGGGATCAATCCGGTTCATCTCGGTATAATTTTTTTGGCAAATATGGAATTAGGATATCTAACCCCTCCTGTTGGTCTTAACCTTTTCCTCTCGTCATACAGATTTGAGGAGCCTATGACAAAAGTGTATAAAGATGTCATTCCTTTTTTCATTATTATGCTGATAACCGTACTTCTCATCACATATGTTCCCTTCCTCACAACATTTCTTCTCGGAAAATAGAGGAAAAATTATGATATAATTAATTTATGTCAATACAGGATTAAAATGGAAGAAAAAGAAAATTTAAGTAAAACTAATTTTATAGAAGCTATTATTGAACGAGATATTGCAGATAATAAGAACGGAGGAAATGTTGTAACCCGATTTCCTCCCGAACCTAACGGATATCTTCATATCGGACATGCAAAATCGATCTGCCTTAACTTCGGTCTTGCAAAAAAATATAACGGTATCTGTAATCTCAGATTTGATGACACCAACCCATCCAAAGAAGAAGATGAGTATGTGGAATCAATCATGGAGGATGTACACTGGCTGGGATTTGACTGGGGAGACAGATTATTTTACGCTTCGGATTATTATGAAACACTATATGAATATGCAATCAGATTGATTAAAAAAGGGAAAGCATTTGTATGCGACCTCTCTCCCGATCAAATTAGAGAATACAGAGGAACTTTAACAGAACCGGGGAAAGAGAGTCCGTTCAGGAATAGAAGTGTTGAAGAAAATCTTGATCTCTTTGAAAGAATGAAGAGGGGGGAGTTTGAAGAGGGTTCTCATGTTCTCAGGGCAAAAATTGATATGAGTTCCGGTAATCTCAATATGCGAGATCCTATAATTTACAGGATTTTAAAAGTTCAGCACCACAGAACCGGAAATAAGTGGGTTATCTATCCGATGTATGATTTTGCACACGGACAATCGGATTCGATTGAGGGAATCACACACTCCATCTGCACTCTGGAGTTTGAAGCACACCGTCCTTTGTACAACTGGTTTACAGAACAGTTAGAGATATTTCCTCCTCAGCAAATCGAGTTTGCAAGACTTAATTTGAACTATACTGTAATGAGCAAAAGAAAACTTCTGAAATTAGTAGAAAAAAAAATTGTTGACGGATGGGATGATCCGAGAATGCCTACAATTTCAGGACTCAGAAGAAGAGGATATACTCCGGAATCTATCAGGGATTTTGCAGACCGCATAGGTGTTGCAAAAAGAGACAGTACGGTTGACATGGCTTTTCTTGAGCACTGTGTAAGAGAAGATCTGAATAAAAGAGCAAAAAGGGTAATGGTAGTTTTAAATCCTTTAAAAGTCATTATAGACAACTATCCCGATGGAAAAACGGAAATGATTGAAGCTGTAAATAATCCTGAAAATGAGAAAGACGGAACAAGAGAAATTCCGTTTTCAAGAGAAATTTACATAGAAAGAGATGATTTTATGGAAGATCCACCGAAAAAATATTTCAGACTCTCTCCCGGGAAAGAGATAAGATTAAAACATGCATACTATATTACCTGCGTAGGGGTCACAAAAGATGAAAAGAGCGGAGATATTACAGAGATCCACTGCACTTATGATCCCGAATCAAGAGGAGGATGGACAAAAGATAATAGAAGAGTAAGGGGAACTTCACACTGGGTTTCCGTACAACACGCAATTGATGTTGATGTAAGACTTTTCGAGAGACTTTTTACAAAAGAAAACCCAACTGAATCAGAGGAAGAAAAAGAGTTCATCGATTATATCAATCCGGATTCCATAAAAACACTTAATGGCTGTAAGGCAGAGCCCGGTATGGCAGATGCAAAAGCAGGTGAATATTTTCAGTTTTTAAGACAAGGATATTTCTGTGTAGATGCCAAATTATCAACTCCGGAAAAGTTGTCTTTCAACAGGACAGTATCTCTTCGTGACAGTTGGGCAAAAATTTCAAAAAAAACCTGATTTTACCTGTTATTAAAACTTAGGTGATTACTCTTTAATGGAACGGTAATATTTACCGAGAATTTCAGCAACTTCCGGTCTTGAAAATTCAATCGGAAGCTTTTCACCGTTTGATAGCATCTCTCTGACTTTTGTTCCCGAAAGAAATACCCAGTCTTCTTTTGTATGGTCCGTCACAGAGTTCATCATAATGACTTTATTCATTTTTTTCGACCATGCCGTATGATCAGCTTTAAATATCTCAATTTCAAGAGCTCCATCCGGTACTTCCTCATCAAAAATCTTTTGTGCATCAAAAGGTCCGTAAAACGAACCGACTCCGGCGTGATCCCTTCCGACTATCAGATGTGTACAGCCTGCATTCTGCCTGAAAAGTGCATGCAAAACAGCTTCTCTGGGACCTGCATAAAGCATATCAAAACCATATCCGGTTATCATCACAGTATTGGGAGGGAAGTAAAGGTCAACCATTTTTCTGATAGAAGCATCACGTACATCAGCTGGAATATCGCCCTTTTTAAGCTTGCCGAGAAGCATGTGAATCAGTATTCCATCTGCATTTACCGCATCTTTTGCCATTTTACAAAGTTCCTCATGAGCTCTGTGCATCGGATTTCTTGTCTGGAAAGCTACAACAGTCTCCCATCCGAGTTTTTTTATCTCATCTCTTATCTGATAAGCAGTTCTGAAAGTTTCGGGGAAATCTTTTTCAAAATAGGAAAAATTCATTACTTCAATCGGTCCGGAAACTACATAATTACCAAGTGATTTGAAAGTTGATAAACCGGGGTGCTCAGGATCAAGTGTTCCGAAAACCTTTTCGCCGATATGATCTTTCTGCTCTTGAGTCATTTCATCAACCGACTCAACCGTCTGGATCGCAATAACGGGATTCCCTTCAACATTCGGATCTTTTAATGCAATCCTCATTCCGGGTTTTATACTTTCTGCATTGTCAAGCAGATTCAGAACCGGAACCGGAAAGAAAACCCCATCGATTGTATACATTTTATCTGCAATATTCAGTGCATCTTTTAAACTCATATAACCTTTTAAGGGGTTAAAATAACCGCTACCAAGCATTACTGCATTAGCTGCAGCTTGAGAACTTATTACGACAGAGGTCAACCCTTCGGCCTCTTTTAACAATCCTTTTCTCTTCTCTTCATCTGAAACATATAACGGATTCAAAATATCCGAACCGTGTGGTTTTATCATAAATATCTCCTTTTCTTACTGATTTATTAACAAAAAGATAAAAAATTAAAGGTGATTATAACCCAAGATGATATTGACATCAAGAATGTTATTGCCTTTTATAAGGTCTATCTTTTAAATTCTTTTGAGTGCCGTATTTTTTTGCAGCCCTCTTCCACCCGTTATCGGCAATAAAATTATAGATCCATTTCGGAACAATCGGTTTTGCCATTAATTTAACTGCCTCTTCCGGAATATTTTCTCCGGTTATAAGAGCATCGGAAACCAGATCAAGAGATCTAACCACATTACGTGCCACACGCCCAACCCCTTTTAACGATCTTCCTCCGATCACTCCACCGCCTCCCATAGACAGACCTCCGTTCCAAATAAAACCGGTCTCATCTGCAAATTTCCTGCATATCCGAAGAGCGGTCTCATTCTGGCTGCTTTCAGAGAAACCACAATTTACAATTGATATCATACGTTTTTTTTCAAGTGTTCCATTTTTCTTTATCTTCTCTTTTATTAACTCCATTACTTTAATAACAGGATACGGAAGAGAATCAACATAGAGTGGAAATATGAAAACGACTATATCGGATCCGTTAACCATCTTAATGAGTGAAAATTTTGTCTCTTCAGATTTAATTGATTTATGGGCAAACATTTTATCAACAATCAATCCGCCCGATATCAACTTATCCGAAAGATAATCTCCCAAAGATCCGGATGTACTGTCGGTATGTTTAGGGCTTCCTATAATAAAAAGAACTTTTTTTTTCTTTATCATCAAACAGCTCCCAGATCTTTTAGCATTGATCTTGTTTTTGCCCTGATTTTATTTTCATTATCTTTTGTTAAAAATATCCCCGAAGCATATGAAGGAGGAAATAGATTTTTTGCATTTCTCTCAACAAGAGTTTTAAATATCACCTCACTCTCTTTATCCCGCTCAGGAAGCACTCCGATCACCAAAAGGTTAGGATATTTTTTATAACGTAATTTATGATGAGTCTCTCCATTCACTTGTTGAAAATAGGGGAGAATCAAACCGATAATCCGATCCAGAGCTCTTTTAAGCTCTGACGAATATCCTCCGAAAGTAACAGGAGTAAAAAAAACCGTCAAATCACTGTTAATGAACATTTCGGACACTTTTCTCCCGTCATCGTTAAATCTGCAGATACCGGGAGTTTTAATCCAGCATTCAAAACATCCGACACAATATGTGATTTTCAAATCCTGAAGGAAAATAGATTTTAAATCTTTATCAACACTTTTAAACTCATCAAAGATAATATCGTGAATTCTTTTAGATCCATTATTTTCTTTATCAGAACCATTCAAAATCAATACTTTCACTATTCCTCCATATAATTACAATCTTAACTTATAGCAGATATGAAAATCAACTCTCAATATATTGAAAACAGTTGTAATTTAAAGTTTTACAAATCCGATTGGCAATACCATTAAAACTTAATTTTTATTACTGTTTTTTACCCTTACAAATATCAGTTTCTGCCTCCCCTTAGGATTCTCCCTCTGATCAACTTCAAATCTGTTTGTTGAACTAATAAGAGGAGTAAGTTTTTGAAAACCATAATTTCTCGGGTCAAAGTTAGGTCTTTTTTTCTGGATCAGATTACCGACCTCCCCGAGAAATGCCCATCCGTCGTCATCCGCCACATCAAGAATTGTTGAAGATATTAGCTTTATATCTTTAGACGTCAACTTATCAACACTCTCTTTTTTCACACTTTCCTTACCAGGCGTTGTCGGTTCATTCTCTGAAGATCGATTCTTAAGTATCTCAATATATATAAATTTATCACAAGCTACAATGAAGGGATTAGGAGTCTTTTTTTCTCCGATTCCTATAACCTGCATTCCCGCCTCCCTAAGCCTTGTCGCAAGTCTTGTGAAATCGCTGTCACTTGATACAATACAAAATCCGTCGACTTTCCCCGAATATAAAATATCCATCGCATCAATTATAAGTGCGGAATCAGTAGAGTTTTTACCGGTTGTATAACCATATTGCTGGATCGGTGTTATCGCATTTTCCAAAAGTAACCCCTTCCATTTTGACAAATGAGGTTTTGTCCAATCTCCGTATATCCTTTTTATCGTCGGATTGCCATATTTTGCTATCTCTTCCATCATCTCCTTTATATAAGCGGAAGGAATATTATCACCATCGATCAATACCGCTAGATTTATATTATCAGCTTTCATTTTCCCCTCTTATCATCAAATTTATCCCAATCGGCAAAATGAGTAATGTTAATATTGGTTTTCGGTTCAGTTACATATTTTTCATTACAATTGTATGTCCACCCCATAGTCATGGATCCTCCTCCGGATTGAGTTGTTATTAATGCAGCACTACTCACAAATCCGATCGGAAATGCCTGATCTCTCGGTGAAACTCTGTCTCCATGAGTAGGATCTGTCGGAATCCATCCGTAATTGGGCAGATAAACCTCAACCCATCTGTGATAGATATCATCCATATAGGCAAGTTCTTTCCTGTCCCATGTCGAACCTACATATCTCGTGGGAAGACCTGCCGCTTTACACAGTGCAATAAAAGTAAATGAATATTCGGAACACGAACCGTGGCCATTCCTTAGAACAGTTGGAGCCGTATCCCATGCACCATCCATAAGATAGTGTAAATGTCCTATAAGATATTGATGGATCTTTCGCAGTATCCAGTAAGCATTTTTTTCATTTCCAACAACTTTTTTTACCGTATCTTGAATTATTCTGCTGTTTATCCGGTATTTTTCATCATCTCCAAGATATTTTTTCTTTAAGCTCTCCGGAATATCATCAATAGATCCGACATTTTCAGGGTAGATAAAATATCTTACTCTGTAAGATGCGAATTTATAAACCGCCTGTACCTGAATTTTCTCTCCCGGTTTAATATCCTTAAACTTGAACCATGCTGTTTTTTGTCCCCATCTGTCTTTTATAACTCTTTTCGGCTTTGGATTATAACTAAAATCATTCAACATCGTCTGATTATCCCTATCCTCGGGTAAGGCAATATAAACATTAAGAGATTTTATTTTCCCAGGACCATAACATGTTACATGATGATTAAAAGTAACTTTGTGCAACCGTTTATCCTTGCGAACAAACTTATCCTTATCTCTGATCTTGAGTCTGTATATTTTATCATCCTGAAAATCCACAGCCCATAATTTCCCGCCATTAACCGCCAATCCGTGTGTATAATTTCCGGGAGAATCAAGAATGATGATCACATATCCGGTTTTCGGATCAACCATATATATCTCATCTGTCTCTCTATCGGATATCCAGAGATATTTGCCATCAAAAGTAATTCCCTTGGGATCTTTTGACGGAGAGGGAAAAGATCTGATCGTAGCTCCGTCAACCGTACTGAATTGAATGACTTTATCCTTTCTGTCATCAACACACCAGAGATATTTACCGTCCCACGTCAATCCTTTGGGACTTCTCGCAGGAGCATGCAAAGTTTTAAGAATTGTCCCGTCTTTTGGATCAATCTTGAAAATCATACCGTCAAGATCTTCCGATTTATCGGTTCTTCCTCTGTAATCCGCATTCCAGAGATATTTACCGTCCCACGCAAGCCCCATCGGCCAGTATGCCGGTGATTCAATAACCTTTTTGATTTTCCCGGATTCCTGATCAAGACAGTAAAGTTTATCGGTTCCTCTGTCGGCAAGCCACAGATTTTCCCCGTCAAAGCAGAGACCCGTAGGATAAATCCCCGGGGTCTTAAAGGATTTTACAACCTCCCCTGAAAAAGCGGAAAGAGTCGTCATTAATATCATTGTTGAAATTATTACAATAAAAATCCTTTTCATATTATCCTCCAAATTTTAATTAATAAATATTGAAACTTAACAGATCGGAAATAAACTCCTCTACAGCTTCTTCTTTTGTCGCCCATGATGTTATAAGCCTTATTGTCGATCTGTTATCATCAAAATTTCCCCACATATGAAAACCATAAATTTTCTGCATCTCTTTTATCAATTTATCGGGAAGAACCGGTAATATCAGATTTGTCGGGGAATCAGTTAAGAAACTATATCCCGCTTCCTCCAAGCCTGTTTTTATCTTTTGTGCCATTTTATCAGCATGGGTCGCAAGCTGAAAGAAGAGATCATTTTTAAATAATTCAAGGAATTGAATTCCCGCTACCCTTCCCTTTGACATTAAACCACCTCTCTGTTTTATATGAAAGGCGAAATCTTCTTTTAATTTTTTATTGATAATTACTATGGCCTCACCGAGTAATGCACCGTTTTTTGTTCCACCTATATAGAAAATATCGGTCAATTCTGCAATATCTTTTAAAGTTATATCATTTTCTATCGATGATATCGCAGGTCCTAATCTTGCTCCGTCAATAAACAGATAAAGATCGTTATTTTTACAGTAATCCGATAATTCCTTTAAATCTTCTTTTTTATAAATAGTTCCCATCTCAGTTGAATCTGAAATATAGACAAGTTTAGGTTTAACCATATGAGGAACAAGTTCATGTTCTTTCAACACTTTACAAATATCATCAACTCTTAATTTGCCATCGGGACTATCAACCGAATTGATTTTATGTCCGGTTGCTTCAATTGCTCCGGCCTCATGCGAGGCAATATGTCCCGTTGAGACGGATATTACCGATTCGTGAGATCTCAATACCGAAGAAATTATAACCAAATTTGCCTGAGTACCACCGGAAACAAAATAAATTTCGGCTTTCTCTTTCTCTATAAGCTTTTTTATTAATTCTTTTGCTTCTCTTGAATATTCATCATCTCCATATCCATCTTGCTGATCAAAATTTGTTTCTGATAATTTTTTTAAAATGTTCGGATGACACCCTTCGCTGTAATCATCTTTAAAATTATATTTAACCATTTTTATTCAACTCTGAAACAATACCGTTTTTATCAACCCACAGACCCAGAATTTCCTTATCGGGGAATTCTTTTCTTATTACATCCATTGCTTTTCTTGTCTGGATATCCTGTTCGGCTTTTCCCAAAGGATTCCCTGCACAATCAAAATGACCGACTATTGCAATCCCTGCCGAACCGTGCTTTTCAACAGATATTCTAACTCTCTTTATAATCGATTCAACTAAAAAATCATCAATTCCGTTAGCAAGGATCCCATTAGGACCTGCCTCAGTTATCATATCAACATATTTTGTATTAAACCTCTTTTCCAAATATCTGAAAACAGGAAGTTGCGTCCTCCCGTCCATACAGTTTATTGCAGTGCAAAATCCCATCTTTTACAGTAAGATCTTTAATGCCGCAATAATTCCGCTTCCAGCAACAACGAGAAACATTGCAGCTGATCGGCAGCCGGACCCGGATGAAGATAATTTAGCATACTTCTCGGGATCATGCTCAATCAATTCAGCTATCAACCCGCCCACATACGCCTTGCACTCCTTCAAACTCTTTCCCGTAATTTCTCTATAGATTTTAATAGCTTCAATTTTATTGCCTGAAGAGAGAGCTTCCTTAATTTTATTTCTTTGTTCACTGTTAATTTGATCTATCATCTATTTTTCTCCTTACAATAATATACAGAAAATAATACTATAATTAAACCCTGCCTCTTTTTTTTATAATTTTCCATGGAATGATCATCCCTGTTCTTCCTTTGTACTCTTCCCAATCGGGAAATCTTGCAATGGACGATTCTATCATCATCATATTTACAAAAAAAACCATAATCCACCAAACAGCAAGGATTGCCCAGGGAATCCAATGTCCAACAAGCAAGGCAAAAGAGGAATATATCATCATTTCACCCAAATAGTTCGGGTGTCGGATATATCGAAACATTCCATCTGTTATAAGTCCTTTTTTTAATTTTAAAGTAATATTTTTCTGACAATCCGAAGCAATCATTATCGCAATACCAATGGCATATACTATTATTGAAATAGTGATAAGTTGAACGGAAATTTCCAAAGGATAATTTCTAAGTACACCGGATATCAGAATAAATGGAGCTACCCAATATGTTGATAGGAAAATAAAGATAAATAATGCTCCGGAAAAAGTGGTCTTTGATTCCCACTTTTTATCACGAAAGGCAAAATGTTTCATCACCCATATAAAACCGTAACTTCCGTGAAGAGCCAGATAAACATAGGAAACCATTGAAAAATTGTTAAAAAGACTCATTAACATTAATACGAAAAAGAGCGTTAATCCTTTATGTAGATTTATAACCCATGACATTTTAATAATTTTAGGACCACCAAACAGATCCATCGTAAGATAATTATTTATATTGTCAATTATTAAAATCCAGCGAAATATTTTTTTTGACTTTATAATTTCCACAGCTTTTCAACCATTTTTATAAAAAAACAACATATTTATTCTATTTTTTCATAAAAAAATTATTGTTTCAATAACCGCTTTATTATTTATAATAAGGCTGCATTTGATAAAGTGCCGTTATTCCGATCTCCCTGTTGAGATCGAAGGAGGAATACTGTCGGAAGTGGTCTCATATTGTAGGAATATTTACAAAAACATATCCCAATATCAATCATTTAATAATTCAATTGCAAAAATATTTGATTAATTATAATAATTCTTATATCATAAAAAAATAAATTTTTACCTGCGGGGAATTTTGCAAGAATTATTCCCCTGTTTTCTTCAGGGAGGTTGAAGTGAAAAGAAAATTTTTATTAATTTTTACATTGGCTTTTCTATTAATATCCGGATATTTAGGTTTTGCTCAGAAAGATAATAAGGTCTCTAAAGCAGAAAAATTTGATAAACAGAAAAAGTACCTTCGGGAGTTGGAACTTGTTAATAAAGATCTTCAAAAAACAGACAAACAATTAAAACTTCTCAATAAAAAAACAACGATTCTATTAAAACTAAATCGTTATAAAGACGCTCTGAAATCCAGTATTAAATATTATAATTTGGTTGAGCGTAAATCTCCATGGAGATGTATGGATATTGTTTCAATAGCTCTAAAATCAAAAGATAATGAAACTGCATTTAAATGGCTTGAAACTGCTGTCAAACAGGGGTTGTTGTCTTATGGGGTTCTTTATGAAGAGGAGTTTTCTCCATTGAAAAAAGATACACGCTTTAACAGAATTATCAAAAGTATCAAAGCTTCCATAGGAATAGGAAAACCGGCTAAGGATTTCACATCTCACTTGGTATCAGGTGGATCAATCACTCTCTCCAAATTAAAAGGAAAAGTTATTTTACTTGATTTTTGGGCAGTATGGTGTCCGCCATGCGTAAAAGGTATCCCTCATTTAAAAAAAATTTACAATGAGTTTAAAAATAAAAATTTTGAAATAATCGGAATAAGCCTTGATAAAAAGAGAGAACAGGTGGAAAAATATATTGCAGCAAATCAGATAAAGTGGAAAATGATCCATTCGGGGAAAGAATGGTATGATGATATTGCAAGGCTTTATAAAGTAAATTTAATTCCGTCATACTGGGTAATTGATAAAAATGGAATTCTAAGGGATTTCGGAATACATTTGCGTGATAAAGAAAAACTGAAAAAGATTATAAAAAAAATACTTTAAACAAATCTGAAAATAACTTTATCATTCCTTTTTCTTAAACAGAGAAATAGTTGTAACCGTAAAAAACAGCAATAGAATTAAATTCAGATAACCGCCTCCAACTATCACTTTCCATTTTCCTTTTAAAATCCCTACAATCGGTCCCATAAGAAAAAAGAAAACTACCGGACTGAAAAAAATGATCCAACGGGAATATAACGTTTTTTTCATCCAGACACTCTGAATGAACAATATTGTAAAAATCCCAAATGGAATATAGGTTATCTTACGCAATATACTGTTTACTGCAATTGCAAGCCCTGTCAGTGCATTTGGCGTCAATCCGGTTTCCACTCCATTTTTAGCTGAAGTGGCGATTGCAATATATTCACTATGCACAATTCCATATGCAATCATTATTGATGAAAAAGTAAGAAAAACCGTCAATCGTATCCATCTTTTTTCAGGCGAAAAAGCATAGTAAATCTGTCCGGCTCCAAGCATATACAACCATGTGGCAATCAATGCACAAATTCCACTTGCGATAATTCTTTCCGGTGAAGAATTCCCCATATTCGAAATGAAATCCGTGCTGCTTCCATTGTAATAAAGAAGCATATCACCGGCAAACAGGACAACACTTCCCATAATTCCTGCCATCCCCAAAAATATTGCCGTTTTCAAATTAAATATTCTATTACTATTTTTTAAAACCGATCTGTTCATTTGCTAATTATAAAATAAAATCAAAAAAGAGGGAATTATATCAATCTATTTTCTTTTTAATTTTTTTATCAAAACTTTATGCTCTTTTGAAACTCTATAACTTTCACAGGATTTTTGAATTGCTTTATTCAATGTCTTCTTATCCAAACGATTATCTTTAAAAAACTCAATTGTTTCGAGGGGAAACTTTGCCATACAAACAGAGATAAGCCATGCATTTCCCATGTAAACATAATATCCGGCATGCTTAACACTTTGTGATAAATCAAAAATAATCTTTAAATTTTCTTTTTGCACATAATGTGCAAGCAAAATAACCAGTCCGGCACGGACAATGAACTCTTTATCGGATTTCAACCATTTTTTTACTATTTTTAATACATCTTCTTTATCGTTGGAAATACCTTTAAAATCACTTATAGTTGAATCTATTTGTGCCCAACTATCCACTTTTCTTAAAAAGCGTTCCGTTAAAGGCAATATCTCTCTGAATGATTTATCCATATAAGAGAGAACCATTCCTTCGAGAAGTATCATTTCATAAACATTTTGCTTATCCATCCGGACAAATTCGATTGCATCATTTTGTACTATCCTTTTTGCAATTTTCCTTAGAATCGGCACACGTATACCCAATGTATTTTGCTTAGTCTGAATTATTCTGCTATTAAATGCCTTATAATCATCTTCTGCTAAGTTTTTCAACTCTTCTAAAACTGAATTTTTATTTTTCATGATATTCTCCAAGAGCTTATTTCTATTCATATTTTTTTCTCATTGCAATTGTCTATTGCTTTCATTTGAGATCCAAATCCATAACTATTACTCCCTTTTTATATTGTTATATGTATCAATGGTATATTCTCATAATCATATGAGAATATCAATCTTTTCAACTTATACGGTTACTCTTTTTTCCCGGCAAATATATTGCAGCATAGCACCGATTGTTTTACAGAAAAAAAGAAAACGGATCAAATTTAGGATCACATAATTTAATATATTCCTCTTTAACGGTTTTTAAATTATATATGCTTTTGAAACTACTTCTTTTAGAGGTGCGAGTAGCAATAAACATTTCCAAAACCGCAGGAATTAATAATTTTATAAGTTTATTTATCCCATTAAATGACCATCCGTACATATTACCAAGTATCTTTAAATGAAAATTTATTCCATGAACTAATATGGATTGGATCATGTAATCATCTTTTTCCAAACCAAAACAATATAGATCGATTTGGACTAATACTTTATTTAATTCATCAATAATACATTCCGGTTTCTCTAATACGGACAGCAGAAAAAATGAAAATATTTTTTGCATCTCATCCTTTTCCGCAATCTCTTGTGCCACATTACAATCAAATAGTTTCTCCGGAATATATCTTTTGCAGTTAGCAATACAATCGTAAGTCACTTTTGGAAATCGATTGATTATTTGCTTTTTGACATCCGATAAATTCGGTATATATTGTTTCGGATATGGAAATTTTCTTTCCTTTTTTCTGTTATCGACAGCAACCATTATAGGGCGATCATCCCCTTCCGAGAATACAACGGCTTTGCCTACCGTTAACAATGCTAGAATATTACTTTTTTTATTTTCAAGGTTTATTGCCTGTTCTATCACCCGCCTATCATCTCCGGCTACCGTTCTATGAATGATTTTCACATTAGTATTCTTAATAACATCGGGAGAAAGTTTTGAAGGAATCTGCTCAACAATAATAAATCCTTGCCCATACGCACGAACCTCCGAAAGCATATTGGCAAAGGTTTCCACAGCTTTACCCTTAGTGTTTGAAAAATCCGTATTGGCTTGCGATTTGATATTTGGAAAAATGCGATGGGCTTCTTCAACAACAACAACTCCCTTCAATTTATTATCGTTTCCTTTTCGACCGCGAAGATGTTCATAGATTTTTGAAAGCAAAAGAGTGATTATAAATACCTTTTCATCATCATCACCGACATTCTCTATCTCGAAAATGATAGGTTTTTCCAATAATTTATCCATAGGAAAAGATTCTCTTGTATCAAGCATTTTCCCCTTTCCACCAATACGTAAACTTTGAATACGTGTTCCGAGAACCGCTTTAAGTTCTTTTGCACTATCAGCCGAATAAGCAAGACGATCCACTACCGTATTGACTGCCTGCTGTAAATCTGTCAAAGTAGGAAAAGCTTCACTTCTATCGGTTTCTCCTTCTTCAAGTCTGGAGTTTATATTTTTTACTATATTCCATCCATAGTTCTCATAAACTTCATGCAAACTTTGTTCGAGAATTTGAGGCAAAACAGTCCACATTGGGAATGCAGCATTGAATACGGATTTTAGTAAATCAATATGTGAAGATATTGAAATATGAGACTCGAATTCGAAAGGATTAAGACGAAATGGAAATTCTAATTCATTACCCAAAGTAAATATTGCTATATTCGGACATATTTCAGGATCCTTAAGTAAGTTCCGATATTCCCTTTTAGCGGGTTCGATAACCATAAACGGGATATTTTGATGCCAAAGTTGCTTTAGCAGGTATTGAGAAGTATAACTCTTCCCACTACCGGTAACACCGATTATGAGTGCATGCTTATTTAACATAGCGGGAGACAAAGGATAATCATTACCTACCTCCTGCCCATAATCAAGGACATCACCCAATCGTATTGTTGCCTCCCTACGATTATGATGGACAGCCACATCCGTATGTATCAAGTCACATACAGGGTAACCCGGCATTTCGATTCTTGGAAGATGAAGAATTGATGAAAGTTGATTCGAACTAAGCAATGTTTGAAAGCGATATGGGTATTCGAAGTAGCTCAAAGAATTATCGGGACGTTGTAAAACTTGCCCAAAAGAATTTATAATATTTTTTAGTGCAGGATATTCAATAGCACGAATTGGATCCGGAAAAGAATGTTTCCCGTTAAAACAACCTTTTAAACAAGCACCCAAACAATTAAAAGATGATTTTTCGTAAGTATAGTAGTACATAAAAGTTGTCCATAATCCGGAATTCAAACTATCTTGAAATTCTTTTAATTTTAAACTTAATCTTTCTATATATGCTTTTGCGAATTCTTCATGTACGGATTTAGATGCCATTGCATCTTTTACTCTATCTATTTCATTTATCAATTGAAAAAAAAGAGTACTTGCATGCACTTCTTTCAATGGTTGTGCAATAATCACAAAACCCCATTCCCATCCACTCATAGAGCGAATCAGGATATCCATTTGGGTAGTAACCCGATTATCACTGTTTTCTTTGTAACTGGGAGTACCCGTTACCAAACCAACAAACCTTGGGCTTTTATTTACCCAGCTTAAAGCAGGGGAAAAAAATTGCTTGTTTGAAATATGAATTCCCGGAAAACTAGAAGAGAGTGTTTTTTCTATGACAAGCTTAGCATTCTCGGTATTTTCTTTTTTCCCTTTTAACAGCAAAGGGGTGCAAGTTCCTATGTTCACGGAAATTTGTGACATATTTCCCTCTATCAAGAATATAACCGGAGTATTCGAACCGGCACAACTGGTTAAAATACTAGCGGTACGGTAACCTCTGTAAATATCATCATTATTGTCATCACCCTTACTTTTTTCCGTATTAATTCCTCTCCATGAACGAGCAACCTCATCTATATGAAAAAAATGTAGTTGATCTTTTATGGGAATAAATACATCGTCGGATAATATCGGATCTAATATGATTCCGTTGTATTTGTCTAAATAATTTCTAGATAAATAGTCAAGTAACTCGATTGAATTTTCCATTAATTACCTCTTTGATATACCGGCACTTGTGATATAAATATTATAAATACGGCAACTTTTATACTTGATAAAAAAACATTTTTTCCCCTTTTACAATTACATCCTTCCTTAAGAATCATTGAAACCTCTCCATTAAGGAATTAGGCAATATATATCCCGTAAAAATAAATTATACTCCCTTTTTATATTGTTATGCATATTAACAATATGTTTTCACAATAACATTATAATGTCAATGTTTTTTCACCTATTTTGCCATTCTTTTTCTTTATAACATGCAATACTGTCCGACACCCTCCCTGTTGTTGTTTACCGGTAGACTTCTCCATTGTGCTTCAGCCATCCGTTTTTATGATGCCCCTTCGAATCGTCATGTGTCCAGTGTATAATCCCTCCTTTGGCATTCCACTCATATTCACCGTAAAATCGGACAACATCTCCTCTCTTCAATAGTTTTATTCTATGAGCAACATCAATATTATGTGCAATTAATAGGGTATGACCCGAATACAGTCGAAGGATAAATCTTTGATGACGATTTCCCCGGTTGTCATCAGGAAGAACACGAATTACACTTCCCACACCACTAACCTGAACACCTTTTAAATGCTTTTGAAATGCTCTTAAAACAGTTTGATTTTTCCCTGCATTTGTAACAGGGGGCAATTCGGTGATATTTTGATTATATTTAACAAACAGATAGATCCCGATCACAATTGCGATAAATAAAAAGAACTTTTTACTATTTCTCACTTTTAAAGGATTTTTTTCACTCTGCCGACCTGACCGTCAGTCAATCTGACCTTTATTCCATGAGGATGAACCGGAGATTTTGTCAGGATCTCTTTAACAACACCTTCGGTCAACCGTCCGCTTCTCTGATCCTGTTTTAAAACAATTGCAACTTTTAACCCCTTTTTGATATTTTCTCTTCTATTTCCATCCATAAGGTTATTTTACCATGATTCAACCCCGAAGGCAGTATGATCACATAAAGTATAACAATTCAGGCAAAGCAGGAGAGAAATTCGTTATAGCTATATAGTTACCCTTATTATAAACGGTTTTATTTTTGATTTCTTGTCGAGAAACAAGCTATCGCCCTGTTCTTATCCCTTATTCTAATATCCATATTTCTGATGGTTCCTCTTCAGTATCACCGAAATGACTCTCAAAAGCAATTTTCATTCCATTATGGGATTGAGAAGGTGCTCCATCTTCATAGGTATTTGTGTTTGTTTTTCTGATCGGAGATTCTGCAGGATTTAGAGGAAACAGCCATATATTCGGCATATCATTTCCTCCAAACGGACTTGAACACAATATATACTCATCATTAAAACCCCAAGAACAATCCGTATATTCGGATTCTCCAAAATAGATCAGTCTTAACGAATTAATTGAGATCGATGAATTTGTCTCTATATTTGCCACATAAACTCTCCACCCTTTATCCTGATTATAATTTTTCCTTTGAAAAAGAATTCTGCTTCCGTCATTACTCCAACTTGGCAACCTGTCATCAAATAATCCATCTGTTATTAAAGTCACTATTCCGGTTTCTACATCTAAAAATGCGATTTGATGAATGGCAATCGAGTCATCTTCTCCAGTAACATATTCGAAAACAATATGGTTTGAATTTTGAGGATTAAATACCGGTTCTATGTAATATATGCCTCCTTCTTCAGAATGTGTCGTTATTTGTTGCATGTCACTTCCATTGCTATTCACAATCCAAATTTCATCTGCTGATCCTGCTCTGTCTGATGCAAAACAAATTTTATTACCAACCCAACTCCCAAAAGGAACATTTACATTATTTGAATTGTTTGCCGGAACAATAATTTCTTCACTACTTCCGTCCGCTTTAATTTTAACAATTTCCGAAGCACCGGTATTGTATCCCTTTAGAAATCGAGTAAATATAATATATCGTCCGTCAGGTGAAAAACAAGGATTCTGACTGCTTTTGGGAGAAAAATCAGTTATTTTAATTGCATTATCATTCCTTTTTTCCAATAGGTTTTCTTCATTTTTATTACAAGACAAAGATATAATTGTTAATATCAGAATAGAGATTATATATTTCACACTTTTTTTATTTTACTCTCCTTTACAAAAATTATCTATATTAACGGGAGGATACTTCTTAAAATTTGCAAGAAAGAAAATCATTTTAAACATAACTTGAGAAAGAATTAAATTTGAAATTATTTTTGTTTTGTAATCATTATTTTGATAAAATAATAGCGTGTTTAGAAATGATTCTTCTATTCTAAGAGTTAAAAAAAATCATGCCGGTATTATTATTTTATTTCTCATAGTTTTAACTCATGCGATTTACAGCAGTACAAATTTGAAATCCTCCTTGCAATTTCAGCACTTCACTTCTAAAGACGGTCTTGCCCAAAATAGCGTAACTGCTATATTACAGGATAAAAAGGGTTTTATCTGGTTAGGAACGCAAAACGGACTTAACAAATTCAATGGATATGATTTTCAAACATTTAGAGTTAATATCAATAATTCGAATAGTATCAGTTCCGACTTTATCTTATGCCTTTATGAAGATAAAGAGGGGCTGATATGGATAGGTACAAATGGAGGAGGGTTAAATCGATTTAACCCTTCTACCGGATGTTTTACTAATTTCCTCACGAATAAAAAGGAATTAGATAATCCCGGCAATACAATAAATTGCATTTTTGAAGATAGTTCAGGTCAATTATGGATAGGAACTAATGGAAGTGGTCTAAAAATCTTTAATCGAAAAACCGGTCTTTTTCAAAATTTCCCAATAGATATACATCTCGGCAAATTCTCCGAATCCTTGGTTATTAACGATATTCTGGAGGATAAAAACAATACAATTTGGTTTGCTACCAATATTGGTATAATGCAAAAAATTTCTAAAGATAGCAAAGTAAAAAGATTTCCAATACGAACAGAAGGACATATAGGGCTTCACCATAGAAAAATACTTTCAATTTGCAAAGACAGGACAGAAACTTTATGGTTTGGAAGTGATTATGGACTTTTTCAGTTGGATTCTAACACAGATACTTTTATTCACAGACTTATAAAAAATGACGGGGACTCTGTTCAGCCCATCAATATAATAAGGGTTGTATTTGAAGACCGTTTTGGCATGTTATGGATAGGAACGGAATACGGATTACATGTTTTGGATAAAAAAAGAGAAACATTTGAATCATTTTTCACCAATCGAAGTGACTATTTTAGTTTGAATGGAAATTTTATTGAGGCTATTTTCGAAGATCTTTCCGGTGCATTATGGATAGGAACCGATGCCAATGGACTGGATAAAATCAATCAAACTACAAGATTATTTGATCGTCACTACAATAATCTGAAAAATCTTGATAGAATAAGCAACAATAGTGTATTTGCCTTATATGAAGATGAAGCAAACTTGCTCTGGATTGGAACATTCGGTAATGGATTAAATGTTTATGATCCCAAGACGGGAAATTTAAAAAATTATCGAAATTCACCAAAAGATGTCAAAAGTATAAGCAGTAATAAAATCTGGGCAATTTGTGAGGATAATCAGAAGCGGGTCTGGATAGGAACGGCAAACAATGGAATTAGTTGCTTTATAAGAAAAACAGATAACTTTATACGCTATCTATATCAACCTGAAAATCCAAATAGTTTAAGCGATAATATCGTATCCTCCATAATCAAGGATGACAGTGGAACAATTTGGGTTGCTACCAATAAGGGAATTAACCGATTTATTCCACAAATAAACGGTTTCTCACATTATAATCATCAAGTTGGAAACAAGAAAAGTTTAATTCATAACGTTGTCTTAGTACTATTTGCAGACAGTAAAGGAATGATTTGGGCAGGAACAGCAGGGGGAATCTGCGTCCTTGATCCTAAAAACGGTATTTTTACTTCTTATAATATAAAAGCAATGATCCATCGTCCTGTTTTTTCTATTTCTCAAGATCAACAAGGCACTATGTGGATAGGCAGTACAGGAGGATTAATTCAATTTAATCCTAAAACTCAAGAACATACCGTATTTAGAGTAAAAGACGGTCTACCCAATAACGTAATTAACGGGATACTCAGTGATAATTCGGGAAATCTCTGGATTAGCACAAATCTGGGATTATCAAAATTTAATATTGAAACAAAAAAATTTAAAAATTATAGTCAACAAGACGGTTTACAAAGTTTTGAGTTTAATGGAGGTGCCTATTATAAAAGTGCAAAAGGTAAACTGTTTTTTGGAGGCATTAACGGTTTTAATTCTTTTTTCCCAAAAAATATTAAAAATAATCCCTATATCCCACCGGTACTGATTTCAGGATTAAAAGTGCTTGGACAAAATGTAAAGATCGGGGAAAAAATAAAGGGTGGTGTAGTTTTAAATCGCAGTATTTTAGATACGGACGAGATTACCCTTAATTATAAACAACACAGTTTTTCTATAGAATTTGTAGCGTTGAATTATGTGAACACAAAAAACAATGAATATGCATATATGATGGAGGGTATTGAAAAAAACTGGAATTATATCGGACAAAAACGATTTGTAACTTACGCTAATCTTGCTCCCGGACATTATGTTTTCCATGTTAAAGCTTCTAATAATAACGGGACGTGGAACGAAATGGGGGACTCTTTAAAAATTCGAATTATTCCGGCTCTTCAAAACACTTGGTGGTTTCAAACTCTAACATTAATTCTTATTGGTTTTATAGTATATGTCTTTATCCGACAACGAAATCATTCAATTAAACGCAGAAAGTTGGAATTGGAAAATATTGTTGCTACTCGTACAGCAAAATTGCAGGAATCCGGCAAAAAATATCAAACTGTTGTGGAAACTTCAACGCAAGGAATCATCATCGTTAAAAAAGATGTAATTATTTTTCAAAACGCACAGTTTTCCAATATGTTGGGGTATAGTGAAAAAGAAATTATTAACAACAGATTAACTAAATTTATTGTCTCCTCCGAATTAAAGGAGTTTAAAAAATTTCAAAAAAGTTTGGATTCCGGGAAACAAAAGACCGGAAAATTTGAAACAGTATTACAGCATAAAGATGATCGTGAAATTAATGTTGAAATAAATTACAACACAATTGAATATAAACAACACCCTGCTCTTTTAATGTTTTTTCAAAATATAAGTATAAAGAAGTTGATAGAAGAAGAACGCTTAAAAATAGCCAGATTAGAGGCATCAAGAAACTTGGCAAATGGTATTTCACACGACTTTAATAATCTGCTTACAATTATTCAGGGATATTTAGGATTAGCACTTAATGAAGTTGAGAAAAACAATCTTATGCATTCAAGACTACTTAAAATTAACGAAGCAAGCCAAACTGCAGCCGATTTAATTCAGCAGTTTCTATTTATTGCAAATAGTGGTGAGTCCGAAAAACTAATCAAGTCAATAGCACCGATCATACGCAAATCAACCCTGGAAGCTTTGCAGGATTCCTTGATTGAGTGCCATTTCGATATTAGTGCAAACTTAGATCCGATAAACTGTAACATTAATGATATTTCTCAAGCTATCAAAAACATTGTAACCAACGCCATTCAGTCCATGGGGAAAAAGGGAAAGCTGAAAGTAAAAGCCACGAATCAAAGAGCTGATACCTTGCAAATTCACAACACACCATTTGAAAGATATGTTTGTATTTCTTTTGAGGATAACGGACATGGTATTTCAAAAAAAGATATGCCCAATATTTTTGATCCTTATTTTAGTACCCGTAAAAACGTGACTCAAAAGGGATTAGGACTTGGATTGGCAGTGGTTAATGTCATTTTACTTCAGCATAAAGGTTTTATTCGCATAGAATCCGATTTAGGAAAAGGTACATCAATCAGTTTATTCCTACCTGCTTCTCAAAATACAAAAGACTAATATTTTTTATATTTTTCTCCTTAATATGTTACTCTTTTTATAATGCAATACATATCAATATGATATTTTCATAATCAAATATGAATATTAATTTTTCAGCTTGCTAAATTATTCCTTTTTCTCCGACAAAATGCACTACCGTACAACACCGTCACCGTTGTCGTTCATTACATATTAACAAGTACTATAGCCCCGATTCCAATAACCAAAGACAGCAATATCTTCCGACTAATTTGCTCCCGGAAAAAGATCCGGGCACCCAAAGAACTTAATATAACAATGGAAATACTAATGGTTGGAAAGAGTTGTGAACTCTCCCATCCCGGTACACTGAGTGCCCGGATGAGAAAATAGATAGCACCATAATTTGCACATCCCAGGATAATACCTGCTGCAACATCTCTCCACTGGCAAATACATTTTTTCATGATTACTCGCCAAAGGAGAATCGACCCGCTTAATATCAATGCAGCCAAAAATGATGACATTATATATGTACTGTATGATGTACTCCCTAAAAAATTTTCCTGCACAAATTTTATAAAAGTAGAATGCATACCAAATGATATAAATAGAAATACAGGAAGAAAGGCTTTTGTCTTTGATACCGATGGTGTATTTTCCTGTCCGGCACAACTTAGATAAAGGGCAAAAAGGGCAATGAGTACGCCGGTTATCTTTGTCACCGATATAATATCATTATAGAGAAAAAATGCTGCAACCACAGGTATGGCTACTGCAAGACGGGTTGCAAGGCTGGTTACGGCAACTCCATATTTTTTTGTTGTTCTTCCCATTAAAAAAAAACTAACGGCAAATAATGCCCCCTGAATTATTGAGAATATATACCAATTCTGTGTAAAAATTGAACCTTGAAAGAGTTTTTCAACCGAAGTGCCGTACCCGATTATTACACAAACAAAATAGTTAAAGACAATTGCTGTTAACAGATCAATGTTAAATCTGGCAAATGCTTTGAAAAGCAGATGGTTTATAGTTGAAAAAATAATGGCAAAGGTTAAAAATATCACAAATTCTCCTTGAAAATATTTTTAAAGAATCCATAATCAAATGGTATATGACCAACGACAATTATAATTTTCAAAAAATATATCATAAATATATCTTTAATAAAAGGTTAAAAGATTTTATGGAAATATGGAATCCTTTTTATGTTGTTATACATATCAACAATATATTTTCATAATCATATTTGAATGTCAAGGATATTTCGTCAGGGGATTTGGGCTTTTTGCTTTGTTTTATCTTAAAATTATCAAAGAAAACATAGCTGTCGGCTTTGGACCAGAGACCTACTTTACCGTCGATTTTTTATCCGGACAGATAGTTCTTTTTGTCTAACAAAACGAACCACTGTACAGCATCGACTCTATAGTCTTTAGATATTATTTACATCTAAACAAACTGGAATCTACGATATGAATTACAGCTTGGCTACTAAATCTATTTTGCTACCCATATTCGTTGGATAGCCCCATTTTTTTTGCCTGGATTTATTAAATAATCAATCGTTATTTTCCAATTATTTTTGTAAGCATCTTGAAGTAGTGCAAACATTGCTTCATGGACTGGACGTTCACCATTATTTCTCAATTGAAACCCATATGCCGATCCCGGATGACTATCAAGCTTTATGATTACTTCTCCATCTATAAAATCTTGTTTAGAGCCATAGCCTGAACCTATTCCGCTAGGTGAATTTATTCTCAATAAAGTCACTTTCCCGGATGTTTGATTTAGTTGAGCTGCTTCAACGTTTACTGATAATAAAGTTAATAAAACAAAAAAAACCCCAAGAACACTGATAAGTAACGATTTAGATTTCATGATAATTCTCCTTTTAATGTTATTTGTTAAATAATAGAAATATTTATTATAAAGCTGTAATAACACGCAAAATATTTCCTGTTCTCACACTCTTCTTGATATATTCAATGTGAATTTTAATGTTATTTGCAAAGGCATTACGAAGAGTATTGAACATAGCTCGTGCACTGCTTTCATATCCATTTGCCCTTAACTTCAAACCAAATACTCTACCCGGGTAGCTATCAATAGCAATGATAACTTCTGCATCTAATTGATTTGGTGGTATACCATATTTAGTGCCGGGAAGATTGATGCGAAGCAGAGTTATCCTTCCTTCAGCATGAACAAAACTTCCAACAGGAAAATCTGTAAATACTTCATAAACACCTCGTCCCCGGGTTGAAGCTCGTAGGACTCCTGTTAGTTCTTGAACCTCAAGGTCACTTATATCAACTGCATCAGGCATTCCGGTTTTGTAAGGATCCCATTTCCAGTTTACACCCTTATCGGATGATACACCTCGATAAACCCCTTTTGTAGTTCCTGCATAAACAGTGTATGGGTTCATAAGATCCACAGCCACCGCTCTCACCTTAATTCCATTTGGCAGACCAGCACCAGCAGGAGTCATGTCTGTTACATTTGAAAAGAATGGGTGATTCGTTATACTATCAGATCGTGTCAAACGATAAATACGTCCTTCACCTGCACAATCAAAGGAAACATAAATAACTTTTTTAAGAAATGGATCTATCTCAATATCTGTTATCCTGGGTACTCCTCTCGGATGTAGAAATGCTATTATTTGCGGACTAATTCCCTCACGGGCATATAATTCACCAGTCGTGGATCCTGCATAAACTATATTATAATCCGGATCAATAGCTGAACGCACAATCTTTCCATTATTCGGGATTATTTCCTCAATCCATTTGCTAATGGGTGGACCACCTTTCCAACTCCTATTAGGGCAAGGATAGCACGTTCCGTCTTTAGCTTGCGGGCAGTTCTCATAACCGGGCTTCTTCGGAGTGCATATACCACAGCCAGGATTAATACTACTCCAAAGGGAATTACATGACAAAAATATCTTTGCAGGTTGCGTTGGATGAACCTGAAAGTATACATTCGTAAAGTCGCAATTGTTTTTCATTAATCCACATGTAATACAGTAAAAGCGACCGCCTTTATTTTTGCTTCGTGCTATTGAATACGAAAATTGATTCATCCCATAAAGGATTCGATCGTCTTTTGGATCAATCGCTACTATGGCTCCATCTCCACCAAGAATATGTCCCCAAACACTCCTGCCCTCGTATATCACAGTTCCATTATCTTGAGTGCCGCCAATCATGAGTTTTGGGTTGGATACGGAGTTTGCTATATCATAAAACTCCACATTACTGATACCTTCGCCTATAAATTTCCACGAATTTTGTTTTCCATAATTATCTGACCTAAATATTCCTCCATCGGTACCGGTATAAATAATCTTCGAATTCTTCGGATCAAAAGCAAAAGCATGATGATCCATATGTACATCACGAATTTTCTTAAAAGTTTTTCCGCCATCAGATGATCTCCAAAAATCTCCCCCCACATAATGACCATACACATGCTGAGGATCATTCGGATCAGCTTGAATACACGACATACTACTCGGTTTTTTCTGCAAAAATCTCTTCTTCCAAACATAACCGGATAGTCCATCACGGGTTTTACAATTAACCGTTGTATCCGCTCTATAAATCTTAAATTCATCTCCATCAGCAAATAAGGCATACAAAATATTTTTTGACTTTGTTACATAGATGCTGGTGGGTTTGGATACTGCAGGCAAACGACCTGTTGAACATCCAGTCAGTTTCCTCCACTTATCACCTCTATTAATAGTTTTATAAATAGCATTTGCATTGATATTTTTGTCATTGCGTAACGTCGCATATAAGATTTTAGGGTTTCCTCCGTCCAAAAGAATATCAACTCCTTTGCCTCCTGACAAAACCAAGCTCCAATTTTTCCCTTTATCAATGGAACGGTATATTCCATCATTACTTGTCATATACATTCTTTTTGTGTCTCTTGGATCAATGAGCAAATCGACTGTTCCATGAGGGTTAAGATTTTGTTTGGTTAATAGCTTGCTAACAGTTCCACCATTTTCACACTGCCAAATTCCTTTATCTGGTGTAACTACATATAAGCGTGAACTATTTGACGGATCAAGAGCAAGACCTACAATGACCAAGGATGGCAATGCATCGGTAATGGGACTCCAGTTTTTACCTCCATCTTTTGTCATCCATACACCCGGTCCACCATAACAACCGTCACCATCTGTTGGGGCACCAACATAAATTATTGCCGGATTATCAGGGTCAATTACAATTTGATGTACACGTCCTACCGCACCCATCCTATGATTAATACGATATGGACCAATATTAACCCAACGTCCAACATTTGGGATAGGATTTTTATATCGTGATGTCAGAACATTATTAGCTTCATCTCTTTCGAGTATTTCATGCTCTTTATCTATCTCTACTCTTGCATCAAATTTATCTGGAACATCATAGAATGTATGTGATACAGCGACAAAATCATTTCCAGAGATAGAGTCAACTTCAAATTCGAAGTTTTGGATGATTTTTTGTAAATTACTTGAACCGGATGGCAGCAAATTGATAGTAGTTTGAAAAGGAGTACGAATTGATTTTTCACCCCTGTTGTTAATTCGAAAACTAACAGTTATATTCTTTTTACCATTTTTTATTTGATTTAGATTTAGCGATAAAGAAGAAATATACAAATCACATTCTTTATCATCGTTCTCATTAGTTTTAGTATTTATAGTTACTTTCTTATGCGTACCAAATCTCGGATTGATTTCAGCTGTAATCCTACCTTTTATTGATATATGCGATAAATTAAATTCAATTTGTTTTTTTGATCCAGGGGATATTAAAGGAAGAAACTTAGATGCTATCACCTGTTTCCCGGAGCGTAGTATCAGAATATCTTGAGATGCATAGGACCCATCATTTTTTACTGTCAAGCGTGTTATAAAGTTACCATTTTTTGTTCGCTCTACTGGCTTGCTATCAACAACTGCAATGGAAAGATTAACATCTCTTGATTGTTTAGGAGCAACAATCACTTCTATAGAAAATGAATTATCTAAAGGTTCCAGATCAAAAAGTTGATTTTCAGGATCTACAATAGCTGTGAGTGAGTATGAGCCAGGCTTTATAGGTGTCCATGGTATTGTAATCTCAATATCGTTTTCTGAGCCCAGTTGAACGTCAACCGTGTCAATCATTTTATGATCTTCATATAAATTGATCTTAGAATGTATTGCTTGAGTTTTAAGATTATTTACTGATGTGCTAATTCGTACACCTATTAAAACTTGTACAGTTTCTCCCGGTATTGGGTATACAGGGTTTGTTTTTAGAGAGAATAACGATAAATTTACTTTTTCGAATGGACGTATACCTTCGGCTAATTCATTTTCTTCAGCATAGCATAACGAGGCAAAAAACATTGTAGATATTATGACCAATGTTAAAACAACAAATAAGGTTAGATTGCGTGAGACGCGAACCACAATCTGGACAATGCTGTTTTGTTTGATATTGTCTGTTTGCTTCATTTTATAACCCCCCTTTGACAACTAATCCCTTTTTATACAACATACATATCAACAATATATTTTCATAATCATATTTGAATGTCAAGGATGTTTTGTTGGGGGATTGGTGGGTTTTATTGTAAAATCATCAAAGAAGACATAACTGTCGGCTTTGGATCAGAGACCTACTTTCCCATCAATTTTTTTAATTTCCCAGAATATTCTTTTTAATTTGACAAAATGAACTACTGCACAGCATCGACCCAAATTTCGCTGAATAGATTACTATATTTATAAATTCTCAAGTTTTTTTAAAATATGTTTTGCAAGATTTTCATTAATTTCCCTGTGTCGTGGAATTGGCTGTGACATTTTTGTTTTCGGATTCTGATACCAATCATGTTTTCCCCCATGTCGAATAAATAGACATCCTCTCTTTTTAAGTTTTTTTATTAAATCTGTCCTTTTCAAGAGATATGCAATTCTGCAGTTTTTCTGACAGCCGGAATTTCCCCGCTTGTTAATTCTTTAAAAATATCAAAAAGATTCTTTTTTAATTTATCTAACGTTTCCCCCTGAGTCCAATAGTCGGGGTAATCTTCCAAATATCCAAGCCACATATCTCCATCTTGCCAGAAAACATATTTGGTTTTATCCATGTTATATATATAGCATAATTTCTTAAAATTTTAAATAAATCTTAACCGGTTTGAATATTGCGGTCACAAAAACAGTAACTCCAACAAATCATCAAAACATCTTTAACTTTTCAATTACTGTTTTATTGTGAAGTCTTCAAAAAAGACATAGCTGTCGGCTTTGGACCAGAGGTCTACTTTACCGTCAATTTTTCAACCTGCCGGACAATTCCGTTTCTCCAACAAAATATACTGCTGTATAATACCCACCCCGCTGGTGTCTAATATAGAAATCCGAAATGATACAACGGTATCTCAAATTTGCTTCCATACAGGATATTATCCTTGACTAAAAAAGCCTCTTTTACACTATTTTCTATCTGCTTCATTTTTTTGTTCTTTCCACCGATTTCAAAGATTCTATTATCAACCTCAAAATCACCGGTCTTACTATAATAAATATTTTTTCCTGAATTTTTAACCATTTTTATGAAAAATATTTCCCTGATAGTTCCTATTTTCGATTCAAACCCGATTTCCTGAATAATTGCCGAATAGAGATCGGGATTATCAAGATATATTTTTTCAATTCCTTTTAACAAACTGCTTCCTGATCTGTTTTCTTTTACAAGCTCAACCAGTCCGGTTTTATGAAGAATATCTATATAATTCTGAATCGTTTTGTTATCCGATCCAATATTTTTTGCAATATTGTTTCGCTTCACTTCTCCCGGCGGTATTGTTGAAAGAAATGACAAAATTCGTTTAAAATTTGAAAGATTCTCGGTTTTTAATCTATAAAAATTGGAAATATCTTCAAATACGGTTTTCTCAATTATTCTTAGAATTTTTTGATAATAACTTTTCTCATCCTCTAAAACAAACGGATAATATCCGCATCCCAAATATTTTTTAAAATGACCCTGAATTTTCTTAATTCCCGCTACCTTTTTTTCAATTTCCGTCCTGTTACCAATAATTTCCTCAAATTGCACAGGAGCTATATCTGCAATGTCGTTAAATAAAAGATACTCTCGGAAAGACATCCCGCCGAGCCTAAAGAGAACTCCTCGTCTTGACAGATCGTAAGTTCCTTTTATCAAATCAATACTCGAACTACCGGAAAAAACAATTTTAATATCCGGAAATGAATCATAAATGTTTTTCAACTCCTGATTCCAGTTAGGATACTTATGAACTTCATCAAGGAAAAAATATCTAACGCCGTAATCATCATAAAGCTCATTTACAAATTCCGTCAGCAGATTTTTTGAAAAGTAAATGTTATCAATTGATGCATAAATACAATCATCCGGATCAGGCATCTTCTCCTTGATATATTGAAGTAACAATGTAGTCTTTCCCGTACCTCTCGGTCCGATCAAACCGGTCAATCGGTTTTCAATGTTAAAATCTTTATAAATATACCGGTGATGCTTATACTTCGTTGCATTCAGCAACCGCTTATACGTATTAATAAAACCATCTATCATTTGACTGTACTCCAATAATTAATACATTTTATTGGAGTGTATTCCAAATGTCAAGCTTGGCAGATATAAAAAACCACCTGGCAACAGATGGAATAACAATTTATTTATCCTTCCCGATTATTCTTTTTCTATTGCAAAATGCATTGCTGAACAGCACCACTCACTAAACACAATCACGATTGAAGCGGAGCGGAAATCGTGTCCATGTGAAACGATTTGTTATGGATTTCTTCTTCATTCTCAAATACTCTTGTAGTATAAATTGCATCAATAATATCCTTTAAAACATTTACAGCAACACTATTCCCAAATTGTTTATAGCTTTTAGTTAAGGAAGAAGTTATTTTAAATGTATCTGGAAAACCTTGTACTCTTGCACACTCTCTAGGACTTAGTTTTCTTATAACTCCATCAATATAATATAATCCTGTTTTTGCTCCTGCTCCTCCTCCGTATGCAGACAATGTAATAGCATGACCATAAGGACTATAGATTCGTTCTCCTTGTCCTCCCTTATTCACATATCCAATTTGTATCGGTCTGTTTGGCAAATCTAATTCACCAAACAAATTCATTTGAGGTTTAAAAGTTTTTGTAAAAACTATATCCGGTCTATTAATTATTTTCGCATCCGAAGGATTGTCTTCAAGAATATCAAATAAACTAATTTTTTTATTTAAAGGCTCAGGAAATTTAAAAGAATTTATCCCTAAATCTTTTCTAAAACATACAATAAAAATACGCTCTCTATTTTGAGGTAGTCCATAATCGCTTGCATTTAATACTTTATAAAAAACAAAATAATTTAAATTATCCAATGTATCAATAACAGTTTGAAGCGTCTTCCCCTCATCATGTTTTTCAAAATTCCGAACATTTTCAAGTAATAAGACTTTGGGTTTATGATATTTAACAATTCGTGCAACATCAAAAAACAATGTTCCCCTGGTATCCTCAAAACCTTTCTGTTTACCCGATATAGAGAAAGCTTGGCAAGGGAATCCACCACATAACATATCATGTTGAGGTATATCTTCTTCTTTTATTTTGGTAATGTCTCCAGCAGGCATAATCCCATAATTTTCAAAATATGTTTTTGCTGCTTCTTTATCCCATTCGGAGGCAAATACGCATTTTCCATTAAAAGAATTCATTGCTTGATGAAAACCACCTATTCCGGCAAATAAATCAATATAACCAATTTGCCTAAACATTTTACTCCTTAAACAAATCCAATGGATTGATCTTAAATTGTAAACTTGTAGGATCAGGAGTTCCGCCTTTTCTTTGCATTGTGGCTCGACCAATTTTCAAGCTTCCTCTTGGACTTAAAGACACACCTCCCTGTACATATAAATTAACTACTGTATTTATATCTTTTAGTATCCAATCTAACGAGTTATCATTGTTTTTTTTTGTAACAAGAAACCATTCTGCACTTAGCCCTCCTCTTCCTCTTAAAATATCGGAAATTATAAGTGTTATATTATTATTAAAGTATTCAATAATATTTCGAAGTTTACTTTTTGGAATCTCATTAAGGAATAATCGCCTTTTATCTTTTATATTGTTTAACTCTTTTTTTGATAGTACTTCTTTTGGAAGTATATCTCCTGTAAATACCCTCAACCATTTAGCTATATCGTCACTAAATCCCCATATTTTTTGATATGTTAAAACCGGTCTTTTATCTACTTGATTGAAACCAGCAGACTTATTAGCTTTCTTTAAGGATAAGTTTTCTATATGTAAAATATCATCAATAATGATTTCAACTTTAATTTGAATATCAGCTTTTTTAAACTTAATTGTTTCGTCATATTTCTCTTGAGACACACCAAATGATATAGCTTTTTCAAGATTTATTCTTACCGGAATTTGAGATGCTGATAATTTTTGTATTTTTTCCGGGTTATAACCCATTATTGATAACCAAGATTTTGCGTTCCGATCGTTTTTATAA
>CAZWFY010000001.1:61300-104748 GCA_964633415.1 uncultured Clostridia bacterium | reverse complement strand
ATAATTGCATCGGGTCCGATAATAACTTTTCCATTAACTTTCAGATCTATCTTTTTTACTTCGGATACCGTTGGAACTCCAATTGTCAGCCTTCCGCTGTCCTTAACAAGAAGATTTGAAAAAGTGTGAAATCCGTTTATCGTAACTGTTCCGCTGTTTATTATTATGGTTTGATTCTCATAGGAATTATTACTTTCGTCAATAACTGTTCCCGCCGATAAGATTGTTCCTTCAATAACTTCAACCGTAGCGGAATCTTCGGATTCCTTGGAATCAAAATCAATTGCCTTTGCTTTCACGATATAAGTCGTTCCCGAAACAGCATCGGAAGGTATTATATATGTTGTTTCGTAAGGTTCGGCAGTTTTCGTATCTATCAACTGTCCGTTAATATAGAATTCAACTTTGTTAACTCCTTCATCATCCGTCGCTGTTGCTTTAACCTTAAGGTTTTCTCCTTTGTAAACGAGTGAACCGTCGGACGGAGTAATTAATGTCACAACCGGTACGGACTCATCGTATAATTTTTTTAAAGTAACCGTAATTTGAGCATTTGTTTTTTTCCCCGACAGATCAACCGCTTCGGCTCTTAAAACCGAATTTTTGTCGTTATCAAGAGGCGGAACAGTATAAGATGAAGTATAAGGAGGTTGAGAATCACTATTTAATAATATATCGTCAATGTAAAAATTGACTTCTTTCATACCTATATCGTCAGTTGCATTTGCAGCAATAGAAATCACATCTTTATGATTAAATGACGAGCCTGATACAGGCGAAGTAATATTAATAGAGGGTGGATTTTCATCATCCGGTACGGATAAAGTAACTACTCCTCCCGATACGGAATTATCTCTGCTGTCTCTTCCGACAGCATTAAAATTTATAACCGTTCCCGGCAATATATTCGACGGAATTGATATTGAATAATTTTTCGAAAATGTTTTTTGTGATATGTTCGAAACATTATTATAGTTAAATGTTCCTCCGCTTCCGGTTAAAACAACTCTTTTCAGCAGCACGTCATCCGAAGCGGATACGGACAAATCAATTGTATTTCCCGGATAGACCACCGTGCTTGCAGGACCGGTTAATGTTACGGCGGGAGGATTATCGGCAAGCAGATTTAGTGTTAAATTCTCTTTTGAACTCTGATTTCCCGCTTTATCGACTGCCATAGCTTCTATAAGAAAATTAGTTCTACCGAGATCGGAAATCAAAGGAGCCGTGAACGTATATGAATAAGGTGGTGTATTATCCGTTTTCTTCGTAACACCATCCATAAAAAAGTAGACTTTATCAACATCCGGAGAATTATTTAAAGTTACGGTTACCGTAATATTCGTTCCTTCCGTAACGGTTGTTCCTGTTGACGGAAGATTAAGTGTTATGGATGGAGAAATAGTATCAACAGTATGAAAAACGGATGTAAATATTGAATTTTGAATATTGCCCGCAATATCCTTATATCCGGTCAGCGATATGGTATAAGTGGAATTTTCCTCCAATTCCGATGAAGGAGTAAAAATCAATTCATTTTTTGCTTCATTAAATATAAATGCTCCGTTTACCGTAACACTCCCTTTTTTAACACTGATATTTGAAGAATTAAAATCGGATGAATTAATCGGTTCGGAAAAAGTCACTTTTATTAGCGTACCGACCGCTACACCGGCTGAATTATTCGGAGGATTAATTCCAATTATGGATGGCGGATTGATATCAGAGGTTGTGAAAGAGCTTTGATAGTTATTACCCATAATATTGCCGGATAAATCTTCCATACTTTCGTTAATAGAGATCGTATACAACGAAAAACTATTTAATTGTGAAGAGGGTGTAAAAATCACGGTTTTTCCTTCCGAATTTAGTGTAACTGTTCCGGATACGGGACCACCTGCGGATAAAAGTTTTACAGTATTTCCGTTGACGGTTGAAGGGGACACTTTTTCAGAAATAGTTATCATTATTCCTGTTGTTACCGGAATATTAGAAGAGCCGTTTGCAGGGAAAATCGTTTCAATAGTCGGATTTATGTTATCAAGTATTATATTATCAAAAGTTACCGTTTCACCGTGAGAATTAATCGAACCGGAATTCCTGTGTTTTCCCGAATTATTAAATCCGTTAACTCTTAAAGTGAAATTACCGAGTTTTACATAGTTTAATGTAAAATTTCCGTTTGAATCTGTTGAAACCATTTTTGTAAATCCGGATCCTTTTAATTCTACATATGCTTTATTCGCCGGAGTTATTCCGTCGACATTCATAACCGTTCCCGTAACGGTTCCTGCTTCTGCAAGTATGAGGTTCACGGTTTTTGTTTCTCCGGCAACGGAAAGTGTTCCGTTTGAGGAGGCGGAGAAATGTGACACGGGATCGTAAACCTCTATTCTGAATTCTCCCATATTTACATTCCGGAAAGAGAATTCGCCGTTTTGATCCGTTGAAACCATACTTATAAACTTTGTACCTATAAATAGTTTTACCTCTTTATCCGAAAGCAAAACTCCCCCTCCGTCCTTAACCGTACCGTTTATTGTACCGAGACCTTCAAAAGTTATATTAACTTCAACTTCTTCTCCGTTGAATCGGATGGAACCTGATGAAGTTCCTCTGTCATTTCCACTCTGTTCATACGCTTTAACGTTAAAACCTCCCTTTGTTATATAGTTAAGCTCATAGTATCCGGAATCATTTGTTATCGTTCCAAAGATTTTTCCACCTTTTTTCAGCTTTATTACGGCATTCGGAATCGGTGTAACTCCGTCGGATTTAAAAACCTTTCCCTTAACTTTTCCTGAGATCTCTGAAAAAATATTAACTGTGATATCTTCACCGTCATAACTGATTTCACCCTCGGCACTTCCGGTAAGTTTCGTAGAATTATCCTTTGCAAATAACTTAAAATTACCTTTTGCAATCTGTTCAAATGAAAACTTTCCGTTAGAATCAGTCGTTGTATTAATAGATTGAAAAGCATTTTCAGTACTTTTTAGTTTTATTGATGCACCTGCAACCGGATTTATCATTGAATTATCATAAAATGTCCCGGATACATTTCCTCTTCCCTGAAGAGTTATATTAAGATCAATAACATCACCCTGTCCGGTTATCTCGCCGTTTCTTCCTCCAGGTCTTCCCGAAACGGGGTCATATGCTTTTAAAATAAAGTCACAAACAGGAATATTTTTAAATTCGAATGTTCCGTCCTGTAACGTAGTAAAAAATGCATATGGGTTTGAATCGGATAATTTATATAATTTAACCTTAACATTAGGAACGGTTTCGGTTGAATCGGGTTTGAAAACTTTCCCTTTAACCGTTCCCGACGGTTCAAGATAGACAGTAATCTCTTTACTGCTTCCCGGTCCGTAAACATTCACTCCGATTCCTCCTCTTAATGCAGAAACCGGATCAAGAACTGATATTGTAAATTTATTTTCCACTAAATTATAAAATGTGCATTTCCCTTCACTATCCGTTGTTTTTTGATGAATTTTTACAGGACAAAATATAGATTTTAGTTTTACCGATGCTCCGGCTACAACGGAATCTACATTTTTAACAACCGTAGTTAAATTAACACTACCTTTGAGTTTAATATTTATACCGACTTCTTCACCGCTATAACCCATATATCCTGATTTTGCATTTATGATGCCATATTTATCATATTGATCAACAAGCATATTCTCCGCTTCTACTAAAAAGTTTCCCGGTTTTATCATTGAAAACAAGAACTCTCCGTTTGTATCCGTATATTGAACCATATCAGGCAATCCGGGTATCTTCATTGTAACTTTTGCTCCAGGCACCGGGGTGATATTGTCAAGTCCGAAAACTTTTACCCTTACATCTCCTTTCAAATTATCCGATTCATTCATTTTTAAAGTGATTGTCTTCTCTTCTCCGTCGGAATTCAAAGTTCCTCGATATCTTACTCCATTAGAATAAAAAGAATTTGATGCAAAAACAGATAAATATCCGGTAAAAACATTATTTATTTCAAGATGACCGTTCTCATCTGTTGTAAAAACCGATTTATGTCCTTTAAAACCTATAAAATTTCCTTCATCCGTCATGAAAACAGGTGAAAAAAATTCCACATTTGCCATAACCGGAAAACTTCCGGAAGGATCAAGCAAATTTATCACTACTTTCCCCTTTCCTCTTAAACTAAAATCACATATCTCAAAATGTCCGTTAAATTTCAGAGTTACATCTTTAATTCCTGCATAATTTCCATATGCCGTAAAAATAAAATAAAACCCCGCTTCTAAGTTTTCTATTGAATAGTTTCCGTTTATATCTGTTTTATCGGTTCCTTTTATTAAAAAATTCCCGTCGCATACATATACATTTGCATATCTAACCGGGGTTACTCCATCCGGTTCCATAATTTTCCCGTTTATACCTCCGAGAGTCGGATTGGGATTATCGAAAATAAATGAAATATTTACATTTTCTCCTTCTATTCTTAAATTTATATGTTTCTCAATTCTCTGCTTGGTGCTGTAATTATATGCATAAATTGTGTAATTATTTGATATAGGAACATTGTTAAGTATAAATTTTCCCTCGGAATCGGATCTTGTATTAATATTCGTATTTCCAATATAGACTAAGATATTACTGATAGGTTGATTATCAAAAGAAAGAACTCTTCCCGAAACGGTTCCGTTTCCCCTTAAAATAATATTTGCATTAGACTCTTCATCCTCATTAACCGATATATTCATGATTCCCGAAAATCTTCCGGTAGAAGGATTAATTGCGGATAATAGAAATGAACCTATCGGAATATTTGAATACCTGAAATATCCATCGGCATCGGTTTGAGCATAGAGTCTTAAAGCACTATTATCGGATAATCTTACATTTGTTTTGGATACCGGCGTTACCGAATCACTATAAAAGACTCTTCCTGATAAAGAACCGGTTTTTTTCGAATAGAGAGTTATTGATAATGAAGCGGTTCCTCCCGGAGTTATAATCGATGATGTTACCGATCCGAAATTTTTTCCTTTGTTAGCAGTTATAAAAAACGGACCTACCGGAATATTTTTAATTAAAAATTCCCCGTTTGAGTTGGAAATTGTTGAAAAATATTCATATTTGCCATCATTTTCAGCTTTAACATAAATATTCGAATCAACAGCAGGATTTCCATTTTCAAGAACGGTTCTCCCGGATATAGTTCCTCTCCCTCTCATAACCAAATCAATTCTTAATCGTTGACCGTTTGCAGTTATTTTTCCTCTTACGGTTTCTATTCTTCCGGAATTCGGATCTCTTACCATCAACTCAAACGGTTCTCGAAGCATTCTTACATAATCAAATGTAAAATTACCCGCATTATCGGTTTTTACATATGAATTTGAAGTATTTCCATATCCAAGAGCAGAATGTATAGAATCGGAGCCTTCAAACTCGGATAATTGTACAATAATTCCGGATAAAGGTTGACCTTTCGAAGATAAAACTCTTCCGTTTACAATTCCTCCGGGAGTTTTGATATTTATTTTGATAGGTTTTTCAACAGGAGACGGAATAATATTTGATACAATTATTTTATTATCAATAAACGGAGAAACCGCACTTTTAAGACCAAGTATTATAACTCTTCCCGAGGGTTGAATAAAAGCACCGTATGCCGTTTTATCTTTAATATAATAATTGTTAAGATTTAAAGCATTTTCATCCAATACTTTTTTATTAAAAAATAGTGCAACAGCTCTTCCTGCCGAATCTGCGGAAATATCCTGTTCCGCATGAATAAACTGTAAATCAGGTTCATTTATTGTAATAACCGTTCCCGACACATTTGAATCAATTGATCCGTTATTATCCAGATCGGTTTTCAATACAAATGAGGTGTCATCCTTTTTTATCAAAATTGATGATAAAGAACCCGTTTCGCATGGAACATCATCAAATACTATTTGTCTTAAATCTCCATTTTCATCCGGAACTATCAAAGATATTGAAAATGTTCCGTTTTCCTTTCCTTTAACATTAACAGTGTAACCGTTTTCATCCATTAATCCTATTAAAGAATAATCACAAATATTTGAGTTTTCATCTTCCAATAAAAACAATTCACCAAAAGGAATGTTCTTAATCTTTTTTTCTCCGTCGAAACCTAATATGTTTCCATTATAATCTTTAATAGATAATTCAACTTTCCTTTCGGAACCTCCATGAGATATAGCTGCTGAAAAATACGGATTTTTATAAGTGCATGTTTCAGCATATTTTTTCTGGAATTCCGTTAATGTTTCGGTTGTTAATGAGTTGTTGAAAATTTTTGAAATTTCAACTGCAAACTTTTCACCCTTTGAAGTAATTCTTCTAAGAATATCAAAAGAAATATCATTGATTTCGTTTCCAAGCCAATCTAATGTTAAAACTTCCGCTGATTTAACAAGAGATTCCGAATATTTAATACGCTGTCCGGCATATCCAATTTCCATTATTCTATTTTTCACAACATCTTTTTGTATATACGGTAATCCTTCAGGAATACCTTCCGGAGGAGTTGTTGCCAAACTATAAGCCTGTCCTAACAACTCCATAGATGCGGACAATAATTCAGACGGGAGATAATTTGCATCGGCTGGAAAACTAAGTGTATCGGGAGAAATAGGTATACCCTGTTCACCTACACCTGCGGTCAAGAGAAACTTTCCTGAAACCTGACCGTCAACAGTAACGGCAGACGCCCTTACCTTACCAGTTTCCAACGAAAACATATGGAATTTTAATGTTTCGGAATTCCCCGATTTTATAGTATCAAAAGATAGTGTCGGGTCGCTTAATAGTCTTGTCCCTATTAATCTTGATGCAGGCATTGTAAATGAGACAAGATTTGCATTGACCGGAGATGTGTTTGTTACAGTCACGAGGATATCATACTCTTCTCCCGATCTTACAACCGAAGGATGAGAAAAAACTATTGAAAATTCAGGATCACGAACTATTACCATTCCTTTTGCAGTTCCGGTAATCTGAGTATCACCGGAAGGAAGACCGGTTAATGTTCCGTTAAAATTCACTTTCAAAACATACGACCCTTTCTTTAATCCTTCGGCTAAGAATTCCGACATTCCGCTGAATGAAGCGATTATAATAGTTAAATCATCCGAAGTCCCTATTTTCCCATCCGGTCCCGGACATTTCACAGGAACCGGAGTACCTAATATATGAGGAGGATTTGTTTCAGCTTCCCTTAATCCGTCCGGAAGAGTCAATGTCGCAGAAATATTATTCAAAGTAAGATTACTTCCCTCCGGAGCATTGTTAGTAAGTATGAACATCACGCTAAAATACTGATGAAGAAAAGCTATACTATTATTAAATATTAGTAATGCAGAAACACTTTTTTGAATTTTTATCTTTTCGTCACCTGCATTTGGTGATTTAAGGTCAGGCAATTCAAGTTTGAACGGCTCAATTTCCGGATCAAATCCGGTAATTCCGATTCCACCGCTTCCGAATGATGTATATTCATGCAATAATTTAGGTTGAGCATCTTTTGTGTATACAACAGGAATATTATAATTAACTACTTTACTTTCCAATAATAAACCTATTGAAAAATTATATACTTCAAAATTATCATCGGTAATTACAATACCTTTTTCTCTAATCTCTTCAAGAGATAAAGGTCGCGTTTTTATTTCTGTTATTACAAGATCAATCACTTCTATTTCCGCTCTTTTCGGATCGGATTCTGATATTATTTCTCCATTTTTTTCCAATCTGATATTGTCAAGATAGTACTTTCCTTTTACAATTAATCCGGGGATTGAAAATGGATAATTAGGTAGTGTTGTTAATGTTATTGTTTTATTCAGACCCGGTCCGGACAAATCTCCTTTCACAACAACTCCTTTTAATGAATCGGGATTCTCTATGGAAAGAGATGTATTTACGGATGTTCCTGTGTTTACCGGAACATTTTGTGTTACCGGAGATATTGATAATGTCAAACCCTTAACGGAAATATTTTTAGTTACTATTATTTCATCGGCAACTATTTCCGACCGAAATACAAAAAATATAAAAAAGAAAATTAAAAACAGTAAAAATAAACTTTTCCCCTTTTTTAATAAAACCCGTAGTATATCCATCCTAACCCTCCGGTAATTTAATAAATAATTAATTCCTTCTTTTCTGAAACAGTCGGTATCTCTTTCATATCTGAGTCAAAAATCATACAATTGTTCGCTGAAATAAAAGTTTTCCCTTTCACCAAAGCTCTAAATGTAACCGATACCGCTTTAAACTCTTTTTTTTTCATTCCTTTATCAAATGAGATTTTTATTCCGGCTTTTCCGTTAATATTGTCAAAAGTTTTAAACAGATTCCCTTTAACATCCTTCTGTGAAAATATTTCCCCTTTTTTGATCATAGCTATTGCAAGATGAATTTTATCAAAAGTCAGTTGTGCTTTTATTGTTTTAATAGCATTCTCCAAATTTACACTTTTTATAAAGATTGAGACTGAGAACTCTTTATTTTCCTTTATCTCGGTTTTGGAAGTGATAAATTTGATAAAAAGTTTCTCTTTTATTTCCGAAGTAGAATCTTTGTTTTTTTTCTTTTTTTGTTTTATGTTAGCTTTATCTATTTTAACATTCGAATTTTGTTCTTTATTTTTTTTTAAAAAATCAATTTTTGATAAATCAGATTTATCCTTTTTTCTTTCGGATTTTACATTCTCCTCAAAGAATTTAGGGATTGTCTTCTTTATTCCAGGATCGGTAGCGGTTCCGACCCAAGTATATTCCAGATCTTTCTCATTTATTTCCGGAAAGCGAATTATTCTCGGCGTTAAGGTTAGGATTATATCAGTCTGTTCAACCTCTTTTGAATTACCGGCAAAGATACTTTTAAGTATGGGAATCCGTGAAAGGAAAGGAAAACCTCTTAAGGTTTTTCTTTCCGTATCTCTCAACAATCCCGCAAGAATTGTTGTTTCATTATCCTTTAATCTTATTAAAGTTTTAATGGTTCTGTTTCCAATCGTCGGAGGAGTTCCGTTTTCTATATCTCCCGGAGATGATATAAAAGTCAGCTCGAAGTTCATTTTTATAGATATCAATCCGTTATGGTGAATAGTGGGTTTCAAATCAATATTAATTCCTATATCTTCCATTTTGTATGATGTTATAGGTTGGTTATTAACCGTAGATCCACCATATTGAGGAATAAAAGTTGTTGTAGGGATAGGTACTTTATCACCTAATCTTATCTCAATATCTTCACCGTCTATTACTCTTATATGAGGACGAGCTTTTATTTTTGAATCTCTATCGGATCTTAATAGTTTGTAGTGAATTGAAGGTAGACTCAACAGAAAATCCGCAGCATCGGCATGAACCAGATTTGTCAATCTTGCAACAGATGAAATATTGTTGTCAATCGCTCCCGGAGCATAAGTTTCAGTAATCTTATACTTACTTAACTCAATTCCGTACTCTTTTACTCTTTTTTTATTCACCTCTATTATTTCAATATCAATAAGTAACTCTCCTTTCGGTTTATCATTCAATTCAACCAATTTTTCTACTAGTTTAACTTGCTTTAATTTGCCCTTTACCGTTAATGAATTTAACTTTTTATTTATCGAAATATTTTTTATTCCTGATATATTTTTTATGGTTTTTATAATTTCATCCGGCACAATGTTACTTAAGAAAAAAGTTTTCATTACCAAATCTTCATACTTTTTTCTCTTTACCGGAGTATCGGGTATTATTAGAATAGTATTTTCATCAATGACTTTATAAAATATTTTTGCCTGCAAAGTAATTTTATCAAGAAGTTCAAGTATTGTAGTTTCCTCTTCTTTTAAATGAATTTTTTTTGATTTAAATCCTTGATCAAATAAAAAATTTACTTTTGTTGATCTTTCGAGAACTCTAAACAGATGTTTTAATTCAATTGATTTGAAATCGACCTTAAAAACATATTTCGAGATTTTCGATTCCGGCAATAGTAACTCCTTTTTTGTCGCATCCTCCTTAACCTTTTCTATCTCTGTTTTAATTCTTGTCTCTCTTTTTATCTTTTCCAGAATTTTTATCACCTTAAATTTATTTCTTCTCGCCAAATTATTTTCCGGATTATTCTCCATAGATTTTTCATATTCGAAAAGAGCTTGATCTAAATTTCTCATGGCAAAATATTTATTACCCTTTTTTAAATGATAGGTTGAAGCTGAAATCAAAGATTTGCTTAGCAAAAGACGATATTTTACATTTTCCGGATTATAAGAGAGGGCTTTTATAAAAAAACTTACAGCTTTATCCCAATTTTTTTTGTTTGAAAAATCCACTCCTTTTTTAAAATAAACTTTACTTCGGCAGGAAAACAACACAATTAAAAATAAAAAAAGAAGAAATACTATTTTTTTATAACGATACATTTAAACTCTTAGAACACATATTGGTATTCCCGCTATTATCATAGACAGTCAATTTAACATTATAAATACCGGAATTATGATATATATGGGAAATATTGACACCCGAACCTTTAGTTCCGTCTCCGAAACTCCATTTATATTCCATGATAATTCCATCCTGATCAGATGAGAGTGAGGCATCAAAATCAACACTATCACCAACTTTAGGCAAAGTAGGTGAATATGAGAAACTTGCAGACGGAATTTTTTCCAAAACGATGTTAATTAAACCGGTAACTACACCTGATTTTGCAGTGACAGTAGTATCAGCATAAGTTTTCAATACATCAACTACCATTCCATTAATATCAGTATATTGAATTCCTCCGTTTAACATATTCCCGGATGACAAGGAAAATATTATCGGAATATTTTTCAGAGCATTCATATCCTTATCGTAAGCAGTCACTTTAATTTCGGTTTCTCCTCCTTCAGGCGGAAGAGTCAAAATTGATGCCGAAAGAAAAAGATATTCAAGTCCGGCATTACCTATTTTAACGGTAATACTGTCCGGTGAAACTTCCGCATTTCCGGAATAAACTTTGATTATTGCTTCACCTGATCTTCCATCGTTACTTTTCAATATTGCTGTTGTATACCCGTTATTTATTTCACTTGTAGGAGTAATACTGCCAATTGTAGTTGAAAAATATATAACGGTTTTATCTTTAAGCGGAGCTCCTGATTCTCTATATCCCGTAACTTTAACAACCGCACTCTCTCCCACTGCTATTGTATCGGGATTTATCGTTACAATCAAAACGGAACCTTCCGGAGCCACAAGCGAAGGGAATTTACAAGAAGAAAAATTTAATAAAAATATTATTAAAAAAATTGTCGAGAGTATTTTGGGAAATAAAACTTTGTGCTTTTTTAAGAATAGAATCTCCATCTTTATCCTCCCTTAAAAAATCTTAACAAATAAAATTCTCTTAAGTATTTTTTATATAAGAAAATCGATACAAAAAGAATAAATTTATCTATATCACAATTCTTTTCACATTGTCAAATTATAATTTAATTTTTAATAAATAAACCTTTACCTGTTATAAAAATACCTGATCAAAAAAGAATTTATTTATAGTAAAAATGTTTTTTTCTTTTATTAGAATTAATATTGTTATTTTTTATTGATGAGATTAGAATGTTTTTTAGGAGTTTTAAATGAAAACCATAGGGCTTTTGGGCGGAATGACTTCGGAATCATCTGCGGAATATTACAAATTGATAAATCAACTTACAAGAGAGAAACTCGGGGGCAACCACTCGGCAAAGAGTGTAATGGTTTCCGTTGATTTCGCCGAGGTTGAGCCTATGATGGAGAGTGGGAAATGGAATGAAGTCCTTGATTTAATTGGAAATGCCGCTTCTGATATAGAAAACGGAGGAGCTGATTTTCTTGTTATCTGTACAAACACAATTCACAAACTTGCAGATGAAATTTCAGAACGAATAAGTATACCTATACTTAATATAATTGATGTTACAGCAGATGAGATTAAGAGAATGGGTTTTGAAAAAGTAGGTCTTCTCGGAACACGATTTACAATGGAGCAGGATTTCTACAAAATGCGTTTAAAAGAAAAACACGGTATAGAATCCGTAATACCTGATAAATCAGACAGAGATATAATCCATTCTGTAATTATGAATGAACTGTCCGTCGGAGTTTTCACTCCGGAATCAAAAAGAAAATATCTTGAGATAATTACAAAACTTTCAAAAAGAGGTGCTGAGGGAGTTATACTCGGATGTACCGAAATCCCTCTGCTTGTTACTGAAAATGATACAGACATACCGCTTTTTGATACGACCTTGCTTCATGCAAAAGCAGCGGTTGATCCGGCATTATAAATAACTAAACTTTTTTTTATTATAAAGCAATTTTCAAGTTCAGCCTGAGACTTTTCGGGAGCTGCATCTCGATCGAATATCTTTCTCCTCCTGAAAAAACATATTCCGACAGCTCGCCTCCGATGTCTATAACATTAAAGAATGACAGACTCAACTCGGATAATTTATTAAATAATCTAAAGTTATATCTCAATTTAACACTCAGATCCGCAATATAATCCTCTCTCGGTCCGCCTTTAATACCTTTTTCGTTTTCCGCCTTGATAGTTGAATAATATATTATATTTTGACCGTATTTACTGTATGAGCTTAAAAAGGCAAACGGATCTCCGTCCCGGTATTTAATGCTTGTGCTGAAAAACAGTTTTTCAGTCAGTTTAAAACCAAAATAAAATTTTGAAACATATCCTCTGTCACCGTCAACCCTTCCATATCCGTTTATCAAACTATTCGGATCAGCCATACTTTCACTCAAAATCCCGATATCATTGGAATCGGGACCATTGCCGAAAGCCGTATAACCCATGCCGATATGAGCCATAAGAGAAAATGATAAGAACCATCTCTCTTTTACTCTTCCGGAAAAATTTATTAAAAGTTGAGCATAAAAAGGATCTTTATCAAGTTTTGAATTTGTTAAATAGAAATTTTCATAGGGTTTGTCGTAAAAATATAGATTGTCTCCGTTATAATTTTTATAGAACCCGTAATCATCTTTATATTCAATGCGGAAATTGTTAAAGAATTTTTTATACAAACCCTTTATATTAAAAGAATAATTTCTGGAAATTTTTGTACTAAAAAGTATTAATAATCTTTTATTGTATGGCGATTTTAAATTATCATCCAGAAAATGATATCTCCCTCCGGAATATCCGGCAATGCTCCCCTCCTCCCCCGTTTCATATCTTCCGTCCGAATTGATATCAGACCAGTTATAGACAGTTGCATAAGGTCTGTTTGTTTCAAGAAATGTATTAACATTTTCATTCATTTCTCCCGGGTATTGACCGAAGGATAGAGAAAGCCGTGTTTTTTTCATTTTAAATTTAAATCCGAGATCATATCCGGGAACCATATCGTTGAAATCATTTTCATTAAATTCAAAATCAAGATTTCTATAATTAAAAAAAAGCTTTCCTGAAAAAATAAAATTATCACTTAAACGGACTTTAAGCAGCATACCGGAATTAATATTTAAGTTTGAATTTGAATACTCCCTGCCCTTGTTCCACAAAAAAACTCTATAAGGATCCTCATTGAAAAACACGGAATTGAATGATGAACTTGTCTCCTCCCCGTTGACAATAGAATTTCTCATATTTGAATAGAAACTCAATGATAATTTTTTCTTATTTATTAATTTATAGTTAATATCAGCAGCAAAAATTTTTGAAGAAAAAATTCCCACTTTATCGTAGAAAGGATAGATATCATCACCGTCATTATCTAAAATATCTTTTTTGAAATTATCATAAAAAGGCTTGCTGTTTTCACTCTCTCCGATAAAAGAAATATCAAATTTAAAATTATCCTTTCTTAATCTTAAACCGAGGAAAAAAGATCTTCCGGTCTTTCCGTAAGTCTCGTTCAACAATCTTCCGAGCTCGGCGAAAGCATTATCTCTTTCGGTTGTATTAAAAATCGAAAACAAACCGATATAACCGTTTTTTATTTTCCTATTATATGAAGTCGATATAAACAAACCCTTTAAATTTTCTTCAAAAGTTTTATCCTTTTTTGTAAAATCATTAAACCGTCTCTTCATAAAAGTATGTGTCAAGGAAAATGAAAAATTTGATTTATCGCTTATCTTGCGAATTGAAAAATCAGCAAAATAGCTGTTGAGAATTTTTCTTCTTGTTGAATAGAGCATATCATCTCTCTCTATCGGATGCTCGGGTTGAATTAATACCGGACCTAACGGAGTATAAGAACCGAGATCTCCGTAAACATCGGACAAAATAAAAGTTGTCATATTTTTTTTACTTTCGGTTAAAATATTCAAACCGTTTTTCCGACCGGACGGAGAATCCCCGTTCAATTGATATGAATTGATTGAACCGAAAGGGATTATAAAAGCCGATCTTCCGTTGTCAAGAGCGGAGTTTATGTTAAATCCGTTATATAGCCAGTTGAAGTTTAAAAAAGAATTTCCTTCAAAATAGACTCTCGGATTATCAAAAAGTGAGAAACCGTTATTCTCTTCAATAAGCAGAGTGACATCGGATGCATAGTTTTCAAGAAAAAAATTCGGGAAATAACTGCCGGGCAGACTGTTATTAAGAAAATTTTCAAAATAAAAACCGTTTTCGTCGGAATAAAATGTCAATCCATCGGATAAAAGGATATTATTCAGCAATAAAACAGACACTATTAAAATAAAAATTTTTAATTTCATTTTTCCTCTGATTAAAATATGAAATTCATACTGATACCATATTTATTCTTTCCCGCAACAGGTGTTAAGAAAAACTTATCGGATCTTTTTTTATATACAAATCTGCCTAATGCAAAGCCGAGAACTCCTCCGACAAAAACATCGGAAAGCCAGTGTTTGTCCTCGGTCAACCTCGAAAGTCCGGATAACAGGGCAAGAGAATAGCTTATTGCCGGTATGACAAAAGAGTTGTTATACTGATGAGCAATTATAGTTGCGGTTGTCCAGATCGTGATGGTATGACCCGACGGAAATGAGTCATAATACATATCGCTATGGTTTTTATATCTTTTAAAAAATCCAGCCGGACCTTCCCAATGGTCTATTCCATCCCCTGCTTCAGGTCTCTGTCTTCCGCTCAAGTGTTTTAAAAGCTGAACAACAATTCCTGAATGTATCAAACCCATCAACAAAAGTTTCCCTGTATTTTTTAAATGTTTATCTTTGAAAACAGCTCCCGAAAGATAAAACAGTCCGCTTAATCCGAGATTCAGAGTCCCGTCTCCCAGCAATGTCATTGACGGGCTTATATCCGAAACCCAGGGATTCTTTTCCTGATAAGCTTTAACCCTTCCGTATATAGATTCATCATTTGAAATCATATATGCGGTTATTCCGGCAATTCCGGCGGTTAAAATCCAGTCTTTTGTTTTAAATCTAAATGGGGCAGACCATATTCTGCCTTCATCTTTAAAAAGTTCTTTAAAAACACCTCTGTTTTTTACACTTTTATCTTCTGAGATTTCAGTTGAAAAAGAAAAATTCCATAATATAAAAATAGTTATTAAAACTGATATAAATCTTCTCTTAATCATCAGCTATAATATTACATAAACTCAAGAGGGTCAAATTATTTTAATCGGAAAGAATACTCTCTTTCTCTTTTATTTCCCGCTCTGTCTTCGGCATAAATATATATGGTATTCTTACCCTTCCTGAAATATTGAACCGGGAATTCAGGTTTTATCCATTTTCTGTCCGGATCATACTCATCGCTTAATTTTCTGCCGTTTATTTTCAATATTATTTTTTCATCATCAATTCCCTTTCCTCTGTCATTAATGATTATCACTAAATTTTTCATTCCCGATAAATATTCGGAACGTGACCTCAAAATCCTTATATCCGGAGGAAAAATATCTCTCATTAATGCAAAAATACCTCCAGACAACTGTCTTGTGCTGTAAACATTTGTTTCATTATTAAAATTCGTATTTACATAAAACCATTTTTTCTTTCTCAGTGAATATTTAAAGACACCTATCTCTTCAGGATCCTTTGAACTGTTTTTAAATGAAAAAATAACTTTGTCGAGAAATGGGAAAGTGTAAGGATAAACATTGACAATTTTAGAAACCAGAGGATAATCCGATGAATAATCAGCTTCCGAAAGCATCATGACTTTTCTTTCCAGAACAGTTCCGGAATCAAAGTCTGCACTAAAATCATCAGCTTTTACATTAACGGGAAATCCCTTTCTTAAGGTTATAAACTTATATCTCTTTCTTATTATTGACGATAGCATCCCTTTGTCATAAATAGAAAAGTCCGCATTTGTTACACCTTTATAATCCAATGGAGAAAATGTAAAATATATACCTTCGTTATCGGATTCAGGGTTTATCCGTTCTGATTTTTCTCCTGCCTTAATATTCAGTTTGATATTGTCCGGAAATATTTTTGTATCGGTTATTTTTAAAGAGACTTTGTCTCTGTTAATAAAAACTTCAGGTTTCAAATCGGTTAAACCGGTTAGATAAGAGCTGTTATTTATATCTGCTTGAGACTTTTTTCCGGTAGTCAAGGTTGAACGATTGATTTTATAAAAAGGCACTTCAAGTATAGACCTATTCCCGAAGTTGTCCGAAATATTTACAGTCAATAAATTATAGCCATTCTTTAAAGTTATAAATATCTCTTTAGGATTAAGACCTATTTTTTTAAGTGTATATCCTTCCTGAGAAAAAAGATTGAAAAAATAATTACTAAGATTTGAATAATACATATCATAGACAAATCCTATCTCATTATTCTCCGCCCATTTGAACTTTTCAAAAGATATGTCAAAAACAGTATTTCCGTTAATATTCGCTGAAATTTTATAGGGTGCCACTCTCCTACCCGTATCGGAAATATCGGTTGCATTCAAAATAGACTCAAACTCCCCGTCAACTTCTATCTTATCCAAGGTATATTTTCCGTTTCCGGTCTGATAAGCTTTAAAAAAAATTTCTCCGTTAACACCGTTTATTTTTGTTTTCCCAATACTTCTTAAAATAATTCCGGAAATAACAGGTTTATTTTCATCTCTTTCCGGAAACGAGATCATTTTGAAAGGATTTATTGCATAATTTTCACTGTTTCTGATCTCCAGATGAAGATGCGGAAATCCCGAACCGGTCTCGCCGGAATAACCTATCAGTGATCCTTTTTTTACCCATATCGGTTTACTCAAGAAATAGTTTCCGAAATATTTTTTCCCTTTATATTTTTGATATCTTTTTAATATTTTTTCGAGTTTAGGAATAAATTTTTTAAGATGGAAATAGATTGAAATATTCCCGTCGTTATGTTTAAGATAGATTCCTCTTCCCGAACCTCTTTTAACACACCTTATCCTGAATATTTTCCCGTTATCAATTGCATAAACGGGAAATCCGGTTTTTTGAAAGGTTCTTATATCAATTCCGGCATGAAAATGATTTTTTCTGAATTCCTGAAATGTAGCACTATAACCGTTATTAACATTCAACGGCCATCTGTACGGAGAATCACCGGATCTTGCTTCGGTTTTAAAAGAAATAATGAAGATAAATAGAAACAGTATAAAATTAATATGTTTTTTAAAACTCAAGATCTCCCCTCTTCATGGATTTAACCATTATGCATCTGTTTAAACTAAATTTTATACCTTTTTTATCTTTGAAATATTCCTTGATTTCCGGACTTTCCGCTCCCGGTTGAAACCAGAAGTTATTCTTTCCCTTATCAATTAACTCCTTAACTGTCTTCAACCCTGATCTCCACGGGATCACAAAAACATAAAGATCCGGATCTTCAGGTAATAATCCTATGTCATTAAATACTTTATATCCCTCAATTTCTTTTAATGCAGGATTAACGGGAAAGACTTTATAACCTTTATTTATAAGATCTCTGAAAATTATATTTCCGTATTTTTCTCTTCTTGAGGTTGCCCCGATCAATGCTATCTTATTTACGGTTTTAATCATTCTTAATAATATCAAATTTTTATTGATGTGCCAATAAACTTATATTTCTAAAATTAATAAAAAAAATTGGAGTTTTTTGCACAAAATCTCCAGAAGTCCGGTTATGTATGCGATAAATATCGCAAGGATTTTACCTCAAAACAAAACTAATGTCTGCCAATTTATATATCGTCTTCTAAAATATATTTAACTATAAAAGGATTCTCTTCCTTGTTTTTCTCTCTGACATAAACAAAATTATTTTTTATTAATAAAATATCCCCATTTATTTTAAGAAAGAAAAAATCAAGATAGTTTCCATCCCAATCAAAACGATCTATCAATACACTATTATTTTTCACAGTTGATGTTAAAACAAGTATTTTATCGTATTGAAAAAAAATATCTTTCACATCATTCTCATATTTCCTCTTTGGTGGGATAAATTTTTTCCCTTGTAAAATCATTATTGATGAATCTTTTTTGGTAATACTTTTAAGCCTTTTATATTCTCTTTTAAATTCTCGTATCGGTCTATTCTTTTTAATATCATATATTTTTATCGAATATTCTTCTGTGTTAGAATAAATTAAATATCTTCCGTCATTAGAAATTTTATAGACAAATTTTGCAGCAGGAACCGATCCCCTTGATGATCCATAATTAATTATTGACTCTTTAACCGGAATAGTCATAATTTTAGATATATTTTCCGAACCTGAAATCTTAACTAAATTATAATTAACATCTACAACTTTCCATACATTGCCATTTATTTCAGGTATTTCTTTTGTAATAAAATAGTAAACCCCTTTATCATATAAAATCAACTTACCGAAAAAGAATTTCTGGTACAATCTAAATTCCTTCAATTGTTTTCCGTTTTTATGGAACCATATGATTTTTTTTGGTGTTCCGTTATAAATAATAAGATAATCCTCTTTTATAAAGTAACTTCGCATTGAGACCAATTCTCCGGGTCCCTGTCCTTTCCTGTAATAATTGTTTAGTAATTTTCCATTCTGATCAAACCTTAACATTTGTGTGAATTCTCTTACATATATAGAACCATCACTGTCTGTTTTTAGATCTTGAGGATACTGAAAGTAAAAGTTTCCTTTATCATCGGTTATTTCCATAACTTTTTTTAATCTTAATATTTTTTTATGAATATTTGTTTTATATGCTCTGTTTGTATTTACATTTGGTTTACTATTAATAAGAAAGTGTATAGAACAAAATATAAATATAAAACTATAAAAAATTTTCATACATACCTCCTAATATTATCAATTCAAAAAATTAACAATAAAAATCCATACAACTATACATTTTACCACAATATCCTTTTATACCAGAAGTTTTCCGTCTTTTATTATTTCTCTTTCCTTCCCGTTTTTCAATTTCATTATTAAGTTTTTGCACTCTATCGGATTTCCTTTTGCATAAACAATGTCCTGATGAACTACATTTGAAGGAGATATAAAATTTTTAACTCCCGTGTTTCCTCCGAGATGATCACTTCTTCCGTAAGCCCAGTGAAAACCGGCTTTCTCATCCTGAAGAACATTTCCGGTAACAACTGCTTTATCGTTAACACCTATTGCGAATTCCGCAATATTTCTCCATGCAGCATCTTTCTCAAAACTTTTTCTAAGATCTTCAATTTCTTTTCCCGAACCTTCGATTGCGACAATTTTATTTTTTTCGACTTTACAAACCGCCAACTCTTTGTTCATATAAAATGGCAGATCTCCCTTTGTCAGACTTCCTCCCTCTTCATTAGGAACAACAAAAACCTCACCCGAAGGAAGATTTGCAAGAGATTGTTCCGTTCCGCCCATTTCAGGATGAAGTATTCCGTCGTCAATCATAGCTCTGTTCGTGCCGATATCAAAATAGCATCTGTGTCCGGTTGAAAATTCTACATATGCTCCAGTCGATTCTTTGAAAATTTTAAATAGTATATGACATTTTTTTGATATCTTTTCATAGTCCGCAGAAAGTCCGGTGTTTTCCATGAATTCTTCTACACCCGGCATTGATCCTATCCGTAATCCTTTTTCTTTCAAAGAATATTCATATAAGGGAGCTGTCGCAGAAAATTCAGGCATTGATAAGATTATTGTAGAATTTTTTACAACCTCCGAAATTTTCATTTCTCTGTCACTCATCATACACAATTCGGGCAAATCGGAGTTGTTATTGCCTGTAGCATTATAAGTCACGATACCGTTTACTTTCATCCCCCACTCTTCTTCCGCTATCGAACTTATCATCTTATGCCATCGTGAAGCCATTTCCCGTCTTTCCTTCCACTTTTTGTTATCCGGAATAGTTTTAATCGGGATATCAACCATTATGGTCATTACTTCATTATTACCGGGAGCAAAAATATCCTGAATAAATTTCTTAAAATCAAATTTGTTTGACTTATCCATACTATTTAATACTATTATTTTAATAAAATGGTTTAAAATAACTTTCGAATATGATCCTATAAGATTAAGTTCATTAATAATTTTTGAGACACTTCTTAACTATGATAAAATAATATTAGTTCATCGTTTAAAATTTGTGCGCCCGTAGCTCAAAGGATAGAGCGTCTGCCTCCGGAGCAGAAGGTTGCAGGTTCGATTCCTGCCGGGCGTGATTTATTGACTTTAATTATCTATTTATATAAAATTTAAATCATTTAAAAAGGAGAAGATAATGAAAAAAATTTTAATTATCATTACGATTATTTTGGTATCGGTTTCATTTCTTACAGCTGATATCTACATCAAAACAAAAACCCATACCAATGAAATGAATTTTATGGGCAAAAAAACACCGGCTAAAGACGTGATCTCTGAACAGTGGCTCGGTAACAAAATTTATACAAACGTTACGGATAAGCAGATCATCATAATTGACCTTAACAAAAATGTTATCTATATGGTCAATCCTTCCGATAAAACTTATGTAGAGACAACACTTCCTCTTGATATGAAAAAATTACTACCCGCTCAGGTTGCTTCAATGATGTCAATGATGAAAATGACAATCAAAGTTACACCGACATCAGAAACAAAAGTTATTAAAGGATGGAAATGCAAAGGTTATGACATGGATATGAATATGACCATGATGACGATGAAATCAAGATTGTGGGTTACCAAGGATGTTCCTTTTGACTGGAAAAAATTCAGAGATGAGATGGGACTTGAAACATTTAAAGCTGCAATGGCATCAATGAGCATTGGTGAAGATGCAATAAATGAATTTAAAAAGATTGATGGTTTCCAGGTAGCTTCAAAAATGACAATGTCCATTATGGGTCAGAATGTTGTTACAACTTCAGAAGTTCAGGAAATCTCAAAGAAAGCCGCACCTGCCGGAATTTATAAAGTTCCCGCCGGTTATAAAAAGGTTGAAAAGATTCACATGAAAGGAATGGGAAGATAATCTTAATTTAAAAAATAAAAAGCCGGCTTTTAAAGCCGGCTTTTTTTTTATACAAATTTTACAAATTTACTCTTTTTCATCAATCCTATAAAATAGGATACTCTCTCTTCAGCCGAAGGGAATTCACCTTCGGCTCTTAACTCGGAACATATTTCCGAGATTCTCCTTTTTCCGTCAATGAATTTCCATACTCTTGAACCGTTACTGTCAAGACGAATTTTTATGAACTGATCCCTTTTCATAAATGAAATAATCTTTTTTAAAAACACCTTGGATGTTTTCTCTTTGAGAAGAGTAATAGTTCCTGATTCACCCTCTTCCCACTCTATATTTTTCCTCGGAATAAATTCAAGAAAATTTGTATTTTTAAATTTTTTTTTCATTATCAATCAGTATTGGAAATCCAATTTACAGATATTTCAGATTCTATTTCTCTTTAAGAATATTGAGAGGAGTTTTAACAAGAATATAACCGAGTCCTACGAGAATAAGTATGCTAACGATGTAGGTTGAATCTGGCCACAAATTTGGTATTTTAACATCAAAAAATGCCAGTGCTGCAAAAAGCAGACCCATCAGAGCTTCACCGGCTATCAAACCGGAAGCGAGGAGAACTCCTCTGTTGTTTACTCTTGATGTCTGATCTTCATTTAGTTTCCTCTTTTCTATTATGGAATCAATAACCCATCTTATTATTCCACCGACAAATATGGCTGCAACAGTTTCAAAGGACAGGTACATTCCGACACAGACAAGCATCGGACTTTTAACCTTTACAAGAATAAATCCGACTGCCATAACAATTCCGACCATAATGAGAGGCCATACCATTTCACCGCCGACAATTCCCTTGGAAAGCTGAGCCATTAAACCAGCTTGAGGTGCGGCAAGAACATCTCCGCCGAATCCACCCTGATAATTATGAAGCTTAGCCATTTTCAGATCACCTGCATTCAGAATAAATAGCGGTATCCACATAACGAGAGCCGATATAACAACACCGATGAAATCACCGAGCTGCATTTTCCATGGAGTACCACCGAGAATATGTCCGACTTTAAGATCCTGAAGCATTTCTCCAGCAACAGCTGCACTGACACAGATAACACCTGCGACGGCAAGAACCGCTATTACACCGTCCGTGCCGGTTGCTCCGAGAAGCACCATCAAAATAGCTGCGACAACAAGAGTTGATAGAGTCAATCCGGATATGGGGTTATTTGAAGAACCGATCAAACCGACCAGATATCCTGATACGGCAGCAAAAAAGAATCCTGCAACCATCATAACAAGAGCTGCAACCAATGCAGGAACAAAGTTTTCACTTTTAAATCCCATAAACCACCAATATACAACGAAGGTTAAAGCTGAAATTGCGAGAAGTCCCATAAAAACTATCTTAATACTGATATCTTTGTCGGTTCTTTTTGTCACCTCTTTTGCGGTCGCAGCTTTTTTAACATCATCAACCGATCTTTTAATACCGGCAAAAAGGCTTTTTCTCATACCGTAAAGTGTATATGCGGCACTCATCAGCATTCCGCCGATAGCGATCGGTTTAACTATATTTGAAAATATACTTTTTGAAACTTCGGCCCAACTCATAACACCACCGTTTACGAGAGGTGCATATTGTGGAGCAAGTATAAGGACAAGCAGTGGAACAAACAATCCCCATGCAAGTACTCCGCCTGCAAAGTTTAAAGCAGCAAGTCTCGGTCCGATAATATATCCCACACCGAGAAAAGCAGGGCTCAATGCCGGAGATTTAAGAAGAAAACCACCGCCCGTTTCAACACCCGGAAATTTTTCGGATATTGAAGTTCCGGGAATTATCTTTTTTGCAAAACCGAAGAATTTCTCCCATTTTGAAGCAAATATATTAAAATTTTTAAAAAATTCAATCAATCCGCCAATTCCCATCGCATAAAACAGATATTTTGCTCCGGTCGTCTCTCCTCTTCCCGCTTTATGAATTTCGGATGCCGCAACCGATTCGGGGAAAGGAAGTGTAGAATCCTCAACCATAACCCTTCTTAAAAGTGTTACGAATAGAATACCGGCAATACCACCGACAAGCATAATTACCGTCGATTTCCAGTAACCTGCAAAACTACCGAAAAATTCAGGATCCCAAACATTTGCTATTAAAAATGCCGGAAGAGTGAATATTGCACCTGCGGCAACCGATTCACCTATTGATCCTACAGTTCTTACAAAATTCTCTTCAAGGATATTGTTATCTTTAAAGAGTCTTAAAAAAGCCATTCCGAGAACGGCGGCAGGATAAGTTGCGGCAATGGTCATACCTGCCTTCAAACCGAGATATGCATTAGCCGCTCCAAGTAATACGGCAAGAAAAAGTCCTATTAAAAGAGCTCTCAATGTAAACTCTTTAAGATTTTTTTCCGCCGGAATAAAAGGTGTAAATTCTTTACTCATTTATCACTCCTTTTTATATTGATTAAAAAACATTATACAGATATTCAAAATAAAAAAACAATAATAAAATAGTAAAAATTCTGTTTTCTTAATTCAGATTATTATCAATCTGAAAATCTCTCCAGAATCTCCTCTTTTGATCTATTGAGAATATCATATTTTTTCCCAACTTTAATAAATGCAGCAAGTGCCTTCTCAAGATGTGACATATCATGGGCGGCTGAAAGTTGAGTCCTTATCCTTGCTTGACCTTTTGGAACAACCGGAAAGAAAAATCCTATTGCATAGATCCCTTCCGAATAGAGATCTTTTGCGAAATCCTGTGATAATTTTGCATTAAAAAGCATTACAGGTACTATAGGAGTTTCACCGTCTTTAATAATAAAACCGGCATCTTTCAAACCCTTTCTCCAGAATTTTGAATTATTCTCAAGTTTATCCCTTCTTTCCGTATTTGAACTGATCATATCAATGACCTTTAATGAAGCTGAAACAATAACGGGAGCAATAGAGTTTGAGAAAAGATAGGGTCTGGCTTTCTGCCTGCACATCTCAACTATCTCACTTCTTCCCGAAACACATCCGCCTGAAGCTCCGCCGAGAGCTTTTCCCAAGGTTGTAGTGATAATATCAATCTTTCCGACTACATTATAGTATTCATGTGTTCCTCTTCCGGTCTTACCGATAAAACCGGTTGAGTGAGAATCATCCACAAAAACAAGTGCATTATATTTTTCAGCAAGCTCGACTATTTTATCTAATTTTGCGAGATCTCCATCCATGGAAAATGCACCGTCGGTTATAATGACCCTTAATCTTTTATCCTGATGGAGTATCAGTTTCTTCTCAAGATGATCCATATTTGAGTGTTTATAAGTATCCGTCATAGCTTTGGCAAGTCTCATTCCGTCAACGATGGAAGCATGAACCAGTCTGTCTGCGATCATAACATCCTCTTCGGTAAGAAAAGCTTCAAAAACTCCTCCGTTTGCATCCATACATGAAGGGAAAAGAATTGTATCTTCGGTGCCGAGAAATTTTGTCAGTTTATCCTCAAGTTCTTTATGGATATCCTGAGTCCCGCATATAAATCTGACCGATGACATTCCATATCCTCTTGAATCCAATCCTTTTCTCGCAGCTTCAATAATTTCCGGATGAGATGAAAGACCGAGATAATTATTTGCACACATATTAATAACTCTCTTCTCTTCCGAACCGGATGGGAAAACAACTTCAATTTCAGAATTCTGAGGAGCATTTATTATTCGTTCTTCCTTAAATATTCCTGAACTTCTTATATTGTCGAGTTCTGCTTTAAGTAATTCTCTTTTATCGTTTGGAAATGCCATTTCATCACCTATTTAACATCAAATTCTTTTAATAGTTCAACAATATTATTTACCGTATCAAAAGCATCGGGTGTGGCTTTGGCATCCGGGATCTGTATCTTATATCTCGTTTCAAGAAATCTTTTCAAAGAGACCATCGAAAAAGAATCAACAATTCCTCCTGAAATAAGAGGTGTTTCATAATTGACATCAACTTCATCTTCATCATCAAGATATTCTTCTTTTACATAATCTAAAATTTCTTTTTTTAATTCGGACATTTTTTTCTCCTTAAATATTTTTTCTTTTTTAATTTATAATTCATTTCCCTGTATAAATCAATCATCTTCAAGTGTTGATGTATCACCTATCTCCTCACCCCACTCTTTGGCACGAAGCATTCTTCGCATAATCTTTCCACTTCTTGTTTTGGGAAGAGAATCAACAAATTCAATCTCCTGAGGCATAGCAAGAGGAGATAATTTTTTTCTTATGAAATTCATTATTTTCAGCTCAAGCATATCCGAAACTTCAAATCCGGGTTTTAAAGATATAAAAGCTTTTACAACCTCCATATTTACCGGGTCAGGTTTCCCTACAACTGCCGATTCTGCAACAGCTTCATGCTCAAGTAGAGCGGATTCTATCTCGAAAGGACCTACAAGATGACCTCCCGTGTTAATAACATCATCATCTCTGCCTACAAACCAGTAATATCCGTCTTCATCAATGCTTGCTCTGTCGCCGCATACATACCATCCGTTCTTAAATTTTTCATTATATGTGGATTCGTTATTCCGGTAAGATCGAAACATTGAAGGCCATCCGGGTTTCAATGCTATCAATCCGACAACTCCCGGTTTAGTCAAAGGTTCATATGTTTTAAGATCAATCACAGTTGCCTCTATCCCGGGAAAAGGTTTGCCCATGGATCCGGGCTTTATTTTCATACCGGGATAGTTGGTTATAACCATACATCCTGTTTCGGTCTGCCAGTATGTGTCGTGAAATGTAAGTCCGTACGCCTCTTTTGACCATATCACGGCTTCGGCATTCAAGGGCTCCCCTACACTGCAAAGATGTCTTAATGAAGAGAGATCATATTCTTTTACCTTATCTGTTCCCTCTTTCATTAAAGCTCTTATCGCTGTCGGTGCGGAATACCACACTGTAATTTTATGGTCGCTGATAAATTTGTACCACGAATCAACTCTGAAACCGGCATCAAGAACACACTGTGTAACACCGATCGCCCATGGACCTATAATACCGTAAGATGTCCCCGTAACCCATCCGGGATCAGCCGTACACCAGTATATATCATCATCTTTAAGATCAAGAACATATTTTGATGTAATATATTGAGAGATGATCGAATAGTGAACATGCTGTGCACCCTTTGGTTTTCCTGTTGTTCCCGAAGTATAGTGAAGAACGGAGGGAGTCTCGGCTTTTGTTTTATATGATTTGAACTCTTCTACCGTTTTATATTCGTCATGAATAAAAGATATCTCTCTATCTTTCAGCATTGCCGAATTATTCTGATCAACGACTATTATATTTTGAAGCTTAGGAAGAGTTTTTAAAATTTTTCTTACCTTTCCGAGATGTTTTTTTTGAGTAATTATAGCTTTTGTTTCGGCATCCTCCAGTCTTGTCGACAAAGATTCTCCTCCGAATGCACTGAATAGAGGTTGTGCTATTGCTCCGGCCTTTAAGATACCGAGAAATCCGAAATAGAGCTCGGGTACTTTATCAAGAAAAAGACAAACCCTCTCTCCGGGTTTAATACCCAGACCTGTGAGGAATTGAGCAAATTTATTTGATATAAGTCTTGCATCATTAAAAGTAAATTTTTTAGTCTCACCGGAATGACCTTCCCAGATCAGAGCTGTTTTATCTCTCTTTCCCAACCTGCATATTCTATCGGTACAATATTCACCTATATTAATTGTATCTCCTGTTTTGTATCCTAGTTCCGATTCCGATTGATCCCATGAAAAGCTTTTAACTTTTTCTTCATACGAACCCATATTACTCATATATTTTGCCTCCTTTTAATTTAGATATTATAAAATGAACAATATTTTATATGTTAATGTCATGGAAATGTCAAGATTTAATTTAATTGTTAACATTTTTTTCAAATTAATCATATTTTTTTTTATGATAATTCATTCACCTATTTTAACTGTTTTAAAATTTTAAATTTTTATTGATAATTCTGATATTTTAAGATTAAAGTTTCATGGATTTATTAAAGATTATCATATATTTCATAAAATATTGAAAAATTCAAAAAAAAATTATATACTTAATGATATTTTTTTTAGGAGAAAAATCATGAATAAAAAAAACCTTGTATTTATCGTTATAACAATCTTTATACTCTCATTATTTACCGCATATGTTTCCGGGAAAGATGCTGTTAAAATTCCAAAAAAAGTTCTTAAACTTGAAAAAAAAGCTGATAAGGCAAAAAATAAAAAGGATTTTGATAAAGCTATAGAATTGTATAAAAATGCAATTGAAATTTTCCCGGATTACTCTAAAGTTCACTATAAACTTGCATCAATATATGCTTTTAACAATAAATATCCCGAAGCAATAAAAGAGTTGAAGATCGCAAAGAAACTTGACAATTCCGACATCAACACTACAAAAGCACTTTCGGACACAATGTTAAAATATGGAAACAATCTTTTAAAATTAAGAAAGCTTAAAGAAGCAAATAATGTTTATATTGATATGCTGGGAATTGACGGATTTTCAAAATTATTCCCTAAACTTCAGAATAAAATGATCTACAGAATCGGATTGAACTTTTTCTCACTAAAGGATTTAAAAAATTCCGAGAAATATCTGTCCCGGTTTATAAATATAGAGAATGCTGAAAATGATTATCCCGGAATTTTTCCAATGGCAAATTATATTTCCGGAATTAATAATTCAACTTTAAAAAATTATGAGCTGTCAAACAAATTATTAAAGAAATATATAGCACTTAAATCGGATGATCAAGCTAACAAATATATATCTTTTGCAAGATATATTATTGCTTCCAATGATTTTACAGTACTAAAACCCATGGTAACTGCAATCAAAAAAACAACAAATCGGAAAAATATCAAAGAGAATAAAAAAAAGATCAAAGCTCTTGCTGAAAAATATATTGAAATTGAAACAAATCTTAAGAAAGTAATTGAAAAAGCTCCCCAAATTGAAGATGCCTATGTGATCCTCGGCAATTATTACTATCTTAAAAATGATACAACCAACTGCCTGAATATCTATAAAACTCTGATCGAAAAATTTCCTACATCAAAAGATATTGATATATATAAAGAGTTTCTCAAAGGAATTAAAAAAAGTAAATAATTAAATATTGATTTTACCTTTGGTAACATTTCGGATATCATCCCGGACCTTTGCAAAAGAGGTCTCGGGAATATCCAGAGTTATTTTTACACCTTTATCGTCGAATTTTTGATCCTTAACCGTTACTGAATATTTGTCAACCATTTTCATTATTTCACCCATCAGTTCAAAAGGAAGGTCAATTTCAACTCTCTTCATGATCTTTTCGGTTTTAATAGTTGATGAATTTATTATATTTTTTGCAGATTTTGAATAGGCTTTTACAAGACCTCCAGTACCGAGCTTGATTCCACCGTAATATCTCACAACTGCAATAAGAGCATTAAAGAGCCCTGCCCCCTTTAATTCGCTATATATAGGTATTCCGGCCGTTCCCGACGGTTCTCCGTCGTCACTGTATCTGAAGTAATCTTCAACACCATTACCGAGACGATAGGCAAAACATACATGTGTAGAGTCATGATAACGTTTTTTTAATGCCTTTAGAATGGTATCGGCTTCAAAAGATTCTAACACGGGAAAAATAAGTGAAATAAATTTTGAATTTTTTTCTTTAAATTCATAAGGTCCGAAAATTTTATTAATCGTTTTAAATATTCCGTTTTCACTCTTCATTTCTTCCCCATTTTTTTAAAAAATTACTATAAGAGATATATAATACGTTTTCAAATGCTTTATATATGTTGTTTTTATTTAATTCCAATAAAAGTTCTTTCAATTTAAACACTCCATATTTTTCCGCAATATAAGATACGACCGAATAACTCTCAAGGTAAGCAATATAAACTGACTTTTGATTACCTGAAGGAAATCTTTTCTCCAGAAATTCAAGGGGGATAATTTGTCCGATCTTATCCATATTTCCTTCGGAAAAATATTCAGCCAATCCTTCATTCAGCCATAATGGGCACTGTTTTGTGATCAAAGAAACCAGCACATGTGTATATTCATGAAAAATAACCCTTTTAAGCATTTTTATATTATCTTCAACACCTGCAATAGGAATACGTATTTTGCCGTCATATAGACCTCCAGCCCAACCGGGGGCTCTTGTGACATCAAAAAAAGTCTTTTCGTTATATAGAATAACAACAATCTTTTCGTCTGGATAAATATCGAGTTTTTTACCAATTTCTCTGTAAGCCTCTTTTAAAAGATCCAAAACAACAATTCTTATATCCGAATGTTCAATTCTGCTGAATTGAATAGTGAATTTTCCGGAACTCTGATCTTTATATTCCGACATTACAATTTTCTCTCTTTTCAATTTAGCAATAAGTGATTCCATTTCAATATCTTTTCGTAAATCGACTGCTTCCAATGCATTTTCCATACTTTTATCAAGTTCATTTGATTTATAGAATGAGAACGCAAGAAATTTTCTTGTTAAAAAAGGGTAAAACCCTCTGTTTTTTGCAACAGTCAGCGATTCTATCGCTTTTTTATATAAAGAAAGCTTATAATAGCAAACACCTATCTTTGCAATTAATGACTCTTTTCCTTCCAATCCCATCTGATATTGAGAAATTGCCTTATTGTAACTCCCGGAAGAGAAATATCCGTCGGCAATTTTTTCTATTTTTGAATAGTTAAGTTTGTTAACTTTAACACTATGTTCGGTATTTTTATTGCTCTCTTCTTTAATAAAATCCGGTTTCTCCTTTAATGTGTTATCAGTTTTTGAGTAAAAATCCGAATTATTATTTTTCTCAACTACCTTTTTTGAATAAATTTCTTTTTTTGAATTATCACTCTTTGATAATACTTTTTTTGAATTATTTTTTGAGCTTGAAATGAAAAAAAATATTATTAAAATAAGAACCGCAAAAATTATAAAATATTTAATATTGAGAGTCCTATTACTTTTCTTATATATTTTGCTGCCGTATCCGGGAGCCATAAAAACTCTTTAAATTTATTTAAGCAACTCTGCGATCTTCTCTTTTAATTTTTCACCTCTGAGCCCGTTCGCAACTATCTTGCCCTCTTTATTAAGTATAAACATTGTCGGTATATATCTTATTTTATACATTCCTGCCAACTCTCTGCCTTTAGCCCGGGAAATTATATGAGTCCAGTTCATCTCATGTTCTATAACATAGTTTTTTGCAAATTCATCGGGTTTTCTTTCGAGAGCTATACTTATTATTTCAAAATCCTTTTTTTCGAATTCTTTATATATTTTTTTCAGATTCGGTATTTCCCTTACACATGGCGGACACCAAGTAGCCCAGAAATCAAGAATTACAACTTTTCCTTTATACTTGCTTAATTCAACTTTATTACCATTTGTGTCAACAGCAGAAAAGTTTAGAGCTTCAAATCCCTTTGCCATTGAAATAATCGGTATTAACAAAATAACAAAAATTATTATAATTTTTTTCATTTCTTCTCCTTTTAACTCAACCTTTTATGTTGACTTAAAGTATACAATATTAGCCGTCTATCTTCAAGCATTCAACTTATGTTGACTTTTTTTCCTAATTAATATAATTTATCATAGCTTTGAAATTTAAAAAACAGCCATTTATTTTCATTCCGCTTTTTTTAATTATATTATCTATTATACTATTTATTTTTTTAGACATTGATCTTAACAGTAAGAAAAATATAACAATAAATTCAACAGAGATCTCTAATAAATGGAACACTTTTTCAAACGGAATCTATGGAAAAATAATATATGCGGTTCCTCCGGAAATGCATATTCTTTATCTTAAGACAGGAAAAAAAATAATAATTCCCGGTATTAAGACGGAAGGCGGCCCCGGAAGATTTAACAGAGGGAAAACTCCGAGACCGTTCTGGAATAGAGATGGGACTCTCTTTGTTTACAGATTTAAAGGAAATGTTTTTATTTCCGATGAAACCGGTGAAAAAAGAACAATATTTAATCCTTATATGGATAGATCTAAAGAGACAAGATGGAGCTTTACCTATTACAAAGGAAGAGAATGGATTGCCGGTCCTTCCTTATCAGGTAATGTGATATTAGTTAATCCGATCAATCCAAAGATATTCATAGATCTTTTTATAGAAAATAAAATTGATAAACATTGTGAAATGACAGGCGACGGAAAATATATTGTTTATGATAACGGGAAAGATATCTTTTTAAAAAATACATTTAAAAAAGGAATCGGTATGAAAATATCATTCGGACAAAGCTGCAGACCTTGTGCTTCTCCACAAAAATATGTCGGATGGCTTCCGGCACCTCATTTGAAATATTATTTATACTTCGCATCAGACGGTAAACTTTTCAAAGAACTTCCGGCTCCGATAAATGAGGAAATATACAGACTCAACTGGTCTAATTCGGATAGTTTTGCCGTTCATATGTTTGGCAGCAGAGGAAATAACAAAATGACCGTAAGAAATATCCACACTGGAAAAAGTTTTTTTGCCGGCTACGGCTGGGATCCGGATCTCTGGGTTAAAAGATAATAATTCCTACTTGCTTGATCTATTAAATTTAATCTTAACAAGAATTAAATATGTCAGTAAATCAATAATTGAAAATTTAATAAAAAGAAAAAATATCAATCCGGTTGATATGACTACCGTTTTGATCTTATCACTCATTCCCAAGGTAAAGACCCAAGAGATGACAAAAAACGGGACAAATAGTATGAATGAAATAAATATATTAATCAGATAAACAAATTTTTTATTAATTTCTTTTGAAACTATATCTTTTTCTTTCTCTTGTAAAAATTCATCGAATTTTATTTTAAATCCTGATATTTGTCTCTTTGTTACTATTTTCTCAACTAAAATATAGCCTATTATCATTAATACGGAAAAAAAAATCAGTTTTTCGAATTTATTTCCTTCTTTAATAAATTTAAATGAGAAAAATAATTCCATTGAAAGAAATAGAAAAAATATAAAAAAGTTTACTGAAAAAATTTTAAAAAAATCTTTTGTCTTTAAACTTAAGAATGTAAGTATTAATTTCAGATCTTCCATTTTCTTACCTCAATTTAATACTGATCAAACTTATAAGTGCAAACATTATAGATATAATCCAGAATCTTACAACAATTTTCGGTTCTGAAATTCCCAGGAACTGATATGTATGGTGAATAGGCGCCCGATAGAAAATTCTCCTCTTTAACAGCTTTATTCCTATAAAATCCTGAATGAATACGGATAAGAATTCAACAACAAATATTCCCCCTGCAATAATAAATAAAATCTCTTTTTTTAAAAGAATGGCTGAAGTTGCTATAACTCCTCCGAGAAATAATGAACCCGTATCACCCATAAAGATTTGAGCGGGAAATGTATTAAACCAAAGAAATGCCGCCAAAGCTCCAACGAGAGCGGCAAGAACAATAACAAGCTCTCCTGATCCGCTTATATATGGGAACCAGAAGTAAGCGGCAGCTTTTGAATTTCCTATTATATAAGCGAAAACCGCATAAACTATTGCTATATAAGCAACGGGAACCGTTGCAAGACCGTCAAGACCGTCTGCAAAATTTATAGAGTTAGAAATACCTATTACAACCAGAATAATAAAAATATAATAAAAAAAGCTTAGATCGATTACAGGATTTTTGATAAACGGAATGAATAGTTTTGTTTCAAGTCCGTTAGGATAAGGGGTTGAGTAAGGTGAAAGAATCAATATTGCAAGAATTAATCCGAAAAGAGATTGAAAAAACAGTTTAGTCCCTCTTCCCATACCTTTATCCGATGAACCTCTGACACTCTTTAAATAATCATCAATAAACCCCAATCCGGTAAACCAGAATGAAGCGAAAAGAATTATTGCAACAAAAATATTATCAAGTTTTGTCCACAATAAAACCGAAAAAAGGAATGATATGAATATTATCAATCCTCCCATTGTCGGAGTTCCCGTTTTATTTACGGAAGTTATATCTCCGTAATTCCTTGCATTATCTTTGAAATTTAACTGATAGATTATATTGATCATCTTTTTCCCAAAAACAATCCCGATAAGAAATGAAGTCATTACGGCAAAAATAGCTCTGAAAGATATATATGCAACCAAATTCTCAATTGAAATATTAGAGAAAAATTTAGATATCCATAGGATCATTTGCTCCCGCCTCCCTGTAAATTTTATTTACGAGTGCTCTGAGATTAAAATGAGGTTGCATGTTATTTGATGTAAGAAGAACATTTCTTGTTTCAAAAATCAATCTTTCTCTGTCAAACAGCCCGCGATTAAAATAATTCAGGAATAATTTCAGTAATTCCTCTCTGATCAATGAATTTGAAGACAGATAAAATCTCTTTAAGATTTTGATATCCTCCAGACTTCCCGCAGTTGAAATCAATCTTATATATGCTAATTTCTCTTCTATTGAAGATTTTCTTAATGATTTTTTAATCTTTTCTTTCATCAATTCATATTCCGCTGATGAAATTTTTTCAGTTAAAAAACCGATTGCCGCAACTCTTACCTCAAAATAGGGATCATCAATTTTTTCCAGAATAATTTTTTTTATCCGGTCATTCCACTTTCCGAGTCTTTTTAAAGAATTTATTGTATTTCTTTTTATAAACGGATTTGAGTCTCTGCTATTCAGAAGATTTAAAAGAAACGGAATTTTACTTTCATCTTTAAAAATGCCCACAAGTTTTATTCCTACATTTCTTATTTCCCAATTCATACTGTTTAAATAAAGATTGATCTTATATAAAAAATCATCTCTGTATTTTTCAGGTTCATTTGAAACTTTCTCAATAAAACTGAAAGGTGAGAGCATTGATACAGGTTGATTTACACTTTTTTTTAAGATCTTTTTTTTAAATATCAATATCTCGGTATTTTTTAACAGAAGTGATGCTATCAGATAAATTGTAAATCCGATAAAGACCTCTGCAACTATCTCAAGAATGGATTTTATTGTGGATGAATCAATATTAACAAAATTGAATATAAACTTAATCTGGAGCATTATTACTATCATAAAGAAAGAAGCTATCAAAGTTTTAAAAAATGGAATATAGAGTTCTTTAGAATTCACAAATATTGACTCTTTACCCAGCTTTGATTTTAAAACCGTTATTCTGACTAATGCAAAAACAGTAAATGAAATTGAGGTCGAAAGGGCAAGTCCCGCATATTTGAGGTTTGTTGATACGAGAAAAATACTTAAAGCAATATTTCCTGCAAGCATTAAAGCATTAAGATACATAGATGTTTTTATATCAATCCTTGCAGAAAAGATTCTTGTTGTAAGAGAATGAACACCCCATCCGATAAGCCCTATGGAATAAAACTGTAAAGCAATCGCAGAACTTGCTATTGCCGATGAACCGAACTCACCTCTTCCATACAACAATGAAACGATCGGATTTGCCAGGATAAACATTGCAATCGACAATGGAGCCAAAATAAAAACATTGATTTTAGTACCCTCTACAAATAGTCTCCCTGATCTTTCTTTATCAAAAAGAGCAATATTATTTGAAAAATCCCTTAGTATTACCGAATTAATAGCCTGAGATACAATTGCAAACGGAAGCCGGAATATGGTTTTGGCAAAATACAAAAATGAGATAGACCCCGGTCTCAATCCTGATGCAAGGAACTGATCAACAACTTCTACGGTCTTTGACAAGAAAGTATCTCCTGTTATCGGTGCAAGTTGAGAATAGTATTTCTTATTTGCAAGACTGTTAAATTTTATTACCGGAGAATAACTGAATTTCAACTCCTTCTTTTTCAAAACACTTTTCGTGAAAGGAATAAGAAATAGAATCTGTAATATACCGCCGAACAGAATACCTATACCCAAAGCATAAATATTTGATATTGAATAAAAGACGAGAATTCCGGTTATTGATCCGACGGAAAAGAAAAGAGAAGAGAGTTCAGCAATACCAAAACGGTTAAAAGCTTTTAAAAAAGTTGCCATTATAGCGGATATTGTCACAAGAAAAAGATATGGGAACATTAATCTTGTAATATTAACAGCTTCCTGCATTATTCCCTTTGATTTAAATCCCGCATAAATTGTGCCGACAATTTGAGGAGTGAAAATTAAACCGAGAATTGTAAGAATCCCTGATAAGAGGAGAGTGAAGTTAATTATCGAAGAAGCGGATTTCCACATCTTTTCCCTTGTAGTTCGGTGATAAAATCTCATGAAAATCGGTAGAAATGCATTTTCAAGAGCATTCTCGGCAACTATCCGCCTCATGAAGTTTGAAATGGTTAATCCTGCAACATAAAGATCTGAAATGTTTTTAGCACCGAAAAGAGCCGTTACAACAACTTCACGAAAGAAACCTCCGATTCTGGATATCATTATTCCGAAAGAAGATCCGAAAATTTTTGATTTTATTTTCTTATCATCTTTAAAAGATTCCACACTCTCCGTATAACATTTTAAATTCAGGATTTTATCTTCAATTTCTATTCTGTCATCTAAATGCAATTCTACCGGTTCATCAACTTTAATTCCGTTTATCTCAATTTCGCCTTTTATCAATTTCAGCAATAACTTTTCGCGATCCGAACCGATTATTCTTATCTCAAAAATAAGATTTTTACTTAAATTGTGTAAATAGTGATCGCTTAGAATTGAATTTCCAAAGCTTGTGTTATCAAAAATCAATTCATAGCTTTTCTCTTTAACCGAATCATTTAGATAAAAGATCTTTAACTCTTTTTTTAAGTTTTTATTTTTTGTTCCGCAAAGAGACTCTATAACTTCAAGAATTATTTCCGGGCTGTTGATTTTTTCAATTTTTTCAAGATTTTGTTTCATCTCCTTCAAAATACTTTCTTGTGTTAAAAGTTCTTTGATCTTATTTAAAAGTTCGTTGCTCTGAACAAAAATCTCTCTCTTACCGTTTTTTACTCTGATATTTTCATAAATTATTAATGCCCCTCCCCTTTCGACCTGTTCTTTTGCATTAAGAATTTGATGATCTCCGGGAAGATCTATTTTCGGTATTAAAATAGACGGTAATTGCATTCTTGTTAACTCTTCGATAGTACCTGCTCCGGCTCTTGAAACGACAAAATCGGATATCGCATAAATATCATCTATATTATCAAAATACTCCTTTACAATAAGTTTTCCCTTCAATTCAAGCGGAATACTGTTTTTATCAAAATTCCTTACGGTTTCTTCATAAGCACAATATTCGGCGGATATCCCGCGTCCCGTAGAAATAATTATTGTAAGTTTATCAATTTTTAATAGCTCAGGCACAATTTCGGCTATAGCTCTGTTAATAGATCTTGCCCCTTTACTCCCTCCGAAAACAAATAAAACTTTATTTTCACGAGGAATGTTTAATCTATCTTTAATATCTTTACTCTCTTTTAAATCAATTGATCTTCGCAACGGATATCCGGTGAAAACAGTTTTATTCTTCGGGAAAAAATCCGAAGTTGATCTGAAAGAGATACCGATCTTTGTCGCAAATTTTGCGATATACCTGTTTAACCTTCCGGGCATAGAGTTTTGTTCATGGATAAATATTTTGATTTTAAGAATAGACGCGGCAATTAAAACAGGTGCCGCGACATAGCCTCCGCTGCCTATCACTATATCCGGTTTAAACTTATTAAGAATAAAAATGCTTTTTATAACTCCCAATCCGATCTGAAATAGAGATTTTACGGTTCCGAGACTTTTTATTTTTGAAGGAATACCTCTGGATCTGATAGAGATAAATTTAATCGGTCTGTTTAAATTTCTTATAATTTTATTTTCGGCACCGTTCTTTGTTCCGAGATAGAAAAATTTAGAATCGGGATATTTATCATAAATACTTTCGTATATAGCTATATTAGGATAAACATGACCACCCGTACCACCACCGGTAAATACAACACTTAGATTATCCATAATTTAAATCCATTATAACAGAAACCACTTAATCTATTAAACAGATTTTCACTGTTTATCATCCAACTTATCTATTTTCAGTAAAAACATTGATATCAATCTCACCAACTGCTCCGTAAAGAAGAATTGCATTCTTTTCCGGATTGATTTTTTCGGTCAAATAGAGATTGAATTCTTCCAGATCAATTGAATTTATCCGTGAAATAATATTGTGAATATCCAGCTCTCTGTTATAGTAAATTTCCTGATTTACATTAAATCTCATCTTTGACAAATTACTCTCAAGGCTGAGAATCAGAGAAGATTTTAAATGATCCTTTGAATTTTCAAATTCATCAGCTTTCACTCCGGTTTCTTTCAATTTATTCATCTCATTTGTAACGGTTTTATAATATTCAGGAAAATTTTCACTCTCCATGACCGAATATATCAATTGGAATCCATAATCTCTGTATGTATCAAGAAATGAACTTACCGTATATGCCAGCCCCTTATCTTCTCTTATTGACTGAAAAAGTCTTGAACTCATTCCGGAACCTAAAATATCATTGTATATTAAATATTTATATTTTTCCGGATCTTTTGCGGAAATTCCGTTAAAACCTATAATTGAATATAACTGATTCAAATCTTCACGTTTTTTTATATTAAAATTATATAAAAACCCCGGATCGATTGGGAAACTATATCTCGGCTTCGATTTTACTTCTGTTTCAAAATTTGATCTTACCAGATCCATAAGTACATCATGTTCTATATTTCCCACACAGCTCAATATAACATTTTCCGGGATATAGTTTTCCTTATAATATTTGAAAACATCATCTCTCGTAAGAGATGAAACACTATCGACACTTCCTGTTATCGGTAACCCTATACCTGATAATTTGAAAGAATTTTTATAAAAGAGATCAAAAGCATATGAATCCGGATCATCTTCGGATTCTTTTATCTCTTGAAGTATAACGTTCATCTCTTTTTTAAACTCATAAACATCAAACTTTGAATTAAAAACGATATCCGTCAAAAGATCAAATGATTCTTCAAGTTTATCATCAACTGCTTTAAGGTAGAATTGAGTGATTTCTTTACCGGTGAAGGCATTTAACTGCCCACCGAGTCTGTCCGATACCGATGCTATATTTTTAAGAGTGTATTTCTTACTCCCCTTGAAGATCATATGTTCAATAAGATGATGAATACCGTTGTTATTTACATTTTCAATACCGGATCCGTTTTTAAACGTATAACTCAATGCAAATGACGGTACTCTCGGATAGTATTCCGAAATTACCGTCAACCCGTTTGAAAGGACGGTCTTTTTAACCATATTTTATAAAAACCTGATTATTTCTATAACTAAATCTCTCTTATTTTCAGGAAACTTTATTAGGAAGTTCCAGACCATAACCTTTTTTCTTATCATCAGCTTTGAGAAGCAAAGCAAAAATGAGTGCTAAAAAGGTCAGTCCTATAAAAATAAGCCATGTAGTGGAATAGTTATAAATAAGTCCGGGATCAGTTCCCTTGAGTGCTTCTATTTTCGCTGATATCTGTTCCGTGGTCATTCCCTGGGCTGCAAATTTATCTCTTAACATTGCAATTTTTGTAACAACAGCCTGGTTAGTATTTTTCAGCACTATTCCAAGTACGATAGGAACAAAAGTCAAACCCCAATTTTGGACCCAGAAGATCAGCGCAAATGCCGTTCCCAGCTGTTTTTCCGGTAGCAACTTAGGAACTGAAGGCCACATTGCAGAAGGAACAAGTGAAAATGCGATTCCGAGTACAATTACGCTTAAAGCCGCAACAACAACACTTTTTAAAAAGGGAAGGAATAAAATAATATGAACTCCAATCAAAAGAAGTGAGCCGAATATCATTATTGAAGCTCCTTTACCTTTCCGATCGTACATTCTACCGAAAAAAGGAGTAAGAAATATAGTTCCGAATGGTACAAGACTCGGGATTAATCCCGCCCATTCAGGTGATATACCGAATTTGTTTGTCATTAGATCCGGTCCGAATTTATAAAAAGGAAAAACTGCCGAATAGAACAGTACACATAACATTGCTATATACCAAAATCCCCTGTGAGTGACAATCATACCGATATCCTTCAAAGAGAACTTGTCTTCGGGAGAGGTAGAATCTTGAATATTCTCTTGATTGTCAAGTTTTTTATCCATAACGTTATATATAAGCAGTGCAAAAAATCCGATCACCAACATTAGTACACCAATTGCAAAAGGTGTTGTTATACTAAACTTAGCAACGATGTGAGTTGAACCGAATAGTGCTGCAAAAGTACCAAGTCTTGCAAGAGCTACCTGCATTCCCATTGCAAGAGCCATCTCTTTACCCTTAAACCATTTAACAATGGCTTTTGAGGCGGTTATACCGACATACTCAATACCTACACCGAAGACAGCATATCCGAAAAGAGCAAGAGCGACAGGTCCTGTCATCTTTATCGGAACCGTAGGTCCGCCGAAACTTATAAGTTTATTCATAAAATTAAGCAATCCACCGAGAGGTGTTGCAAGCATTTCACCGAAACCATAACCGAAACCGTGATTAATAAGAGTCGGAGTCAATGCATAATATTTGATTGATGCTCCCACTATCATGGTAATTGAAGAAGCTATTGCACTGAATCTTATACCGAATTTATCAAGAAGGATTCCAACTATTATTAACATTCCGAGAAGGACGTTAAAGATACCGTACCCTCCGGTAACAGCTCCGAAATCCGCTGGAGTCCATCCCAGACTTGATTCCACATAAGGTTTTAAAGGTGAAAGGATCTCCGTAAATAGATATCCGGTGAACATTGCAAAGGAAACTAACATCATAGCAGTCCAGCGTGCTTTTGAAGAGTCTCTTAAAGTTGCTTTAATTTTTTCAGTCATTCTGTCTCCATAAAATCATAATTTTTGAAATAATAATAAAATGTATAATTCTTTTAAAGCTAATAATTTAGATATTTAACTTTATAAGATTTAAATTATATAGAAAAGAAAAAAAATTACAAGATATAAAATTTATTACGGATTTATCTCATAGATTTGATATTTAATTGTTTTGTTATCAAAGATATTGTTTCAATATGAGCCGTATTCGGAAACATATCAAGCATTGTCATTTTTTTCACTTCATATCCCTCGGAAATAAAATATTTCAGATCTCTTGAGAGAGTGGCGGTTGAGCATGATATATATATCAATCTTTTTATTTTTTTTTTGACAATTTTCTCTTTTAAATTTTCCGATAAACCGGCTCTCGGAGGATCAGCTATAACAACATCAAATTCGTCAAATTCATATTTGTCAACATCAAGTTTTAAAAATTTCACATCAGGGAAAGATCTTTCTGCCATATTTACAGCATTTTTATTGTTTTCAACTCCGGTCAAATCCGTAGAAAAAAGTTTAAGCACCGGTATAAAAAATCCATTTCCGCAATAAAGATCAATAACTTTTTTAGATTTTATCATATGATCCTTTACAATCTTTAACATTGTTTCATGGAGAAACATGTTGACTTGAAAAAAATTTTCAGGTGACACCAAATATATAAAATCCCCTATCTTTAATTCGGAAACTCCTTTATCTCTATTTTCACTCCATGTAAAAAAAGTATCGGAAAATATGCTTAAAAATTTCATATATTCCTCATCGGGTTTTCGTGACAAAAAAACATACAGTTTCTTCTTATCTATATTATCAAATAGATCCAGCTGATGAAAAAACGGTTTTTTTTCAAAAGAGTTCCACTTTTTAATAAATTTATTGATTCTTTCCGAAGCAATAAGGCATTTATCAATTTGCATAACTTCATTCGTTCCTTTCCTGATAAATCCCAAACTACCGTCGGATAAACCTTTTAATTTAACTCTTATCCTATATCCGTACTCTTTTGAGTGAACTATTTCAGGTTTAATGCTATCAATCCCTCCTATTCGCTTCAGATCATCCATAAGAATTTCTCTTTTTATAGTCAACTGTTCGGGATATTTGATATGAAGTAGAGAACAGCCACCGCATTTTCCGGTATAACTGCATTCGGATTTTCTCCTTATCTCTGAACTTTCAACAATACTCAACAATTCCCCCCAGAATACACCCTTAGCTCTCTCTCTGATCTTATATCTAACATTTTCTTCGGGGCATACTCCGTTTAAAAAGACAACTCCCTCTTTATCTCTTACAATCCCCCATCCACCGTTAATGATTTTTTCAACATAATCTGTTTTTTCTGTTTTTTTCACAATGTTATTTTAATATTTCCAGCATCATAATTAAATAATTTCAGCTTTTATTTTTTCAGTTATTTATTTTTATTGACATTTATGCTCTGACATTTATAAAATAAACATGTGAAAAAGAAAACAATTGTCAATCTGCTTAAAATTATGGAAGAAATTTCTCATATCAAAGATATTGATACTCTTCTTGAAAACGTTCTTTTTGAAGCAAGAAAGATCACAAATGCAGATGCCGGATCAATTTTTTTAAAGGAAGATGACTGCCTTACATTTGAATATGTTCAGAACGACACCCTTGATTCAAAGAGAAAAATCAATAGATATGAATATGATCAGAAAAAGATAGCTATTAATAACAGATCCATAGCCGGTTATGCAGCTTCCATCAAGAAATCAATCTTAATAGACGATGTTTATAATCTTTCTAAAGATGAACCATACTCTTTTAACAGAAAATTCGACAAATTATCTTCATACAGAACAAAGTCTATATTAACCGTTCCCATGGTAACAAGCAGGGATAAAATTATCGGTGTAATACAAATAATAAATAAAAATGATTCTTCGGGAGCAATACTCCCCTTTTCCAAAGATGATGAATTTACGGTAAATCTTTTCGCTCAACAAGCTGCAGTATCTATTGAAAAAGCAATAATGACAAGAGAGATAATTCTTAGAATGATCAGAATCGCAGAACTAAGAGACCCGCTTGAAACCGGAATTCATGTTAACAGAGTCGGAGCTTTTTCAACGGAAATATATGTCAACTGGGCAAGAGGAATGAAAATTCCCGAAAATGAGATTAAAAGAAACAAAGATATTTTAAGAATTTCAGCAATGCTTCATGATGTAGGCAAAGTCGCAATAAGTGATTCAATCTTAAAAAAAAAGGGAAAACTTTCGGAGGAAGAGTTTAAAAAAATGAAATTTCATACTGTTTTCGGAGCAAGGCTTTTTAAAGACTCTAAATCGGAATGGGATGATATGGCAGCTTCAATATCATTGAATCATCATGAAAAATGGGACGGTTCGGGATATCCGGGGAAAATTGTTGACATTTTTTCAAATGATCTGAATTTGGGGGAAGGGAAAAAAGGAAATGAGATCCCTATTTTTGCGAGAATAGTTTCACTATCTGATGTTTTTGATGCACTCCTAAGTAATAGAACATATAAAAAATCATGGCCTAAGAAAAAAGTTGAATCTTTGATAAGACAAGAGAGAGGAAGACACTTTGATCCGGTTCTTGTTGATATTTTCATGGATATTAAAAATACTCTATATTCAATCTGGGAAAGATACAGTTAAAATATTTTGCCGGGATTCAACAGACCCTCCGGATCGAAAGCCTTTTTAACATTTTCAAAAATATCTATCTCTCTTTTACTATATTGATATTTTAAAAATCTTTTTTTACTCAAACCTATTCCGTGTTCTCCCGATATAGTCCCACCCACTTCAATTACATATGTAAACATTTTATCGAGAATATATTCTGATTTTTCTACTTCTTCGGATTTTAAAGGATCAATCAGAATATTCGTATGGATATTTCCGTCTCCGAAATGTCCGAAAAGTACTATTTTAATCCCTGTCTCTTCAGATAAAGAATTAATATATTTTACCGTTTCCGGTATTTTACCTCTCGGAACCGAAATATCTTCATTTATCTTTTTCGGTGCTATTTTTGTTATTGCAGGTGATATATTACGTCTTAATTCCCATAATTTTTCCTTATCCTCTTTTTCATCTGC
>CAZWFY010000001.1:0-61200 GCA_964633415.1 uncultured Clostridia bacterium | reverse complement strand
GTGATATATTACGTCTTAATTCCCATAATTTTTCCTTATCCTCTTTTTCATCTGCGATTTCCATTGAAATAATATCAAATTTATCTTGTAAAGATTCAAGTCTTTTGATCTTACTATCAATATCCGCACGTTCACCGTCAAGTTCCATTAAAACTATTGCTTGAATTTTTAAGTCCTTTTTAATCTTCATATAATCATAAACAGCTTCTATCGAGCTTTTATCCATAAATTCCAGAGCAGAAGGAAAAATGTTTCTCTTAAGCATATTGTCAATAAATATCGCTCCATCCTCAAGTGATTTGAAATTAAATCTGATTAAAGTATTATCGGCAGGGATCGGAATCAATCTTAATATTACCTTTGTAATTATCATCAGGGTTCCTTCTGATCCGCAAACAACCGATTTTATATCATAACCGGCTACATCTTTAACCGAGGCTGACCCGAATGTTACCCTCTTCCCATTCACTAAATATCCTTCTATCCTCAGCACATAGTTTGATGTCACTCCATATTTAAAACACCTCGGACCTCCTGCATTTTCGGAAATATTACCCCCTATCGTAGAGGTTTTAAGGCTTGCCGGATCAGGCGGATAAAAAAGACCCTTTTTCTCACATGCATTTTGCAGGTCATAAGTGATTACTCCCGGTTCAACTTCAGCGATCATGTTCTCAGTATCAATTGACATTATTTTGTTCATCTTTGTAAAAACGATAGAAATTGAACCTTCAACCGGAACGGAACCCCCGGAATAACCGACACCGGCACCTCTCGGAACAACCGGTATCTTATATTTAAAGGCAATTTCAAGACAATTTTTTACATCTTCTTCATTTTCAGGAAAAACAACAATCGAAGGTAAAACCCTTTTCCCCGTTGCATCATACGAGTACGATATTTTGAATTCTTCGGAATTTCTTACCCTGTTTTTTCCAATTTTTTTGTTAAGTTCCTTAATAACTTTTTTTATACTCATTTATTAAATTATATTTTATACTTAGCTTAAGGTCAATTATCCAATTTTACTGCTTTTATAAAAAAACATGATCATCTATATTCTCTAAATAAAAATTAAATTAAATTTTATTTGACAAAACAATTACCGATAATATAAAATTAAATTATTCATGAAAGGATTTGACAAGTTTCTTACTGATTTCAAAAAAGGCGATACGATCTATAAACAGGGTGATATGCAACCCAATTTTTATATAATTAATTCCGGGAAAGTCAATATTAAAGATGATGAGAGCAATATTATCCTCACATCTCTGTCCAAAGGTGATTTTTTCGGTGAAGAGTCTCTCGTCATGGAACAGACATCCTCCTATTCTGTTGAGGTTATTGAAGATTCAAAGATAATCAAGATTCCCTTTCTTTCACTCGTTGATATGATGAAAAAAAGCAGTGATATTTCGATGAAGATTCTAAAAAAACTTTCTGAAAAAAACCTTAAAATCATCAACAATATAATGACTCTCAAACTTAGAGATTCAACAATCTCAAATGAAAAGAGTGTCCCCGAACTTAATGAAAATGATGATTTGACTTCTGAGAAACTTGACGACAACCTTAAAGCATATCTCGTTATTCAAAGATCAAATAGAATAGTAAAACTTACAAAAAAAAGTACTAACATAGGAAGAAGAGATTATACTACCGGATTTGTTCCGGATGTTGATCTTACAAAAGAGGATGAAGAAAAGTATATTTCAAGGAAACATGCCTCAATAATTTATTCGGATAATAAATTTTATATTTTTGAAGAACCCGGAGCAGTTAACGGAACATTCTTAAACGGCAATAAACTTGACACCGGAGTTAAATATGATCTCGCAAATGAAGATGAAATAACACTCTGTCATTTAAATATTGTATTCAAATATTAATAAATCTAAAAAAATCACATCTTTTTTTTCCTCTATATCTTTAATATCTTTTCTGCAATTCTCAGATCAAAATCATAAGTGATTTTAATATTTTCAGGATCACCGTTAATAATTTTGATTTTGGAAAGATTGAACCGTTTAATCATTGAAGAATCATCGGGGAAATCAAAAAGATTCATATCAATTGCCATTTTATGAGCTTTAAATATTAAGCTCCTTTTAAATCCCTGTGGAGTTTGAATTCTCTTTAAAGAATCTCTGTCAAGTATCTCATTAAGAAATACCTCACGATCAACTTTTATAAGTGTGTCTACGGATTTTATGGCAGGACACACAGCTTCCGAATATTCAAGCTGTTCTACTATTCTATCTATCATCTCTTTGGATGCAAACGGTCTTGCAGCATCGTGAATCAAAATATTTTCCGTATCAATATCGCTTTGTATTACACCTCTGAATGAGGATAATTGACGAGTTTCACCTCCCGGGATAATTTTTTTTATTTTTTTAAGATTGTTGTTTTTTACAATCTCTCTTGTTTTTTTTATATAATCTTTGTGAGAAACTATAATTATTGAATCAATAATCGGTATGTTTAACAAATTTTCAAGACAAATCAATAATAATTCTTTGCCTGCCAATTTTTCAAACTGCTTTGGAATATCTTTTCCAAGTCTTTTCCCGACTCCGCCTGCAAGTAATATAATCTGATTTTTTTTATTCATTGTTTATTCCTATTATAATCAGTCATCTTCATGAACGATCCTGTTCCTTTTCTTTTCCGATCTTTTTTTCTTTTCCTTTAATCTTTTTTCAATTGAGGCATTTGTAGGCTTTGTGGGTTTTCTCTTTTTTTTAGTCTTTAAAGATTTTTTTATGATTTTCCGGAGCCTTTCAAATGCATCCGCCCTGTTTAACTCCTGTGTCCTGAATCTTTTTGCATTAATAATCAGAATCCCTTCATTTGATATTTTTTTCCCTGCAGTTTTTCTGATCAATTCTTTCTGATCATCATTTAGATTTCCACACTCATCAATTGAGAATCTTAACTGTACTGCAGTTGAAACTTTGTTGACATTTTGCCCTCCGGGTCCGGACGCTCTGATAAAAGTCAATATAATATACTTTTCATCAATAGAAATATCTTTGTTAATTATAATCATTGTCAATTATCCTGAATTGTATATACGGAGGCAAACAGTCCGAATTGAAAATAAAATAGATATAGTAAAAAACAAACATTTTTTTGACAGGAATTCTTCTTTTTATTTTTATTTTTTTCAAATCTAATATATTTTACAATAGATAGATAAAAAATGTTACAACTTTTTCAATCCTGATTATCGGATTAGTTTAATTAAGCGGAGCAACTTTTTTTAGATTGAATCCGTCTGTCGAGAATGTCAGAAAAACAGAATCAACTTTTTTTACATATTCCAGATTGTTATATCTATATCCGTTATTGTAGAGATGAATCGCCCTTCTGAGATCACCTCCGGTTTCATCATAATATCTTTTCAAGACCTGTAATCCGAGATTGATATTATAATCAATATCAAAAATATTATTTTTATTTATATTCAATTCATCTTTCCATACACTCAGATTAACCTGCATCAGACCGTAAGCTCCTCTGTTTGATATAGCAGAAGGATTAAAATTACTCTCAACTTGAATAATACTTAGAACAAGCTCCGGTTTAAAATCATATTGAAGACTATTTCTGTAAACAGAATCAAGGATCATGGAAAATTTAGGATATTTTGATGTAATTACATCGGTTTTAAATTTAAGTAGACCGTATTCTTTTAAAATCGCGTCCTTTTCCTTTATCTCTTTTGTCGCACTCTCTAATCTCTGTTTAACAATAGATAATGTTCTCTTATTAAAAACATAATGACTGTTAAACTCTTTTAATCCTATAAAAAGCCCTGTCAGCCCCATAATGAACAGAAACAAGAACATAATAGAGAACTTTTTAATATTCTTTTTTACCATTGCCGAAGAATTATAAGTAAAAAAATAAAAAAATTCAAGTGCCGGTTAATTTAACGGCTAATCACATATCGGAAAGCACCAACCAAGAAAACCAGATCGGATGCTCTTTTAAGTACCAATGCAGTATCTCCTTAATCTTTTTCTGATCGTCAGGGCTGATAACATCATCGGATATCATACTTAAGTGAAGTATGATTTTTTCATCTTCTTGAAATTCCAAAGCATCGGAACATAAAGTTTGCAGTTCATTTCTTATCCTTCCCGAATCGGAGATTTTCACCGGTCTTTCTTTATAATTTTCTCCTGCCAAGAATCTGTTCAACAACGGATTGAATACTAATTTACTCTCCTTGAAACTCTCTAAAAGCTTTAGCGTGAAATATATTATCTTTTCTCCGTTTCTGGAAAGCAGTCTGACACCCACTCTATAGGATCCCGGAGATATCTCCTTTACACCTTTAAACCCGGAATATGGATCGGTTTTCATAAATCCTGATATGGCAAGCATACTCCACTCTTTTTCCGGCATAAAATCATCTGCATTAATATTTCCCTTATGAACGGGAATTCCCGCTTCACTTGCTTGAATAATCATATTTTTATAAACATCCACTGTCTCTTTATCTATATTTTCTTTTCTTAATACTGTTTTCAAATTTTTTACAAAATTTTCATTTTTCCAATCTAAGCTCATGATATTATTCTCAATATCGTAAGAGTTTTTAAAATTTGAAGTTAATATTGTAAGGTATGCTCTTATTCCGAGGGAAGGTGCAAGACTGGCTGCCTGAACAGCTTCAGCGGACGCTGCATAGCCGTCGCATATAAAAAGATTGGTTTCTCCATTCTCATCTTTCCAGGAACTTACGGAATAAACGGGAGCATATGTGCCTGAGTCTGTGAATGCTTCCATTCCGGACGGCATCTTCCAACCTGTCTCAACAAGATGAACTCCGAGATCACTCCACTCTTTCCATAAACGCCCCAACCTGACTTCACGGCTTTTTCCCCGAAGCGTCCATACATGAATATTCTCTCTTTTTATTCCCGGATATGTTTTTTCTATTATTTCAACTATCTGCCTACGCTTTGTTCTGAAGCTTATAAATATAGAGTCTTTTTCCGCTCTTTTTGCAACTTCTGAAGTCAGAAATATATTGCCTATATATCCTTCATAAGGTTTTGTCACTTTTAAAGGCTGATCAAAGAGATGAATGACAGTCATTGGTCCTGTCTCTTTTCCTTTGGCAAATCTTGATGTATTTTCAAGAGTGTCAATAGCAGTGCCCCATACGGTTATTCCCGATGTTCTCAGATCTTTATAGAAACAGCTCCAATTATAATTTTCATCATTTAAAAGCTTAATCACCAATCCGTCAAGATATTTCGCTACTTCCGGTCTTGCGTAAACTCTTCCGAAACCAAGTTGCGGGTTTGAACCCATTTCAGGTGTCTCCCCCGCTTTCGGCATAAGACCTTCCCCAAGAGAAACCATAATCGCATGATTTTCAGGCAAATGTCTCGACAGATACCATAAACTTTCACTAAGAGCATAAGCGGAGATTGCATCGGCATCTTTCTTTACATGGTTCAGTCCTGTTTTATCAAGATCTTTTCCCTCTCCGAATCTTCCGAAAAGTTGAGTACCCAATGCCGTTATAGCACCTGATAGAGCAAACATTCTTTCAAGTTTTCCGTTTAGAAAAGAAATATTTCTTGTAAATTCATCTTTGACTTCTCCCTTCACCCACTCTACCTCAATATCTTCAAGCCATATATGAAATCTTCCTAAAATAGGACTTGTATCAAAAGCCCATTGTGCAAGCAAATTTCTTTTATAATTATTATCGGATTTCATAAAACCTCCCTGGAATAGAGTAATGAATTTTCACCATTCAATTTTATGAAATTATTCACTATTATTCAATATAATATGCTGTTATAAAAATTTATTTGAAAACGGAGGATCTTTATGAGAATTTCAGGGACTTATCTAATTTTACAGAAATTGCTTGACACAACCAATATATATTTTTCGCTGTCCTCTTTTTATAACAATTATTCGCTTTTTTTTTGGAAATTAATTTGCATTGATAATATGGAGATAAATTATGAAAAATTTACGCTTATTATGGTTGTTATTATTTTTAATCGTAATTTCAATTTCATGTGGAAATTATAATATCAAAATTATCCCGCTATCCTCCTTTTCAGCAAAAAATTCCTACGATTCAGTGCAAACAGCTGATCCCGAACAGGTTAAAATCTACCGGTCTCAAACATTTAATAAAAAGCAATATGATGAAATAGGTTTTATAGTTATCAATGGATCTAATCCAGATATTAAGCTTATATATAAAAAAATCAGAGAACATGCTCAAGCCGTCGGAGCAACAATTGCAATTGGTTTTAGAATTAGATCAATCAATGAAACGGAATCAACTGTTATTGATGAAGAAGATGACATCGTTGTTGAAGAAACTTCATATACATTTTCAGCATCAGCAACACTATTAAGGAGGAAGAAATGAAATCATTAAGATTTTTTACAATTATATTTTTTCTTTTTTTAACTATATCTTGTGTAGTCAACGGACATTTTGCCGCAAGTGATGTCAGCAAAAAATATGTCGCCAACAAAACACCCGATCAGATTTTGGTCTATAGATCACAGGTTCCAAAAAAAAAGTTTATTGAAATCGGCATTGTTCACGTATGTTGTTCCAACAATGCAGGGAAACTTGTATATGCACTTAAGAAAAAAGCAGCTTACAGTGGAGGGGATGCTATTATACAACTGGAATCATCTCCCGAAATGATGACTGCGACAGTAATTAGATTTATTGAAAGAAAATAATTTTTATCCTTAATCGAAAGATTTTCTAATTTGAATAGCACATAAAATAAGAATAAACGAATCCCGCTTTATTTGTATTAAAGAAATATAAACTACTGTTTTATTAATGCTGCTATAAGTGGAAAAATAATTCCCGTTTCACCTCTGAAACCGTACACATCAAGATCTTTTCTCTTTGAAAGCAGCTCAATGGCATTCAGATCATCTTCGGTAACCGAATTATATACTATTGAAAAATAATACTTTTGAAATGAATCGGAATTTATCCTGTTTAACAATATGGCATTAGATATTATCTTCAGGTTTGTCATATCGGGATTAAAGCTTATAAAAACCCCTCCTCCTTCAAGTTTGGACAGAACTGATGAGAAAAGTAAAAAATCTTTCTCCACCAACTTTCCGAATATCTTTCCATCAAAACCTGAAAATAAAAAGAGCGGATTTGTTCCGAATGCAGAACGGACAGTTACCGGAATATTAAGCTTATATGCTGAAAAAAGTATACTTTTTTCACTAAACTCAAATCTGGAACTTTCAATGTATGACCCGATCACCTCGCCAAGCCCGATATTACCTTCGGAAAACTCTCTCAGAGCAATATTAAAAAAGAGACCGGTCTCTTCAGCAATACCATTAATTTCATCTCCTTTAAAAGATGCAGAATCATAATCAATAAAATTTCCTGAAAGAGAGATCTCAAAATCCATTATTGCAAATGAAAGATCAATTGATAAAGCAGATATCCATCCTCTTTCCATAAGATCTATTATCAGGGGAGATAATCCGTATTTTAAAACTTCCGAATTAAAATCAAATATTATCGGTTTCCCAATCTTTCTTGAAAACTTTACCTTCTCAACAGTTTTTTTAAAAAAAAAAGAAGAACCCGAAAGTTTGTCGGGAAAAGTTTTTAAAAATGATTTCATACCGAGTCCTTCCGAATATGGCTTGAAATTTTTATCTTCAGTATAAGTTATATCCGTATCAGGAATTAACTTTTTTAGACTCGGTCCTCTTTTTTTACTTTTTTTCAGCAATGGATATTTCGGATAAGGCATTAACTTCCTTTAATTACTTTTGAATATTTCGTTACATAAATAAATCCGCTGTATATTGAAAGAATAACTGCGATATAGATTAGAATTGTTGCAATAATGAATAAGGTATTTGAAAAAGGTAGCTTTCTGTAAATTATAAATATGGATATTGATACGATCTGGAATGTAGTTTTAATCTTGGCAAGTCTCGAAGCGGAAAATGAAGCATCTTTCATCAGCGAATAAAATCTGAAAGCGGAAATAAAAAGTTCTCTCATAATTATAACAGCTGCAACCCATGTCTCTACTTCATTTAACGAAACAAGAGCAATTAGAGCGGCTGAGATAAGTAATTTGTCTGCAATCGGATCAAGAAATTTACCCAGATCCGACACCTGATTAAATTTCCTTGCAATATAACCGTCAAGTCCGTCCGTTACTGAAGCAATTAAAAATACAATAAATGCAAAAATTTCCTTATTATCCATTTCCGTAAGAATAAAAACAAGAAATATGGGAACAAGAAGTATCCTTAAAATTGTAATCCAATTTGCCTTAGTCATTTTAAAATTTTATAATTTCATGAAAGAATAATCAAGTGATTTCTTTTAACTAATTTTTAATGTCAATTTTGGAATAACCATAAATCGATCTTTCCCTATCCAATTGACATTTATTTATATTTTAGTTATAAATATTAACTACTTTTCGGAGGTTTTTATGAACATTATTGTTTTGGTCAAACAGGTTCCGGATACGGAAGCCGTTCTCTCGGTAAAAGAGGGAAAATCAATTAATGAAGAAAATATCAAGTGGATCATAAGTCCTTATGATGAATATGCAATTGAAGAGGCTCTTAAGCTTAAAGAGAAATTACCAGGTTCTACGGTTAAAGTAATTTCTTTAGGACCTAACCGTGTTGAAAGTACTTTGAGAAGTGCTCTTGCAATGGGTGCCGATAGTGCGGCTCATATTGAAACCGACAGTTTTTTTGATAAAAAAAATATTTCATTGCTTATCGGAGAAGCAATAAAAAAGAGTGGAGAATTCGGGGTTATTTTTTCAGGCAGACAATCTATTGATGACGATTCATATCAGACGCATATACTCGTTGCGGAGATACTCGGTATACCGGTCGCAACAAATATCACATCTTTTGTTTTTGAAGATAATAAAGTTATTGTTGAGAGAGAGATAGATGAAGGATCAGTTGAAAAAATAGAAATGCCGGTACCTTGCCTTGTTGCTGCAACAAAAGGTTTAAATGAACCCAGATATGCTTCTTTAATGGGCATTATGAAGGCTAAAAAAATTCCAATAGAAAAATTTAAACCTGAGGATCTTACAACCCTGCCGGAAAATATGGTAAGTGTTGAAAAACTGTTTTCTCTTCCGGAAAAACCCCAAGGCAGAGTCTTGGAAGGTGAACCCGAAGATATGGTTATAGAACTTGTAAAATTGCTTAAAGAAGAAGCAAAAGTACTTTAAGGAGATTATAATGTCAAATATCGGATTATATATTGAGTTAAAAGACGGGAAAATAAAAAAGAGTAACAAAGAATCTCTTGCACTTGCAAAGAAATCAGGGAATACGGTAATTGCAGTTGTTTTTACAAATGAATTATCGGGATTGACTGAAAATTTAAAATATGCGGATAAAATTATTCAGGTTAAAGGTGACGATCTTTCATTTCACCCCGATTCCTACGCAAACACTATTTCAAAAATCATCTCGGAAAATAAAATGGACTATTTTATTGCTCCATACTCATTCCAAGCAAGAGAACTGTTTCCAAGAATCTACGGAAAAACCGAAAACTCTTCTCTAACCAACGATTGTGTTGAAGTGGACTTCGCATCAAACTCGGTAACAAAACCCGTATATTCGGGAAAACTTTTAAAAAGGTTTAAATTACTCGCCGATGTAAAACTACTTACATTAAGACCCAATGTCTTCCCTGCCGAAGAAACAGATTCTTCAAAAGAGCCTGAAGTCTCAGAATATTCAATAGATAAAAGTTCCGAAAGAATAAAAATTATTGAAACAAAAAAGAGTGAGACGAAAAAAATAGACCTGATGGAAGCTGAGATAATTGTTTCAGGCGGAAGAGGTGTTAAATCAAAAGAAAATTTTTCAATAATAGAGGATCTTGCAAAACTTCTCGAAGCCGGAGTCGGAGCTTCAAGAGCAGCTGTTGATTCCGAATATGCCACTTACGATATGCAGGTCGGTCAGACAGGAAAAGTCGTTAATCCTAAGCTCTATATTGCATGCGGTATATCCGGTGCAATCCAGCATTTTGTAGGAATGAAAACATCTAAAGTTATAGTTGCAATTAACAAAGATCCCGAAGCACCTATTTTTAAAAAAGCCGATTATGGTATTGTCGGTGATCTTTTTAAAATTGTTCCTTTGCTTAAAGAAGAGATAGAAAAAAATATTTAATTTTAACTATAGAGATTCAACCTCAGATATTTTTTCTTTTAGAGAATCCCATCTATCGGGATCTATCTTAGCACCAAATGTTTCAACGATCTCTCTCGCAAGTATAGATCCTATATTACCGCACTTTTCCATAGGTAATCCTTTGGCAATTCCATAAAGAAAACCTGAAGCATATAAATCACCGGCACCGGTTGTATCGACCGCTTTTGTTAATTCCGCTTTAATTGAATATTTTCGTTCATTCTTCATTATCAACGATCCTCTGCTTCCTATCTTCACAACAGCTATGTCACACAATTCCGAAATTTTCTTCAGACCTTCTTCCGGATCGCTTAAACCCGTAAAAGCTTCGGATTCTTCTTCATTTGCAAAAATGATATCAACATATTCCGAAACTATTCCATTCAAAAATTCTCTGTTTTCTTCAACTACATTAAAACTTGCAAGATCTATTATTATCTTGTTACCGGCTTTTCTTGCAAGATCCACGGAATGTTTTACGAGTTTATGATTCTGAACCATATATCCTTCAAGGAAAAAATTTTCAGAGCCTTCAAACTCATTGTAGACGAGATCTTTCGCATCAAGTTCAATTGCTGCCCCGAGATAAGTTGCAAATGTCCTCTCGGAATCTTTTGTTATAAGACAAATCGCAGTTCCGGTTCCTGCTTCACCATATTTAAAATAAGTTTTTATTTTATTATCATTCATATCATTATAGAAAAACTCTCCGTTCCTATCTTCTCCCAATTTTCCAATGTAAGAAGTAGAAACTCCAAGTTCAGACAATCCAATGATCGTATTTGCAACTGATCCTCCGGTCACTTTCTCAACACTGTATTTTTTGGCCTTTTCCAATATTTCATCTCTTCTCTTCAGATCAACATGGTTCATACTTCCTTTCTTAAAACCGAGTTTTTTAATAAAGTCATCATCAACTCTCACAATAATATCAACAAGGGGATTCCCCATACCTACAATCGAATTTTTCCTACTCATTTTTCCTCCATATTGAGTTCCGGTATAACATCTTTTTGAAAATATTCTATCAATTCCGCAACATATAATTTTGTTTCCGGATATTTTTTTAAATCTATTGAGATCTGGACTTTTTTTGATAATTCCGACCCTTTTTCAAACCCGAAAATTCCGGAAAGACCTTTTAGATTATGAGCTGTTTTACGTATGTTTTCATAATCATTTGTTTTTAAAAATATTTTAAAATCAATAATGCTCTGATTGACTGATTTCAAGAATTCATTCTTAAGATCTTTTAAAAATATTTTATCGGAAATCTCTTTATCCAGATTACTCATCCATAATCCTTTTTAATATATCAACTATTTTTTTTGTTTTTCCGGAAGAGGAGACAAAATAGATCCCATCTGCTGATTTTTTTAACTCTCTGCCAAGTTCTACTGCAATATCTGCTCCCGTATCTTCAGTATCGCTATCTCTGAATTTAACAAAAATCTCTTCAGGAATAGAAAATCCCGGTACTTCATTTTCAAGAAAATCCGCATAACGAAGATCCTTCACTTCCATCAACCCTGCAATGATCGGAGTGCTCGGTTCATTTAATCTCTTCTTAAATGCAATAAATTTGTCAACAGAAAAAACAGGTTGAGTTATAATAAAATCCGCTCCTGCTCTTATCTTCTGCTTTACTCTCTCAATTTCGGAATTCAGATCGGAAGAACCCGGATTTGCAGCGGCTCCGACCGTGAATTCAGTTCTGTTTTTTGTTTTTCTTCCTGTTATATCAATACCGAGATTAAGATTCTTTACAATCTTAATAAGTTCTACCGTATTCACATCATAAACGGTTGTTGCTCTTGGAAAATCGCCCATTATAGATGGATCTCCTCTTATTGCAAATATGTTTCTTATTCCGAGAGCGTGAGCACCGAGAAGATCAGATTGTATTGCAAGAAGATTTCTGTCTCGCAAAGTAAAGTGAAGTATCGGGGGAATACCGCTCTTTTCCAGAATTATTTTTGAAAAGGCGGAAGGGCTCATTCGTATTTTTGCCAATGGATTCTCGGTCACATTAATCGCATTTATTCCTGTCTTTTTTATCTCATTTATTTTATTTAAAGTTTTTTCATAAATAAGACTTTTCGGAGGTGTGATTTCAACCGTATATATGAATTGTTTTTTGAGTATTTTTTTCAGACCCGGAGGAATATTATCACTGCTATCGGAAAATGCGGGAACTTTTCTCGGAATAAAATTAACAATGGAATCGTGCATTTCCGATGTATGTTTCGGAGTAGTTCCGCAACATGACCCTAATATTCTAATACCGTTTTCAAGAAAAAGATTTGCATACTCCTTGAAATATTGAGGATTGGAAAGATAAAATGTTTTATTATTTACAACTGTGGGCAATCCTGCATTCGGTTGCACAATAAGAGGAATCTTATATTTTTTAACAAGTGGTGTTATGATATCAAAAGAGTCTTTGGGACCGAGGAAACAGTTTACTCCGGTAACATCCGAGCCATATGAGTGCATCTCAACAATTGATCTTTCAAGGCTATCCCCCATTGCTGATATACCGTCCGTATTAAAGGTCATTGATGATACTATCGGGATTGAACTGAACTTTCTTACTGCCATAATTGCTGATTTCATTTCAAGTAAACTTGAAAATGTCTCAAATATTAAAAGATCCGGCTTCTCTTTTAAAAGTATTGATGCAATTTTCGAATAAATATCACTCATTTCCTGATACGAAATGATACCGTAAGGTCTTAACATTATTCCTAACGGACCAATAGATGCCGCTACAAGAACATTTTTCCCACTGGTTTTTACGGATTCTCTTGCAATTTTCACAGATAATTTCAATATATCATTTAGTTTATCTTTATTATTTTTTAATTTATACGGATTTGCATCAAATGTATTCGTCGTAATAACATCTGCTCCGGATCTTATATAATCGGAATGAATATTTTTAACGAATTCACTGTTTTTCAATGTCTGCAACGATTTATTATCAGCTTCGGAAACACCATAATCGAGTAAAAGCGTCCCCATTGCTCCGTCAAAAAGAACTATTTTCTCTTTTATAAGAGATCTAAATTTTTCCATGAATGACCTTGTCAATTCTATTTTTGTCTTTTAGTAAAACTATAGCTGAATCAATCGAATTAAGTTCTTTTTCGTCAACATAAGCATAAGATGCAATAATTATTTTATCACCATTGTTTACAAGATGTGCGGCGGCTCCGTTTAGAAGTATTTCTCCGGAATCTTTTGGAGCGGTTATAACATAAGTTGAGAATCTGTTTCCATTTGAAATGTTATATATGTCAACCTTCTGATATTCACGTAAATTTGCTGCTTCTATCAGACTCTTATCAATTGATATACTTCCGTTATAATTCAAATCCTGTCCGGTTACTTCGGCTCTATGAATTTTCGAAATCAAAAAAGGTATCATCATTTAAATTTCTCCTAAAATAAAATTATCTATTAAACGAACTTTACCTATATAAATTGCTACGGCAACGATGCAATCTTTTCTATCTATTATACCCGATTCCGATAGATCTGTTAATCTTCTGATCTCCACATAATCAATGTTTATTCCGCCCGTTTTTTTTAATCTCTCTTGAATAAAGTCAATGATTTTTAACGGATCAAGAATATTATCATTTTCTATCATCGATTTTGCCTTGAAAAGAGCTTTTGAAAGTTGGGTAGCAATTATTTTTTCATTATTCGAGAGATAAGAATTCCTTGAAGATAAAGCCAACCCGTTATCATCTCTTATTATCGGAATACTTTTGATTCTAACACTGACATTAAGATCTTTAACCATTTTTTTTATAATAACGAGCTGTTGAGCATCTTTTTGTCCGAAATATGCCATATCGGGATTAACAATATTAAAAAGTTTAAGAACAACAGTTGCAACACCCATGAAATGTCCCGGACGTCTTTTCCCGCAGAGAACATCGCTTAAACCTCTAACATCAACTAATGCCAACTGTTTTTCCGGATACATTTCACTGTTTTCCGGATAAAAGAGAATATCAACTCTCTCATTTTCAAGAATTTCCATATCCCTGTTGATATCCCTCGGATAATCTGAGAAATCCTCTCCTTCACCAAACTGTTTAGGATTTACATAAATGGAAACAACCGAAATGTCATTTTCACTTACGCACTTCTTTATAAGCTCTATATGACCTGCATGAAGAAACCCCATTGTAGGAACAAAACCTATACTATCACCTTCTTTTTTCAAAGATAATATATATTTCCTCAAACTCTTTATGGATTTGAAGGTTTTCATTCTATTTTTTCCCGATAAGAAAAGATTCTTTCTCACCCGGAAAATTTCCTTTTTTCACATCTTCAATATAATTTTGTACAGCATCGGAAATAACAGAGTGCAAATCTGCATATTTCCTTACAAACTTCGGGAGATAGAGTCCCGTGAAACCTGTAAGATCATGTATCACAAGGATCTGTCCGTCACAAAATTTTCCCGCTCCTATACCGATTGTAGGAATTTTTAATTGATCGGTTATCTCTTTCCCGAGTTCCACCGGAATTGACTCGAGAACTAAGGCAAAAACACCGATCTCCTCAAGTAACTTTGCATCCTTTACAATCTTATCTGCACTCTTTTCTCCTTTCCCCCGGACTTTAAAACCGCCCAATTTATTTATAGATTGAGGTGTAAGTCCCAGATGTCCGAGCACAGGTATTTCCGCTTTAAGGATAGATTTGATAACATCCGATCTTTCGGCTCCTCCTTCAAGTTTAACCGCTTCCGCCCCTCCCTCTTTTACCAACCTTATAGCATTTTCAGTTGCTTTTTCAACCGACAGATGATAAGAACCATAAGGCATATCCGATACTATAAGCGAATGCGGCTCTGCTCGTCTGACCATATCCGTATGATATATCATCTGATCAATTGTCACTTTCATTGTATCTTTATAACCTTGAAGTACCATACCGAGAGAATCCCCGACTAAAATAATATCAATACCCGATTCCGAAACAATTTTAGCAGTCGGATAATCATAAGCTGTAAGTGCTGTTATTTTTTCGCCGTTTTTTCTCTTTTTTATTAATGGAACGGTAATCTTTCTATTAAGGTGCATAGTATTTTGTTCCTTTCCTGTGATTTTTTATCTCTTCAATAATGTTTTTTATATCGGCAGGATTTTCAAGATCAACTTTTTCCATATTTATTACCAGTAAAGGTGAAGTTTTATAGTTGAAAAAATAGTAATTATAAGACTCAAAGAGTTCCCGCCAATATTCATTTGGAACTTCTCTTTCATAACTGTTTTCCGAATTTCTTATTCTTTTTTGCATCTCACTAAAGGATATTTGTAAATATACAACAAGATCGGGTTTTACAATATTGGCTGAAAGGATATTATAAATTCTTTTATAAACATCCAACTCTTCGTCATTTAACAACAGATGTGAATATATTCCTTCTCTGTAGAAAAGATAGTTGCATACGGTTGTTTTGTAAAAGAGACCTTTTTGAGTGATCTCAACCTGTTGTGAGAATCTATTTAACAAATAGATCAATTGAGTCTTAAGTGCAGGAGGTTTTTCATTTTTAGCAAGTGCTTTGAAAAAACTTTCTTCATATGGATTCTGTTTATCATCTAATATTAACTTTGCATCCAATTCTACGGAAAGCAGCTTTGCGAGCTCGGTTTTTCCCGATCTTACTAATCCGTCAATGACTATATAATTCAATTTTTCCACAGAATGGGATTATATCATTTACGGTTAACCTTGTAAATTTTGATAACTTTAAAATTCATTCAATTTCAACTTCTCTACTTTTTTTCAATCTCTTTAATTATCTTTCTTATGGAAAAAATAATTTCAGAAGGAGAAATCTCTTTTGACCCGTTAAATTTATTCTCTTTACCAAGTTTAATAATTTTTGCATTTAACAGAAATCTAATTATCTTATAATATTTATGAAGAGGAGTTATATCATCCGGAACAACTTCAGTTTCGCTTGGAGTGTAATTTATCACATAACCGTTATTTTGAAGATAGTTAAGAAGTGAATTTAAAGTAATGACAAAAGAAGTTCTGGTAATTTTTTGGTTCTTTCTAAAAGTGTGGTCCGGCCTTACTTTCATTATTCCCGCAGTACAAAGTTTAATAATTATGTTTCTTACGAATGAAGCACCGATATCTGTAATTATAACGGTCTGCAATCCTTCGGTATTAATATAATCTTTGAAATAGTGACCTATCAAAGCAGCAAACTCCTCCCGTGTAACCGAATCTTTAAAAAAGATATCTTTAAATCTTACAGGAAGATCCAACTCATGAAATTTTATTTTTAAATCGTTGATTTTATCCGAAACAGTAATATCACCCGGAGAAAGCTCCGAAATCTTTTTATAAGTTATAATAGCCGAATCAAGCTTACCATTCATTTCATAAGATTTTGCAAGTTTATTCATTATTGAAATATCATTTCTACGGTTTTCAAGAGCAGATTCATAATAGAAAACAGCCTGGTTAAAATCGGAGATTTCATAAAAATAATTTGCTATCTTTAGTTTTATATCTGTTGCTTCGGGAGAAAAAAAAGCAGCTTTTTGAAGATTTTGGATATATAGTTTATCTTTATTTTCAATTCGATTTTTTTCTGCTTCTTTTAAATAAAATTCTGTTTTTGTTGATTTAATATACTCATATCTTATCTTTATCCATGCATTTTCAGGATGTTTTGCAACAAGTTTTGTATAGAGTGAAAAAGAATTAAAAATATTCCCTCCGACCTCTTCGGCGGTTGCCATTCCTATTGAAGCATTTAAATTTTCCGGATTCAGTTCAAGAGCTTTTTCGAAATTCCTTTTTGCAAGTTTCAGCTTATGCTTCATTAAATATACATATCCAAATCCGGTAAACAATCTGTCATCTTTGGAACTGCTGTCACGAAAATTTTCATATGCTTTTTTTAAATCTCCCTTTTTAAGATTATCCCATCCGTTTATAAAAAAAGTATCATTATATCCGGTGTTGTCAACGTCGGGTATATTAATTTCCATTCTATTTTTATTCACAGATACACAACCGGAAAATATAAAAATCAACAAAATAATATATTTATTTAAGAACTTCATAAAAAACCTCCGAATGTCCTGTAACAAATTTTAACATTTTTTTTTCCGTTGTTAAAATTTCCATATTTATCTTATTTCCGGTAATATTTTTTTTTGTTACTATTGCCCATCTGTTTAAATTGGAAATCCCCTTATCGGACTTATCTACAACAATCCTGAATCTTTTAAAATCAGAAAATACTTTTCTAAAAATTCTATCTTTTAGAACACCAATCCCATCGCATTTTAAAGCGGAAATATAAATATTGGAAGAATTTTTATATTCAAATGGAATTATATCATTTCCGGATAAATCGGAAAGATCTACTTTATTATAAATATTTAAGACTTTTTCCGAAGAAATATTCAATTTTCCGAAAACTTCCTCTACCTCTTTTTTCTTATCGATTATTCTCCTATCGGATATATCCATTATATTAAGAATAAGATCCGCATCTGAAATCTCTTCAAGCGTCGATTTGAATGCTTCAATAACTTCAGACGGCATTTTTCTAATAAAACCGACCGTATCGGTAAGGAAACAGTAATATCCCGCTCTTTCTCCCGAAAATGACATCTTTCTTATCAAGGGATCAAGAGTTGAGAACATTTTTGCCGTCACATAGGTTTTTTCAGTTGTAAGGCAGTTAAAAATAGTAGACTTTCCCGCAGAAGTATAACCGGCAAGAGATATTACGGGAATTAAAGAGTTTCCCTTCAGGGATTTTAAATTTTTTCTATTCACATCAAGTTTTTTAAGTTTTTTCTTTATTATTGATATCCTTTTATTTATCTTTCTTCGATCAGTTTCAAGCTTAGTTTCACCGGGACCTCTCGTACCTATACCGCCGCCTAATCTTGAAAGTTCAATTCCCTTTCCCTTTAATTTTGGTAAAAAATATAATAATTGAGCAAGCTCAACCTGAAGTTTACCCTTGACTGTTCTTGCTCTCAATGCAAATACATCAAGAATTAATCTCGTTCTGTCTATTACCTTGATCTCTAAATAACTTTCAAGATTTCTCTGTTGAACATTACTTAAACTATTGTATATAAGAATCAGATCTATATTATTATCATCTATATATGATTTGATCTCTTCAATCTTTCCTATTCCGAAAAGATATTTATTATTTATCTTATTTTTTTTCTGAAAGAAAAATTTAATTGAGAGTCCGCCTGCGGTTTTTAAAAGTGATTCAAGCTCTTCTTTTATTGCAGCTATCTCTTCATCACTATCTTTTTGATAAAAAAATCCGGCAATTACAGAAGTTTCCGGATTATCAGTTGATTTTTTTATTAATGAATCCAATTATTTCATCCGTATCATCAGGTCCGAACCACACAATATCCTTTTCATGTCTAAACCAGGACAACTGCCTCTTTGCAAAATTCCTTGATCTCTGTTTTATCAATTCGATACATTTATCTTTTGTAATTTCACCTTTAATATAAGCAACGGACTCCCTATATCCAATTGAATTGAAAGGAGGGCAATCAATTTTATACTTTTTCATCAATTCCTCCGTCTCTTTAATTAAACCGATTTTAATCATTTCATCCACTCTCTCATTAATCCTTTTGTATATTCTCTCTCTTTTATCGGTAAGCCCTACTCTGATAAATTTATAACCTTTAAAAGGTGTTGCGGATCTTGAGAAAATTTCCGTCGGAGTCAACCCGTTATTATAAAATATCTCAAGTCCCCGTACAATACGTATCTCATCATTTTCTCCAATCTTTTCAGCATATTCCGAATCTATTTTAAAAAGTCTTCTATAGAGTAAATCAAGTCCGCTTGTTTCCGATATTTGTTTAAGTTTTTTTCTTGATACTCTTTTAATATCATTCTCCTCAAAGATGCCGTCTATCATCAATCTTAAATAGAGTGCTGTTCCTCCACAGATAATCGGTAATTTCCCTCTTTTTAAAATATTTTCCGAAGCAACATAAGATAAAGCTAAAAACTTTTTTACATTAAATTGTGAGCAATCTTCTAAAACATCAATAAGATGGTGCTTTACATCTTCTCTTTCGGAAATAGAAATTTTAGCAGTTCCGATGTCAAACCCTTTATATATCTGCATTGAATCTGCAGAAATCACTTCACCGTTAAAATATTTTGCAACTCTGACTGCCATTGAAGATTTCCCCACTCCGGTCGGACCGAGAATTTGAATCAAAATTTTCATTTATTCACTTTATTTTATAAAAAAATCCGTAATAAACTATTTATTCTAACTATTATTCTGTGCAATGTTTATCCATTGTAAGATCTGTTTCTCATAATCAACTCCGAGATTTTTCTTTACTGCAAAAATCTCAGCATATAATATCTCTTCCAGACCCTTTAAGAAGAAAGGTAAATTTTCTTCAAAATCATTGTACCAGACCTTTTTTAAAATCTGATCCTCATTAAGTTTTCCGTTTGATTTTATAGTTATATCCTTTAAATATGAAGGTAGATTTTCAGATATTGATTCTATCGCTCCGGAAAGAATTGAAATTGCAATAGGACCTATCTCCTTTGATAACATTTTAAAAATCATCTCGTATTTTGAATTATAGTATTTAAGAGCTTCATTGTAGGATGAAAAAAATCTGGGTGAACTTACAATGTTTACAGAATTTTGAATAGCATTTTCTATATCCGGTTTACTTTCGGAAATAACTCCCGTAAGAAAAAACATATATAAGATTTTAGAAGTATCATCACTTGACAATTCGCTTTTCTCCAAAATATCACTTACACGATTATTGGTTTTCAAAAGATCAAAAATATGAAATTCAAATTTTTTTAGATCCATACGAGAGATTAACTCGGGATTTATCATGTAAATATCATCAACTTTTTCAATTAATTCTCTAATATACGAATAATCCTTTAAATACCTAAAGCCCGTAACAATAAATCGGAGAACATCCAGATTCAAACCTATATTCTCCATTTTTTTCATATCAAGACTATTAATTAAATATTTCCCTTTATCCATATCAAAACATGATAAAGCTATCCACCTCAAATGCTCCTCAACCCAATGAAAAAGATTCTCATAAGTAAATACTTTAATTTTCACAAGAGATCTTCCGAATCTTATCCTGTTATCTTTCATATATGCGGAAGCCATATCAAACTGATCTTTTGTTATAATTCCCTTCTTTATCAGAAAATTACCAAAATTTTCTTCCCGGTTTGAAGATTCGGCAAAAAATATTTCATCATTACGGAAATATATGGTTTTAGTATGATTATTATAATTAATCTTAAGGGAACAATTAATTTTTTCTTTGAAAATGTATGCAACCACTTCCTGAAATCTATATTCTGATAAATCTCCCTGGGAAGGACAAGAAAAATCCATTAATCCGCTATAAACTCCTTGGAATTATTTCTCTTCTGTTCATCTCTTGCCCTTTCGATTGATCTTAACATTTTCACAGATACATCACCCGTAGGATAAATCCCGTTAAAACATGCTTTGCAGAATGATTTTATATCTTTGTTCTGTTTCCTGACAGCTTTTTCCATTTCTTCCATATCCTGATATATAACAACATCCGCTCCAATTTTTTTTGCAATCTGATCAGAAGACGAATTCTGTGCAATAAACTCCCCTCTTGTCTGCATATCAATTCCATAAACACATGGATTCGTAAGAGGAGCAGAATATGAACTGAAGTATATTTTTTCAGCTCCGGCATTTCTAACCATCTGAATAATGGATCTTGAAGTATTCCCTCTTACGATCGAATCATCAACAAGAAGAACTTTTTTCCCTTCAAAAACACCTTTTATCGGATTTAACTTTGTATAGATCGATTTTTTCCTGATTTTATCTCCGGGCATAATAAATGTTCTTCCTATATATCTGTTTTTCACAAGCCCTTCTCTGTATTTAAGTTTTAAAAGCCTTGCGATCTCTATGGCAGCAGCTCTTGATGAATCGGGGACAGGAACCACTACATCAATATCAAGATTATAATTTCTAATTTTTTTTACTAACACTCTTCCCAACTCAACCCTTGATCGATAAACATTTATTTTATTTAAATAGGAATCGGGACGTGCAAAATAGATATATTCAAAAATACAAGGTCTGTGAGGTTTTACTATTATTCTCTTTGTGAAGACCCTTCTTTTGTTATCAATAAAAATTGCTGATCCCGGATCAAGATCTTTAATATCTTTGAAACCCATAACTTCAAGAGATACACTCTCCGAAGCAAAACCAAAAGACGGGACCGTCTTACTTTTATCTTCTCCGAATAGAAGCGGTCTTAAGCCATAAGGGTCCCTGAATCCAACCATTCCTTTTCCTGCAATATAAAAAACCACGGAATAGCTTCCTTTTACTTTCTTATAAATATATCTTATCGCATTAAATATTATATCGGGAGTTATATCTTTAACCTTAGTATGATCGAGATAATCTGCAAAAATGTTAAGTATGACTTCCATATCGGAATTGGAATTTATTATTCTAAAAGATTTTTCAAAAAGTTCTTTTTTTAATTCGGTAAAATTTGTTACATTTCCATTGTGTGCACCGGCGATTCCAAATGGCGTGTTAACCCAGTAAGGTTGAGCATCTTCCACCGAACCTTCACCGATTGTAGGATATCTGGTATGACCGATACCAACATTCCCGACTAATCTGGAAATATTTCTTTGATCAAAAATATCTCTTACAAGTCCGTTTCCTTTTTTCAGATGGAAACGACCGTCATAAGTAAGAATTCCGGCAGAATCCTGCCCCCTATGCTGTATAGTCAGCATAGAATTATATAACTTCGTAATCACCTGTTCATTATCTAAAATTCCAATCACTCCGCACATTTCGCATTTATAACGCCAATCCGGATAAAAGTCAATATATTTGTCATTATCATCCTATCAAATTTAAATTATTTATTTGTATATCTTTATATGTTAAAATTAAATAAATGAACAGAGTTAAAATTGCTGTTTTATCCGATTCACATGATAGCATTAGCAATCTAAAAAAAGCAGTCGAGATTTCCAATAAGTCCAATTGTACACATCTTTTTCATCTCGGAGATATCGTTTCACCTCTTTCTGCCGAACAACTTGGTAATTTCAATGGAGAGATATTTGCAGTCTATGGTAATTGTGATGGAGACAAAATAAGGTTGAACAGAATATTTTCAGATTTCGGAGGGACAATTTCACAACCTCCTTTAAAACTGAAGATATCCGGAAAAATTTTTATTTTAATGCATGAACCTTTACTAATTGAGGAGATCTCTTCCTCGGAAAAAACAGATTACATTCTATATGGTCATATACATGCTTCCAGACTCTATAAGTCGGGTACAACAACTATACTGAATCCCGGAGAAGCAGCGGGAATGATAAATCCTGCGTCATTTTATATTATTGAACCTGAAATAAATAAAATTGAAAAAATTGATCTATAAATTTAAAGGGGAATAAGATTTTATGGAGACTCTAATTTTTATACTTCTCGTTGTTTTAACAGTTACTTTTTTTATGCTTGAGATAAGTCTTAAAAGCTTTTCAAGGATCTCCCTTGCTGGTTTTATAGAGGATCTCCCGGAAAAGAAAAGAGGAAAAATAGATATTGTAAAAAAATATGATACGGTTATAAACTCTCTCGGTGCATTCTCATTCTTCTTTCAACTTCTCCTTTTTATTCACTCTTTTTTTCTGATAAGAAAATCATTTTCGGAAAACCCTTTAACAATTCTTGCTCTTATTTTTACATTTATAACTTTTTTTGATCTTTTTCTTTATATAATTGCCTTTTTTTATAAAGAGAAGATTCTTGAAAAACTATTACATTTTCTAATATTACCGTGGATATTCTTTTATCCTGCAAATTATTTTTTCAATATAATATTAAAAAAAAAGCTTTCAACATCTATCATTGATTCGACCCAGGATGATCTTAGTGAAAAAGAACTTGAAGTTTTTATTGAAGAAGGAAGAAAAGATGGAGTTATAGAAAAAGAGGATAGAGAGATGATAGAGAGTGTTCTTGAATTTGGCGATACACTTGTAAAAGAAATTATGACTCCTCGTGTTGATATGCAATATATTGAAGAAGATATGGTAATTGAAGATATCCTGAAAGTCATCATGGAAAGTAAAAAATCTCGATATCCGGTTATCTCGGGAAGAATTGATAATATCACCGGGATAATTTTATCAAAAGATATTTTTAATTACTGGAATAAAAATAATTTTTTATTAAAAAATATTCTCAGAGAACCTTTTTTTATTCCTGAAACAATGAGAATACTTGAGCTTCTAAAAGAACTTCAGCACTCTAAACAAAAATTTGCAATTGTAGTGGATGAGTTCGGCGGGGTTTCCGGAGTTGTAACAATGGAAGATCTGATAGAAGAGATAGTCGGAGAGATAAAGGATGAATATGACGAAGATATTGAACAAATTGTTAAAGAGAAAGATTTTTATATAGTTAAAGGTGATACGGACATTATTGAACTTAGTGAAACCTTAAATTTTGAGATCACTAATGAAGAGGATTATCAGACGGTTTCAGGTTTAATTAATTATAAACTGGGAAAAATCCCGACTAAGAATGAATCTATTAGTATTAACGGTTATATTTTTGAAGTCATTGAAATTGAAAATAACAGAATCAAGAAGGTGAAAATTTATCATGCATAAATCAATAAAAAAACATTCCGGATATGTTGCATTGCTTGGAAGAACAAATGCAGGGAAATCAACTTTTTTAAACTCAATACTTGAGACAAAAGTTTCCATTGTCTCTAACAAACCCCAAACAACAAGGAAACAGATTTTAGGAATAAAAACTTCAAAAGCAGGACAAATAGTTTTTTTTGATTCTCCCGGTGTTCATAAGCCTCGATTCAGACTGAACGAAAAGATGATGAAAGATGTTCATAACTCTCTTATGGATGCTGACCTCATCCTATATTTTATTGATATTGGAGACAGGAATGATGATCCTTTTATTCTGGATCTTTTAAAAGATAAAAAAAATGTTTTTCTTATTATTAATAAAATTGATATTTACAATAAATCAAAAATTCTTCAAAAGATTGAAAAATTCAAAAACATATTCAACTGGACGGAGATAGTTCCTATTTCCGCTCTGAACGGGGATAATCTTCCACTTCTCGAAACGCTTATCTACAAACATCTTCCTGAATCGGAACATCTGTTTTACGATGATGATCAATATACGGTTCAGTCCGAAAAATTCTATATTTCCGAACTCATCAGGGAAAAAATCCTCCACAACACTAAGGATGAACTCCCGTTTACAACTATGGTCAGTCTTAAGGAAATAGTTGATAAAGGAAAGATAATATATATCCGTTCCGAGATTTATATAGAAACATTGTCTCAAAAGAAAATAATAGTAGGGAAAAAAGGTATAAAATTAAAAACAATCGGTGAATCTGCCAGAGTTGAGATAGAAGACTATTTCGGGAAAAAAGTTTTTCTCGATCTTTTTGTAAAGGTTGTTCCCAATTGGAGAAACTTACAATCAATACTAAACGAAACTTTTTAAAATCAACCGAATTACTACTTTATTTCTATGTTTATTGACTTAAACTGAAAAATATAAGAAAATAACATTCATATATTTAGCTGAAGATCATTCATGCATCCTTTGGAGAAAAAAAATGAGCAATGAGAAAGATGTTAATTGGAAAGACACTCTGAACCTTCCGAAAACAGAGTTTCCTATGAAAGCAAGGCTTAATAAAAAAGAGCCGGAACTTTTAAAATTTTGGAATGATATTAAAATTTATGAAAGAATTATTGAAAAGAATAAAAACAGTGAAACTTTTATGCTTCATGACGGACCTCCGTATGCAAACGGTCATATCCATCTTGGGCATGCCCTTAATAAAATTTTAAAAGATTTTATTGTAAAAACAAAATCCATGGAAGGATTTAAAGCTCCGTATAAACCCGGTTGGGATTGTCACGGACTTCCGATTGAGATTAAAGTAGATAAAGATCTTGGTAAAAGAAAAAGAGATATGGAAGTTCCCGAGATAAGGGAAAAATGCAGAGAATATGCTGAAAATTTTATAAATATACAGAGAGATGAATTTAAAAGGCTTGGTATATTCGGTGATTGGGATAATCCCTACACAACCATTAATCCCGTTTATGAATCCTATATTCTGAAAGCATTTAAATCTTTTGTTGAAAGTGGAAATATAATAAGAAAAAAGAGACCGGTATACTGGTGTACTTCATGTCATACTGCTCTTGCAGAAGCTGAAGTAGAATATGACAATCATACTTCCCCTTCCATATATGTAAAATTTAAACTTGCTGATTACCCTGATTTTCTTTCGGAATTCCAAGATAAAGAAATTTCCGTTCTTATCTGGACAACAACTCCATGGACAATTCCTGCAAATCTTGCTATCGCAGTTAAGGAAGATTATGATTATGCTCTGTTTGAGTTAAACGGTGAATACTATATCGCCGCAGAGTTACTTATTCCTCTAATTTCGGAATTAGTCAATTCGGAATATAAAATTTTAAAAAAATTTAAAGGTAATGAATTAAAAGGAGTAAATACCGTCCATCCCTTAATTGATAGGAATTCAATAATAATTACTACAAATTATGTAACATTAGATCAGGGAACAGGATGCGTTCATACCGCTCCCGGACATGGTGAAGATGATTACAGAGCAGGACTTGAATACGGTCTGGATATATATGCACCTGTCGGTCCTACAGGATTATTTGATGAAACCGTAGAAAAATATTCAGGACAAAAAATATTTGCATCAAATAATATAATAGTTGAGGACCTTGATAAAGCAGGCAGATTACTATATTCCGATAGTGTTGAACACTCATATCCACATTGTTGGAGATGTAAAAAACCTATCATTTTCAGAGCAACCGAACAGTGGTTTATTTCAATGGACACTGCAGAACTAAGAAATAAAGCCCTTGAAGAGATTAAAAAAGTTAAATGGATCCCTGAATGGGGAGAAGGAAGAATTTCCAACATGGTCGGGAACAGACCCGACTGGTGCATTTCAAGACAGCGCAACTGGGGTGTTCCGTTACCCGTATTCTTTTGCGAAAAATGTGACCATCCCGTAGTTGAACCCGATATTATTGATAAGGTCAGATCTGTCTTTGAAAAAGAAGGTTCCGATTCCTGGTATAAAAAAGATATAAACTACTTTTTACCGGATAATTATAAATGTGAAAAATGCGGAAGTTCCGAATTCAGAAAAGGAGTCGATATTCTTGATGTATGGTTCGAGTCCGGGTCTTCTTTCGGAGTACTTGAAAACAGCCCCGAACATAAATTCCCTGCTGATCTATATCTTGAAGGAGGAGACCAGTACAGAGGTTGGTTTCATTCATCTTTACTTGTCGGTGTAAGCTATAAGAAAAGGTCACCATATGAAAGTGTTCTCACACACGGCTGGGTTCTTGATCATAAGGGAAGAGCCATGTCAAAATCAATTGGAAATGTTATTTCTCCACAGACAATCATAGATGATAAAGGAGCGGAGATATTAAGATTATGGGTTGCTATGGTTAACTACAGAGAAGATATAAAGTTGGGAAATGAAGTAATCTCAAGAGTGGTTGAAAGTTATCGTAAAATCAGAAATACATGGAAATTTATGCTTGGCGTTATGAGTGATTTTTCACCTGACAATGATTCTGTTTCAGTTGAAGATTACAGCGAAATTGAAACATATATTCTTTACAAACTTCAGATCTTAAAAAAGAAAATATTGGAAGCCTACAAAATGTTTGAATTTCACACTATTTTCCATGCAATTTCAAATTTCTTTATTACTGATCTAAGCTCATTTTATCTTCACATCACAAAAGATAACCTCTACTGTAATTTGAAAAATTCTAAGGAGAGAAAAGCTACTCAAACCGTTATCTTCAAACTTTTGAAAGAGACTACATTACTCCTCGCCCCTATCCTTTCTTTCACAACTGAAGAAGTATGGGAACATATTCCTGATTTTAAAGGAAAGACAGAATCGGTACATCTCTGCAAATTTCCAGAGATTGACAAGGAATTTGATAATCTTGAATCGAAAGAAATTTGGAGTGTTCTTATGAACATCAGAGATCTCGTTCAAAAAGAGATCGAAGCTGCAAGAAGTGAAAAGATTATAGGAGATTCTCTCGAAGCTGAAATAACATTAACCCTCCCGGAAAAAGATTTTAAAGTCATCTCAAATAATAAATCAATCTTTAAAAATATTACGGTTACTTCAAAAGTTAATATTAAAAGTGGTAAAGTAATAGATATTTCCGTTAAAAAATTTGAAGGCTCCAAATGTCCCCGATGCTGGAATTGGTTTGAAAATTCTCTAAATTCAACCGATAACACAGATCTCTGTCCACGCTGCAATTCCGTAATCAAGGAGATCTGATATTGAAATTAAAAAATAGATATATTTACCTTACAATCACATTGTCGATTATTTTAGCTGATCAGATCTCCAAATATTTTATCCGTTCTTCATTCGGACTTTATGACCAAAAAAACATTATAAAAGGATTTTTCCGTTTTATATATGTAAAAAATAATGGAGCCGTCTGGGGGTTTTTTTCAGGGAACAGCAACCCGTTTATAACTATTTTGATAACTATACTGGCTATAATTGCTCTTTCGGTGGTCATCTATCTATTCTTTAAAATCGGATCCGAAAAAATTTTAGAAGCTTTAGCACTCTCATTTATAGCCGGAGGAGCAATAGGAAATATTATAGACAGAATATTTCTCGGATATGTAGTGGACTTCATTGAAATATATATCAAAAAATACAGATGGCCCACTTTTAATATCGCTGATTCTTTTATCTCTATAGGAATTGTATTACTTCTTTTTTCAATTTTTAAAGATAGAAAAAACAGCGAAAAGAAAAAAGGAGTTGAATAATGTTACCGGTTTTAATAAAAATAGGTCCTATAACAATTCACACATATGGTTTTTTGCTTGCTACCGGAGTATTGATATCAATACTAATGATGTTGAAGTTTGCAAAAGATGAAAATATGAATTCCAAAGATATTTCCGATCTTGTTTTTTATACATTAATCATCGGACTTTTAGGTGCAAAATTATATCTGTTTATAATTGATTTTAGTTATTATACAAGCGATTCATCCAGAATAGTCGAATTATTCACGCAAGGCGGTGTTTTTTACGGAGGATTGATTTTCGGTTTGGTTTTTGCAATATGGTTTATAAGAAAAAAAGGATTAAATATTAGAAAAATAGGAGATATATCAGGTCCGGCTATTGCATTAGCTCATTTCTTCGGCAGGCTTGGTTGTTTTTCTGCGGGATGTTGTTTCGGAAGAAATGCACAGGGTTGTTCCATCGGAGTTATTTTCCCGGATCTTAATCAAAGTACCGGAGTTCCAACAGGTCACCCGATTTTTCCTACTCAATTAATGGAAGCTCTTCTTAATCTGTTAAATTTTTTCATTTTATTTTTCATTTATAAAAAAAGAAAAAAATTTGACGGTCAGATATTCGTTCTTTATCTGTTCAATTATTCAATAATCAGATTGTTTGTTGAATATTTCAGAGGAGATCCCGACCGAGGTTATATATTCGGAGGAATGAATAATCCTTATCTAAGCCTTTCAATTCCTCAGGCTATCAGTCTTGCCGGAATTGTGATCTCTGTTTTTCTATACTTTAAGTTTAAACATTCCGAGCAGAAATAATTATCATTAAATTTTAAATGAATAAAATTTATCTTGCCAAAGAAAAAAATCTAATCAGAATTGATAAATTTCTTACAGAAAATTTAAAAATTTATTCACGTTCAAAAGTGGAAAAAATTATTTTATCGGGAAATGTTAAAATAAACGGTAGAATTGTAATAAAAAAGAATTTTAAAATTACTCTTGGTGATAAAATAGAAGTTAAGTTTCCTGCACAGATCGAACCGGATCATATTATTCATAATACAAATATTCCTTTATTGAAAAAATTGTATGAAGATGATCAAATTTTAATTATTGACAAACCTTCAGGCATTTCGGTTCATCCGGGGACAGGAGAAAGAAAAACCACAATTTTGGATCTACTAATCAATGAATACCCTGATGTTAAAAAAATAAAAGACATAGATCGCCCAGGGATCGTTCATAGATTGGATAAAGGAACATCCGGAGTCCTTATCCTTGCAAAATCATTTTTGGCTATGAAAAAAATGCAAAAAAAGTTTAAAAAAAGAGAAATATTTAAAAAATATTATGGAATAGTCTCCGGAAATGTCAGATTCAGAAGTGGAACGGTTTCAGCTCCAATCAGAAGGAACAACCATGATAAAAGAAAATTTACCGCTGTAGATTCATCCGACCATCTTATTGATGAAGCAAAAGATGCCGAAACATCCTATTCGGTACTTTACCAGTTTAAAAATTCCGCATTAATGGTCTTTGAGCCGAAAACCGGAAGAACTCATCAAATAAGAGTCCATATGTCATATCTCGGAAACCCTATACTCGGTGATGATTATTATGGTAAAGGAAATAGTTTCCCAAGGCTGGCTTTACATGCAACTTCAATTAAATTCAAACATCCTTTTAATAATACGGAAATAATTTCATTCTCTCCTACCCCCTTTATTTTCAGGAAATATTTTTCAGATCAGATCAAAAAACCATAACATCGGATTGTATAAGATATGTATATAGTATATAATCATACGATGAAAATAATTAAAAGATTTTCAATTATATTCTTAATATCGATCCTCTTTTCAACATATTGCACTAATAAAAATAATTCCAACAAAAAAGAAATTTCCGATCCCTATGAAGAAAAAGTAATATTAAAAATTAATGGAAAAGAATTTAAGAATAAAGATTTTAAAAAATTTATATCACTTAAATATAAAGATATTGATATTTCAAAGAAAAAGAAAAAAAATATACTTCTTTCCAGATTTTTCGATACATACGTTGACAATTCCATACTACTCTATTTTGCAGATAAGGAAGGAATAGAAATATCCGAAGATGATGTAAAAAAATATGTTACATCCAGACATATTGCATTAAATAATTCTAATAAAGATAGTATTAAAAATATATTAAAGTTAGATAAACTTATCTATTTGAAAATCTATCAAAATATTTCAATTAATGATAACGAGATCAAAGATTATTACATTAAAAATCCTGAATTATTTCAAAAGAATCAGGAGATTGAACTTTATCAAATCTTTTTAAAGAACAAAGATAATGCCATCAAGATTAGAGGTGAACTTCAGAATTACCCTAAATTATTTGAAAAGTTTGCAAATGAAAATTCTAAACTTATGGATAATAATAAGAACGGTTATATGGGTAATTTTCAAAAAGGAGAATTACCTAAAGAGATGGAAAATGTTGTTTTCTCATTAAAGATCAACCAGATAAGTCGTGTCGTTGAAACAAAATACGGTTTTCATATTTTCAAAGTAAAGAAAAGAAGAAATGCCAGACATGAATATCTTAAAAATGTTTCCGGTATAATTAGAGAAACTTTAAAAAACAAAAAAATATCCGTTAATTATAATAAATATCTTACCGATCTTAAAAACAATTCGAATATTGTTATAAATTATAAAAATCTATTTTTTAAATATTCTAATATCCCAGGGGAAAAAAATGAAACAAAAAATAATTCTAATACTATTAATAATGCTGATTCCGACGGTAAATCTTCTTCGAAGTGAAACAATTGATGAGATTTATGCCATTGTAAATGACGAGATAATAACTCTTTCGGAATTACAAACATTTGAAAATGGAATCACTCAGGAATTAAAATCTAAATTTTCCGGTGAGGAATTAAAAAAAAATATTAAAGAATTAAAGTCTAATCTTCTTTCTATGCTTATTAGTCGTAAAATAATTCTATCTAAAGCAAAAGAAAAGAAATATGATCTTACACAATATCTTAAAATGATAATAAAAGATATTATGAAAAGAAATAATTTAAAAACCGAAGATGAGCTAAAAAAAGCTTTGCTTTCCCAAGGTGTTTCATTTGAAGAGTTTAAACGACAAAGACTTGAACAGTTAATGCAAGAAAGATTTATTCAAGAAAAGGTCGGTCAGAAAATGAAAGTAGACGCTTCTGAAATTGTAAATTATTACAGACAAAATCTAAAAAAATACACTATTCCGGAAAAGATCACTTTAAATTGTATTTTTTTAAAAAAAGATCTCTATTTTTCAGAAGAAGCAAGAAAAGAAAAAATGAAAAAAATCACCGATGCATTGCATAAAGAAAAATCCGATTTTAAAAAAGTTGCAGAAATCTATTCAGATCTTACGGGAGATAATCGCTATTCCCTCGGTACATTTACAAAAAGCGATCTTGACAAGAATCTTGTGAGTTCTGCAGATAAATTAAAAGAAGGAGAATATTCAGACTGGATCACGACAGATACAGGTTGGTATATTATTCAGTTGGAAAAAAGAGTATCTGAACATATTGCTGATTTTAAAACTCTCAAAGATAAAATCAAACAGACTCTGTCAGAAGGAAAACGTGAAAAAGAATTAAAAAAACTTGTTGAACAACTAAAAAAAGATAGTTATATAAAAATAATAAAAGAGTATAAATAGAAAAGATCTATTACTTCTTAAAAATTCAAAAAGATACCACCGGAAAGTCTTGTTTTATTGAAAGTTTTATAATTCATAAATCTAAAATCAAATCTTATTGAGAATAATTTACTGAAATATATATATAATCCTCCACCGTATAAAGTAAAAGTACTATAACTGCTGAATTCAAGAGAAAATTTTTCAAAATCAGTTCCTACGCCGATCAAAGCATATGGAGAAAAATTTCCAAATTTCGGTTTTAATTTTATTCCTGTTGTAATAGTTTTATTACCTATGTCCGGATTTTTTGTTAATTCATATTCGACTTTTAATAAGGGAAGTAACATTCCCATTCCTGCAGAAAATCCTATATTTAATCCTGTATTGCTGTTTACAGTTCCGACAATAAATCCCAGTTCAGCTGAATATATGGTTGACACAAAAAAAACTATACTAAGAATTATTATATATTTTTTCATTTGACTCTCACTCTATTAAACAAAGGTCTTCCATAATAATCGAGTTTAACATTTAGAATATTTTTTTTCAAATATATGGAAAACTTTTCATGATAAAGAGGGAAAATCAACCCGTCTGAGATAATAGAAGTTACATATTCCGAATATTGTTTCATAAGCAATTCTTCATTCTTCAGATATTTTATCTCTTCAAGTTCTTTCATAATATTCAAATATTTTTCATTTAATCTTGTAAAGGATAATTCGTCAAGAATTCTTTGTAGTTTATCAACAATGTTGGTTTTCTTTTTAAAAAATTTTTCTCCTATTAAAAATTTTACACTATGATTACTTTTTATGAAATCTTTCAATTTATTACCTTCTATAAAATTAAAAGTAATATTTAATCTTTTATATTTATTAAAAAAATCCAAAAGATCTTTTTCATAGCGCTTCAAGGATGATGTCATATAAATAATCATTCTTGAATACTTTAAAATCGATCTTATCTTTCTTAAAGAAAACTTAGTAATATTTATTGCAACCGGAGATTCTTCGGTTGAAGTCAGAGAGTTCAATTCGCTGTAATTATATTTTGAAAAAAAAATCTTAAAAAGCGAATACAGTGCAACTTTAGAATTTTTCCCAACAGAACCATAAGGGAAAAGAAGGTAAAAATTTTGGTATATTCCGGCATTAAATTCATTGTAATTATTAATTTTCATGTTTCTACCGGAGAGAAATATATCCGGATAATAATAGTCATAAAAAATTATCTTAATATAATCAAGATAACTTCTTCCCCCGGGATAAAATTTATTTGGAATTAATTTAATAAATTTCTTACTTTCCCATTGATCCGGTACAAAAATTCCTGAAAATGATTTCTCATTCATTGATAGAAGTACTAATTCCGGAACTGAAAGCAATTGTAAAACATCAGGGATATCGTAATTTAAAGTGATTATCATGGAATTGTTTTCTATTTTAAAACTATTTATTGCTCTTCTTAATTTCTTTGATGTTGTCATTTCTTTTGTTAAGAAAACTTTTATTGAAAATTTTAAATTTTCCGGAGTTATTCTCGTACCATCCGAAAAACTTAAATATGGTTTTAAATTTAGAGTAATCTTCTTTTCATTTCTATCATAATCATAAGAGGAAAACAGATTGGAAGAAAGTATCCCATCACTATTCAAATAAAAAAAGTTATCATAAATAAGTGAAAAAAAAATTGAATTAGAATAATTGGAAGATGAATAATTAAAACTTGAAGGTTCATTAAGTCTGATAATTATATTACCGCCATATTTTGTTTTTATTCCGGCATTTAGGAACATTGAACAAAATATCAATAAGAAAATTTTTATTCTATTTAACATTCTTACTCCAGAATTGCAATTTAATATTTCTGAAATCCATATGCTCATTCTCTTTGATTTTAACCCATATTCCATTCTTATTTGAAAAAACCCCTTCTGAAATAAAAACAATTTCTCCACTTGTTTTATTTGTATATAAAGGCAATTCTATGGAATTCTTTATTTTAAAAAAATTAAAGCTATCACTTCCCCTACTGAAAGAACTTAAAACTATCCATCCGTTTGAAAAAGATGTTGATGAATAACCATATTTATTTTTTGAAGTGTAAAGCTCTTTAAACACTCCGGAATAAATTTTCATTTTATAGTTTAAATCAACAAGAACTATACCATTAAGTTCATTATTATTTTTTTGAATTGATATAGAAAAAAAATTTATCATTTCTTTTTCATACATCTCATTTTTATTAAAATCATCTGTAACTAAATTCATTATATAGATATTTTTTTTAAAATAATTCTTTCCGGTTTCATATTTTACTCCTAAAATCTTAGGTTCTCCATTTATATTTACTTTAGAAATAGGTACAATTTTTGATGATCCGTAATTAATTAACTTTAAACTTGAAGGATCAATATAAAAGATCTTTGTTTTATCTGAGAAATTGCTTCCTATCGTAACATAAATCTTTCCATCAAATTCAAAATATGAAGCTTTTCCTTCATATTCAAAGACAGGATAAAACGGTCTTCCCCACTCTAAAGGAATATCAAAAATCTTAACTAATGAGTTTACTTCAAACTTAAATATTGAAATCTTTTTCAGATAGAAAAAAAAAACAAGATTAAGCCTCTTTTTTTCAGCAGTTTTGATGTTTAATGAAATAACATCCAATAGATTACCAAAAACTTTCATTTCATAAGATTTAAAAAAACCGGTCTTCTTAAAAGGATAATTAAAATGTTTTAATAAAAATTTTTCTTTTTTTCCAATTTTTTCTTCAAAATATTTAATACTGACTATTCTATCAAATTTCCTTGAAAATATAATGATCCCGATTCCGGTCTTTCCACGATTATTTATTAATTTCAAAGTTATTAAAAAATCCAATTCTTTAATCCTATATGTATTAAAGACTCCCTTCTTATTGTTAAAACTCAGAAAATTATCTTTAAAATTTAAACCTTTTTTATTTTCAAAACATGAAACAAGTAGCTGGTATAATTGCTGAGTTTCAATATCATTTAAATTTGAATAGTTCTCTATTGAAATAATCGAGAAACTCTTCTGTTGCTTCGAAGAAAAATAATCCTTTATGCTATTTCCAGCTTTTTTTGATAAATTTTCAAATCCTTGTGAATTCAGATTTAGAGTAAATAATATAAATATAATAAGAAAAATTCTAAAAAAGTTTTTCAAACAACAACTCTCCCTTTAATTCTATTTAATTTTAATATTTAAAGTTAAATTTAATTTAATTTTGCTACAATCCTTCGGGATATCAATCTCCAAAGGAATATCAATTGATTTTATTTTTGCTTTATCGTTTTCATTGTTTGATTTATTTTCTTTTGTAGTAACCAAATCATTCTCATCTAAAACGAGCGGAACTGATTTTTCTTTATATACGGTTCGAAGATCTTCATCATCCTCCGGAAATTCTTCAGGTATTTCTATTTGAGGAGAGCTTTCCTCAAGATCGAATATTTCCTCTTCATTAGATATATTAATATCAGGGATCGCATCTTCAATAGGAGAAGTCAATTCCATTACACTCTCTTCTTCGGTATCACCGGAAGAAGTTACTTTAATTCCATCTAAAACCTTTTCTTCAGGAGTTAAAGATGTGATCTCCTCTTTTGAGAACATAACCGTCTTATCTTTTTGGAAAATTGTCAGCTTGTTTTTTAAATAGATAATAACCATCTTCATTATTGCATGAAGTGCTTCATGAATATTTTCACCTGCAATAGCAATAGTCGGGAAAAAAGGTTTGTTTTCCGAATTAAGATCGGAATTTAATTGATCAAGAGATAAAATCTCGTGCAAATCTCTTTTATTATATTGAAAAATCAATGGAACTTCATCAAATGATATATTGTTCTCTTTAAGATTCTCTTTTAGATTTTCAAAACTTTGTATATTTTGCTTCCTCATTTCATTTTGAGAATCAGCAACAAATACAACTCCGTCGGCACCTTGAAGAACAAGTTTTCTGGTTGTGTTATATGCAACCTGACCGGGAACAGTATAAAGTTGTATTTTTATTGAATAATTTCCCAGATTACCTATCTCAATCGGTAAAAAATCAAAGAAAAGTGTTCTGTCTCCATCAGTATCAAGAGTAATTAACTTCCCTTTTTTTTTAAATTCCTTACTGTTAAATACTTCTTTTAGACAAGTAGTTTTTCCACTTAGAGCAGGACCATAATATACTATTTTTACTGTTATTTCTTTATTGTTATAATTTACAAATGCCATTTAATCAGAAAGGATCATCATACGGCATATCATCAATTTGAGCTTCCGGTGGTTCTTTATCCATACCCGTCATATCCTGTTCCATATCTGTTTTTTTTGAATAATTCTGATTTCCGGAATTAGAATAGTTTGCCTGATTTGAAGCTTTATCCAAAGGAATTATCGTATCTGCAATTATTTCAATCGTCCGTCTGTCAACACCGTTTTTATCCTGCCATTTTCTACTTTTTATCTTTCCCTCGATTAAAACAAGTGAACCTCTGAATACACTCTTTTCAATTTTTTTCGCATTATATCCCCATGCAACAATATTATGCCATTCCGAAGATTCCTGCCACTGGTTACTTTTATCCATATAACCCTCTTTTGTAACTATAGTAAACTTAGCAACATCTCTTCCGATATTCGGAATATGACTTATCTCAGGTTCACGAGGCTGAACATTTCCAACTAAAATAACTTTATTTAAACTCTTTATATTTCCGGCCATTTTTATTCGTTAACGTCTCTGATTTTCTGTTGAGCGAGAGAAGCCTCTTCAGAAAGAGGGAATTGCTTTACCAATTGTTTTAAAACTTTCAAACCATTATCATTATTCCCTATCTCTATTAATGCATATCCCATTTTCAGCAGTGCATCAGGCACTTTATCTCCATCTTTATAATTTTTTATAATTTCCGAAAAAGATTTTATCGCATTATTAAAATCTTTCTGAGCATAATAGCACTCACCTATCCAGTATAATGAATTATCGGCAAGAGCATTTGCAGGATAATACTTAAGAAATTGATTAAAACCGCTTATTGCCAACTGATAATTTTTTTTAATGTAATCGGAATAAGCTGTATAATAAATATTATCCGGAGTTTCAACAGTTGAATTCTCTCCATTTGAGGTGTTCCGTCCTTCTGAATCCGTGCCCGTAACAGCTCTATTTGTTGTAGGAATCTGAATTATCCTGTCAAAAACTTTTGAAACACTATTTTTAAGAGTGTTAATTTCTTCCTTTAAGAACTGTAGGCTGAGAGAGATCGTCTCTTTATTCTGACCCTCATCAGCCTGGTTCTTTGTTACTGCTGTAATCTTATTATCTAAGATTTTTACCTTTTTATAAAGAGCCGTAAATTCAGATGACATTATATCAACTTTTTTTTCAAGTGAATTCAATGTGACTGAAATCTTTTGTATCTCTGCAAGTAATAGTTTTGTATCCTTTTTCATTGAAAATAATTTCAATGAAAAAAGAGATAAAATAATTATCACTAAATACAATTTTTTAATTCGGCTGTTTATCATTTTTTTTAAATTTTACTTTTTAATAATCACAAATTCATCTCTTCTGTTTTGGAAATAAGATGCTTCATCAACACCTTTAACAAGCGGCTTACTTTTACCGTAAGAGATTACTTTAATATGTTCAGGTTTTACTCCAAGTGAAAGAAGATATTTTTTTGCAGCCTGAGCTCTTTTTTCACCGAGTGCCATATTATATTCCACTGTTCCTCTCTCATCACAATTACCCTCTATAGTGATTATAACGGTTGGGTGCTTCAAAAGCCAGTCGGCATTATTATTAAGAATACCTTTCATATCATCACGGATCACATATTTATCAAAATCAAAATTTATTCTTTTAAGATTTCCTTCCTTATTGATCTCATCAAGACTTTTCTTCTGAAAGATTTCCTCTTCTGTCAATTTGGGTTTTTCTATTTTAGGAGCCTGTTCTTCAACTTTTTCTACTTTAACGGGTGCCGGCTCTGTTTTAACTTTCTTTTTACAAGAATTAAAAAGAAAAACAACCATAATTACAATTAAAACCGAAAATAATAATTTCTTCATACTTCCTCCTCTATTCTACTGAATATATATATAATACAAAAAAAAAATTGTCAATTAAATTCACCTGGTTTTTTGCCATTTAGGCATTTTGTTTTCTCCGGGTCCGGAAGTAAGTCTTTTTATATTAGAACCGTCATAATCCATTGTATAAAGTTGATAGTTCCCATTCCTGTTTGAAGAAAAGATTATATGTCTTCCATCAGGAGACCATGTCGGATTTTCATTCCTACCGCTGTTTTCCGTTAATTTGGCAATTGTATTATTCTTTACATTGTAAAGATAAATATCGAATCTTCCCTTAATTCTTGAAACAAATACAATCCTTGTTCCATCAGGAGACCATGCCGGATTATCATGATAAGTGCCTTCAAAAGTAATTCTTCTTACATTCGTTCCATCTTCACCCATAATATAAATGTTTGGGTTACCACTCCTCTGAGAAGTAAATGCAATTTCTTTCCCGCTGGGACTCCAATTGGGAGATGAATCTATTACCCGATTAAATGTCAGTCTCCTCTCTTTTCCCGAATCCATGTTCTTAACATAGATTTCCGCATTTGAATCATTTTTTGATGAGGTATATACTATTTTATTATCATCAAGAGCCCAGTCCGCAGAATAATTAACACCTCCCGTTGATATCAATTTATTCTCGCCTGTAAAAATATTGAACATATATAAATCGGGAGCATGATGTTTATAGGAGGTATATAGAATTTTCTCTCCGTCACTGCTCCATGACGGAATGATATCAAAATAATCGTTATAAGTAATTCTTCTCTGCCGTTTTCCATCATAATCCATTATGTAGATTTCCGTATTATCTTTATTTTTTTTTGACACATAAACAATCTTAGTTGTAAAATATGGTTTCTCACCGAAATGTTTCATCATTTCATCAGCAATTCTATGTGATATCAATCTTACAAATTCAGATTTTCCACCGAAATTTCTTCCGAATATCATTCTCTCACTTACCACATCGTAAACTTTCATTGATAGTATTATCCGCTTCTCCACTGATATGGATATTTCGCATGAGATCAAAATTTTAGCCTGAATTGAAGCCCAGTCCTTAAAAATAATATTATTCGGATTAAATTTGTTTATATATGAAAAATATTCTCTCGGAACAAGTTTAAATACTTTTGAATATTTCATGTCATCCCATAATGTTCTATACATCTCATTTCGGATGTTTTCATCTATTTTGGAATCATTACTATAAACAAAATCGGGTAAAGCAACCGGAATCATCGCTATTCCTTTATTAATCTTTATTTTGATCTCTTCCTGAGGAAATAACCATATGGAAGAAAAAACTATGAATATGATAAATATAAAATTTATTTTTATAAACATTTTTTTCATTCTTAACTCCTTTCTATTTTTTCCATTCAAATTCGAAATATACTCCTAAGTAATACTCAGGATAATCTGAAGGGAGTGGCGGGAAAGGTGATACTTCCCTTATAACACGCTCCGCAGACATATCAAAAGTCTGTTTTCCACTTCTCTGAACAACCTTTAAATTACCAATAGATCCGTCTCTGAATATCCTGAAATAGACTACCGTGTTATAACTACCTTTAATTCCTGACGAAGCCAACGGGTTATACCATGAAGACGAAATCCGATTCTTCAAAGTATCAATATAATATCCATATGGGAAATTCCCCTGAACACCCCCTGTTCCCGATCCGTATCCACTTCCTGAAATCCCGGTTTTTATAATCCCTGTTTTTTTAACATTAGAAACACTGCTGTCATTTTTTTGAACTTTCCTCTTTTTTTTTCTCACCACACTTATCAAGGAATCCGTGTTTTTAGTAATCTCTTTCCTTTTTTTACTCTTCTTATCCGGAAATCTAAGTTTCGATTTCAACTCCTTTTTTACAGTCAAATTTTTAACTTTATTATCCTCTTCCAAACTTACGTTTTCCTTTTCTAATTTATTACTCTTCCCTTCATTAACCGAAGCATTAAAATTATTACCACCATTTACATTTATCAGATCTACATAATATGTTGTTCCCCCTCCCTTATTGAATCCCGGGAACAAATATGCAATTGCAAACAGTGAGAAATGAAAGATTATTGAAACCGTTACGGCAATTCTAAACTTCATCTCTTTTCTTTTTTATCAACAATCATCCCTACCGTTTCAACTCCGGCTTTTTTTATTATATCCATTATATTGATAACATAACCGTAAGAAACCTTTTTATCTGCCTTTAAGAAAACTATCTTCTTTTTTTTGAAATGAAAATAATCTTTCAACCTTGATTCCAAAAGAAAAATATTTACTATTTTGTCATTCATATAGATATAGTGATCCTTTGTTATAGTTAAAACAAGTCCGCCTGAACTCGGATTTGATCTTGTCTCGGCCGAAGGTAGATTGACGGTTATTCCCGATTGCATCATAGGGGCAGTAACCATAAAGATTATAAGCAGGACAAGCATAACATCAACAAGAGGAGTAACATTTATTTCAGATAAATTTGACGATAATCTTGAATGTCCGTTTATTTTCATCTTCTGTTTAAGTTTTCACTTGAATTAAGAAATTCACCCATAAAAATTTCCATTTGAGATATAAGAACTTTTAGTTTGTTCAGTAGTAGATTATAGAAAATTACAGCAGGAATAGCTGCAAATAACCCTAATGCCGTTGCAATAAGTGCTTCTGCAATTCCGGGGGCAACCGTTGCAAGATTGGCGTTCATTTGAATTCCAATCTGGTGAAAAGAACTCATAATGCCCCATACGGTTCCAAAAAGACCTATAAAGGGTGAAACAGCTGCAGTTGTAGCAAGAAATCCGTTAAGTTTTTCAAGTTTTACAATTTCGCTGTTTGAAGTATTCATAACAGATCTCTCCAGTAATTTTATATTGACAGTCTTATTTTCACCGGATAATTGTGATGATAACTCTCTGTAACCGGATTTAAATATTTTGGATAACGGATTGTCTTTAAAATTAGATAAAAATTTATATATATCCGATAAATTTTTGTTTTTTCTGAAAAATTCCAAAAATTTTTCAGAATTCACTCGAGCATTTCTATATTCAACTAACTTAAATATAACAATAGCCCATGATAATACAGAAAACACCAAAAGGAACAGGAGGACAAATTTTACTACTGCCGAAGCTTGAGAAATTAATGCAAAATAGTTGCCCGCCTGAGTTGCGGTCGATTGAGATAAAATGAGAATTATACTGTTCATATATTAAATTTATCATATATAAAGGACAATTTCAATCATTTGTAAATTTGGATATATGTTAAGTTAAGTTACAAATTTCATGAGTATATATTTTCAAAATTTCATTATAATTATACTTATTTAATAGATAGAAATATTTAAAAAATTTTCATTTTTGAATCTTTATAATTACTATATTTTTTTTGCAACCTTTCAATAACTATTATTCTCCACAACCATATACCCAATATTAATAGTGATGATAAAATTCTCAAAACAGGAGTAAATAAAAAATAATCATATAATCCATGAGATACACTTGCAAAAATAAATGCTGAAACGGGCATAGTAAAAGATCTTTTTTCCCCTTTCAGAAATTTATATATATAATATCCCCATATTGAAGAAAAAATCGTATGCGTAAGTGGTGATGCGATAGCTCTTGCATATAATTCTATTCCACTTAAATATTTTAAATTAAGAAAATTTTCATAACTTGCGAAACCAAGTGCAATAACCGATGCATAAACAATTGAATCCAACGGTTCATCAAAGTTTGTAAAAAATTTAAGTATAAAAACATAAGGGATCAACTTAAAAAACTCTTCAACCACACCGGTAACCATTGTTAAATAAACAAAGAGATAAGGAGATGGATTGTCGAGATATGATGATATATCATATGGGATATTCCATAATTGTAAAATATAATAGAATTTATAGCATAAAAACGAAAAAAGAAATCCCAACAAATATGAGAACCCGAGATCCAGCAAAGGTTCCGGCTGGAATCTGTCTTTATAGTAAAAATATAAAATCCAGAAAAGTGACGGGGCGATTATTGACATTAAAAATAGTAACATCGGATATTTTCCTAATTACACATTTCTATCATTATTCTAATGCTTTTTCCTATTCTTTTTATCTATAATATTTAATTTTATCTTATTGCCCATTAAATAAATTGACGGGACTAGAATAAGTGTTAAAAAAGTTGCAAAAGTAAGTCCGAAAATAACCGTCCATGCCATCGGCCCCCAGAACAGAGAGCTATCACCTCCAAAATATATCTGAGGACGGAATTCACTAAGCATAGTTGAAAAATTTATATTAAGACCGATTGCCATCGGAATAAGTCCGAGTATAGTTGTTATTGCCGTAAGAATTACCGGTCTTAATCTTGTCTTTCCTCCCATAACTATACAATCAATAATTTCATTTAAAGGGAGATCTTTATCTACATCAATTCCAAGCTCAATCTTTCTGTTCGTTTTTAAATAATCTATATAATCAATTAGAACAATAGCATTATTCACAACAATTCCTGCAAGAGATATCAGACCTATTCCGGTCATCATTATAATAAAATCCATTTTAAAAGTTGCAATCCCACCGAAAACACCTATAGTGCTGAAAAAAACACTCGCCATAATAATAAAAGGTTTTGCAAATGAATTAAATTGAGTTACGAGAATAATCATTATAAGGGAGAGTGCTATCATCATTGCTCTAAAAAGAAAAGAGGTTGTCTTTGCCTGTTCTTTCTGTTCTCCTGTAAACTTATAGTAAAACCCTTCAGGCATTTTATAATTTTTCATCAGCTTTTTTAATCTGATATTAATTTTTGTAGAATTATTACCCTCGATAACGTTAGAATATAGAGTAATAACTCTCTTTAAATCTTTTCTCCGTACTGCTCCATATGTATTACTCAGTTTAAAACCGGCAACAGAAGATATAGGAACCTGCATAATTTTTCCGGTTGATCTGCTTCTAAAAGTTATTCTCTGATTCAGGATCGAGGCAATACTGTCCCTATATTCTTTCTTAAACCTTAAAACAATCGGATATTCGTCTTCACCTTCTTTAAACTCCGAAACTTCTTTACCGAAGAGTGAAGTTCTTATGGAACTACCGATTTGTCCGGTTGAAAGCCCGAATCTTCGTGCTTTTTCTCTATCTATCGTCACTATAAGTTCCGGTTTCCCAATATCAAGATCCATTTTCAAACCTTCTATTCCTTCAATATCTTCATTCTCAATATATCTCTGGATATCACGGCTAAGTAAGATAAGTTTTGAATAATCTTTACCAATTATTTCAAGATTAACAGCTTTTCCGGTTGGAGGTCCCATTCTATCTTTTTCTATAGATAAAATCACTCCGGGTATGGTACCAAGCATATTTTTACTTAATCTTTTCATTATTTCCGATGTATTAATTCCTTGACGATATTTATAATCCACAAATGATATCGTTACCATTCCTTTATTAGGAGTATTTCCGATGGGAGTCTCATTTTGACCTGTTACGCCCTTACCTATTGTTGTCAAAACGGATTTAACTATTTTCTTATCGGGAATAATTAATTTAAAGACCCTTTTTTCAATATTTTTCATAACTTCATTAGTTGCTTCAATATCCGAACCTATAGGGAGTTCGGCAAAAATATTTATAAATGAAGGTTGATTGACCGGGAATAACTGAATTTCCGGTTGTCTTATTTTAAAAAAGAACATTGTCAATATCATTAAAATAAAAGTTCCGAACAAGATTTTTTGAGGCATTTTCCCCTTTAAAGAAAACTTAATTAATTTTAAATATCCTTCTTCAAGTTTTATTAGAAAAACAGTTCTGAACCAATTTGCTATTCTTTTGAAATAGAGATGATTTAAAAGAAATAAAATTGAATAAATAAGCATCAGACTGCCGAGAACATTTATCCTTATAATATAAAGAAGTATGGAAACCGATAAATAGATAAGGAATTTTTTTATTAGTAACCGTTTTTCAATTAATCTTGTATCTTCCTCTTTTTTATAAAATCTGACAAAAAAGACCGGAATTATCACTAAAGCTACAAAAAGAGATGAAGAGAGAACAATAACGAGAGTAATTGGTAAATATTTGATAAATTCCCCCATTATTCCTCCCCAGAAAACGAGAGGAATAAAAGCTGCAAGAGTTGTAGCCGTTGAAGCTATTATCGCAACTGCAATTTCACCCACACCTCTTTTTGCCGCTTCAAACAGAGGATATCCCAATTGAGTAAATCTGTATGTATTTTCAACTGCAACAATTCCGTTATCAACCAACATTCCAAGTGCCAGGACAAGACCGAAAAGAACCATCATATTTAAAGTTGATCCGATAAGATTCAATATCACAAAAGATATTGCCATAGACATTGGAATTGCAATTCCTACGAAGAGTGCATTTCTTGTGCCAAGGAAATAATACAATACTAAAATCACAAATATTATTCCGAGTATTATACTGTTTTCAAGATTGTTAATCATTTTTTTAACTTTATCCGATTGATCATTACTAAGTGTTATTTTCAAATTTTCCGGAAGCAATCCCGATTTTCTTGATGATTTCAGTAACATTGATATTTTTGATATAGCACTTAAAAGATTTTCACCTGCTTTCTTTACAACCTGCAAGGATACAACCGGTTGCAGATCAAGACGAGCAAGAGTAAGAGGATCCTCAAAATCATCTTTAACTTCAGCAACATCTTTTAGATAAATAATATTACCCTTCTCGTGTTTAACAATAATATTTGCAATATCCTGAACTTTTTTAAACTCTCCGATAATTCTTACGGATCTTTTTGTATTGTTAACCTCTATTTCTCCTCCCGAAAGGGAAATATTCTCAAAAGAGATTGCATCTTCGATATCCTTAAAACCGAGCTTTAAAAGATCCATTTTATGTTTATCTATGTTTACCTGAATCTGTCTGTTATTAAGCCCTTTAATTTCAACTTTTGAGATTTCCGTAAATTTTTCAATCTCATCCTGCAGATACTCTGCAAAATCTCTTAACTCCTCAATACTATAATCTCCGGAAAGATTTATGTTTATAATTGGAAATTCATTTACATCAAAATCCTTTATGAAAGGATCCATATCAAGGTCGGTCGGGAGATCGCTTTTGGACCTGTCAACCGCATCTTTCACATCACGTAGTGCATCACTGAGAACTACATTTGTGTTAAATTCTATAAAAATTGTAGAGTTATCCTGAGTTGAGACCGATTTAACCTCTTTTACACCGCTAATTGTATTTAACTCTTTCTCAATCGGTCTTGTTATCAAATTTTCGATATCAACAGGAGGATTACCGGGATATACCGTTTGAACAAGTATATTAGGTATCTTTACTTCCGGGAACATCTCCCTCGGCATTGAAATATATGCCAACAAACCAAATAATGCAAAAAGGAAAGTGAGTAAAAAAATTGTATTTTTATTCCTTAATGAAAATGTAGTAAGTCCGAATTCCCTTGCTTTAATAATTTCCGATCTGTTTTTTCCCATTTTATTTCACTTATTTAACTATTTTAATCTTACTGCCGTTTTTAACAAGAGAATATCCTTTGGTTATCAACAGATCATTCTCAGATAAACCTTTTTTTATGATAAGATCCCCTCCGCTGGACATTCCCGTCTCCACATATGTTTTCTTTGCTATTTTATCTCCGTTCTTCTCAGACACTTTATATAAAAATGTTCCCTTTATATCATTTTTTACTATAATGGAAGGAACAGATATTGCATTTTCGTCAACAAAATCCCTTAATTTTATTTCCGCAATCATATTTGGTTTTAAAGTTTCATTCGAATTATCAAGAAGTATCTTTATTTTAAAAGTTCTGTTTTGAGGATTAACTACGGTTCCCGTCAGATATATTTTCCCTTTTCTTTTTATTCCCGGTAAAGAAGGAAATGAGATTTCAGCTTCATCTCCTCTATGAAGTCTGGATATATACATTTCGGAAACATCCGATACTACATATACTTTTTTTAAATTCACAATAAACATCAGCGGCATCCCGGGTGATGCCATTTCCCCTCTTTTTTTAGATATATTATCTACAATTCCTCCGAATGGAGCTTTAATTTTATATAGTTTTAACTGTTCATTAAGAGTATCTAATTTTTGTTGAAGGGATTCAACACTATTTTTTGCTTCAAGAAATTGCACTTCGGATCCTATCTTCTTTGCCCAGAGGTCATTTCTTTTCTTAAAAATAACTCCGGCAAGTTTCAGAGAGATCTTTAACTCGGAAATCGTACTATCTATGATATTTGAATTTAACTCAATTAGAAGATCGCCCCTTTTTACTCTGCTTCCTTCTTTCACCAAAATCTTGTCTATCTGCCCCGGAACTTCAGGACTGATAAAAGCTTCATTCACAGCTTCGATAGAAGCATTTGTCGTAAAAAAATGTTCAAATCTCTCTCTCTTGATCTTTTTAACTTTTACATGTATTCCCTGATCTGAGATATTTTTACTGTTATTTTTTAATTTTACTTCAAGTGCAATTATTTTACTCTGTAACGAAACAATCTTTTCCTTATATTTGGCAATATCATTTCTGATCTTTTTTTCATTATTTTCCGAACCGCATGCCATAAAAAATATTAGTACCGTTGCAATTAAAATCATTTTTTTATACATTTTTTTACCTCTCATTTTCCTTCATTACATTTTGTTTAATACTTTCTCTAACTCAATTTCCGCATTAGATAATTGTATTAACGAGTTTCTGTAGTTAATCTCAACACTTAGATACTGATTATATGCTTGAATCATATCCATACTGGAGGATACTCCCTCCTTATACTTCATAAGAAACTTATTATAAATTCTCTTTGCAAGTTTTACGCTGTTCCCAAGAGTTTTCGAATTATTCCGTGCATTTTTATAATTTGAAAGGGTCTTTGAATAATTAAGCTCCAAACCCCTTTTAACTTCATTTCTTGTATTAATAGCCTTAAAAAGCTCCATTTTAGACTGTTGAACTCTTGAAGCTCTTAACCCTGAACTAAAAATAGGAAAGTTTAAATTCAAACCGGCAACAATTGACGGATACCATCTTTCACCGCTTTTTTTTAAAAAATTAAAATCATTTCTCATAGCGTTTTTAGAATAAGTAAAATATGCAGATAATGAAGGAAGAAATGTCGATTTTTCCTTTTTTAAAAGCATATTTGACGACTTCACGGCAGTTTCGGCTATTTTAAAATTAATATTCATTTCAGGAAGGAAGGATTCATTTGCGATATTACTTCGTTTCAGTCTTTCTATTAAAGATGTCAAATTGTCCGAAAGAGTTATTTTGTCATATAGAGGCATACCCATCTGAAATTTTAGAAGCCTGTAACTAATCTCAATCTGTCTTTCCATATTTGAAATTTTGTTTTTTAATTCATCAAGAGATAACTTGATCTGATCTACATCAGTATCCTCTACAAAACCCGATTTATTCATCTCTTTGACTTCATTGTATAAAACTTTAAGATTTTTAAAGTTTTTCTCCAGTATATCTCTGAGACTTTCACTGATTATGATCATGTCATATGTTTCTGAAACAAGAGCTTTAACCTCGATTTTTGACTTTATCAAACTCTCTTCCGAAATTCTTTTATAAATTTTTGCAGATTGAAGACCGATGATATAAGTTCCGTTAAAAACAAGTTGTGAAACCGTAATATCAAATGTGGCATTATGTTGTGTTCCGAATTTCATCTCAAAAAATTCTCCATCGGGAGCAGAAGGATCCATGAATTTTGCAGGAATAAGAGTTGTAGGTATTTTTAACTGATCACGATATGATACTTTTCCGTTAATCTGTGGAAGTCCGGTTGCAGTTGTCTCCCAGACCTTTTTTTTAGCAATCTTTAAATCAAGATTGGAATTGATTACATTAATACTATTTCTAACGGCATATTCCTGAACATCTTTTAATGAAAAAATTTGTGGTTTTATATCATTTTTTTCTTCAGAAAAAACAGAAAGCGATAACAACAAAATTACCGGAAATAAAAATATTCCTTTTTTATATATGGTTATTCTTTTCATAGTCTTTATACTTAAAATAAATTAAAAAGTTTTGTATAAAGTATTTTATTTTTTAATTAGGGTGAAGTCAATTAATTTCTTTTTGTTAAAATAGAATTAAAATATTTATACCGTTTTTAAATTTTTTTATTTATATTTGATGTTTTTTACTCCTTAAAAATATCCTTTGATCTTGCAAGAGTAATAATATAAATATCTTTAGTCTCTCTTCCAAAAGCTTCCGCACATTTTTTTACGGTTGTTCCCGTAGTAAATACATCGTCGACAATAAGAATTCTATCTTTAACTATACTCTTAGAATCTGTAAGTTTAAAAGCTCCATTCAGATTTTTTACTCTCTGATTATATCCTAACCCTGTTTGAGGTTCGGTTCTTTTAACTTTTATAAGTTTTTTTCTTAAAATGGGAATACCTGTCCGAATTGAAATGAGTTTTGAAGTTTCATAAGTAGGATCATAATTTCTTTTTCTTCCTTGATCTACGGGGACCGGAATAATCCAGTCAAATTCAAAACCGATCTCTCTTTCCATTAGATTAATATAGATATCGGCAAATAAATATTTTAAACTTTCCAATTCATTAAACTTATATTTAATAATCAGATTCCTCAGCAATCCGTTATATTCGCCTGATGAAATATGCCTTTTAAAAGGAGGTCTTTTCATAATACATTGTCCACAAAGCCCTTCATCTTCTATTTCGACCCCACATACTTCACAACGGTTAATACCTTTTTCATGAAGCAATTCCATACAATCCTTACATACGGGGATTTTGTCATATATAATCTTTGAACAGACTATACATTCATTGTAATACAAGAGAGAAAGCAGCTTAACCGGAAATAGTTTCAATTTTTTATATATAAAGTCACTATTCTATTTTAAATCTAATCAACAGATGTAAACTATTCCGAAAAATATATATTTTTTCTCTTTTCTGCTGATTTTATCTTTATAATAGTTTCCACCGATTCATCACCTTTCTTTAGAATCATCTTATATGTTCCGGGTTTGACAAACGGTCTTCGTCCCTCGGGAAGTTTTCCCCTCACCGACTTATCAACTAAGAAATCCCACTCGAGACGGTTAATTCCGTAATTAGCTTCTATTTCCCAAGTTCTAACTATTTTATTTTTCGAATCTTTCAGATATATCTTCACGATTCCAGGATTCTTAACATGAAAAAAAATATTTACCGGTTTAATCTTCCTGGGATGTCCGACCTGTACCGGTTTTTCCTTTTCCCACCAATATTCTGCTTGTTGTTCATCAACCTTAAATATATGGATTGATCTCTTTTTTATTTTTGGAACATAAGCCTGAAGAACTTTTACAGAGCCTACCCAAACACTCCTTCCGTAAGTTCCAATAATTAAATCCATTTCTCTCGGATGAATACAAATATCATAAGCAGGTATATTCGGTAAATTCACTGCAAGTGCATCCCATCTTTTTCCACTGTCAAGAGTCACATATACACCATAATCACTTCCTGCATAAAGAAGATCGGGATTTACCGGATCTTCTCTTATAACATTAAAACATTCATTCGGAAGATTCCCCTTGATAGAGATCCAGTTTTCCCCATAATCCACACTTTTATAAAGATAAGCCTCTGTATCATTCTCTCTAAACCCGGTAAAAGTTGCATAAACAGTCCCCTCTTCAAATTTGCTCGGTTCAATACGTGTAACCCACTTGTTTTGGGGTATATCCTTCGTGCATCTTTTCCAATTTAAACCTGAATCTCTGCTGACCCATATCCATCCCTCGTCAGTTCCCGCATAAAGAAGACCGAATCTGATTTTACTTTCCGCAAGGGCTGAAATATTACCATATGAGACATTTCCTCCCACATTTACAAATGAACCTTTTTTACCCTCACTTGTAAGATTCGGACTTATAGTCTTCCAGTGGTCTCCCCGATCAAATGAACGATGAATAAATTGAGTTCCGGTATAAATTATATCCGGATGGAAACTACTCATTACTATAGGAGTTACCCAGTTAGTTCTGAATGGGGGCTCTTTCGGGAATTCCGGTATAGGTCGTATCCGTTTTGATTCGGATGTAATCAGGTCTTTTCTTGATATTTCTCCAAACTGAGTCCCGAGATATGCTGTTTTATTATCAACGGGATTTATCTGAATAAACATTCCGTCTGCTCCCCAAATGCTCTTCCATGAATCTATCTGATCATAAGGCTTCACCTCTTTTGCCAATCCCATACCGATACCGTTATCTTGAAGACCTGTAAATATATGATAAGGTTTTTCCATATCGTATGTAACCGTATAAGATTGACCTACTGGAATATTTTTTACCGGTCTCCAGCTGATACCTCCGTCCATACTGATATTTAACCCTCCGTCATTGCCGAGAAGGACTCTGTTCCTGTCTTTGGAATCGTATAACACTATATGATTATCCGCATGAACATTAAACCCCTTCTCATCTGCATATTTGAAAGTTTTGCCCCCATCATCAGTTTTGATAAGGGAGATCAGACATATTAACAATTTTTGATCATCCCCGGGGTCAACTGCGATTCGTCCGAAATAGTAAGTTGCAGTACCATAACCCCAGTCAACATTATTCCATAAATCCGCTTCATGAGTTTTTCCCCAATTCAAACCCGCATCATTTGTTACATATAATTCCGGACCTATACATTTCGGTTGAAAAACAGGAATATCCTTCTGATTTTTTACATATTTCTTCATATCTTTAAAATAATTAAATTCTTTCTTCTTGTGATCTATTCTTATTTTCTTCGAACTGAATTTACGAGGGAAACCGTATAACTTTAAAAAATTATTTATCCTTTTGTCCGATAATTTAAGAAAGCTTTTCACTCTCATTTTTAGGAATTCCGCTGGTTTTAATGGAGCCGGGTTTTCTTTAGAAAAAGGTCTCGGACTCTGATTATCAATTATTGCATATAATTTTCCCTCTTTTTGATAACTTTGAGCAAGACCTATCCTCCCCATTCCGGCACCGTTTGGAAGACCTCCTGCCAATTTAATAAAAGTACTTCCTCCATCTTTACTTTTCCATATTCCGCTTCCGTTACCGCTTTCACGAAAATCCCATGCTTTACGCTGCCTTTCCCACGTGCTTGCATATATGATTTCCGGATTGAATCTGTCAATTAAAATATCTACGGCACCGGTGAATTCCGGACATTTCAGAACATGTTCCCACGTTTTTCCTCCGTCAGATGTCCTGAAAACTCCTCGTTGCCCTCCTGAAGTATAGACGGGTCCTAAAGCTGCTACAAACACTTTTTCGGGTGATCCCGGATAAATTACAATTTTCCCTATATGATGTGAATTTATTAATCCAACATTTTTCCATGTCTTGCCTTGATCATTACTTTTATAAACACCAGTCCCCATATAAACGGTTCTTGTATTTGAAGGTTCTCCAGTTCCGACCCAAATCGTTTTGGGAATTCCGGGAGTACTCCATGTAACCGCAAGAGCTCCGACACTGAATGTAGCCTCTCTGTCAAAAATCGGTTCCCAGCTTTGTCCGTCATTTCTTGTAATCCAAACACCACCTGTGGCATAAGCAACGATCCATGTTGCCGGTTTGCGCTCATCCATTGCAATTGACATAACTCTTCCACCTTGAGCAATAGGACCTACATTGATAAAAGGAATAGATTTATAAGGACTCTTCATAATTAAAGATTTTCGTTTTTCAAAAGCTTTAATTCTTATTGAAGGATCTAACGTTTGCCACTTTGGATGCAATCTTTTTAATGCATCTTCCCTTGTTGATGATATTAAAGGAATTATTATTGTAACCATAAAAAATAAAATCACTATTTTTTTCATTAATTCACCTCATTAGAATAAAATACTATTTAAATAGAAATCTCTTGTCAAATAAAACTATTATTAAAAAAAGAAAATAATTTTATTTTCACAACCTAATAAAGATATATTTAAAAAAGATAAGAAGCGATAAAAATTTTCATCTTTTTATTATTTTAAACTTTAAAAGGGAAATATACTCTTTAAGAATAAGCTTAATATTTCTCATTTTTTTAGCAAGAGTAAATGCACTATATATTTCGGATCTATCCATTTTAACTATTTTGTAATTCTTTATTTTTAGATATTTTATCATGGAGCCTGTTCTTAGTTGATGATAGGGGGATGTACAGACAATTATATTTTTTAAATGGAAATCACTTATTATTTTTTTTGTAAAAACAAGATTATCAAACGTTGTCTGACTTTTACCTTCGAGAATTATATCCTTCTCCATTACTTTCATAGAAATAAGATAATTTTTGATAGTTTTTATAGCCGGACTATATTTATACAAACTTCCGTCAGATACTATTATTTTTCTTCTCTTTTTTCGGTATAATCTTATTGCAAGGTTAAGTCGTTCTTTGGTGCTATCCCCGATCCTATTCCCTTTCTTTAATCCTCCACCCAAAACAAGTATTGCATCGCCGTAATCATCAGCCAAATACTCTCCTATATTTAAGGGATGAAGGAAAAGAAGATAAATATTTGTAAATATGAATAACGAAATTATAAAAAGAAAAAAAATGATATAGATCTTAGACTTTTTCATTATTCAAATTATAATACAGGAAGAAAAAATGTTAAATTTTTTTAGGTTAATTACCGTTATAATTATTAATAAATTCAGTTAATGTTTTTAGTTTAAGCCATTTTCTGAATAAATATCCAATACCTACCCCAAATTCAATTATAACTAATAGTTTAAGAATAATGCTTCCGATTACAGGAATAAAATATAGTAAGAGATAAATAAAAGAACCTATAAGTAAATATATTCCCGGTGAATAAATATCTATTCTCATTAATTCGGTTAAAAATTTTCCAAAATAGTAATAAAGAACAATTCTTCCGAAAATTATCATAAATATTATAAAAATCATCTGGATAATTAAAAGAGGGATACCGATAACGATAAAACTTAATATAACAAAACTGATAAAAAGAATAATTGACAGAAGTAAACCTGAAATTCCGTACAGAACAATTTTTGATTTGTTTTCTTCAAAAATTTCTACTGCAAATGTTATTTTATTTGGGAAAACAGCAAATACAAACAGGGCTATAATCAATGAAATAATTGAAAAGATCATCTTCATAAGAGCCAGTGTATTTGAATTTACAGTAAAAAAATCTACAGATGAATTTATTTTTTTTAGAGAGAATGAAACATTGTGAATCTCCCCTTTCACTTTACTACCTTCTTCACGGTTAAGATTACCGCTTATCACAATAAGATCTCCGTCAATTTCAGCATTTTTCCCTATTTTGACATCTGCAAAAACCGCTACGACATCTTTCCCGACTTTACCGTTTATATTAACCGTTCCACCTATCTTTATAAGGAAATGTTCCACATTACAATTTACAATTATACTCTTGCCTAAAACTATGATATTCCTCTGATCTTTTTTTTTGATTTCATAACTTTTATCTGTTGATGTTTTAGCTATAATTATCCCCGAAAGTAATAAGAATAATAAAAAAGAGGTCAATAGTTTAATTTTCATAAATATCTATCTTTCGGATTTTAAAGAAGCCTGAATTCTCTTAAAAATTATAAATAACAGAAAAATAAAGATCGATGTAAATATTAAACCTGTAACCCCTGCTCCGAGATGAATATTTAATACGGCTTCTATCAGTGAATTTAAAGCCTTAAATACGGTATTAATCCCTATAAAAACAGTCTCAACAAAATTGACGAATGTACTTATCAGTGTAGAAGTTTTTTTTGAAGTTGCTTTCAAAGCTTGGATAATGCTGTCATTTGCAAAATTAAAATATATATATATCCCGGTTATAAGCATTAAAAAACTTGCCAATATAAGAGATACAATGGAACCGAAATATGAATATCCCTTTGTGATTTTATTTATAACCGTTTTTTCGATTTGTTCAGGCGGATTAAGAAGAAAAGGTTCATTCAGGGCATTATTCATTTCCATATATAATGCATATTTTTCAGAACATTTTTTACATACTATCAGATGATCTCTTATCAGAGATGAATCCACGCTATTCAGTTCATTTTCCGTATAAGCAATTATTTTATCATCACTCAAACATTTCATTTTTTTTCATCTCCATTCTAATAATTTCTTTAGCCTTGAATATTCTGTTCTTAACCGTACCAACCGGCAATCCTGTTATTTCGGCTATTTCATCATATTTAAGTTCCTGCTGATATCGCAGAAGTATCAACTCCTTGAATTTAAAGGGAATTTTATCAACAGTTTCCCAGATAAAAGATTTTATTTCTTCTTTCTGAAGAATTTCAAGTCCATCAAGCGATTTAATGTTATTATGATAAACAAGATGTTTTTTAGGGAATGAATCATCTTCAAGCGAATTAACAAATACCTGATTTTTTCTTATGTGGTCAATAACAAGGTTATAACAAATTCTGTATGCCCATGTGGAAAATTTATATTCAAAATTGAATTTATACAATACCGTATAAATTTTAATAAAAAAATCCTGTGTAAGTTCCATTGCCGATTCTTCATTACGAACCATTCTGAAAATGAAATTGTAAATTCTTTTATTATATTTTTTCATTAACTTCTCAAAAGACAACCTATCTCCTTTTAATATTTTTTTTATTAAAATTTGATCGTCATCTAATTTCATATTACGTTAAAATGTTAAAAAAGTTTTATTCTGTCTCAACAATATCCGTTCCTTTTTCATATTTGATTTCAAATTCATCTTTCTTCAAATCAATCTTAAATAGATATTTACCAAACTTATATTCAATTAAAACTCCGGTCGGATCGGTTTGAATCACCTTATCCGGTAAAAAATTTTTTTTCAACTCTATTTTAAAATTAATTCCCGATTCGGATTCATTAAAAAATATGATCCTTTTCTTTTTATCTGATTTCACCGAATTATCATAATTCGTATGGAATATCCTCCATAACCATATCCTTTTTTTATCCTTTAAAAAACCTCTTGTAAGCTGAGCTTCGTCTTTTTCATAAAACTCATATCTATTATTTTTTAAAACCCATATTTTTAAAGAAGGCTTTAAATATACCCATTTCAAATGCTCTTCATCCGAATAAATTATATATCCATTTTCTTCAGATACTATATCACCCTCATCAATTACTTTTAAATTAAAAAATACTTTGAAAGGTTTAATAGAACTTATTTTAACTTTAACCTTTTTTGTAAGATCATCTTTTGTATAAAAAAGAAAGCTAAGATTGAAAAGCAGTAAAAAAACTATTAATTTTCTAAGCAATGATCACACCCAGAGCAATTGAATGCAGCTTGTCTATATCACTTTCATTTCTGGATGGTATAAGAACAGGTATTTTAGCACCCATAACAACATGAGCAACCGTTTGTTTAAGATAATATGTAAAACTCTTCCCGAGAAGATTTCCGGATTCTATATTAGGCATAATAAAAATATCAACATTCCCCGCAACAGGATGATCTATATTTTTATGTTCAGCAGCTTCTCTTGATACGGCTATATCAAGAGCAAGCGGACCATATACGGAACAACCTTTGATCTCTCCATTTACATTCATCTCCATAAGAAGTTTTGCATCGGTAGTTGCAGGCATTGAATCTTTCACGGATTCAACTGCTGCCATAATACCGACATTAGGGTTTTTATAACCAAGATTATGGAAAACATCAACACTATTTTCAATTATATGTTTTTTCTGCATAATATCCGGAAGAATAACAAGCCCTCCGTCACTAAGACCAATAATATTCTCTTTATCTTTTATAGGATTTTCGGTAATCATAATATCCGAAAGAAGATTTCCCGTTCGCAAACCTTTCTCTTTATCAAGAATAGGCTTCATAAGTTTTGAAGTAGGGAGAAACCCTTTTAAAATAACCTTAACATCTCCTGAATTTGCCAATTCAACAATTTTTGAGGCTGCTTCTTCATCTGATCCTGCCTCTACAATTTTAAAATCTTTGAAATTTCCGCCATTTGATTCTAACAAGACTTTGATTTTCCTAACATCTCCGGCAAGAATAAAATCTGAAATTCCCTCTTTATAAGCAGAAACTATAGTTTTTGCGGAATTATTATCATGAGGTGACGGAACTCCTGTCACCATTCCACTCTTCTTTTTTGCAGTTTCGATAAGTTGAATGAAAGATTTAATCATACTTCCTCCGTAAATTTACATTCCCTGGGACATCATTTTAACAAAATCTTTATTAGTCTTTGTTTTTGATAATTTTTCAATCAGTAATTCCATAGCTTCAACCTCACTCATTTGTGCCAACACTTTTCTTAGAATCCATATCTTATTTAGCTCTTCCATTGGTATTAGAAGTTCCTCTTTTCTTGTTCCGGATTTGAATATATCAATAGCAGGAAAAACCCTTTTATCAACAAGTCTTCTATCAAGATTAATTTCCATATTACCGGTTCCTTTAAACTCTTCAAAAATAACTTCATCCATTCTGCTTCCCGTATCGACAAGTGCAGTTGCAAGAATCGTAAGACTTCCACCCTCTTCAATATTTCGTGCAGCCCCAAAAAATTTCTTCGGTTTATTTAAAGCATTTGCATCCACTCCACCTGAAAGAACTTTTCCCGAAGGAGGAGTTATTGCATTATGTGCTCTTGCCAGTCTGGTTATTGAATCAAGTAATACTACAACATCTTTTCCCATTTCTACCATTCTTTTAGCCTTCTCTATAACTATATCGGCAACTTTAGTGTGGCGCATCGGAACTTCGTCAAATGTCGATGATATAACTTCTCCGTTCACCGTTCTTGCCATATCTGTAACCTCTTCGGGTCTCTCATCAATAAGAAGGACAATTAAATGAATTTCAGGATGATTTATTGCAATTGACTTTGCTATACTCTGCAGGATCATTGTTTTACCAGTTCTTGGAGCAGCAACTATCAAACCTCTCTGTCCCTTACCTATCGGAGTAAGTAAATTCATTACGCGTCCGGTTGTATTTGATGCATCTGTTTCAAGGTTTATCTGTTCATCAGGGTACAATGGTGTCATTTTTTCAAATCTTCTATTTATTCTTAACTTATATACCTGATCCGGATCTTCAAAATTTATTGCCTCTACACTAAGAAGAGCAAAATATTTTTCGCCGCCTTTAGGTGGTCTTACAGATCCTGAGATTGTATCACCCGTCCTAAGATCAAATTTATTTATCTGTGACGGAGATACATAAATATCTTCCGAACTTGACAGGTAGGAATACTCTTCAAATCTTAAAAAACCATATCCGTCACTATGGACATCAATAACTCCCTCTGCAAATAATTTCCCATTCGCACTAGCTTGAGCACTTAATATTTTAAAAAAAAGCGAACTCTTATCCTTTATATCACTATCTTCCAATTTAAATTCTTTTACAACCGACTTTAATTCCGCAACTTTCATTTCTTTTAGGTCTTTCAATAAGTACATTTTTACTCCTCTAAAGATTTTTGAATGTATTCCAAAATCGTTAACTCAGAATCCCGTTTCTTTGTAGAAAATGGAATAACTTTCAAATCAAAATTTTTTTGATATTTTTTTAATTGATTAATTAAATCTGAATTTGATAATTTATCACTTTTAGTGAAAATTGTCAATATCTTTATATTTCTTTTTGATATTTGAACCAATGTTTTAAGATCAATATCCATGAATCCTCTTCTAGAATCTATCAAAAGCATTATTAATTTAATATTTTCAGATATTTCAAAGAAAGAGTTAATTAACAATGAAACTCTAACTTTTTCACCTTTTGGAATTTTAGAATAACCGTAACCGGGAAGGTCAACGAAATGTACTTCATCATTTACTTTATAGTAGTTTATACTAACTGTTTTCCCCGGTCTTGAACTTGATCTGGCAAAATTTTTTCTTCTCATCAACTTATTTATTAATGATGATTTTCCGACATTCGATCTACCGATAAAAGCTATTTTCGGTGAATCACAACTCGGAATATTTTTCACATTAAATACCGTATCGGTAAGCTCTACTTTTTTTATAATCATTTTTATTTAAAGTTTTAGATACTTAAGAATACAAATTATTGAATTTTGGAACTGAGATCAGGTTTAATTACCTGACTTTTAATATTATCCAATTCAATACTTTTCTCAAGGACAATATCAATAAGCATATCCATATTTTCCACAAAATATATTGATATCGAATCTTTTATCTCAGAAGGAATATCTTCAAGATAATCCTTTCTGTTTTCTTCAGGGATTACTACATTCTTAACACCATAACGATGAGCTGCTATTATTTTTTCTTTAATTCCACCGACAGGAAGAATCTCACCTCTTAAAGTAATTTCGCCTGTCATAGCAAAATTTGCTTTTACTTTAATTCCGGTAAGTTGAGAAATCATGGAAATAGCAAGGGTTACACCGGCAGAAGGTCCGTCTTTTGGAACTGCACCCTGAGGAATATGGAGATGAACATTATATTTTTCCATAGTATTGGTATCAAATCCAAGTTCAAACAATTTTAGTTTGATATAACTGAAAGCAGTTGAAGATGATTCTCTCATCACTTCACCCAATCTTCCGGTAAGAATTAACTCTCCTTTTCCATTTATAAATCTTGATTCTATAATCAACAATTCCCCACCGTAAGGAGTCCAAGCCATACCGATAGCAACACCCGTTTCACTTCTTTTTAACATTTTAATATCATTAAACTTTTGAATTCCAAGAAATTTTTTAATATGAGAATTCTTTAATATAAATTTATCTCTTTTTTTCATTCCTCCGTTTTCAACAAACTGTCTTGTTATTTTTCTGAAAACCTTACCCAATTGCCTTTCAAAATCCCTTACTCCCGCTTCCCTTGTATAACCGTTTATTATTTCCATTAAAAAATCATCCCTTATCTCAACATCTTTCTCTGATAAACCGTTTTTTTCCAACTGTTTTTTAATAAGAAAATTTTTCGCTATCTGCATTTTTTCCATCCTTGTATATCCCGGGATCTCTATTATCTCCATCCTATCCCATAAAGCAGCCGGTATGTTTTCACTGGTATTAGCTGTTGTAATGAAAAAAATTTTAGACAGATCCATTTCAATATCAATATAGTGGTCAATAAATTCTACATTTTGCTCAGGATCAAGAACTTCGAGCAGAGCGGAAGCCGGATCTCCTCTAAAATCCGAGCTCAACTTGTCAATTTCATCAAGTAGAAATACAGGATTCATAAATTTTGCTTTTTTTAAACCTTTCACTATCTGCCCCGGATATGAACCGATATAAGTTCTTCTATGTCCTCTTATCTCAGCCTCATCTTTTACTCCTCCGAGAGAAATTCTTACAAAAGGTCTGTTAAGGGCTCTTGCAATAGATTTTGAAAGTGAACTTTTCCCAACACCGGGAGGTCCTATAAAGCATAAAATTTCACCTGAAGGTTTTTCGAGAACCTGCCTTACGGCAATATAATCCAAAATTCTGTCTTTGACTTTTTCCAAACCATAATGATCTTCATCAAGGATAGCAGATGCAACTTTCAGTTCATTATTCTCTTCTTTATATTTTTTCCAAGGTATCATAAGAAGCCAATCTAAATATGTTCTTGAAACCGTACTTTCTGCCGAATATGGCGGCATCATTTCAAATCTTTGCAACTCTTTAAGTGCACTCTCTTTTACATTTTCAGGAAGATTTTTTCCTTCAATTCTATTTCTGTAATCTTCAATATCATTTTCCTGAATATCTTCAGGGCGTTTTGATTTCCAATCTTTTGCTGAAGATTTTCCTCTAAGATTTTCCTTTTTCAGTATAAACATAATTCTCTTCATTCTTTTAGAGACATCAAGTTCTTCAAGTAGATATTGCTTATCATTAACAGGAATACTTAATATAGAGGAAATGATATTTGAAATCTCATTCGGATCACTTTTCTCAAGTTTTGATAAAATCCCGGGAATATTGAACCTCTTTTTTTCCATATATTCTGAAAAAATATTTACAACCTCTTTTCTCCAGGATTTTGATCTATATTCTTCTTCATTTTTATCAATTTTATCTACAAGAGGCATAACTTTAACAAGATAAAAATCTTCTTTTCCAATAAACTTTTCTATATGACCTCTTTGCAAACCGTGTATTATTACTCTGAAACTTCCATTTCTTTGAAGAACTGATTTTTCTACCTTTGCAATAATTCCTATTTTATGAATCTCTTCCGGTAAGGGATCTTCATTAAACTGATCCGTTTGAACAGACAGAAAAATATATTCACTATATTTTTCCTTTGAAACCTTTAACGCTGACACAGATTTTTCTCTACCGACTAAAATAGGTATAATTGTAGATGGAAATGCAACTAATTCTCTTAAAGGGATTAACGGTATTTTTATATATTTTGTTTTCAGGCTATCCATTTTTTTTCTTTTAAAAATTTATTATCAAGTATAAGCTTTCTTTTCTTCTTATTCTTTGGAATCTCATACATAAGATCAAGCATCATATCTTCAAAAATAGCTCTCAATCCTCTCGCTCCAACTCCACGTTTTACAGCTTCTTCGGTGATTTTTTTTAAAAGCTCATCCGAATATTCAATATCCACACCATCCATTTTAATAAGTGCTTTAAACTGCTTTGTTATGGCATCTTTCGGTTCTTTAAGAATTCTTAACAGTTCTTCATTCGAAAGGTTTTTTAAAATCCCCGTAACCGGGAGACGTCCTACAAGTTCGGGAATTAATCCGAATTTTATTAGATCTTCGGTTTCAACATTTCCAAGAACATTAATATTATCAAATTTTTGATTTTTATTTATTGTTTTAAAACCGATAACATTTTTTTTCATCCTTCTTTTTATAATCTTTTCAAGACCGACAAAAGCTCCTCCGGCTATAAACAGAATATTTCGCGTATCGATCTTTAAAAACTCTTTGTAAGGATGTTTTCTTCCGCCCATAGGAGGGACATTTGCAACAGTTCCCTCAATTATTTTTAAAAGAGCTTGCTGAACTCCTTCACCCGAAACATCTCTTGTTA